>CAZSMC010000027.1:11992-57784 GCA_964607755.1 uncultured Cytophagia bacterium | reverse complement strand
GGGGTTATTATTGAGATTCTTTAATAGGCACTTTAGTGCCCAAATATTAAAACTTTTACCCAAGACTGAGCTTTTACGTCAATTGAGAAAAGCAGCTTGAGAATTTATGATAACTTTTGTACATTAAATGATTTGATAAAAATAAAACAATGAAGGTTTTATGATAGAGCCAAAAACATTTTACCGGGAATTAGATGCCCTGTTAGCTACAATTCGGATTGAAAAAACAGACGGCGATCTACTGCCCAGGGTTATACAAAAACTGCAAAACACCTTTCAGGAAACCCTGCAGATCTCAGAGGGACGCATATATGAACAACGCGGAAATGAAATGGTGCTTGTTTATCCTGCTCAGCAGGCAGAAGAACACAAATGGGCAAGCATCATTCCGATGGGCGCCGAACCGGTGCAATTGGCGATCAAACATAGAAGTTATATTTACGACCGCGAAGAATTAAATACCGCTTTTTATACCGGTTATGCTGAGAATTCATTCCAGTCTACAGCCATCTGGATTCACAACCAGGAAAAACAATGGATGCTCGTGTTTCGGCTTTTACCGGGCTGGATTCGTGAGGAGATCAGCCTGTTTTTAAATGCCGTGCGCACGTCGATTAACTACCGAATTTTTACCGAACTGATGGAAGACCGGCTGGAACACGCTGCCGAAATTCAAAAAAGTCTGCTGCCAAAAAGTAAATTCGAGTTAAAGGGATATGACATTTATGGATTTTCCCAGCCTGCAGAACTCGTAGGCGGTGACTTTTACGACTATTTTGAATATGCTGAAGGCAGTTTCGGCGTGGCCATCGGAGACGCCAGCGGCCATGGCATTCCGGCTGCCCTGCTGGTGCGGGACGTGGTGATAGGGCTGCGAATGGGACTGGCACAGGAAACCCGCCTGGTGCATACCATAAAAAAACTCAATACCGTTATTCAGAAAAGTACATATTCGACTAATTTTGTTTCCATGTTCATAGGCGATATCGAAAGCGACGGCCACGTTTTTTACGTCAACGCCGGTCACCCGGCGCCGTTTTTGATCACCAGGGGCGTACGAGAATGTCCTGCAACCGGCATTACCCTTGGCTTTTTAGCAGATATTCCGTTATCGCGTTCTCATATCCACATGCCGCCGGAAAGTATTCTTGTCATGTATACGGACGGTATTATCGAGCGGACTGGTGAAACTGGAGAGCAGTTCGGACGCAAGCGGTTAATAAAGCTGGTGCAAAAAAACAAAGAGCTTTCCGCAAACGAAATTGCTAACAAAATTTTCCAGCAAGTTTACGACTTTGGCCAGCGTACAGCCTGGGATGATGATGCAACATTGGTCATTCTGAAACGAAATAAAGAAAATGAATAGTTCACCTCTCATCTCAAGGCCGGTGAATATGTAACACAGTGATTTCCGGTGGACAGAAAAGCCGGACCGGAATCAGCGCTGTGCCAATTCCCTTGTTGACATACAAAATCGTTTCTCCGACCCGATACAAGCCGCTGACATGGGGATTCTCTTTTTTATCGCGATAAAAAACCGGGCCAATGAGCGGAAAGCATATTTGCCCGCCATGGGTGTGGCCGCAGAGCTGCAAATTCACTCCAGCAGGTGCGGCATAGTTAACCGCTTGCGGCGCATGAGCCAGTAAAATAGAGTAATGTGATGAATTTTGATGCCGTATCAAGGAGGGAATGGCCTGGGCTTCGTAATTGAAATCGATCCACCCGGCAGGATCCTCTCCGCGCTGGTAGTTTTCAAAACCTTCCGCAAGCAACTGCTGTCCATTGTGTGTTTCAACTAAAAGATCATCAAATTGCTGGATACCCTGGCCTGCGCTCCACAATCCTACCGTGCCCCGGGTCAGACGGGATGACGAGGCATCGGTCACATGTGCCTGCCAATAATTTGGCTCGGTTGCGCCGTCTTGCCAAATGCGGGCTCTGATAACTGTTCGACCGGATTCTGTCTGGCACTGGATGCGAAATCGGTACCAGATATCCTCTTTTATAGGGGTATCGAGATAGCGGTTATCTCCGGTTACTGTTGTATTATGAGGAGAAACCACAAAAGGTTCGCTGCCAGCGCTGCGGCGGATACGGTAAAAATGATCATAGCCGCGATCCATTGCTGAATAGAACGTGAATCCGATTCCAGCGTGCTGAGGATCGGTTTGACGAAAACGTCCTGAAAAAGTATAATTTTGCCAACTCTGCCCGAACCTTAAAAAATGGGAATATGAATTTTTTTCAGAACTGTTCGCCTGCAGGCACTTGCCGTCCTCAATGCTGTTGACCCAAAAATCTGCCACTTCTTCCCGGGTAAACTCTGGGAAATCGACGCCAAGCAATGAAATGGTTTCCCGGTCTGTGCGTAGAGTTGTTATCTGATTGGACAGAACGCGGACGCCAATATTTTGCATGCGATGTAAAAACAAATCGCTCACTTCCTTGTCATTGCTGATATCATTATTCCCCCGGCACACGTAAATGCCGTGCTTTGCCTGAAGTGACGTTACAAATTGTTCAATCGCACTCAGCATGGTTTTAAACGATTCGCCTTCAGTGTCTTCCCATACCTTGTAGTGATAAAATAAATCGCCGGTAATCACAATCACATCCGGGTTGATATTATTGACTCTGGAAATGACTTTTTCTTCATAGCTGGACATTTCTTTTAAATGAAGATCGGATAACTGGACAACAACAATCCCTTCTTGAGTGTCGCATTTCGGGGTTTTAATTTCCACATGGCTAATTTGTAACCGGAAGCGTTCTATTAAATAACCGTACAAAACCAACAGCGCAAGAAACGTCATCACACCAAGCAATATCGGAACAACTCGTTTTTGCATATTTTAATCCTTTTTCGTATTTTATTTTGTTTTTTACTAACAGCGTTGACAACTTTTTTTTATAATTGCTTAAAGGGTTCCATAATGACCGATATCGGAAAAAAACTGACTGACATATCAGACCTTATTGTCAAAACCTATGAAAAAGAAGGCGGCATCAATCGCATTGATGGCGTCAATCTACCGGCTACGAAACCTGTTGTTGATATTCTTGAATCTATTTTGCAAATACTTTTTCCCGGCTATTTTGGCAAACGGGTTCCTGCCCGGTCCAATATGCTCTTTTTTGTACAAAGTATGATCGACAATCTTTTTCTCAATCTAGTAGACGAATTTGACCGGGCTTGCCGTTTTGCCCAGGCAACGGGTAATTATACAGGGGAAATTACAAAAACTACGTGTGAAGAAAAAGCATTTAAATTGATTTCATTGATACCTGATATCCGTTCCATGCTCAAACTGGATACAATTGCCGGCTATGAGGGCGATCCGGCGAGTAAAAGCATTGAGGAAGTCATCTCATGCTATCCATACATGTATGCTATTGCCACCCACCGGATTGCCCACGAAATTTACAAAATGGAAATTCCTCTCATCCCCCGCATCATGTCAGAATGGGCGCACCGTCGAACTGGTATTGATATTCATCCTGGTGCACAGATCGGCAAGAGTTTTTTCATCGATCATGGCACCGGCGTTGTGATTGGAGAAACGACTGAAATTGGTGACAATGTGAAATTATATCAGGGTGTCACTTTGGGCGCGCTCAGTATTCCAAAGAATCCGGATGGCACCATTGTCAAGGGCGGCAAACGTCACCCGACCTTGCGCAACAACGTGACGATATATTCCGGTGCGACAATTTTAGGGGGGAAAACAGTTATCGGAGAGAACAGCGTGATTGGCGCCAATACCTGGATTACCGCCGCGGTGCCCCCGGGAACAAAAGTGTCTTTTCAGGAAAAGCAGGTTTATCATACCTGAATTTGTTTTCATAATAATGTCAAAACGATCCTGGTTATTTTGTGATGGGCAAAAATTAGTCAAATTTCATATTAACAACAAGATTTAGGTGTGCAGTTATTCGAAATACAAAGGTCAATATCAAGATCGATAATGATATTGACAATTAAACAGGCCTGGTTTTTCTCTGCGAATACTCTGCGTGCTCGGCGAACTTTGCGTTAAATTATGAACCCTGCAACACATCGAAATTTTGAAATTATAGATTTTAATCAAGATAGTATCTTTGTGCACTTCGTGGTGAATAATTGAGTATAGATGTGAGCTGGAAAAAATCATGAGGTTATTTTTCATGACTGTTTTTTTGTCGGCTGTCAACAATCCGGCAATCCGAGAGCGATTTAGAGATTCACTAACTTCCGATTGGCTGATTCCCAAATCAAATGCCACATCTTTGAGAAACCAGTCCTTTTCCTGTATGGTCAAAATTTTTAACAGCACAACAATATCATGGGTGCGCATTCCACGATGCATTTTCATAAGTGCTCCTAACTTTATGATTATTGCTTTTCGCGATTCGCGATTTGCAATTTAGTATATTTAATCCTTACACGCAAGAAAAAAACTAAATCAGAGATATTAATTGCCCCCATGTAAAATTTTTTCAGCCCTCATCCTCACACAATTTTTGATCAGTAGATAAAAATTAGATGCAAAATTGTTCAGGACGTCGCCGAGCGCCGAATCAATCCGTGCGTTCAGAGTATAGAAATTGACGATAATGTGAAATTATATCAGGGTGTGACGCTGGGCGCGCTCAGTATCCCCAAGAATCCGGATGGCACGATTGTCAAGGGCGGTAAGCGTCTCTCGACAGTGAAAATTCGTACGAATTTGGCGAACGAATTTTGAACACAAACACTCTTAATTTACTTTGGCAGTGGATGCCCCAAAATTTTGCAGAGTGTTGTGGATAGCTCCCGCAGGTCGATAGGCTTGTTGATGATCTTTTTAATATTACTATGTTCTTTAATTTTACCAGATATATTTTCACCATAACCGGTCATTAACAAAACCGGTAATGCCGGCCGTAATTGCTCTATATCCGCCGCCACTTCGAGTCCGGTTTTTTCGGGCATGGTCAGGTCTGTAAGAACAAGGTCATATTTATCCGCATGTTGACGAAACGTTTGCAAAGCCGCTGTACTGCTTTTGTGCAGTTCCACAGTATAGCCAAGACTTTTTAGCATTTCTTCAACTAAAGATGCCACTGCTTCTTCATCCTCAACAACCATGATCAAAGCCTGGCCGGCCTCAAGCTGTTCCATCTCTTGTTGTCGGAGCGACTCGGTTCTCTCCTGCGTTGTCGGCAAGTAGACGTGGAAGGTGCTGCCTTTTCCCGGTTCACTGTAAACGATAATAGCGCCATTATGTCCCTTGACAATGCCATGTACAACGGCCAGCCCCATGCCAGTTCCCCTGCCCATTTTTTTGGTGGTGAAAAAAGGTTCAAAAATCCGATTCATAGTTTCGTCATCCATTCCGGGACCGGTATCAGCAACTTTCAGACAGGCATACTCTTTTTCCTCAAGATCCGGATAAATCTGTGCTGTCCTGGCATCGACATACACCTTTTTAAGAGATATCGTAATCGATCCTCCCTGTTCTTCCATAGCCTGATAAGCATTGGTACACAAATTGGTAATAACCTGACGCATTTGTGTGGGATCCGCCCACACAACAGGACAAGATTCATCTATCTGTTGCTGAATACGAATGGTGCTGGGGATTGATTGCCGAAGCAGCTTAATGGCTTCTTTAACGATGAGATGCAATTCGAGCGGCTTTTTCTTCTCTTCGCCTGTCCGGCTAAATGTCAAAATTTGCTGGATCAAATCCCTGGCACGCTGAGCGCTATTTAGAATCACGCGTAAATTCTTGTATAATTGTTCCTCAGGATTCAATGATAAGAGAGCCATATCCGCATAACCGATAATCGGTGTTAGTATATTGTTGAAATCGTGAGCAATGCCCCCGGCCAGTGTTCCTATTGTCTCCAGCTTTTGAGAGCGGATTCGCTGTTTTTCAAATTTTTCTCTTTCTTCTTTTAGATGTTTGCTGTCAGTGATGTCTCTTGAAATGCCGAACGTTCCGATAATTTCACCATTTTCACCAAAAAGAGGACCTTTTGTTGTAGACACCCAGGTTTGTCTGTCATTTGGCCAGGTTTCTTTTTCTTCTTTATTCACCACTGGCTGGCCCGTTTTTAATATGTCCTGTTCATCTTCAAAAGCCTCGCGGGCATGCTCTGTTTCGAAAAAATCAAAGTCTGTTTTACCGATTATGTCCTCGGACTTTTTAACGCCAAACCAGTCAGCCATAGCACGATTTATCATTAAAAAACGGCTCTGCGTGTCTTTTAAATAAATATGGTCCGGACTGTTATCCATAAAAATCTGCAGCAAATGATGTTGCCGGGCCAATTCATGCTCGCTTTCCTTGAGCATTATATGTGCCTGCCTTTGCTGCAATATTAAAGATACATTGCTGGCTAACATTTCGATAGTTGAAGCAGATTTTATCTTTTCTCCTTTGGGCAAAAATATTGAAATGCCGCCATATGGTTGGTTCCCCAAGGCAAAGCCGACACTGTACGTGGTTCCGATATTAAAAAGTTTTTCTACCTGTTGTGCCTTTTTTTTAGATATTTTTCCTGCCATGAGTGTAAAGACTCCGTCGGGTAGCTTTTTCAGCTTTCCGGAGGTATAATATTTTGCTGTCTCACCCATTTCCTCTGGCCGGAAAGTTGCTTTGAACAACGGAAAACCAAGTAAACTGTTGAGTAATTGCTGTAATTTTTCTCCTCCTCCAATTAACGCGCGTACTCTAATGGCTTGCAAAGACCTGTCAAAAAGGGAGACAATAATAAATGCATTTTTATTGAGTTCGCGGACAGTTTGTCCGACAAGATGACAAATCTCGTCCACGTCTTCGGTCCGGCTTGCTTTGATAACAGTATCGTTGATAACTTGAAGTTCATGAATATATTGTTGTTTTTCCAATTCAGCTTTCTGGCGCATTTCCAGGCTATGTATCCAGTTTTTCAATTCTTTGGCCGGCATATTTTCCCCCAGCAGCTCTTCTGGTGGAATATAATAGAAATTATTATATATTTTTTCGGATTTATCCCTTTGTCCTTGAGATAGTTTTGAATCGTATCAATGGTTCTGGTGTCAATGATATAAATAATTTTGTGATTGCATTCCAGGCCATTTATGATAAAAGAGGTCAAAATCTGACGGTGCTCGGCATCGGTTTTGTAGAGTATGCAGAGATGTTCCCCGGGTTGAATATCATGTAACTTTTTTATAGACCAATTGGAAGCGCTGTTCATAGCGGCTCCTCTAAATTAGATAATCCCAGCTCTAATACAAAACAACATCAGTTATTCCTGGTTTGTAAAGTAGGACATTTTGAAGATAATATATCAGATTCTGCAATAATTGTGCCATAGTGCTTCAACCAAAAAGTCCCGGCTTTTTGAACCGGGACTTTTTATAATTTAGGACAAACAATTTTACTTTATCACGGCAAACTTGCCGATCTTTGTGCCGAGCTCACCGGCATCGACGTGATAAACGTAAATACCGTAAGAGATATCCAGTTGGTCTTTGGTCTGCATATCCCAGATTTCAGTGCCGTTGGCAACCGATGGTGAATAATGTTCGATTTCCCGAACAAGCTGGCCGCGAATATTAAAGATCTTGATCGTGCACTCTTCCGGCAAGTGAATAAAATGCAGTTCACGTGGCCCGCGACCATTGGAATACGGATTCAACGGCTCCCATGAATTCGCCACAACATACGGATTGGGTACGACCTTGATATCATCCAATTCTATTTTGGCCTTGTCTTTGTCCACGCCTTCCGCTTTGGTAGTAAACTGGTAGACATCGTGAGACAAGAACGGTTTGGTGGTCTTGATGAACAGCGTATCACCGCCGCGGGGATTGCGGTGCAGCGTATCGGCTGTTGCGCGATCCAACTCGATACTCCAGCTAAATACCAGCGAGTCCTGGTCGTTCGGCTCCATCAGAATGATCTGGTCGGTTCGGGTGCGGTCAGTAAAACCGGTAAAGAAACCAGCGCGGTCAGCGGTCTGGTCCATTTCGTAAAATGCAAAATCGACCGGCTCACCTGTAATTGTATTCGTGACAGTGAAATTAACCGGTACTGCGGGCAAATCCCGCACCCGCGATAATGCTGAGGCCCTGGAGGTATCCACCAGTTCATCATAAAAAACAATGCGATAGTCATTGGGCATGGCTACACCGGCTGTACGGCTGTATCGGAATGGTTCGACCACCCAGCCCAGAACACTGTCCGCACTCCACATTGTGCTATCCGGGTTCACTGCCAGCGCTTCTGCGTTGAGCAGGGCGAGTCGGAAACCGTCTGTCATTGGCACCTGGGCATCTGCACCAAAAGCTGTGCTTTTATCAATCAAAGTATCGGAAGCACCACCTGTCACATCCAATAAACTGAAATTTTTCGTAGCCCTGGCATAGGTACGACTTTCTGTCTCGACAAGCGTGTCTTCAAACACAATGCTGTACGTGTGATTATCTTTGATCAAAGTCTGATCGATGATCTTATAGCCGACTTTGCCAGTTGCGCGGCCGCCTTTAAGCAGAGTCAGGTCGGCGAGTTCTGCCGGTGTATAGCCAGCAACCGGAGCCTCGGGCCGGACAATAACCACATTTGAACCCTTGTCCACATCACCGGCCGTGCTGATGGAAATGAATTTCGAACACTCGGTCGGAGCAATGCCGGCTGTTGGTTCTCCACGGTCATACGAGGTTACAGCGTAATAATATTTTTGACCATTTGTTACCGTGGTATCAGTCCAGCTATGAACAAGCCCTGAATTCGTTCCAAGATCAAAGCGTATGCCCTTAATGCCAGTGGCAGCATATCCTTCATATTCATTAACTATATCAAACTGGGCAATGGGTTTACGAAAAGTCACCGATCCCTTGCCATCGGTAATTGGCGTCATATCGTTCCAGCCGGGATCTGTGGACCGATAGATCCGGTATCCTTCGAAATCTTGACCCGAGATGGGATCCACTGATTTCTCGGCCAGATCGTCCCAGTATAATGTCACTTTATTATCTCCGGCAATTGCATTCACTGTCGGGATGAGCGGCGCTTTGGAAAAGTTATAATTTTCATTATAAGCTTTGGCCACCCATTTTTTATTTTCCATAAAGTCATCCAGACTGATACCGCATATAATGCCCATGGAAAAACGTTCTACCTGATCGGGCTTCATCGGGAAATAACCGGAGCCGTAGAGCAGTTCCACATTTGTATTTTGAAGCAGATCATCAAAATAGCCAGGGACAATATTTTGCCATACCAATTCATCTTCATAATGTGGAATATCGGGCCAGTAATAAAGTGTAAAACTTGACAAGCCGATCATATCAGATTCATCAATATCGGTTTTATCGAAATGCGGTTCACCCAAAGTGGGAATTCCGTCATCTTCACCCGGGTCGCCGGTATTATCAACACCATCAGCGCCTAAATCATCAGTGACCGCAAACCAGTCTCCATCATTATCGATACCATCATCCCGGCGTTCATCGATAAGAGGATTGTCCATGCCCTCGCCTGTAAAATAATTGATATACTTTAATCCGGGATAAAGATATGTCTTTATTTGATCTGGGGGGTCGCCAATCAAAGCGCCGTCGCTTTCATCAATGATGCCATTCAGATTATCATCAACCAGGTTATGCGGAATTTCCTCGATCGTTTTTCCTGGCCAGAACTTAAAAACCAGATCCTGATAATGGACATAAACCGTATCGTTTGGCATTTTTGTCACGGTGCGCTCGAACGTTTTATAATCTATAAGCACAATATTATCACCGACGTTAAGCGTTTTTGACACAAACATATCTTCAGAGATGACATTACCGTTTCCGTTTGTCGCATCGCCGTCATTATCAATGCCGTCGTACGGGTTGCCTGGACTTTCCAGAAAGGCACCGCCAAAGTATCCCACTGGCGTCCAGCCACCGGCACCGATGTCATCGTAATCGAACAAATAGGCAACATCTTCTGCTTTGTTAAAGGCTCCGTTGTCATCGTCTGCATCTCCGCCAGTTTCTGTGTCACCCATATTATTGCCAAACTTGTAGGCGAACACCATTTTGTCATGATCGTGAGTGCCGATATTTTCCAGATCAAAAAGAGCGAAAAGAGCGTCTTCCACCAATGCATTAGACCATTGAAAACCTCTGACGTACATACGAAGCCCCAGTCCACGCCGTGAAAGGTCATTGCTATCCGGATAAAATTTAAACTCTTTAAACTGATAATCATCCGCGACAAAATAGCTTTCTTCATCAGCATTAAAAACATCCTTGCCAAAATAGCCGTTCCATGTGCCGGGCCATCCCGGGTCTACAGGATCGTCCGGTTTATCCGGCCAGGCATCTGGCCACGCCCAGGGCCATTTGCTCATGGCTATTTTATTGGTATCTTCAGAAGCAAAACCGGGCAAGGGCAGAAATGTCCACCATTCGCCGTTTGGCCCGGTATCTCCGGACGACCAGGCGCCAGGTGAACCATCGCCCGCACTTCGTACAGTACTGACAATGTGCTGTAAATCACCATTGGCATCAATGACTTCGGACCCGACAAACACATTGCCATCGAGCATATAGATATGACCCGAGTTAATCGGCCATTCACCACCAATGTCTGGTGGCCGTTCATTAACGCCAAAAGTGCCGTCATTGTAAAACGTCGTTCGAAACTGGTTACCAGCATGCAGACCGTTCCGTGTTTCGGCAAAGTCCCCGTGCAATTGATCCATCGGAGTTTGGCCCCATACGGTCAGACATGCCACCAGAATCAAGAAAAGTAATGTTACTGTGGCAAATTTGTATCGCTGCATGAGCACTCTCCTCATTGTTTTAAAATTCCAACGAAAGTCCGAGTTGAATTTGCCGTGGCGAAGTGTACCAACTCGGTTGTTTTACATAGTCCTGGACTGTGCCAACACGCTTTGGATCATAAGAAACTCTATCCGGATTAATTTCTGTCGTGTATTCTGCACTACCGGTATCACCGTAAACGGCTGTATCGTCTTGAATATCGAAAACATTATAGATATTAAAGAACACATTAAAACCGACATTCTGTACGTTTAAGCGTCGATTTATATAAAGGTCAACGCTTTTCTGATTAGGCAAACGGGCGCTATTTTCACGCAGTCCGATAAGGGCAGCACCGCCAACCACTTCACCTCTCGGAAAACTCGGCGTATATGGCCGACCGGTCCAGAAACGTCCGATCGCTGAGAATGTCCAATCCTGATAATCGTAAACCAGTGACGCGTTTAGCGTATGATTTTGATCCCAATTCAATGGAATCAAAGCCAGCCGCGGTTGTTCGTTCGCGGTATAAGCATTAAACGCATCTGTGGGATTGGAATAGGTGCCTTCGGCGATTTGAAAGGAATAATCCACACGCGCAGAAAAATTATTCGAATAGCGTTTTGTCAGTTTAGCTGTGATACCGCGCACGTTCGAGTAATCCTTGTTTTCATACTGGGAATACTTGACACTGGGATTTGGCGTCGAAACCAGGGGACTTGTACCAACCCAGTCGCGAACATCGCGATAAAACAAGGTCATGTCAACGCTCATATCATTGCTTATTTGCTGTTGCAAGCCGATTTCGTACATGACTGTTTTTTGCGGGTTCAGATCGGGATTGCCGAATATAAAATAACCACCGCCACTGGACAGTTTAAAATCGGGATTATCGTAGAGCAGACGGAATTCAGGTATCTGGAAAAAATGCCCGTACGAAAAGTGAATAACACCCCGATCTGTAATCGGATATGCAATACCGAGCCTCGGACTGAGCTGCATTTTTGGATCTACTTCTTTATGCATAAATTCCCGTCGTTCTTCCGGTGTGTATTCGACGCGCTCTTCTTCCGGTGCGTCCGGATTTTTATAAATGTGTTCATCTTTAAAAGGTGCGTAAATATTGGGGTCCGACGGATCAGCCGGAATCACACTGTTGGCGTCAAAATAATCAAACCGTAAACCAATATTCAGAATAAGTTCTTTGGTTTCCATTTTATTTTGAATATAGGCAGAAATTTCCCGCGGTTCGCGCACATAATCGCTTCGGTAAATACTAGAAATAGGCGGGATATCCGGTTCAAAAGGCACAATAGGTTGATCGCCCTCTAATTTGGGTCGAAGTGTGAACGAATGTAATTCCAATTCATGCAGCCGCACTTCAAATCCAGCTTGCACTTGATTGACTTGATTTATCTGACTTGTCAAGTCAAATTTACCCACCCAATAGGCTGTAGACCGGTTGAAGTGGCTCAAATCCGTGCCCACATTATTAAAGCTGTAACTTGCCGGGGCAGAAATCGAATCCGGATGAACATAACCGGGAGGGCTATTCGGATCAATAACCCAGTCAAAAGCGATACGTTGATTCCTGAGTTGTTCCAGCTCCTTTTCTCCTTCAGATGTAGTCGGATCGAACGTGTGCGCTGTAATATCGTTGGCGGTATCTTCCGGCACTGAAACAAGATAATCACACGTCGCGTAAGGATCTTTGTATAAATAAGATTCATACTCGTTGTAAAACCTGTTGACGCGTAATTCATAAAATGTTTTTGGCGACAGCACATGATTCAAACTAAAAATGTGACTCATGCCTCCGCCAAACTGTTGGGGACGACTGTGAGGAACATATTTGTAATTCTTGCTCCAGGTCAAATCATTTTCCCAGTCACGCCAAAACACATTATAATTCAGTTTGATGTTTGTAACAGGTTTCCAAGTGAGTTTAGCCTGCGTGGAGAGTCGCCGATTGGGATTCATTGGTACCAGACTGCTGTCACCCGGAGTGCCCCGAGGAGTAAACCAATTGCGGCCATACAAATAACCTTCCTGTTCAATATAGCGAACGTTGGCAAAAAAAGTCAATTTGTTGCCAATAATTGGCCCGCTCAAACTGCCTTGCAAATTATACGTTGGATTAAATTTTTTCAACGGATTTTCAGAGATGCCGATAGCCTGAGTTTGACCGGTTTCAGAATCTGTGATTACCTCAGTGCGCTCTAGCACATCAAACTCACCGCTTGTGCTGTAATAATCGCCCATATACGCTTTTAATTCACCTGAAAACTTTGGCCCGCCTTCTTTGGTTATGATGTTAATAATACCGGACATGGCCTGACCATATTCGGCATTAAAGGTACCGGACACGACCTGCAGCTCTTCTACAGCCGAGTTTTCTACAGTGACACCCATGCCACCACCGAAAACATCAGTTGTGGCCACGCCATCAACCCAGTAAGCGACCTCGCCGGACCGGCCGCCGCGGATATGCAACTGCCCACCAGAACGTACAATACCGGCTTGCAACTCCAGCACATCACTCACTTCCTGGACCGGCAGGGATTCTATTTCCTGCGAATTCACCGCTGAAAGCGACGAGGTCATATCTTTTTGCACCATTGGCCGTTCGGCGACAATAGTTACTTCTTCATCTGCTTCTAAAACAGTTTCTTCAAGTTCAACATTCAGCGTTGTCGTCAAATCGATGGATACACGAACGTCCTCTACAACAGTAGCCCTGTATCCCATCATAGACACTCGAACGGTGTAAACTCCGGGCGGTACATTAAGAATTGTATAATTGCCTTTGACATCTGTCGCTGCTCCCATTGTTGTACCTTGCAGCACAATATTCACACCTGGTAATGGATCTCTTGTTTCAGCATCGACCACGGTTCCAGCTATCTTGCCCGTGGTTCCCGCCTTTACCGTATGAGAAAATAAAGCAATTAATACAATCATACCCAGAGTGACAATCGTTTTTTCTCTCATAACGATTCACTCCCTTTTTGGTTTTATAAACATTCAATTATCGGAGCTATTTTTTGTCCTGCAATGAATTCAGTCAACACTAAAAACCCAATCCGACTGAAAACATCTGCACATCGTTCAGCACACCGAAATCCTGGTACGCATAGTCCACCTTGATCTTTGTCGGGCCAAATCCGTAATGCAATCCAGCGCCAAAACATAATCCCTGTTCGCTGTCGCGCGCAAACAAGGTCTTGTAGCCGCCGCGTAAAAAGAACATCTTGCTGAAACCGTATTCCGCTCCCACATTCACATACTCGACATCGTCGTTCGGATGCAAGGCGTCAAGCGAGACAATCAAATTGCTGTTGCCAGCACCTTTCAAAACATCCATAGACACGCCAACGCGGAACATCAATGGCAATTCAAATTCATCTGTAGACAAATTCGCGTTGATGTTCTGATTGTTACCGTGAATCAACGGATCGATGTCCGTCTGAATCAGCATGTCACGACCACTCATCTGCATCTTTGTGCCATAGTTGGTGATGCTCATGCCAATCCGCAAACCGCTAAACTGGGTGTCGAACAACGTGCCAATGTCAAAAGCAATACCAGATGCGGAACTGTGGTAGATCTTTTCGTGAATGTACTTGAACGAACCGCCAATGGTAAAACGGTCTGTCAGATTATGGGCATACGTCAAATCAAAAACATAGCTGCCAGCGTCGAACATCTCACCTGTGCCGTCCGGCTCCATAACTGTGGTCCGTTCCATCTGGTCCATGGTCATGAAATTGGCAAACACTCCGATGGCGCCGTCTCGACCCATTTGCATGGCAAAGCCGGCATAACTCAAGCCAATGTCTGCCAACCACTTAGAGTGGGTGAAAAATGCTTCGCCACCGCTGAGACGAGCTATGCCTGCCGGGTTCCAGTACATAGACATGGCATCGTCGGCAACCGACACGTACGAGCCGCCCATGCCAATCGCCCGGGTGCCGATGTCAATGTTCAAAAAACCTGCCGATGTGGTTCCTACCTTGGTGACGTTTTGAGAAAACAACAATGTAACACTTGATAAAACGGCGAGTAAAAGGATTATCTTTTTCATTTGTCTCTCCTCACAATGTAAATGAGAGATGACGAAAGCGTGAATTTTATGTGAGCTTTCGTCATCCGTAAATTCACCATTTACTTGATTATTGCAAACTTGCCGGTTTTGCTGCCCAATTTACCGGCATCAACATGATAGATATAAATACCGTACGAAATATCGAGCAAATCTTTGGTCAGCATATTCCAAATTTCCGTTCCATCAGCGACGTTCGGATTATTATGTTCAATTTCTTTGACAAGCTGACCGCGAACGTTGAAAATCTTTATCGTACAGTTTTGCGGCAAATGGATAAAGTGCAATTCTCGCGGACCATGACCGGTTGTATACGGATTGAGTGGTTCCCATGAATTGGAAACAACATACGGATTAGGCACCACTTTTATTTTATCCAGTTGCTCCTTTGCCAATTCTTCATCAATTCCCTGAGCTTTGGTGTTAAATGAAAATACATCACTTGACAGAAAAGGCTTGTTGGTTTTCAGAATCACATATTCACCGCCAACAGGATTTCTGTGAAGCGAATCATCGGTTGCCCGGTCCAGTTCAAGACTCCAGGAAAAGACCAATGAATCATTTTCATTTGGTTCCATAAAAATGATCTGATCGCTTCGGGTTCGGTCTGTAAACGCTGTAAACATGCCTTCTTCACCTTTGACCGCATCCTGTTCATAAAAAGCGAATTTCACAGGTTCTCCTGTCAATTCATTTGTCACAGTAAAGTTAACAGGCATAGATGGAAGAGTGCGCACCCTGGAGAGCTCCGAGGCTTCTGATGTATCCACACCAACATCATCATAAAAAGTGATACGATAATCGTTTGGCATAGCAATTCCCTGGGTCCGGCTGTAGCGAAACGGCGAAAAGACAAATCCATAGACACTATCAGCAGCAGACTCAGTTTCAACTGTAAACCACTTTGAGTTGTTCATATTTACTGCCAATTCCGCAACATTGAACAGCTTTATCTTGAATCCGTCTGTTATTGGTTGTTCCGTACCTGGCTCCAGATTTGTGCTTTTCTTAATCAGCGTATCACCTGAGGTTACGTTAATGAGACTAAAGTTTTTAGTTTGCGGCACCAGTTCCCGGCTGTCGTTTTCTGCGATTGTATCTTTAAATACAATTTGATAAGTGACATTGTCTTTAACTACAGTTGGATTAACAATCTCAAAACCAACTTTGCCGCTGGCTTTGCCGCCTTCAACAAGGGTCAGGTTTTCCAGATCAGCCTGGGTAAAACCTGCGGCCGGGGCTTCGGGACGAGCGATCGCCACATTGCGACCCTTGTCCACCGTGCCCTCCTGGCCGACCGCTATGTATTTTGAGCATTCACTCGGTGCAACACCTAATTCGGCACCGCCATGATCGTACGACGTCACAGCGTAATAATAGGTTTGACCATTTCGCGCCGTTGTGTCTACAAATGAATGGACAATGCCGGTATCATCACCAAGGTAGAATTCGACGCCACGAACATGAACGGGATGATAACCTGTGATTCCGTTTTTTAGATCAAACTGTGCCAGAGGTTTGCGATAAGCAACAGAACCCTTACCGTCAGTGACTGGCGTCATATCCTTCCACCCGGGATCAGTTGACCGATAAATTCGATAACCTTCAAAATCATAGCCGGTTATAGGATCTCGAAAATGTTCAGCCTTGTCATCCCACATCAGTGTCACCTTGTTGTCTCCGGGAATAACTGTGAGCTCTGGGATAAGCGGCGCTTTGGCAAAATTATAATTTTCTTCATAGGTTTGTCTGGCGTATTGGTTGTTTGTGAACAGATCATCAAAGCTTTCGCCGAAAATAATACCGATCGAAAAACGCTCGATGCTGCCGACGGAGAGCGGAAAATAACCGGATCCGAGCATCAAGTCTGTATCAGTAAATTGGCCATAATCATTTAGAAATCCAGGGAGGTACCCTTCCCATAATCCCTCATCATCGCTCATACTCGGGTCGCCCCATACAAAGATGTTAAAAGCGGTCAGGCCAATCATGTCTGATTCGTCAATGTCTGTTTTATCGATGCTTGGTTCGCCGGGAAGGTATGTATCGATCAATCCATACTTGTTGGGTTTAGCTTTGATCCCGGGGAAAGCACCAGGAGGCTGCCATCCTGAAGTCGGCAAACCATCACCCTCGCCATAATCGCCAGTGTTTGGTACGCCGTCTATTCCAACATCATCTGTTAATGGATCCCAATCGCCGTTGTTATCAATACCATCGTCGCGGCGTTCATCGATATTTGGATTGTCTTTTCCTTCGCCGGTAAAGTAATCAACATATTTACGGCCGACGAAAAGATAGTTACTGACCATATTTTCGCCTTCACCGTATTCATAGCCGTTACTCTCATCAATAATACCGTTCAGGTTATCATCTATAAGGTTAGCTTCGATCTCTTCGAACGTTTGTCCGGCATCATAATGATATTCATTGTCCAGATACGTAATGGTGACGCCTTCAGCAGGCATGGTCGTCACCGTTCGTTCAAAGGTATCGTAATCAATCAAAACAATGGGATCGCCTTCATTAATTACCATGGGGGCAAATAGCTCCTCAGTGATCACCTTGCCGGGGCCGTCGTTGGCATCGTCATCGTTGTCGATACCATCGTATGGATTACCAGGACTCTCAAAGTAAGAAAATCCTTGACAACCGACCGGTGTCCAGCCGGTATCGCCAATGTCATCTTCATCAAAATGCCAGCCGATTTTTCGCTGCAGATCAAATTGTGCCGCATCATCGGAGCCGTCGCCGCCACCTTGTACACTGCGTCCAAAAACAGGACCGGACATGATGCCGAAAATCATTTTCGAATGATTATAGGTGCCGATATTCTTGATATCGACCAATTGGAACAGCACATCTTCGACCAGCACATTGGACCACTGGAAACCGCGGACAGTACCGCGCATACCCAGGCCGCGGCGCAGCGAATCTGTGCTGTCCGGGAAAAAAGAAAACTCGTCGTTCTGGTAATCATCAAACAAATAATAGCTCTCCTGGTCAGCATTGAGTTTATTTTTACCAAAATAGCCATTCCATGAGCCGGGCCAGCCTGGATCGATGGCATCTTCAAACTTGTCCGGCCAGGTTGCCGGCCAGGTTTCCGGTTGATGACTCATGGCAATGAGTTGCACGTCCGGATTGGCAAAACCCGGCAGCGGCGCGTTACACTGCCAGCTACCGTCTTCGCGCGAATCAGCAGAAGCGGCGTCATTGTCATTTCCCGTCACAATGCCGTTGGCTTCCGAGGAAATATGGCGAATGATCCCCTCGGTATCTTTGACTTCTGAAAGTATAAAATAAGGTATCAGATTGATATAATTGTGTCCGGAATTAATCGGCCACTCGCCAATGTCAGTGGGATTGATGCTTTGCCGGTGACCGACGTAGCCTTCGTTATAAAAACTGGTTCTAATCTGATTGCCGGAATGAAAATTACGGAAACTATAGAGTTCGTCTCCGTGCAACTCGTCAACCCGCTGTTGACTATATGCTGCTGACAAACAGAAGAGACAAAGTAAAATGGTGATTATTGCTTTTTTCATATCTAAAATCTCCTTTTTTTAAAACCCGAGGCTCAGTCCAAGTTGAACTTGACGCGGTGCGATGTACCACTCTGGGCGTTTTAGATAATCCTCGACTGTTCCGATACGGAGTTTATTATAGAGCACTTTATCAGGATTAGGATCAGTGGTATATTCCGGTGTTCCTGTATCCGACCACACATTCGTCGCCATGCGGCTATCAAACACATTGTAAACATAGGCAAACAACCGCACATTTAAGCCGGCAACGGGTAACGTCTTTGTTATGTAAAGATCTGTGCTATATATTTCCGGCCGGCGGGCGCTGTTGTCTGGTAACGACGAAACGCCCACGCCACCGACAAATTCACCTTTGGGGAAAGATGGTGTATAGGGCAGACCGGTTTTATATGTTCCGACCATTGATATTGTCCACGTATTCGGGCGCAACATGAGTTGAAAATTAAACGTGTGGTTCTGGTCCCAGTTCAATGGAATCAGGTTGCGACGCGGTTGTTCTTGGGCCAATTCTGCATAGAATGCATCCGTTGGATTTGAATACGTACCTTCAGCGACCTGGAAGGTATAATCCACTTTTGCGGCAAACATATTTGTAAATCTCTGTTCGCCCCGGAAGGTAATGCCGCGAACATTGGCGTAATCCTTATTTTCATAAGTCGAGTATGCCACCACATCGCGCACTGTCTTGACAATCGGACTTGTTCCGACCCAGTCACGAATGTCGCGGTAAAAAACAGTGACGTCGATTCCGAGTCCATCCGTTATTTCTTGCTGTAGACCGATTTCATACTGTGTGGTGCGTTGGGGATTCAGCTCGGCATTGCCAAAAATCGTGTTACCACCGCCAGTGTTCAGTTTGAAACCCGGTGCAGCATACAGATATTGAAAATCGGGGATTTGCAGAAAATGACCATAAGAAAAGTGAATGACGCCTTTATCCGTGATCGGATACGCAATGCCAAGTCGGGGACTAATCTGCATTTTCCCCTCAGTCTCTTTCCACATGAACTCTTTGCGTTGTTCTGGTGTGTATTCGACCGGATTATCAGCCGTCGGATCGATGTATTTATTTTCCGGTTTCATTGGCGTATAAATGGATGGATCCATCGGATCAGCCGGAACATAATAGTTGGCATTAAAATAATCAAAGCGCAAGCCAATGTTCATGATAATATCGTCGAGTTCGATTTTATCCTGCACATAGGCGCTAAATTCCACAGGCGTACGCGGTTCCATATACACGCTTCGATAAATACTCTCTTTTGGAGGAATCACCGGCTGGAACGGAACAATGGCTGTGCCGTTTTTATCCAATTTCGCGCGCAAGTTGTAACTGTCGAGATCGATCTCGTGCAGCCGCAGTTCAACACCAGTTTTAACCTGGTGAACGTCGTCAACCTGGCTGGTTAGATCAAATTTTCCGATCCAGTAGGCTGAGCTTCGAAAATACCGGTTAAGGTTATTGCCAGCTCTTAAATAGCTGTAGGCAATCGGAGCCCGAGCGGAGTCGGGATGAACATAACCCAGGGGTTGGCTGGGGTCAGCTACAAACCGTCTTTGGATACCATATTGCTGCAAAATATGCATGATACTGTCGCCGGTAACGGTTCCGGGGTCGAACGCATCGGCATAATTGCCAAGGTATTGCGTCAGAATACTATCAGCATTTGCGATTGAAGGGTCAAATGTAAATCCTTCATTCACTCCCATAGATGTATCGATTGGCACCTTAACAAGCCACTTTGGAGTACGGTGTGGATCGTCGTACAGATGGCTCTCACTTTGTGTGGACATTCTATTGATTTTTAATTCATAGAATGTTCTGTCCGACAAAACATGGTTTAGTGACAGCAGATGAGTCACAGTACTACCCCATGAGGGGCTGCGACCGCCCGGAACAAACTTGTAGCTTCGATTAAAACCTCCGTCGTTATGCCACTCGGTTGCGTTCAGACTATAGCGCACCTTGAAGCTTGGAGTAATAGCCCATGTTAGTTTGCCAAGACCCGTCCATCGATGATTCGACTGCATCGGCACAAGCGAGCTATCGCCGGGAATACCCGATGGCAGAAACCATTCGCGCCCGTAAAGGTAACCTTCCTGCTGATAATAACGACCGTTTATAAAAAAGCTAAGATTTTTACCAAATCCAGGAACGGGACCATTCAGGCTGCCTTCAAGGTTGTAGGTGGGATTAAATTTTTTCAGGGGATCGACAGCTTCTGTAAACACATTTGTTTCATTGGTTTCCGGATCTGTAATGGCCGTCACCGATTCTAAAACAGCGTATTCATTATCTGCGCTAAGATAATCGCCCACATAACCTTTCAATTCACCATGATATTCTGAACCGCCATCTTTGGTGACAATGTTGATGATACCAGACATAGCCTGACCATACTCGGCATTAAAGGTACCGGAAATAACCTGCAATTCCTCAACAGCGGTATTTTCAACTGCTGCTGTCGAGCTGTTAGTAAAAGCATCTGTAGTCGCGACACCATCAACCCAGTAGGCGACTTCACTTGATCGTCCGCCGCGAATGTGGATCCCTGCGGCATCTACAACACCTGCTGTGAGATTGATAGCATAGTTGATACTTTGCGCTGGCAAGACTTCCAGCTCTTCAGCGCCTACAGTGGCCATAGAACCGGTCATATCCATTTGCACTACCGGCCTCTCCGCCACCACGGTGACTTCCTCACCAGCGATGGTTTCCTGACCAAGCTCGACATTAATCGTCGTGGTCAGGTCCAGAGACACTTTAACATTCTCAACGACTTTGGTTTGATACCCCATCATTGAGAACCGCAATTTGTAAACTCCGGGATGAACATTAATGATAATGTACTTTCCGTTTGCATCGGTTGCCGCTCCCATTTGCGTTCCCTGTATAACAACATTCGCGCCTGGAAGAGGATCACCGGTGTCCGTATCTTTTACCACTCCCGTGATTTTACCTGTTGTCGCAGCAAAAAGGCAAGCTGCAAACAGCATAAAAACGGTGAACATGATAAAAAATCCATTAAAATCTCTTTTCATATTCCCTGCTCCCTGTTAATTAATTAAATTCGAATTATTTTTTTGTCAAAATTCTCACAACCTGAGTGATCGAAAAATAGAATTCACTTATGATGATAATAATCTGAAAGCAAAATTTCCAAAGATCGTTTTTTAGAGAATTCGTTCTGATTGAATCGACTTTATCGCGTTCAACCATAAACTTTTGCCGGCACACGAGAAAAAAGGAAACCGGAGAGAATTATCGTTGTTTATCGCACGAGTGCGGCAGATTTATTGTTTAGCGAAAAGGTTTGAGGAAAGGTATGGTAGCCAATTATGTCATAAGCTCTCCCTTGTTTGTATTGTATTTGAGAATAGGCTCCGTTAGAAATAACGGAGCCATTTGATTATCGTTATTTAATTACAGCGAATTTTCCTGTTTTTTCACCGTATTCACCAGCGTCAACATGATAAATGTAAACGCCGTATGAGATATCAAGCTGGTCCATGGTAAGCATATCCCAGATTTCCGTTCCGTCTAAAATATCCGGCGTGTCGTGGTGGAGCTCTCGAATCAATTGACCGCGAATGTTAAAAATCTTGATCGTGCATTTCGGAGGCAAGTGAATGAAATGCAATTCACGCGGCCCCCGGCCGTTCGAATATGGATTCAAGGGTTCCCATGAATTCGTAACAACATAGGGATTGGGCACGACTTTGATATCTTTCAAATCGGTTCTGAGTTTTTCTTCTTCGATACGTTGGCCCCGCGTACTAAACTCGATAATATCATGTGATAAAAACGGCTTATATGTGTGCAAGATCACCGAATCACCGGCCTGAGGATTAAAATGTAATGTATCATCAGTAGCTCGATCCAGTTCAAAACTCCATGTCAGTGTATCGCGTCCGGTTCCTTCAAAGTGTTCGAGGAAAATGATCTGATCGCTTCTTGTCCGGTCGGTAAAAGCGGTGAACATACCTTGTTCGCCGCTGACTGCGTCCATTTCATAAAAGCCAAAATCAACCGGCTCGCCAGTATTCAAATTGTACACGGTGAAATTCACCGGTACCGGATCCAACGTTCGCACTCTGGAAAGCTCCATATATGAAGATGTATCTATGCCCATTTCACCAAATTTTATGACATAATCATTTGGAAAAGGCAAACCGGTTGTACGACTGTAGCGGAACGGTTCAAAAATAAACCCATACAGGCTGTCCCGGCTCCACATGGAACTGTCCGCATTGATCTGGACAAAGTCATAGTTTGTCAGTTTGATCGAAAAACCATCCGCCACAGGCAGCTCTGTCAGGGTTGAAAGATTCCTATAATCCTTGATCAGCGTATCGCCTTTAGTAATGTCAATGAGGTTGACGCTCTTTGTCGTTGGTGAGTACTGTCGGGATTCATATTCCACCACCGTATCTTCGAACGTCACCCGATAGGTATGTCCTTCTTGCACAGCAGTCGGATCAATAATTTTGTAACCAATATCTCCACTGGCCTGGCTGCCTTCCAGCATGGTGACATTTTCCAGTGAAGCATCGACAAAACCAGCAGATGGCGCTTCTGGCCGGACTATTACGACATTCGAGCCTTTATCAATTTCCCCGGCAGTGCTTACTGAAATAAATTTCGAGCATTCAGACGGGGCAATACCACCTTCAGGTGCACCATGATCGTACGACGTAATGGCGTAATAATATTCCTGGCCGTTGGTCACGGTTGTGTCTGTCCAGCTATGGACGATCCCGGTGTTCTCACCCATCCAGAAACGCACTCCCTTGATATGGACCGGCGCAAAACCTTCGTGCTCGTTCACGACATCAAATTGAGCAATAGGTTTACGATAGGTCACCGAACCTTTGCCGTCCGTTATTGGTGTCATATCCTGCCAGCCCGGTTCGGTAGAGCGATAAATCCGGTAGCCTTCAAAATCCTTTCCGGTGATGGGGTCGACAGATTCTTCTGCTTTTTTATCCCACATCAACGTCACTTTGCCGTCGCCTGGAATGGCAGTTAGTGTTGGGATTAACGGCGCTTTGGAAAAGTTATAGTTTTCATTATAGGCTTTGGCAATCCATTTTTTATTTTCCATAAAATCGTCTTCATCGATGCCGCATAAAATACCCATCGAGAAACGCTCGATTGTCCCGGAAACATGTGGAAAATAACCTGAACCATAGAGCAATTCAATATTTTCATTTTCGAGCAGATCGTCAAAATATCCTGGGGTAATGTTTTTCCATACTTTTTCGTCTTCATAGTGCGGAATATCCGGCCACAGATAAAGAGTAAAACTGGTCAAACCGATCATATCGGTTTCGTCAATATCTGTTTTATCAAAGTGAGGTTCACCATCCGTTGGTTTGCCGTCACCTTCGCCGGGGTCGCCGGTAAATTCTTTACCATCGGCGCCGAGGTCATCAGATTCAGGATCCCAGTCACCATCGTTATCTATACCATCGTCGCGGCGCTCGTCAATCAACAGGTTGTTCGAGCCTTCACCGGTAAAATAGTCGACATATTTGAGTCCCGGATAAAGATAAGTACGAATCGCATCTGCGCCTTCGCCCACTTCAGCGCCATTGCTTTCGTCAATCAGGCCGTTCAGATTATCATCAACGAGGTTATGAGGTTTCTCTTCGATCTTTTTTTCTGGCCAGAATTTATAGATCAGGTCCTGATATTGAATATAGAGCGTATCATTGGGCATTTTCATTTTTGTGCGCTCAAAGGTCGGACTTTGGTAATCGATCACGATAATATCGTCACCGGCATTTAATGTTCTCGGAACAAACATGTCCTCGGTAATAATTTTACCTGGCCCATCGCTGCCGTCACCGTCATTATCGATACCATCGAACGAGTTACCGGGACTTTCCAGGAAAGCGCCGCCAAAATAACCGACCGGGGTCCAGCCGCCGGCGCCGATGTCGTCGTAATCGTAAAGGAACGCTGTATCTTCATCTTTACGAAACGCGCCCATGTCATCACCACCGTCTCCGCCGGTCATGGTATCGCCCATATTGTTGCCAAACTTGTAGCCAAACACTATTTTATCATGATTATGGGTACCCACATTTTCAAGATCGAACAGCACAAACAAGGCGTCTTCTACCAGGGCATTGGACCACTGGAATCCGCGCACAAACATGCGCATTCCTAAACCGCGGCGTAATGAATCCGTACTGTCCGGATAAAACATGAATTCCTTGTTATTATAATCATCAGCAACGAAATAGCTCTCTTCATCGGCATTGAATTTATCTTTGCCAAAATAACCGTTCCAGGAACCAGTCCAACCGGGATCGACTGGATCGTCCCACTTGTCCGGCCACACCGCCGGCCAGGACCAGGGCCACTTGCTCATGGCGATCTTGTTGGTGTCGGAAGCGGCAAAACCGGGCAGTGGTAAAAATGTCCAAAATTCACCATCCGGGCCAGTATCTCCCGTTGACCAGCTTATCATACAACTTCGAACTGTACTGACGACATGTTTGACAGAACCCTCAGCATCGATCACTTCGCTGCCGACAAAAAGATTGCCATCGATCAGATAAATGTGGCCTGAATTGATCGGCCATTCTCCTGCAATATCAGGTGGTTGTTGAATGGCGCCAAAGGTACCGTCATTATAAAATGTTGTCCGAAACTGATTACCGGCGTGCAATCCATCCCGGATTTCCATAAAGGCACCGTGAAGCTGGTCCATCTGGGCAAAAGCCGCGGTAGACAACAGCCCGGTGACAAGTAAGGTAAATAATAGATATCTTAATGTTTTCATATTCATTTCCTCCAATCCTCTTAAAAATCAAGAGAGAGTCCGATTTGAACCTGACGCGGACTTGTATACCAGTCAGGATGATTCACATAATCTTCAACAGTACCAATGCGCTGCGGACTATAGCTCACGCGTTCCGGAGTGATGTTTGTTGTATAATCTGCAGAGCCAGTATCCGAATAAACGTTCGTCTCGTCCCGAGTATCAAACAAGTTGTAAATATTCACAAACAGATTGACATTGGTATTGTCATTGAGTACGAACCGTCTGTTCAGTGTCAGGTCCACGGATTTACGGTTCGGCAGCCGTTCGCTGTTCTCTTCCAATCCGATGAGAGCAGCACCGCCTACCACGGCTGCGCGCGGAAAGCTGGGTGTGTACGGCCGTCCTGTTCTGAACCGGCCAATTAGCGAAGCAGTCCATTTGTTCAGCCGGTAGACAATCGATCCGTTCAATGTATGCCTTTGATCCCAGTTCATCGGAATGAGTGATTTGTGAGGCTCTTCCTGGGCTTGATAGGCATTAAAGGCATCATCCGGGTTGGAATAGGAGCCTTCAGCCATCTGGAACGAATAATCGATCCGGGCAGAGAAATTATGCGAGTACCGTTTTTCCATTTTTAAAGTGATACCACGAACATTTTCATAATCCTTGTTTTCATACTGGGAATATTTAACACTTGGGATCGGTGTGTCAATAAGCGGACTGGTTCCGACCCAGTCACGCACATCCCGGTAAAACAAGGTGACGTCAATACCGATCGTTGAAGTGAGCTGCTGCTGCAGTCCGATTTCATACATGACTGTTTTTTGCGGTTCCAGATCAGCATTGCCAAAAACGGTATATCCGCCTTGTGGGCTTAACTTGAAATCCGGATTATCATACAAGTATTGAAATTCCGGAATTTGGAAAAAATGGCCGTAGGAAAAGTGAATCACGCCCTGGTCAGTGATCGGGTAAGCAATTCCCAATCGAGGACTCAATTGCATTTTTGGATCAACATCCGTGTGCATAAATTCGCGGCGTTCTTCAGGAGTATATTCCTCGAACTGGTCGATATACTCTTTCATTTCCGGCTGCGACAATTCTTTAGGAGGATCTTGCCAGTTTTTGTAGATATGCTTTTTCTTATATGGCCAGTAAATATTGGGATCATTCGGGTCTGTTGGTTTAACATAGTTGGCATCAAAATAATCAAACCGCAAACCCGCATTAATGATCAGGTCATCAAGCTCGAGCTTGTCCTGGATGTACGCAGAAAATTCACGTGGTTCTCGTATATAATCGCTGCGAAAGTGCGTATCCGCATCCGGTATGCTGGGCTCGAATGGCACAATCTGTTCGTTTGACTCTGGGTCCACTTTGGGGCGAATGGTATAGCTGTGTAACTCCAGTTCATGCAAGCGAACTTCGAAACCAGTTTTTATCTGATTTTCTTTTGTAACTTGACTAGACAAGTCGAATTTTGCCACCCAATAAGAGGTGCGGCGCTGAAAACGGCCCATATCCATGCCGTCATTCATGAAGGAATAACTCACCGGTGTGGAACTGGAATCCGGTGAAATGTAGCCTATCGGTCCGTTCGGATCAATAAAATAGTTGTAATTGATGCGTTCCTGCTTGACAGTTTCGAATTTAGATGCATCATCCGGATTACTCAGATCAAGCGTATCCGCAGGGAAAAATCGACCATTACTCAATGTATCCGAGTACACATGCACCAGGTATTCAGGTTTGGCGTTTGGGTCCTCAAATGTATAGCTCTCATATTCATTGTTAAAGCGGTTAATCTTTAGTTCATAAAAAGTTGTCGGGGAAAGCACATGATTGAGAGTGAAAATATGTGTTTGACTATTTCCCATACCTTGAGAGACGCCATTCGGGTTATACTTGTAATTTTGGTTATAAGAACGATCACTCTGCCAATGACTCCAAAACGCGTTGTAGCTTAATTTAATATTGCTGCCCGGTTTCCAGGTCAGCTTTCCCTGGAGAGATGTGCGTTCATATGGATTCATCGGCACCAGTGAGCTGTCGCCCGGTGTCCCGACCGGTGTGAACCACTCGCGTCCGTATAAATAACCTTCGTTCGACACATAGCGACCATTTGTAAAAAAAGTCACTTTGTCGTTGGTGAACGGAACCGGGCCACTGAGACTGTAATCAAAGTTATAATTCGGATTAAAGTTTTCCAAAGGATAACTTTTAATGCCGTTGGCTCCGATAGCCTGTCCCTGCTCATTGTAAATGGGTTCAACCCGTTTGAGAACAGAAAACTCGTCCGCGCCGCTGATATAATCACCAACCCAGCCGCGAACCTGTCCGTTGTATTCAGCACCCCCTTCTTTGGTGATAATGTTGATAATACCGGACATGGCCTGGCCGTACTCGGCATTGAAAGTACCGGACACAACCTGCAGTTCTTCAATCGCCGAGTTTTCCACAGTCACGCCCATACCGCCGCCAAAAACATCTGTCGTGGCTACACCGTCGACCCAGTAAGCAACCTCACCGGTTCGACCACCACGAATGTGGAACTGGTTGCCTGATTTAACCAGTCCAGCCTGTAGTTCCAGTACATCACTGACTTCCTGGACAGGCAAATCTGCAATTTCTTGAGACCCCACAGACGACATTGAGCCTGTCATATCTTTTTGCACGAGCGGTCTTTCAGCCACAATAGTCACTTCTTCTCCGCCCAGCACTGTAGGGTCCAGTTCTACATTTATGCGAGTTGTTAAATCGATTTGAACTCGTACATTCTCAACAATTTTGTCTGTGTACCCCATCATCGAAAAGCGCAACGTATAGATACCAGGAGATATGTTCAAAATAGCATATTCTCCATTCGTATCTGTTGCAGCACCCATTTGTGTGCCCTGGACAACAACGTTTGCTCCGGGTAACGGCTCGTCTGTTTCTGAATCTGTGATTTTACCGGCAATTTTACCGGTCGTTGCCGCCATAATTGCCTCATGACTGACAAACATGATACAGCACAGAGCCATTAACAGAGCAAAATAGTTTTTTACATTCATATTCGCTTACTCCTCATTAGAATGATGAAAAGCTATCATTATTTGCTCTTAAAAACCCAGTCCTACTGAAAACATCTGTACATCATTCAGCACACCAAAGTCCTGATACGCGTAATCCACCTTGATCTTTGTCGGGCCAAATCCGTAATGCAATCCGGCGCCAAAGCATAATCCCTGTTCGCTGTCGCGCGCAAACAAGGTCTTGTAGCCGCCGCGTAAAAAGAACATCTTGCTGAAACCGTATTCCGCTCCCACATTCACATACTCGACATCGTCGTTCGGATGCAAAGCGTCCAACGAGACGATCAAATTACTGTTACCTGCACCTTTCAACACGTCCATGGACACACCAACGCGGAACATCAATGGCAATTCAAACTCATCTGTGGACAAATTCGCGTTGATGTTCTGGTTGTTGCCGTGAATCAACGGATCAATGTCCGTCTGAATCAGCATGTCGCGGCCGCCCATCTTCATCTTTGTGCCATAGTTGGTGATGCTCATGCCAATCCGCAAACCGCTGAACTGGGTGTCGAACAACGTGCCAATGTCAAAAGCAATGCCAGATGCGGAACTGTGGTAGATCTTTTCGTGAATGTACTTGAACGAACCACCAATGGTAAAACGGTCTGTCAGATTATGGGCATACGTCAAATCAAAAACATAACTGCCAGCATCGAACATCTCACCTGTGCCGTCCGGCTCCATGACCGTGGTCCGTTCCATCTGATCCATGGTCATGAAATTGGCAAACACACCAATAGCGCCGTCGCGACCCATTTGCATGGCAAAGCCGGCATAACTCAAGCCAATGTCTGCCAGCCATTTAGAGTGGGTGAAAAATGCTTCGCCACCGCTGAGGCGCGCAATGCCTGCCGGATTCCAGTACATAGACATGGCATCGTCGGCAACCGACACGTACGAGCCGCCCATACCCAGCGCGCGGGTGCCGATGTCAATGTTCAAAAAACCTGCCGCTGTGGTTCCTACCTTGGTGACGTTTTGAGCAGTCACAGGTAAAATCATGCTCAAAAGCACGGCTGTGATAAATAACAATCTTTTCATGTTGTCACTCCTTTAATGTTATTTTAAACTTGCATTTATCATCAAAACTAAAAGGGACATAGGTTCACGCATGTCCCGGTAAAATTATTTGACTATGGCAAATTTTCCTGTTTTCGTACCGAGTTCACCAGCATCAACATGATAAATATAAATGCCGTACGAAATATCCAGTTGGTCTCTGCTCAACATATCCCAGATTTCCGTTCCATTTGAAACGTCAGGCGTATCGTGTTCCAGTTCACGAACCAACTGGCCGCGGATATTAAATATTTTTATGGTGCACTTTGCCGGCAAATGAATAAAGTGTAATTCGCGCGGACCGCGCCCGGTTGTGTACGGATTCAACGGTTCCCACGAATTAGCCACAACATACGGATTTGGCACCACTTTGATGTCTTGAAGTTGCTCTTTTGCCATATCCTGATCGATCCGTTGTCCCTTTGTAGTGAACTCGTACTGATCGTGTGACAAAAATGGTTTTCGAGTTTTTATCAGAACCGAATCACCGGCTCGCGGATTTCGGTGCAGTGAATCATCCGTCGCGCGGTCCAGTTCAAAACTCCAGGAAAAGACCAGCGAGTCATTTTCATTGGGTTCCATAAAAATGATTTGATCGCTTCGGGTTCGGTCGGTAAATGCGGTGAACTTGCCGGCCTGGTCATCGACAACATCTTGTTCATAAAATGCGAATTTGACAGGTTCACCTGTCTCTAAATTTGTCACTTTAAAATTAACCGGCGTGGCCGGGAGATCACGTACCCTGGAGAGCGCAGTAGCTTCCGAGGTATCGACACCGACCTGATCATGAAATGTGATCAAATAATCGTTCGGCATGCCGATGCCCTGAGTGCGGCTGTACCGGAACGGTTCAAAAATAAAATCCATCACGCTGTCCGCCAGCCACATCGAGCTACCAGCCATGACCTGCAAGCTCGAGTCGTTAAACAGCTTAAAGGTAAAGCCATCGAACATTGGCTGCTGTGCAGCGGGTTCAAGATTGGTGCTCTTGTTTATCAGCGTATCAGATGAGCCGTTTATGATTTTGAGCAGACTGAAATTCTTTGTCATGTAAACCAGTTGTCTGGAGTCATTTTCCGCCACCGTGTCTTCAAAAACAACCCGGTAAGTGGCGCCATCTTTAATCTTGTTGGGATCGATAATTTCGTAGCCTAATTTTCCGGTCGCTTTGCCGCCTTCCAGCAAGGTCAGGTCAGCCAGTTCGGCCTGTTGAAAGCCTGCCGAAGGCGCTTCTGGCCGGGCAATGGCTACGTTGCGGCCCTTGTCAACTGTTCCGTCCTTGCTGATTGAAATATACTTTGATGTTTCGCTTGGCGCAATGCCCAGAGCGCCGTCACCGCGGTCGTAAGCGCAAACAGCGTAATAATATTTCTGGCCATTCTGCACGGTAGTATCGACCCAGGAATTTTGAATACCGGTATCATCGCCAAGATAGAAATGCACGCCATTGACATCAATCGGGGCATAGCCGGAGATGCCGTTTTTAAGGTCAAACTGCTCGATGGGTTTGCGATAGGATACTGAACCATATCCATCAGTCACGGCAGTCATATCTTCGAATGCCGGATCAGTTGAACGATAAATTTTGTATCCTTCAAAATCTTCCCCGGTAATGGGATCGACAGATTGTTCCGCATAATCATCCCAATACAATGTGACCTTTTTATCGCCTGGTACAGCCGTCAGCTTGGGGATATTTGGCGCTTTGGCAAAGTTATAGTTTTCAAGATAGGTTTTTTCAGCGTAATCCCGGTTGCGGAACAGTTCATCGCCATAACCCATGATGTAACCGACAGAAAACCGTTCAATCTGTTCTGGTTTCAGAGGAAAATAGCCTGAACCTAAAATAATATCTGTATTTCCGATCTGTCCGGTCGCATTCAGAAAACCCGGGGTCAATGCTTCCCAGATCGTTTCATCCGCATAGAGCGGATAAATGGTCCATGGAGAATAGATGTTAAAACAGGTTAAACCGATCATATCTGATTCGTCGATATCGGTTTTATCGATATGCGGTTCACCGGGCAGGTCTGTACCGGCGCCGGAGGTCGGTTTACCATCGCCTTCGCCAGGATCATTTGTATTGGGCACGCCGTCAAGTCCAACGTCGTCTGTGAGTACATTCCAGTCGCCGTCATTATCAATGCCATCATCCCGGCGTTCATCGATAAGTACGTTATCTTTACCTTCGCCAGTAAAATAGTTCACACACTTGAGACCGGTATAAAGATATCGGTGAATCGCATTTTCACCTTCGCCAATCACAGAACCGTTATTCTCATCAATCAGACCATTGAGATTATCATCAACCAGGTTGTTTGGAATTTCTTCCACCAGGCCGGGCTTAACTGTGTATTCATGGTCCTGGTAGCGGAACGTCACACCTTCTTGAGGCATTTTGACAATTTCACGTTCAAAAGATTTGTAATCGATCAGGACAACGTCATCCCCGACATTAATGGTTTTCGACTCGAACATCTCTTCGGTAATCACATCGCCGGTGCCTTTTCCAGCATCCCCATCATTGTCAATGCCATCATAAGGATTGCCGGGACTTTCAAAAAATGCCGCGCCCAGGCGCCCGACCGGTGACCAGCCGCCTCCACCGATATTATCTTCATCGTACTGGTAGCCGAGGTTATTCTCGAGATCATAAGCGCCGCCGTCATCGTCGCTGTCTCCACCAGCACCTTCTTTTGATCCAATATTGGGGCCAAAGTTCAGTCCGAAAACCACCTTGTCATGTTCATAAGTGCCTATATTTTTCACATCGTAAAGTAAAAACAAAATGTCTTCAACCAGCACATTAGACCATTGAAAACCGCGTATTGACACCCGGAATCCGAGACCGCGGCGGGTGGAGTCGTTCTCATCCGGATAGAACGGAAATTCACGGTTGTTATAATCATCGATGACATAATAGGATTCCTGGTCCGCATTTTTAATATCCTTGCCAAAATAGCCATTCCAGGAACCGGGCCAGCCGGGATCAACTGTGTCATCCATTTTGTCCGGCCACACACTCGGCCAGGACCACTCCCAGTGGCTCATCGAGACTCGCGGATCTTCACTCATATCAGGTGGAGGAGACGGATTATAAAAGTTGGGTAACGGACACATGGTCCACCATTCGCCATTAGGCCCCCAGTCCCCATTACTTTCCGAGCCATCAAGACCACCGGTTCGGGTTCCGTTAGATTCGGACATGATGTGGATCATTTCGCCATCCACATCGCGAACCTCGGCGCCGTAATGGGTGGCCATTTTTGCCAGATAATTTCGGCCAGAGTTGATCGGCCATTCACCGCCAATGTCTTCTGGACTGGTAGAGCGGGTGCCGATCTGACCATCGTTCCAAAACGTTGTTCGAATCATATTTCCGGAATGCAGTCCGCTGGCACTCCAGGTTTCATCACCGTGGAGTTGTTCCACGTTGACCTGGGCAAAAGAAAGTAAAGGTGTGAGTGCCCAGATGGTAGCGCAAATAAAAAACATTAATTTATGTTTATTTTTCATAAGATCTCTCCCACTTTTTTAAAAACCAATAGTCACGCCTAATTGCAGCTCACGCGGAGTGATGTACCATTCGGGGCGATTGAGCAGGTCCCGGGCAGTGCCGATCCGGTTGGGATCATAGTTCACATCGCTCAATCGTGGATATGTAGTATACTCTGCTGTTCCTGTGTCGCTGAACACACCGGTCATTTCTCGCTGGTCAAAGAGATTATACACATAGGCAAAGGCTGTGAACTTTAACGACGCCAGGGTGAACTCTTTGGTAAAATAGAGATCAACGCTGGAAATATTTGGTCTGCGTGCGCTGTTTTCGCGAAGACCGATAAAAGTTGTGCCGCCAACTCTGGTCCCTTTGGCAAAGCTCGGGGTGTACGGCAAACCGGTTCTGTATTTACCAATCACAGCGGCGCTCCAACCCCTGTACCGGTACTGAAGTTGCGCGTTCAGCGTTTGCCGTTGATCCCAGTTCAGTGGAATCAGAGAAATCCGTGGCTGCTCTTCAGCATTGAGCGCGTGAAAAGCGTCTGTGGGATTTGAATAGGTGCCTTCTGCGACCTGGAGGGTATAATCTACTTTGGCGTAAAAATTATTCGCGTAACGTTTTTCCAGCTTGAGCGTCAACCCGCGGACGTTCGAATAATCTTTGTTCTCATAAACCACATAAGCTACATTTGGCCGGACTGTTTCGATAAGCGGACTTGTGCCGACCCAGTCACGAACATCGCGGTAAAAAACCGTCACATCGATACCCAGATTTTCTGCGAGCTGCTGCTGTAATCCGATTTCGTATTGCACAGTGCGCTGCGGATTCAGGTCGGCATTGCCAACAACCGTACGACCGCCGCCGCTGTTCAATTTGAAATCCGGACTGTCGTAGAGATATTGAAACTCGGGTATCTGAAAAAAGTGACCGTAGGAAAAGTGGATCACGCCCCTGTCTGTTATCGGATAAGCAATACCCAAACGAGGGCTGAGCTGCATTTTAGGATCGACCTCTTTGTGCATGAACTCCCGCCGTTCATTGGGAGTGTATTTAACCCGCTCGGAATCCGGTGCAGAAGGGTTTTTGTAAATATGTTCGTCTTTAAACGGATCATAGATATTCGGGTCCTCAGGGTCTACCGGGACGACAGAATTCGGATCGAACCAGTCAAACCGCAAACCGGCATTGACAATAATATCTTCCAGCTCTATTTTGTCCTGGATATATGCAGAAATTTCCCGCGGGTTACGGGTGTATTTGTCATGAAAAACCGTAGAGATATCCGGTATCATTGGCTGGAAAGGCACGATTTGTTCATCTTTACCCGGTTCTCTTGCCGGCTGCAAAGTGTACGTGTCCAGTTTCATTTCATGAATCCGGGCTTCAAATCCGGTTTTAATTTGGTGAACCGGATTGATCTGACTGGTCAAATCGAACTTGCCGATCCAGTAGGATGTGCTTCGCCAACTGCGGTTCAGGTTTGTTCCGGAACGAAGAAAACTGTAACCGGCGGGTGCACTTGATGAATCATGATGCACATAACCCAATGGATCTTCAGGATTTGCAACCCAGTTGTATTTAATATCAAACTGTTTAAGACTGTCGAAAAGAACTTTATGTTCCTCAACATGTTCAGGGTCTAATGTCATTTCCTCACGAATCGAATCTCCTGGAATATGCACCAACCAGTATGGCCGGGCGTGAGGATCATCGTAAAGATGAGATGTGCTCACTGTATAAAGTCGATTAATTTTTACTTCATAAAAAGTATTTGAGGAAAGAACATGATTGAGTTTCAAAAGGTGAGTTGTGGTATGACCGTAACTTTTGTTAATTCCACCCGGAACGTATTTGTAGCTCCGACTGAAATGACGGTCATTCTCATACTCGGAATAATTCAAACTATAACTCAGCTTTAATCCCGAAGTCATCTTCCAGGTCAATTTGCTCAAACTGGAAAAGTGTTGATTGGGATTTAACGGCACCAGTGAGCTGTCGCCGGGAACACCGCTGGGCAAAAACCATTCGCGTCCGTACAAGTGGCCTTCGCGGGAAAAGTAACGTCCGTTGACAAAAAAGGTCAGCTTGTCCTTGGTAAAGGGCACAGGACCACTCAAGCTGAACTCACCATTGTAAATAGGATTGAAATCTCTGAGCGGATAACTCAAGTCTTCGTTCAGCGTGGTCGTACCAGTTGCCGAATCAGTAACTGAATTCACATCGTCAATCACGCTGTAGAGATCATCATTGGTGTAATAATCCCCAATAAAACCTTTTAATTGTCCGTGATATTTCGGCCCGCCTTCTTTGGTAACAATATTAATGATACCGGACATGGCCTGGCCATATTCCGCGTTAAAGGTACCGGAAATGACCTGCAATTCCTTGATAGCAGAATTTTCAACATTCGCCCGATTACCACCGGAAAAAACGTCTGTGGTGGCGACACCGTCAACCCAGTACGCCACTTCACCGGAACGCCCGCCGCGGATGTGAATACCGCCCGAGTTAACCACACCAGCCTGCAGTTCAATCACATCGCCGACGTTTTCAACTGGCATGGCTTCCAACTCTCTGGATTGCACCGCTGACATGGATGAAGTTTTGTCCATCTGGACGATGGGGCGTTCTGCAACCACAGTGACTTCTTCACCAGCCTCCAGCACTGTCGGTTCCAGTTGAAAATTGATTGTTGTTGTCAAATCGATAGAGACTTGAACATTTTCTACGATGTGTTTTTTGTAACCAATCATGGTGGCTACAAGTGTGTACTCTCCGGGTGGAATGTTGAGAATGGAGTACTGTCCTTTTGCACTTGTAGCAGCACCCAGCGTCGTCCCCTCGACAACAACGTTGACACCAGGCAGGGGTTCTCCGGTCTCGGCATCTTTGATCGAGCCGGCTATTTTACCGGTCGTTCCTGCCCATACAAACATGGGTAGACACATAACTAATAGCGCAACGAGCAATGCGCTCGCTTGTACCGTTCTTTTCATATCACTCTCCCTTTTATTAAATAGCAAATATTTACAGCGAAACAGAACAACAAATAGTATTACATCAAATCTCCCTCTTTTTTGTCTTTCTTTTTATCATTATTCTTTTATTCTCCCCGAATAGAATAAAGGTTGTGAGGATAATCCGGAAGTAAAAATCTTGTTAATTCCTGGTTCTGCCATATTTCCTTATTTTTGGTAAGCAATATGCATTAAAAGCAAGAACTTATTTTTAATTATATTATCAGGTATGCAAAGCATAAAAAGATAAAGAAGTTTATGTTTTACCCATATAATCTTCCAAAACTTTGGACTACAATGATGCAATAAAAAAACTTTTAGCATTAACTACTTGTAAAAAACCTCGAATCGCAAACACATTTTTAAAATGTGAGAAAGAGAAATAATTCACTCAAAAACTAGATATCACCTGACGATTGCAAAAAATTGTCATAACAATATCACAAAATATCACAAAAATTTTCTATACAATCTATCACATGTGGCTTTAAAATGCAAGAAAAAATTGAAAAAATTCATGTCAACTCAATATCAGGCTTGTCTAATCTTGCAAAGCATTAAAATCAACATCTTTTCTGTTGGTATAGACTGGCCAGTTTGGCACCACAACCGGATACGGTACTTGCTGCTGCATGACAAACATCGGTACATCATTAATTTCCAGACTATCATATACTGCGTAATTTACCTTGATCTGATCGCCATATTCCGCTCGCAAAGAATCCATGTAACTTTCAAATTTTTTACTTAGCACGTATTGACGGCCAACATCCAGGGTATCGGGCAGCGTCTTTGCCAATCGTTTAAGTGCCTGGTCGCGCTCGTACATGCCAACCAGAGCGTCTTCCCACATTCTGGCGACGCGTTGAATTTCTGTATCTTTGTCCAGACCAATCTCATAAGCTTCTTCGGTGAGGTAATAATCACGCACTAGATCCGCCACAGCGACTTTGAATTCCTCGTAAAACCGATTTCGGTTTGTTGTGCGACGACGATATACCAGCGGATGAGAACCCACAGCTTCCCGAAAATCGCCAACCGTCCAGGTTACGCCATCGATGGTAAAGAACGGCGCCTGGAGTATAGCCCCTTCATCGGGAAGATCAGAAATAGTTAGCGTACTGTCTTCCTGCTGAGAGAATTTGTTGAGCACATCCTGTTCTTCCGCTTCATTATTAGCCATTTCCAGATCAAAACTCAAATCCGCCAATTTCAGAAAAGTATCTTTATTGAATTCGATGTCTTTGTCTTTCATGACCTCATACATATATTTTTGCCAATTACGCGTAGCCCGGTTCATGGTCATTTTTTCCTTGACCTGATTCCAGCGAAGCGCCATTTCTTCGCCTCCAATGATGGGTTCATCCTTCCAGTCCGCCACTTTCATGAGAATCCAGTTATCCCGTTCCAGTCTGATTGGTCCCATCACCTCATTGACATCATGAAGCGTATCGAACAAGGCTTCATGAATATTGATATTATCCGGATCCCGGTATTTGACTGTCTTTGTCGGACGATTTTCATCTTTCCATATCGAATTGAATACAGTAAGTGCTGAATCCGGACGAGCCTGCAGTTCTGCCTGCACGCGTTCCGCCAGATCGTCACGATGAAATGTATAAAATTCCACATCGTAAACGCGCATAGAATTGTGATACTGTTGTTTGATTTCGTTGGTATCCAGTTTGACAGGATTGAACGCTTTTTCGTAAAAAAGCTGCTTGCGCATCTCTTGTTCTTTCACACCTTTGATATAGAATTGAAAGTTTTTATTTTGTCGCAACTCGCTTTTTTCACCGGCATTGAGCGCAAAGACCTTTTCCATGATTAGATTATTCAAAAAGGTATTTTCGAGACTCCGGTCAATAGCCGGGTAATTCGGATGCGGAGTAAATTCAGCGCGATATCTGAATTCTTTTGCCGTAACTTGCCGGTCTCCCACCTTGAGAACTATATCTTCTTTTTCCTGCTCTCTGCTACACATGACAAAAATACTGGCAAGCAGAAAAAGAAAAATAATTATGTAAAGTTTTGATTTCATCATTGTCACTTTCCTCATAATGATTGTTGATGATTACACATACTTGCAGAATTTTAAAACTTAATTTCTCAATGCTTAATTTAAGTTGAAAGAAAGTTAAAAAACCCTAACCACATTTTTAACAATTCAGCATAACGTTCGCCTAAAATTCTCAATTTTTTCTGTGTATTTATCTTTGAGACGAATCAAAAATACAAAACAACTTTAGAAATGTCAACACTATTTTTAAGCACGAGATTAAAATTCCCGAATGAAACCCGTTTACGAGATTTCCGTAAACGTGAACAGATAACCGATAAACATTTTAACAGACAGAGGTTTTGCCATGCTTAAAATATTATTTTTTATATTCATATTGCCGGTTTTCGTTATCGCCAAACCCACCCATTACAACCCGGTCCCTCAGGTTGAAGCTGAACGCGTCTATGAACCCATTACAATCGATGGCAAGCTGACGGAACCTGCCTGGCAAAAAGCAGAGGCAGTAGAAAAATTTTACCAGAGACAACCAGCAGAAGGCAAGCCTGGCTCGGAAAAAACCAGAGTTCTCATTGCTTACGACGACAATGCCCTGTACATCGGCGCCCGGCTGTACGATTCGGCGCCAGATTCCATCACTGCCACATTGGGACGCCACGACCACGATATCCCGTCTGATTTGTTTGGCATTTTTATCTCGCCTTATCACGACAACCGGAGCGGTTATTACTTTGGCTTGAATGCTGCTGGCACGCGTTATGACGGCACTTTATACAACGATGACTGGATGGACGATTCATGGGATGGCGTCTGGGAAGGTATAACCCGCATCGATTCGCTCGGCTGGTGTGCCGAATTCCGGATTCCTTTTTCTCAGCTTCGCTTCAAACCATCAGATCAATATGTTTGGGGAATAAATTTTCGCCGCGATATTAACCGGAAAAATGAGGAAGCCTATTTGGCGTATACTCCGAAAAACAGCAGTGGATTTGTCTCGCGCTTCCCGGATCTGGTAGGGATCAAAAACATCCAGCCGTCACGCCATTTCGAGGTAATGCCTTATGTTCGCAGCAAAATGGCATCCGGACGGGTGAACGCCGATAACCCACTCAAGCCGCATCATAAACTTCAACCGGACGCCGGCTTTGATGCAAAATATGGATTGAGCCCAAATTTGACTCTGGACCTGACTGTAAACCCGGATTTTGGTCAGGTCGAGGTGGACCCGGCTGTGGTTAATCTTTCAGATTATGAGACTTTTTACAATGAAAAAAGACCGTTTTTCATTGAAGGGTCTTCTATTTTTAATTTTGGTTATGGCGGAGCCAATAATCACTGGGGTTTTAACTGGGGCACACCTGATTTTTTCTACAGCCGCCGAATCGGTCGAGCACCCAGCGGCCACAGACCGGCTCACAATTATTCGAATGTCCCTGCAGCCACCACAATTCTCGGCGCCGGCAAAGTGACCGGCAAAGTTGGCAAGGACTGGAACGTCGGTGCACTTTATGCTTTAACATCCTCTGAATCTGGCCGTTTTCTGCAAAACGGAGAGACATTCAGCCAGACGGTTGAGCCGCAAACGCACTTTGGTGTGATCAGAGCGCAAAAAGAAATTGACAATTCCCGCTATGGGATCGGATTTTTAAGCACTTATACTCGGCGTGATTTTCACTCCTCTGTTTTGCGTAACGATCTGAACAAAGATGCAACAACGCTGGGTATCGATGGCTGGTCTTTTCTGGATAAAGATAAAACCTGGGTCGTTTCGAGCTGGCTGGGTGGATCGCACGTTACCGGTACGCAGCAACGCATGATCGATCTGCAAAGCAGCTCGCTGCATTATTTTCAACGACCGGGCGTGGATCACGTCAATATGGACAGCTCTGCTACATCGATTAGTGGACTTGCCGGCCGGCTCCTCCTGAACAAACAAAAAGGTAATGTGATGTTAAACTCGGCGGTGGGTTTTATCAGTCCGGGATTTGATGTCAATGACGTTGGTTTTGCCTGGCGGACTGATTTGCTCAACGCGCACTTTGGCGGCGGGTACCGCTGGACCGAACCCGGCAAACTGTTCCGCCAGGTGTGGCTCATCGGCGCGGCTTATCAATCCACTGATTTTGGCGGCCACGTTATTGGCCGGGGATTATTCGGCCTTGGCATGTTTGAACTGAAAAATTTTCACAATATTGAAATCCGGGCTTTTCGCACCGCTAAAGTACTGGACAACCGGTTAACACGCGGCGGTCCTTTGGCAATAAATCCGTCGGGAACTCATCTGGATGTGGAATTCCGAACCGATCAACGCAAACCAGTGGTTTTTGGCCTGGGTGGCGAACTTTATCAAGCCAGCGTTGATGAATACCATTACTCGTTTTCAGCAGAACTGAACTTGAAACCTGAAGGCAACATTTCTTTTAGCGTCAAGCCGGAAATGAGTTGGGACCGGGAATACGCGCAATGGATCGAATGTTTTGACGATCCCGCGGCAATAGCCACATTCGGTAAGAGATATGTGTTTGGCCGCCTCGATCACACTGAGTTGAGCGCCAACCTGCGCCTGGATTGGGCTTTTACGCCAAAACTTAGCTTGCAGCTTTATATGCAGCCGCTGATTTCCCACGGCAACTATGATAATTTTAAAGAACTGGCTGAACCAAAAAGTTTTCGTTTCAATACTTATTCGGACGAAAACATCAGCTATTCGGATGATGAATATACAATCAAGCCGAAAGAGTCGGCGAGCTTCTCGTTCTCAAACCCTGATTTTCATTTAAAATCGATTCGCGGCAATGCGGTGCTGCGCTGGGAATATCAGCCAGGCTCAACACTCTATTTTGTGTGGACCCAGGAACGTTTGAATCATGATTATTACAATGGATTTTATTTTGATGATTCAGTCAACAAACTGTTGCATGCCCCGGTCAATAATGTTTTTATGCTCAAAATGACGTACTGGATGAATATCTAAAGTCATACACCTCCCTGAAAAAAAGCCTCCGTGCATGGCCACGAAATTTGAAAAGGCCGCGGCGGAGGCTTTTTCTCGGCGCTCACGGCGGTTAATAATCAGGAAAAACTTGATCAGACTTTAAAAAAGTGAATCCGGTTTTTTTGACACCATTTTAATCTTTTTGCGTATAATATTCAATTTATGTTGAAAAACATATTTCGCGCTTTTGACAAATCGAACAAATAAATATAGAGATAATCTGGAAAAATTCAATGGATTTTGCCAAAACTATCCATCTTTTTTTCATCTTAACATTCTGTATATGATTTTTTTAAAAGAAATTCGTATTTTTACACTATGGAATTTATTCGCTCTTAATTTTATTGTAAAGGGGAGTATTTCATCACAAAAGATATGATACTTGACTCTCAGAAAATGAAACCAATGCATTCCGATAAGTTTTTATTTAACAAAATCAAGGAGGAAACATGCGACAGGTAAAGGCTGCTGCATTGACAGCGCTGATCGTGGTTTTTGCTGTTTCATCATTATTGGGACAGGGTTACCTGGAACTGGAAGACAAAGTGGAGCGAGTGACGCTGGACAATGGACTGCGCGTTCTGTTGTTAGAGCGCCACGATGCGCCGGTGGTTTCGTTTGTCACCTGGGCAAATACGGGAGCTGCTAACGAAGTCAAAGGCATTACCGGCATGGCTCATTTGTTCGAGCACATGGCGTTTAAAGGAACCCGCACAATCGGCAGCACAAACATCGAGGCTGAACTCGATGCCATGGAAAAAGAAGACGAAACCTTCATAGCCTGGCTGGAAGAGTATCGCAAAGGCCGGCGCGCAGATTCTACCAGGCTTGCCGAACTCGAGGCTGAGCATGAACAAGCCGTTAAAAAAGCCCGGCAATACGTGGTAAGCAACGAATTTGGTAAAATCATCCAGCAGGAAGGCGGCAGCGGATTGAACGCCGGTACCGGTTACGACGCAACCGTTTATTTTTATAATCTGCCATCGAATAAACCGGAATTGTGGATGTCACTGGAATCGGACCGCTTTTTACATCCTGTTCTGCGCGAGTTCTACACGGAAAAAGAAGTTGTCATGGAAGAGCGCCGCATGCGCACGGAAAGCCAACCTGTGGGAATGTTGGTTGAAGAATTTCTGGCAGCGGCTTATAAAGCGCATCCGTACGGCGAACCGGTTGTCGGCCACATGTCCGATTTAATTACGTTGAGACGCGAAGAAGCCCGCGAATTTTATAAAACCAATTACACGCCGCCAAATCTGGTGTGCGCGATTGTCGGTGATTTTGATTCCAAAAAAATTAAAAAACAACTCGAAACGTATTGGGGACGAATTCCCAAAGGTCCGGAGAGGGAACCGATCGATACGGTAGAGCCGCCGCAAAAAGGTCAAAAACGCATCGAGGTGGAAAATCAGATGCAGCCGATCGTGGCGATCGGCTACCATCGCCCGGACCGGCTGCACAAAGACGCTGCCGTGTTCGATGCAATCACCGACATTCTTGGCCAGGGCAGGACATCGCGTCTGTATAAGCGTTTGGTCAAAGAAGAAAAAATTGCCATTCAGGCTACTGCCATTTCGAGTTTGACTTATGGCAAGTTTCCGGGACTGTTTATCTTTTTGCTTGTGCCTTCATCCGGCCACACCAACGAAGAATGTGAACAGGCGCTTTACGAAGAAATTGAAAAACTGCAAACCGAGCCCCTGACCAAAGAAGAACTGGAAGCCGTGAAAACACGAGCCAAGGTCAACTTTTTGCGCGGACTGGATTCGAATTCCGGTTTGGCGCGTCAATTGGCGGCATTTGAAACGCTCAATGGCGATTTTCATGAGATGTTCCGGCAGACAGAACAAATCGAAGCTATCACGGCTGAGGATATTCAACGGGTAGCAAAAGAACATTTCAACAAACGCAACCGTACTGTGGCCATGATTGTTAATCCGGACGAAGAATAGGTCACGTCGCCTGAAAAAGTTTGAACAGGAACATCAAAGAGAAAGGATTTTAACATGCGATATACATTCAAAATTGTGTTTATCATGACTCTTGTGTGCGCACTTGTTGCCGGTTCGTTTGCGCAAAAACATCCGTCCGAGCTGTCATACGGAAAGCTTGGCAAAGTGAAAATTCCCGATTATAAAATGGCCACCCTGGATAACGGCATGAAAGTGATTCTCGTCGAAGATCACGAATTGCCGTTCATAAAAATGCGTGCACAATTTTTAGCAGGTTCTGTGTGGGGCGTACCGGATGACAAAGTTGGATTGGCCAGTCTCACTGGCACTGTTATGCGCAGCGGCGGTACCGAATCCGTTCCCGGCGACAGCATGGATGCTGACCTGGAAAAAATTGCCGCATCTGTGGAAACCTGGATCGGCGATGTGTCCGGTGGTGCATCAGCCAATACGCTCAAAGATCATTTCGACATGGTTTCTCACATGTTTGCTGACGTGTTGCGAAAACCGGTTTTTCCTCAGGAAAAAATTGATTTGGCCAAAGTGAGCATGCGCAGCTCCATTTCCCGGCGCAATGACGACGCCACGCAAATTGCCCGGCGGGAATTTTATCAGATTATTTATAAAAACTCCAGGTTGTGGCGAGACACCGAGTACGAAACTGTAAATAATATTACCCGCGAAGATATTGTCAAATTTCACGAAAAATGGGTACGGCCGAACGGCATGGTCCTGGCTGTCTGGGGCGATTTCAAAAAAGGCGATATGCTGAAAAAGATCGAAAAATTATTCGGCGACTGGCAGCCAAAAGGCGAGGCGGTGTTTAAAGCCCCGGACGTTGATTATATTCCGGAATTCAGCGTCAATCTTGTTGAAAAGAATGACGTCAATCAGAGCAATATTTATATCGGTCATTTGGGCGGCACCAAAGATAATCCGGATTATCCCGATCTTGTGATGATGAACGAAATTCTCAGCGGCGGATTTTCTAGCCGTTTGTTCTCCAGAGTTCGATCGGACCAGGGCCTGGCTTATGCGGTTTATGGTTCGTACGGCACAAACTTTTCCTACCCGGGAGCGTTTTTCATGCACTCCAGAACGCAATCCGGACGTACGGTTGAGGCGATTCGCTCGATGCTGAAGGAAATGCGGCTAATGACCGAAGAAAAAGTGGGCGAAGAAGAATTGGAAGTGGCCATGGAAGGCTGGCTCAATTCATATGTATTCAATTTTGACAGCGTTGACGAAATTGTCCGCCGACTGATTACCTACACATATTATGGTTATCCGCATGATTTTTTGCAAAAGACACGTAACGAGATCGAAGAGGTCACACGGGACGATGTGCTGCGTGTTGCGCAAAAGTACCTCGATCCGTACAAAGTTCATATTCTGGTAGTTGGCAAACCAGCAGATTTTGATACCACGCTTTCTGTCCTGGGTGAGGTGAACCAAATCGACATTAGCATTCCGCAGCCCGAAGAAGAAAAGCCGGAAGCCACAGAAGAAACCACGGCAAAAGGTGTACAACTGATGCATCAGATGGTGGATGCCATTGGCGGCATGGAAAACATCACCGCCACTGAAAATGTGCAGGTAGAAACGCATTCCACGCAACAGACGCCAATGGGCAAAATGGACATAGACGGCAAGGTAACTATTGTCTATCCGGACAAGTTTGCTGCGATAATGAACACGCCGGGCGGGCAGGTCAAACTGATTCTCAATGGAGATCAGGCACAAATGATTGGTCCGCAGGGAAGTCAACCGGCACCACCGCCGATGAAAAAAAATCTGCAGGGAAATTTGATGCGGGATATGATCAATGTCGCGAAAACCCTGGACGAATTTGACATTCAGTATGTTGGCGAAACAACATTTGTCGAAAAGCCGGCCGAGGAAATTCTGCTTTCCAAAGGGGATCAATCGTTCAGACTATTTCTCGATCCCGATTCTCAACTGCCGCTTGGTATTTCATACACCCAGATCACCCAACAAGGACCAACCAAAACACAAGAGCAGTTTTTAGATCTCCGAACCGTGAATGGAGTTAAATTCCATTTTAAAACCATCGGTTACAGCGGCGGTGAAAAAAGCTCTGAAACCGAGATCAAAACGTTGAACGTCAACACAAATGTTGATATGAGTTTGTTTGAGATGTAAAAGAGGTAGGTATGAAGAATGTCTGAATCAGGATTTACAGGATTCAAGGATGATGGGCAGGATTTTGGTTCGTCAGGATCGACCACACCACAATGATCGTCAGCATACTTTGATAAAATGAATACCGCTTTTCTATAATCCTGTGAATCCTGAAATCGGGCAAATCCTGATTCAGACAGAGGAGGGGAAGATAAAAAACTGTCGGGATAAGGATTTACAGGATTCAAGGATGGGCAGGATTTTGGTTCGTCAGGATCGACCATACAATGGTCGTCAGTATAGCTTGTCAAATATATGTCGCTTCTCTGTAATCCTGTGAATCCTGAAATCGGGCAAATCCTGATTCAGACAGTTGGGAAATCCTGATCCAAATAATTATCAATCTATTTTGGAGGGTAAAAATGAAATTGGATGATATTACTTTCAAGATTAACGGCTGTGCAATGAAAGTGCATAATACCTTGGGGAGTGGATTTCAGGAGGTCATTTACCAGCGGTGTCTGGCTATTGAATTGCGGAGGGCCGATCTCTCATATGAACGTGAAAAAGAGCATACGATATTTTATGAGGGTATTGAGGTGGGTACACGTCGTGCGGATTTTATTGTGGAGGATCAGGTGGTTGTCGAACTCAAAGCCCAGGTGAACCTTGAAGATGTTCATTTGGCTCAAGCCAAAAATTACGTTGTCGCTTACGACAAACCGGTGGGATTGCTTTTGAATTTTGGCGCACAGAGTTTGCAGTTTAAAAAAATATACAATCCCCGTTATAATGTTTTAGGATTAAACCCCGTCTGAATCAGGATTTACAGGATTC
>CAZSMC010000027.1:1987-11892 GCA_964607755.1 uncultured Cytophagia bacterium | reverse complement strand
CCCCGTTATAATGTTTTAGGATTAAACCCCGTCTGAATCAGGATTTACAGGATTCAAGGATGTTCAGGATCTTCTCGGCTTATTTATGATATTTCCCGCCCCGCAAGATCGTCTGCGCCCGGTAAATTTGTTCCAGCAACATGGTCAGTGCCAGTTCATGGGGAAAAGTCATCGGCGAAAACGACAGCAGCCGGTCAGCCCGTTGGCGAATGCTGTCGTCGAATCCGAGCGGCCCGCCGATCACAAACGTGACGCGTTTTACGCTCTGCTGTGCCAGTTTGTTAAACAACCTGGCAAAATTTTCCGAAGACATGGTTTTGCCGGCTTTGTCCAGCACAATGACATACTCGTTTGTCTCCAACTTTTCCAACAACCGTTCACTCTCGCCCGAAATAATTTCCTGATCGGATTTTGATTTTATTTTCTCGGGCTTTACACTTTCGAGAGATACAGGGGCGTACTTTGCTATACGCTTTAAATAAAGATCACACAATTGCGCATAAGATTTTGTTTCCGGCTTGCCAACGGTTAAGATGCGAATTTTCACTGGTCCTCTTTGATTTGGTTTCGTTTGTTTTTTGTTTTTAACAAAAATATAATCGGATTCCTATTCCATTCATGAGTTTTCATTTTAATAGATTATCACTTGATAAATTAAAAAAATGTCTATATAATAATCTATTATTTAAATGCTGTGCTTTCTGATAATGAAAAGACATTTTTTCTCATTCCCAACCTCTGGCTGGGAATGTTTGTCTGTCCATATTATTTTATCGTCTTGGAAAATGACGCTCCGCGTCCCAACATAGCCCAACTCCATGAGCGAGGAGACTGATATAATCAGGCCTCGGAAGAAATTATGTGACCGTTATTGACATATAGACATCAGTAGCTCTTCAGCGCTGAGCGCTGCTTCACCGTTTATCAAGTCAAAAAGATTATTCAGTAACAAGGCAGAGCCTTGGTACGAGAAAGAAAATATTGGGCTAAAGCCCGGTATTTTCCGAGGCTTCTGACCCACGCGCTAAAGCGCGCGGCAATAAATGGTTGCGAGAATGTAGGTATATTCCTTGCGTCACAAACCAGAGACTTGTGACGAGATAAAAATCAGTGACGATCCGTGAAAATCCGTGGCTCAAAACCATCTCTCCTCGAAAAGCGTAGTTCTTGATTCTCTGCCTAAAAAATAATATATTTATCTGACAAAAATTAACATAAACTTTACTTTGATTTACACGTTGAACACATAACTTTCGTAGTAAATTTTCGAGTTTAATTCGTTTCGATAAGGTTCTTTACATGACACTCGCGCACCGCCTCGTGCTTTTTTCTGTTCTTTGTATGTCGATAGCTTTTGCTGAATCCCGTCAAGATGTTTACTATATTCATCCCCAGCCGAATTCCCGGTTTGTTTCCAACGATGCGACGATTATTGTCCGCATCAATAAAAACGTTCGCCGTTCATCAACGTTGCGAGATATGAATTTTGACGTCAAGGGTGATAAATCCGGTGTGCACAGCGGCACAATTGTTTTTGCTGATCGCAGCACTATTCTTTTTCAACCAAAGCGACGCTTTCATCCCGGAGAAAAAGTTAACGTTGAATACACGGGTGCATTTTTAACAAATGGAGCATTGAAATTTCATTTTACCACTTCTACCCTGTCATCCTATGATGCACAATTTTTAGCTTCACCAACGCATCCTGAACTTTTGAGTAAAAATGTGACAACCGAACAGGTCGGTGAAATGACAGTGATTAACGGCGTATCTGTGCCCAGTGATTTCCCTCGCGTCAGAGCTTCAGTGTTAAAAAACACAGCGCCCGGCAAAATTTTCCTCAACAATTGGGTGGGTTCGCCTTATTTTATGATTTTGGAAAACAATGGCACGCCATATTTTTATCAGCGTGTGACAGAACAATCCCGCGATTTCAAGCTCCAGCCCACTGGCATGCTCACCCGACGCAACAAAGTTGGCACAGATAACTTTTATGGCATGGATTCCAGCTATACCGTTGTCGACACGTTTCAATGCACGCATGGTTATTACACAGACGAGCACGATCTCGTCATTACCCCGGATCACCACTATTTTCTCATCGGTCGTGATGAACAGCGAATTGACATGAACGAGAAAACTTCCGGCGGCCAAAAAAATGCCAGAGTGATCGGCAATCACGTTCAGGAATTTGATGAAAATGACAATCTGATCTTTGAGTGGCGGTCCTGGGATCATTTCAACATCACCGACGCGGTTCACGAAAACCTCAAAGCCGACCGCATCGATTATGTGCACATGAACTCTGTGGCTGTGGACTATGATGACAACATCATCATTTCCAGCCGGCATCTCAGTGAGATCACCAAAATTGACCGGGAAACCGGAGACATCATCTGGCGGCTGGGCGGTGAGAACAATCAATTCGAGTTCATCAATGATGAACTGAACGGTCCCTCCTATCAACATCACGCCCGCCCTGTCTCTGGCAAGCCCAATCACTATACAATTTTTGACAATGGCAATCATCACCGTCCGGCTGTTTCCCGTGCCGTGGAATACAAAGTGAATACTGATAAAATGACAGCAATCAAAGTCTGGGAATACCGCCACCACCCGGACCGCTATACCTGGTGGATGGGCAACGCCCAGCGCTTACCCAACGGCAACACGCTCATCAATTGGGCGGATGCCTCGCTGCCCAAAGCGACCGAAGTCACGCCGGATGGCGAAGTGGTTTATGAAGCGGATTTCATCTCACCTTCTCACTGCTACCGCACTTTTCGATTCCAGTGGCAAAGTGCGGCCAGAGTTCCGTATCTCATCGCTGAATCGCACAGCGATAAAGTCACATTGATTTTTAACAAATTCGGTGATCCGGATGTCGCGCATTACATCGTGTATGGCGGATTGCATGCACACCCAACCATGGCAATGGATACAACCTCACAGCCGTATCTCTATTTGCGGGATTTGCAAAATCACCGGCGATATTTTTTCCGGGTGACAGCGGTTAACAGTGAAGGTGAAGAAAGTGATTTTTCGAACGAGCAAGATGTTTTGGTGAAATACATCGAGCCCGGGACATCTCAGGTGCTCAATGGTGAATTCGATTTTAACACCAAACACTGGCATTTAAATAAAAGTGGCAACGCCAGAGCGGACGGCCGCGCTCGCAACGGTGAATACCATCTCAACATTGCAAACGGCGGGTCGCATATCTGGAACGTTCAATTACGACAGGAAGGCATCGAGTTGGTTCAGGGAGAAACATATCTTTTTGAGTTTGATGCCCGGGCATCACAAAACCGTCAGGTGGATGCCAAGCTGGAGCGCAGCGGCAGTCCGTGGGAAAATTACGGCCGAATCGGCACGTCCTGGTTTCGCACCAAAACAGAACATTTTGCCTATGAATTTGAGATGAAGCATCAAACCGATTACCAGGCACGGATTGTGTTCAATTGCGGCGTTTCAGATGCGGATGTGTTCATCGACAATGTGTCTGTTAAACGACTTGTCGAGTCCGATGTGAAATCTGAACGGTCCGAACCGACAGCGTATGCTTTGCATGACAATTATCCCAATCCGTTCAATCCGACAACCACAATCCGATACTCAGTGCCGGAATTGAGTCATGTTACCATGATAGTTTACAATATTACAGGAAAGCAAGTGGATGTTCTTGCCAACTCACCTCACAAAGCCGGGACGCACACGATCATTTTTGATGCCTCGGATTTAACTTCTGGCGTGTATTTTTACCGGATGACGGCAAAAGCTATTCAGAACAATCGCCGGTATGAACGTGTTAAAAAATTTACAGTCGTGAAATAAATTTTGCATTCGTCTTTCAAAATAAAAAAACACTCATAGTAAAACACGAAAAGGAATAACCACATGAGAAAATATTTTATTACATTTATTTCGTTTCTTATTTTTGCGAGTACGGGATTAAGCAATCCGAACGTGATTCAGGCTGAGCCCGATGCTTCCATTGCTGCCGATGTGCGGACGATAAATGGTGTCGCTGTTCCGAATGATTTTCCGATTATCAACACCACAGTCCGGGGCGAAACAGCGCCCGGTCGGCTTTTTTTCGCGTCGACTTTTTTTGACAGCGACAGTCGCAGTAATTACATTGTCATTTGCGAAAACGACGGCACCCCGTATTTTTACCGGCGATACTCCAGAGCTAATCTGGGAACCGGTGAATTCGAGGTTCAGCCCAACGGAAAGCTGTCATTCTATAAATACATCAACAGCAATGAAGGCTTTTATGTTCTAATGAATGAACATTTTACAGAAATTGACACCTTTCGTGCTGCCAGGGGATTTCGCACCGATTCCCACGAATTGCTCTTGCTGGATAACGGTCATGCGCTAATGGTATGCGAAGAAGACCGGAAAATGGATATGAGCAAACGCGTTTCCGGCGGTAAGAAAAATGCCACGGTTGTCGGCAACCACATCCAGGAAGTTGACAGCGACGGCAATTTGTACTGGGAATGGGAATGCTGGGATTATTTGAACCCTGAAGACGCTACTGAGGTGGACATTAAATCCGGTCACATCGATTACGTACACCTCAATTCGATTGCTATTGATTACGACGGCCATTACGTGCTGTCTTTTCGGAGTCTTGCCGAAGTGGCCAAAATAAACAGCAAAACAGGTGAATTCATCTGGCGGTTTGGCGGCAAACATAACGAGTTCGAAATTATCAATGAAGACCGCGGCATTTCGGCACAGCACCACATAATGCCGGTGCCCGGAAAACCTGATCACTATACGATCTATGACAATGGCAATTCGCATTCTCCGAGATATACCCGTGCCGTTGAATTCAAGCTCGATCCGGAGAAAAAAACAGCCGAACGTGTGTGGCAGTACCGGTATGACAAGGTCAATTTTGCCAGCATGATGGGCAGTGTGCAGCGATTACCAAACGGCAACACCTATATCGATTGGTCGGCGTGGCCGCCACTGCGCGCGTGCGAAGTGGATGCGGACAATAACCTTGTTTTTGAGATGGAGGTTCAGGGCGTTTCCAGTTACCGGTCCCGGCGCTACGACTGGGAGGGCATGATGCTCAAGCCCTACGTACTGATAGAAAACCGATACGATGGCATTGTGCTTATTTTTAATAAATTTGGCGATGAGAATGTCGATCATTATGTTGTTTATGGCGGCAAAAATCCAAACGATTTGGTTGCAATGGATACCACATCCAACACGTACACCAAATTGGCAGATTTGGACAACGAAAACCGTTATTATTTCAAAGTCCGAGCGGTGGGTAAAGATGGACAGAAAAGCGATTTTTCCGAAACCGTGGATGTTTATGTCAAATTGCTAGAGCCGGGCAAAAATCTCCTGGATAACGGTGACTTTTCCGGAGGCCATGACAATTGGGAGTTGCTTGAACATGAAGGCGCCAAGGCAAACGGTTATATAAATGATGGCGAATATTTTCTGGATATCGACAACGGTGGTAGTGCTTATTGGCATGTACAGCTTGCGCAGGAAGAATTTCCACTTATACAGGGAAGAAAGTATGCTTTTGAGTTCGATGCCCGGGCAGAATCCAATCGCGTGATCGAACCTCGGGTGGCTGAAAACGGTGACGATTATACAAATTATGGCAAAACCGATCTCATTGAAATTTCCCGTCGCAAGGAGCACTATAACTTTGAATTTCAAATGACCGATCCCACAGATTATCAAGCCAGAGTTGTGATGAACTGCGGCAACTCGAATGTAGATTGTTATTTCGATAACATTTCTGTCAAGGAAATAAGCCCGTTTCATTCAGTTCCCGGTCGCTTCGAAGCCGAAGATTATACTATGATGAGCGGCATCCAAACCGAGCCTACAGATGACAACGGCGGCGGACTCAACGTGGGCTGGATCGACGATGGCGACTGGATGGATTACATGATCCAGGTATCAAAAAAAGGAACCTACAAACTTGATCTCCGCGTCGCTGCCAGTTCGAATCAGGGAGAAATCCAAATTCAAAAATCGGGCAAAGTTCTGAGCACCGTCGAACTTCCCGTGACCGGCGGCTGGCAGACGTGGACAACAGTGAGCACGAATGTGGTTCTGGAAAAAGGCAAATATTTGATTCGTCTTTACGCTCAAAAAGGCGGATTTAATGTCAACTGGCTTGACTTTACTTTCCTGACCTCTGTAAAAGAGCTCGAAAACACCCCGGGGGCAGAATTTATGCTGGAAAATTATCCGAATCCCTTTAATAACACAACCCGAATTACATTTTCTCTGCCAGAAAGCGGTCACACAAAAGTGGATGTTTATGACATTCGCGGACGGCTGGTACAGACATTAGCGGACAAAGCGCTGCCTGCAGGGAAACACACCTTATTGTGGAACGGATTGGATAACAACGGAAAGACGCAAGCGAGTGGTGTTTATTGGGTAAAAGTTAAAACATCAACGCAGAGCTGCCATCGAAAAATAACATTGTTGCATTAAAGCAAAAAGGGTCGTTAAAAAGAAGATTAAAAATTTACATTTTCGATATTTAACGACCCCTCAATTTAATTTATTATCTGGCTAATTTGTAATTCACGCCAACCCAGATTCCAAAGTAATCAACATCATCGCCGATGGTATAGCGAAGTTCGGCAAACCCGTCCATGGTCTCTGAAACCGGCATCATCGCACCGCCTGCCAGATGGATGCCAAGTTCAGTGTCGCTGTCAGACTCGCTGGTTTTTCCCGTATACGGGGTTGAAAACTCTACTTTTGATGTGCCGATACTCAAGCCCAGACCGCCACCGGCATAAGGTGTAATTGCATTCTGAATATCAAAGTGGTATTTCACCATAGCGCCAATTCCCAATAGCGAGAAAGAAGCTTCAGCATCGCTCCCAAAACCAAAATTATAATCGTATGATTTGCGCCAGTAATCTAAAAAAGCGCTCAAATGCAGATCCGGGATAATAGTGCCTAGATCGGCATTGGCGCCAAAGCCCAACGTATTTTCAATCGGATCTTCGGGCATGACATAGCCCACGCGTCCGCCGACACCATAAAGTCCAATATCACTTTGCGCTACGAGTGAACCCGAGGCTAAAAACACAATCGTCAACAACAAGATTAATTTTTTCATCAGAATCTCCTTATTTTGGTTGAAATGAGCAGCGAATTATCCATTAAAAATTGAAAAAATTAAACAATGATTTGCTCATTATTATTTCCTTTTCTTCTATTGACGGATTTTTATTTAATCAATAGCAATTTACGTGACAAGTTGATTTCATTTCTCATCTCTGGCGATGTCAACCGGTAAAAATAGACTCCGCTTGGCACGACACGCTGGTTGTCGTCTGTGCCATTCCAGGATACCCGGTGAACCCCTTCCGGAACCTGGCCGTTTAGAAGGGTTTTTACTTTTTGGCCCTGCATATTAAAAACCGAGAGCTTGACAGACGAAGGCGCTGACAATTCGTATTGAATGGTGGTTTGCATATTGAACGGATTCGGATAAGCTTGATTCAGCTTGAAGATTTTCACAATCTGACCATCACCTGAAATATTTTTTGCCTCAACAGAGCTCATAGACCGGTCGATAATGCTGAAACTGTCGAAAAAACAGTCAATGTCGTTACCACCTACGTTAATCCTGAACTGGTTGGTAGGATCTGTTTTGGTTGCAAAAAATTCGTATGGACCATAAAAATCCAATCCCTCGATAGTCATAGCCTCCCATAATTGGCTCTCCCAGGGGTCCTGGTTTTCCTGCATGCCATAATTAATTGTTTTGTCCGATACAGCATCTGCCAGAAAATAGATTTCATAGGTATGACCAGAATCAGTGGGCACAGTTTGATTGAGCTGGATATGCCAGGTTTGATCGCTTCCGTTTTCAATATTAACATAGAGGTAATGCGGGTCATCAAAATAAAAGTCATCAAAAACCTCAAATGTGGCTTGCGCCCCTTCATGAGTCAAAATTGTCCAGTTTGACATATCACCACAATCAAATCCGCCGTTGAACAGTCTTTCACCGCTGCTCACCGGCCCGACTTTGATGTGCACGGGATCGGATACAGCTTCATTTCGTTCTGAATCCAGAACTTTGGCAGTGAGTTCATAGTTGCCCGAAACGAGTCCTTCTTCCGTTGTTTCCCACGGTTCTGACCTCGCGCGTCCCAACACATTGCCATTGTAATAAAAACGCACGTCGCGGATCGTTTCGTCCGTGACCTCAACTTTGGCTTTTATGGTAATCTCGGAACATGCCGCAAAATAGGCCCCGTCCTCTGGTTCGATAATTTCGATGCTCATTGTGGCCACAGATGATGATACGAAAAGCACGAGTAAGAAAAGTGCAACCATACGGCAACTGAAATAACAAGATCTCATAATGCGATCTCCATATTGTGATATTATAAGATTAACTCCGCACTCAAAATATAGTAAATATGAACTATTTTACAAGTATTTTGTCAAAAATTTAAGAGGCCATTTCTCGTTTCTTAAAATTGAAATGTGTTTTTGAAGACCGGAGCAAGAGTCCGATAAAAACAAGTATAAAATTAAATCCAACCAGCACGAATCTAAAATGTCGCATAGCCTCATTCCTTGTTCATGAATATTTTGAAAATGTCGATCCTCTCGCACCATGCGTAAAACCGACGAGATCGGGGAGTCCGCCGAGCACGCAACGTGCTAACATCCCCTTTTCATGCTCAATATTTAATAAATCTAAATTTCAAAATATCAAATTTCTCTCGGCTGAAATCGGCGTGCACTGCGGTTAAAGAGGATTTTCAATTGCCGGAAAAACGATAAACGTCCGCATCCTGTAAATCCAAAAAATCCTGTTATCCAGTCAACTTTTTGTAGAATTTATTAATCCTGCACGATCGTCTCATCGCACCAGCAGCATTTGTTTCGTCTGAATCACCTCCGGCTTTTTGGTGATGAGCTGAATAAAATAAACACCGTTTGCCACAGATTTTCCATTATTATCAATACCGTTCCAGTGTACCTGATGCAATCCTGGCGATTGCGCAGCATCGACAAGAGTGGTTACTTTTTGGCTCAAGCTATTCAAAACTGAAAGCGTGACCCGGGTATGCGACGGGAGCTCGTAGGTTATCGCTGTGCTCGGATTAAAAGGATTGGGAACATTTTGATGCAGCACAGGAACAAGCGGACGTTGAATATCAGTGCTCGCAATATCGGCAGAACCCGGCGACACGAGTTTGACCGTGCCGAAAAAATCAGCATTTTTCCAGTGATCGTTGTAATTGGCTTCCGGTACGTGAACCGAGCCGATGAAATTATCACGTGTCTTTGGCTGCTCGCCAGGATCGTCATTGTCGCAATAGGCAATGGACAATCCACTGACTTTGCCAGTTGTCAATTCCAATGGTGTGTTATCCTGGCCTTCTTCAAAGGTCTCGTCATAAACCAGCATGCCAATTTCCCAGAAGATGTAGCCGTTTTTTCTGCGAATCGAAACGTCCATGTGATCGGCGAAATTGTGCGCATCCCAGCCATGCTGCAAATCAATGGCGTGGTAAGGCACGGATGCATTGCCGGCGGTGATGTGATAGGCAAACGCATTGTTATTGTGCGTGTGGTCGCCGCCGGACTTGTCCTCGTCAAAAAAGATTTCCACCACATCCCATTGATGCCAGCCGCCGTCCGGGAAGGTGTAACCTTTGACCAGCACATCATCGGTCACCTTGACCAGAAAATAGATGCGGCTGGTTTCCGAGGACCAGCACACTTTATATTCGCCATAAAAATCAGTTGAATCCATATGAGCGCCATACGGAATCCAGACTTGATCGATGCTCTGCCAGGCAGCATTATCCCAGCACGCATCCTGCTCGCTGCCGTCAATGTCCGGTGGTGTTGTACTTTCAATT
>CAZSMC010000027.1:0-1887 GCA_964607755.1 uncultured Cytophagia bacterium | reverse complement strand
CCAGCACGCATCCTGCTCGCTGCCGTCAATGTCCGGTGGTGTTGTACTTTCAATTGCCTTGACCGTGTCATCCTGAACCAGTTGCGACCACGGCGAAGCGTGACTTGGAATGAAAAAAAGTATCAAAATAAAAAGTGCTATCAAATGAAATTGAAGTGTGCGGTGCATGCGTGTTCCTTTCAGTGTTGTGATGTTGCATGGAAATGTCAAAAAAACTTATTTCAGGTGCAGAAAAACAAAATGAAAATATCACTAATAATTACATTCATGACAAAACCAATTCCAGTTTTACCTCTGACTGGTATCCTATAGAATTATTTTTTATAGACATTTGCTCTTATAGTGAATGAAATTTTCCAACAGGCGAGTTTTCCAGGTTTGCTTATAACGACAAATGTTGAAATTGGAAAAATGGTTACATTTTTTACCCGGAGGCGTTAGATATGATAGCATCAGCCAGTTTGACACATTGAGAACAAATATTCATCGTACCCCTGGCGCGACTCGAACGCGCGACCCGCGGTTTAGGAAACCGCTGCTCTGTCCTAACTGAGCTACAGGGGTAATGAGTTGTGATATAACTACTTAAGACCTGCATTTTTTTAGACATCAGAAAACCGAGTGACAAATAGGTGACACATTCAGGAGCCCATTCATATTGTCCATTTGCCGCATGAAATTGCTTTTTTTAGCGGCTTTTCGCGTATTTCGCAAAATACATACATATCATCTTCATGGTGCGGAATTGAGCAAAAAAACTTGATGCCACGCCATTGTGCCGTTTTTCTTACAGCCATTCCCGCTTTTCCTTTATATCAAAAAAGCCAAAACGTCTCATTATTAAATTTTAATATAAACAGAATAGCACAGTAATTCAACAATATTTTGTCACAACCTGGCCGAATGGTTTAGATTTTCTCTCATCTTAACATCCACGCATCAAAACAAAGCGAGCGCATTGAGCACTTTTCCTTTATTAAAAGATGCGGATGGTTTCAATGATCTCTATTTCCGCACCATTTACAGGCCCCATATCCTGATGATAAGACGCTTGTGACATTGAAAAACATAACATCTCTTTCGTAAAGATTCATGACCTCGAGAACATTGATTGGGCTGAACTCTTTGCTGAGCTATTCTGTAATCAGTGGTCAGTAAATTAAAAGTCTGTTGAGCCGTTGTTTCTCTCAAAGAAGAAATCTCACGAGTATATGGCAGCAGTGCAGAAAGTGAATTACTAATGCTGTTACGAATCCTTCTGTTATTGTGACCGGCTTTCGTCGGGGAGCAGCTTAATTCACTATTGATCTATTGAATAATTTACGGGAAAATATAAGCTCAGTTATCGGTTGATATGCTCTATTTAAACTAAACAGTGGGTCAAAAATCTTTTCTGCATCAAGGTTGTATCATTGTTAAATTTGGAAATTATAATGTGTTATTTGCCAGTTTTGTGATCCATTGCTGGAATTGTAACTGAGGTATTTCGCGGGAAATTAAAAAGTACTTGATTTTTAAAACATTATTTTATAAGGTACAAAAGAGAATGAGGGAATAAAGCCTAAAAGAGGTTATATGAATAAAATTTAAAAGGCACAATAGAGCTATTGGCTTGATAGATTTATTGTGCCTTTTTTAATAGTATTGGAAATCATTATTATGATGCCGTTTCATCGAACTTTAAAACTCGTCAAGTGGGCATTGTATTTTGAGATAATATGGATAAATATAGGAAAAATAAAACAAGAGCCCCTGAAAGAAAAATAGCTATATATATGAAAATTGGTTTCCTATATTTAGGAACATTGAAATTTATAGATATAGCCATCTTTTCCTATATGTATACATTGTTTTTTAAGTGGATGAACAGTACATTACTAATGTTAT
>CAZSMC010000026.1:5945-60688 GCA_964607755.1 uncultured Cytophagia bacterium | reverse complement strand
TTCCGCTATTTTTTTCATTTCACGTGCAGTCGGTTCTTCAACAGCCAGTAAAAAGATGCTATCCCCTTTTTTGAACACATAGTCTTTTGGATACTCGTTTGTTTGAGGATTAATTATCAGTTTTTCTTCTGTCTTGAATTGCACTTTGCCATGGCTGTCAAATATCTTGTTCCCTTCCTCATCGAATCTCGGGACTTGAATTTTTGTTTCAACGGCCATAAGGACCATATTTTCCATATTCAGTATGTTCGCCACTTTTCTAAAGCGCATCCCGACAAATTGTTCAGGTATCCTTTTTTTATAAAACTCACTCCCGGAAGTGAATTCAAGAAGCTCATTCAATATCCAGGAAACGCCATGATTCAAGGCAGAGGAGACCATCAAGTTACTGGCAAGACGGTCCAGGCATATATATTCATCAACATGCGCATTTTCCAGATGCTTTTTATATTCTGAACTGAACAGTTGGACAACAGTATACACATCACGACGCAGCGTTTCAACGGTCAGAGTGATCAGCACAGCCTGCGCGTCCGGGTTGACATTTTTGTCGGAATTGTAATTGAATTCTGTCAAAATAATCACCGTATCCGCTGACATTATGCCGGCTTTTTTCAGGTCCTCTTCGCTTGTTGGGTCACCAGAGATAAAATCAACTCTGTCTTCCTTTATAGGCCTATGTAACAATTTAGCTAAAATGACAATAGGACGGGTTTCTGCGATATCCGGCGATAAAAGTTGTTTGACGATATTTTTGCCTTGAATATTCCAGCCGCAAATAATAATATGGTTTTTGTAATTGACCTTTTTCATTATGCGTCCTCCCTGAAGAGAAATATTGACAAAAGCCGAAACTATTCTTGCCCCAACGATCGCTATAAAAATAACGCCAGCTATCAAGCCGACTGTTCCGGCGAACTTTGCTAAATCGCTTTCCCATTCCACTCCACCCAGCTCGCCTAAAAAAAGCGGCAAAACCTGGATAAAAGCATTCATAAGGGAAATATTTAATTCGAAAGCAAGAACCATAGAACAGCACAATATCAGAAGGGCTGATAAAATAAGAGCTACAGACACAGGGTATTCATATATTTTGTTTGTTAATTTCTTGAAAAATAATTGATAATTGGACATGATGATATACCCTTATAATTCAAAAAAAAGAGCATTGCTTTTAACAACATACCTCTAATTTTTAGAATTGTACTGTAAAGAAATTTATATTTAGATTTTCAGGAATAATAGGCTTTGATTTAAGTATACAATTTTTAATATTAAAAATCAATCAATTATCAAGGATTACGAAAAATTTTCACTCAGCGTTCTGTCAAAAATTATTTGAAAAATGAAACTATGAAATAATAGTACAAGATTATTGAACAAAGGAACCTGCTATGAAATCCTCTCGGTTGCATCAACACATCACTTTTATCGACCACACCGGCGATACTGGTCTCGATATCCATGCAGGTTCGTTGGAGGATATTTTTAAATTTGCGGCTTTGGGAATGTTTGAAATTATTGCCCCGGAAAACGATTTTTCACCCGAAAGAAAAATGAATATTTCTGTGCAAGGGGCAAACTCTGAAGAACTGCTGGTTAACTGGCTGTCCGAGTTGAATTTTCTGCTGCAGGCGGAAGGTTTCGCGCTGGCAAAGATCGAATCACTAGAATTTAAAAAGAATATGTTAAAGGCTGTGGTTAGCGGAGAGGAATTCGATCCCGAACGTCACAGAATTGAGGTTGAAATTAAAGCTGTTACCTATCACATGCTGGAGGTGAAAAAGACACAGAAAGGATGGACAGCAAGAGTTATTTTTGATATTTAGCGGCCTGTGGATAAACTTTTTCCTAATAGGTATAAAAAATTTGTTAAAAAAAAAAGTTTGCATTTATTAATTTTTATTTGTAAAAGTATCATGATTGAATCTGTTTTTACCAATTCATAACGTGAGTCTGAATGTGAATGTTCGTTTGATGCCAAGTTCTGACATTCTTGCGAATGTCTATTCAATCGCTCATTATCCTTCGGAAAATCCACTGGTCGTCATACATTCCGCGGTATATCTCATTATTTAATGGTGTTGCTCCTCTCCGGCAAACAGATGCTTTGATAACAGTGAGCTAATGCAGGCGAGAGATACGTGTCTGCTGTGACAACGAACACGGTCGATTTTAGCAGATGCATGTCGAGCTGTGTTTTTTAAACATTAAATAAAGTTGTCTGGTCTTAAAAAATGGAGGTACACCATGAAGAGACTGGGTGGTTTTATGTGTTCGCCGTGGACAACCAGTGCATCGGATAATCTGGGACTGTCAACCGGACAAAACAACTGGTTTGTCATTAATGATGCGACTGCTGTTCAAACAATGTCAAAAGACGATCCCACTGGTGATAATGGCTGGCCCGGGCTCAGCCCGAATCGAAAAGAAAACTTTGATATGATCAAAGCGCAGGTGAAACTGGAAAAGAAATGATCATTTCATGAACTGTTCACAAGATGACTGAATAAATGGCTTGCGGATGCTGTTAGAATGTAAAGTTCGTCTCCCGATATGGAAAAATTTATTCTGTTCCAACCTCAATTTCTAAGATAATTGTGTTCATTTCTGGCATGATGGATCCGAATAGAACGTCTGATGCCGCATAAAAGACGGTTGAAATTTCTTTGTTGGTACAAGTAAGAATAATCCGTTTACTATGTCAATAGAAACTGAAAAGAAAAAAGTCAATGTGCGAACATACGGTTCATCACCTTTTTCTGTAGCTGTGGTTCATGGTGGGCCGGGCGCAGCAGGTGAAATGCAGCCGGTCGCAAAAAAGCTTGCTGATGAGTGGGGCGTTCTTGAACCGCTGCAAACAGCAAATTCTCTTGATGGGCAGGTTGCCGAACTCACCGGCGTTTTAAAAGAAAATCATGGTACTCCGGTCATTCTCGTTGGATTTTCCTGGGGCGCCTGGCTCAGCGTTATTGTTGCGGCACATGTTCCGGCACTTGTTAAAAAATTGATCCTCGTCAGCAGCGGCAGCTTTGATGAACGATATTCGTCCGGTTTGCGAACAAGCCGGTTAAGAAGACTCGGAGCGGTTGAACGCGCCGAGCTTATTACTTTAGGTCAGATGATGGAATCTACCAACAGCGATAACAAACAAGCGCTCTTTGAACGCTTTGGTTTCCTGGTCACCAAAGCAGACACATTTGATCCGATTGGGCAGAAAAAGCAAAAGGTTGATTATCAGTTTAACATTTTTCGTAACGTATGGGCAGATGCCGAAGAGTTCCGGCGAACAGGAAAGTTGCTCCGACTTTGCGCAAAAATTCAATGTCCCGTGACGGCCATTCACGGCGATTATGACTCTCATCCTGCAGATGGCGTTAAAGTACCTTTGTCGAATTACTTGAAAGTTTTTCGTTTCATCCTGCTGGAAAAATGCGGACACACGCCCTGGATCGAGCGCCACGCCAGGAATGAGTTTTATCGTGTTTTGAGAAAAGAATTAAGATCAAGCTAAAAATAAAGCCCGGTTTCCCGGGCTTTATTAATTAATCTCAGAAATTGCCGAATTGAACTTGTCATGTCTGGCAATTATCCGATTTGTTCTTTTTATTTGACAAGCATCATTTTTCTTTTTGCCTGGAGTAAATCACCGGCTTGCAATACGTAGAGATAGACCCCGCTTGGCATGTCCGAGGCATTGAACGATATGGTGTGCGTTCCCATTGTCTGACGTTCATTCACAAGTGTTTGAATCTCTTCTCCCAATGTGTTGTAGATTTTGAGTGTGACAGGAAGCGGCGCTGGAATGGTATAGGAAATGCTTGTCTCCGGATTAAAGGGGTTCGGATAATTCTGTTCGAGTCTGAAAGCATTTGCAAGATTCCGTTCATGAAAAACATCACTTTTAATGTCATAGAGTTGTTTGATCTCTTCTTCTGTTAAAGCGATGTTATAGATCATGGCTTCATCAAGAAGCCCGGTAAAGAAACGGTCTGTTGCCTCAGAGTTCCAGGCTAACGCTAGCGGGTGTTCTGTAATACCGATGGGTAAATCCTGTGCTACCGTATCAACGCAGACGCCATCGACATACATTTTCATCTCAAAACCATCATACGTGCCGGCAAAGTGATGCCACTCGTAAAGATGCGATGAATCGATTGGCGCACGACAAGAATGCCAGGTATCTGTATAGACAAAAAACTCGTACTCGCCACCAGACCAGTGTTTGATAGCATAAGCATGGTCACCTTTGCCAAGCCAGGGATTATGCTCGTCGTTTCCCATTTCCCATTGATTTGCCCAGACGGAAAGCGTGAGATCATATTCAATATCAAACTGACCTTCTCCTATTCCCATAAAAAGGTAACCTGTTTCTCCATCAAACTCGAGTGCATTGCCCATATAGCCCGGGGTCCAAAAGGCACCCTCAATGAGTTCTCCGTGAGCCCCGTACCCGGAGGAATCTGCCGCAACAAATCCTTCGCCTTCATCGAGTTTCCAATAGCCAACAAGTCCTTCTCTTGGAATATCCTGGCTATAGAGCATTCCAAATACAAAAAAGATCGTTAAAAAAACTGTAATACATTTCATATCCTGCTCCTTTCATTTTGATAATTTTTCCCCATAAAGTGGAAAATCCGGGAGATGTGTTATGGGCTTCTGCAATAAGCAAACATTGTATCACCTCCTTGTCAGATAATGATGCAAATTATATCCGAGTGGTCCAGATGGCCACATTCGGTTTTTATGAAAAGGTCAAGCAATTATGCTACCGGAGCAGTAAAAATTTTTTTGTTTCAGAACAGTTACCTGCGTTCAGACGATAAAAATATACTCCGCTGGGCAGGTTTTTACCAGAAAAATCTATTTCATATTGACCTGCAGGTTGAAAGCAATTGACCAGGCGTTTTACCGTTTGTCCTGTTGGGTTGAAAACGGTCAAAGTCACGCGCGCATCTTTCTCTAATATGTATCGAAACCTTGTAAGAGAATTAAACGGATTTGGATAATTTGTCAACAGTCTGGCAGTATTCATCACCGGTTCGCTGAGTTGGTTCACAGCCAGATGTGGATCAACTTCTTTCAGACACACATTATCAAACGTAATATCCTGCTCAAACTTTCCGCATCGAAAAGCAAGGCGTGCATTCGAGTCTGTATTGTGTTTCATTGTGAATGTAAAAGAATATTTTTTTCGCGCGGAAGAAACAGATACCGCTCCAATCTGTGCATAATCGTTAAAAGGCTGTGAATTTTTCTCAACTCTCAAGTAGAAAAGGCGGTTGCTTTCTGCAAAAGCATCAAACTCTAAAAGATACTCTTTGTCCTGTATCAACGTCAGGCCGGTTTGTCTCAACTGGATATCCGACATTTGCTCGCCGGGCTCTTGAATTTGTACAGTAAAACCATCCTCTGGACTGATATAGCCGGAAGCTTTTGCGTTATCATCTCTTACGATTTGCCAGTGTTGGCCCGATTCGAATTCACCGTTTTTAACAATATTTTCTCCGGGTTTGACATAATTCACAAAAGTCTGCCGGGTTTCAGAAAAACGGCTCTCCTCGCCGTTCTTGTCCACGGCAGCGACTTTGAAATAATGGTCGCTATTATTTTCTGGATATACAAATTGATAGTACGTGTTTTTTGTCGAGTCGAGGAGTGTGAAATTGTTTGCTGTTGTACCATGATACACGTTATAATAATTCACATTTGTATCGCCAAATTTGTTAAAAATCAGATTTACGATATAACCCAAGTTTTCAACAATCAGATGTGGCTTGTCGAACATGCCATGCCATTGAAAACGGTGCGCACGGTAGGTGGAGGCGCCATAACTAAATAATTCAAAAACCATCTTACCGTCAGGAGTGACTTCACAGGCGTGCACCGGTGGCGTTGTCGACCAGTCAATGAAAGTATTTCCGTTTGGCAGCCGCTGCACACTTCCCATCATGCCGGAATGCTTGTCCGGTTTGTAGCGATATTCCCACACTTTTTCAGCGGTCATAGCGGACGTATCAAGTTTGTACTCTACAGCGCGGGAATAATTAGGGTTTCGCTTGTTGCCATTGTCGAACAGTGTATAATGCCCCGGCTTGTCCTTTATAGCCCGAACATGATGTTGCCATGAAAATCTCAGGTCGTCATTGATAAAATCAAATTGATTGTGAGCGCCGCCAAACCGCCATATCATCTCACCCGTATTCCGGTTAATTTTTGTCACTTCATTCAAGTGGCGACTGGAAATGATGTAATGACCATCATAGTCAAGAGAGACAGAATTCATGTGTACATAATCGATATTGCCCTCTCTCAAGTTGATGCCAATAGCATCCTGCAGCCGGTAATGATCCCAGGTTCGCCATTCAAAAATAACATTTTTGTCCTTATCGAACTCTTGAAACATATTACCTTGCACATTGGCGTTCGGATTACCACCTGGTACTATTTTGCTCATATCGATTCGCACGTGCTGTTCGGAAATCATTAATGCATGACCGTTTTCAAGAATCACCAATTCATGATCATCACCGCGATAGCCATGTCCGGGGTCATAAACATCAATGATGTCCAGATTTTCATTCAGGACGACATGATGTGCCGGATGGAAAAAATAGGCAGACAATACACCTGTTGGATGCAGTACGAAATTAGCGCTGTTACCGACCCCGGCAAATCGTTTGTACATATAGGGCGTTCCATCATTTTGGCAGGCGATTAAATAATTACCAGTACCTTCGCTTCTAAAATTGGATGAGTAAAACACCAGGCCCGGCGCTGTGCTGCCATACTGCTTTGTTTCGATTTCCGGAAAGTCGCTTGGCACAGCCACACCGTTGATGAGACGAATGTCAGTCGATCCTCTATTGCGCACCGCCGCATCTACGGCTGGGTATTGTTCTTTTAACAAACCATCGATACGATTCGAAGCGTTGGCCGCTATTTCAAATTTATATTCAAAATCATTTTCATAGAATTGGCTGGTTCGAATCGTGACGGTAATTTCTTCCCCCTGACGAAAATCTCTGTTCGGTTTAAAAATAATCGTCTGTTCATCCGTAGAAAAAAAGTTTTTTCCAGAATACTCCCCGTTATTTCCTGTGACATGGATCAGATTATCAATATTTTTAATTTGATCAAGATATGAATTGTGCAGCTTTAAAATAATAGTGGTTTCGGGAGAGAGTAACCGACTCTCCGGGAGCGGAAAAATGTATTGAATTGTTTCATGATATGTACCGGCGAATCCCAATGTTATAAAGAAAAAAATAAAACTCCACACTAGATATTTTTGCATGCATCGCTCCACAGGAACCTGTAAAAATTAAGGAAAACGTTTAAGTAAAATATTAATCTATTTTTGTATTGTCAAGTATATTTTGGCATCAATTCAAGTTGTAAACTTGAAACAGAAGAACAATCCAGAACTCTCTCAGCTTCGATAGGATAATGATGTAAAGCATGCATAGGACTTGCACTGATAGAGCCAATTCTCATTTTATTATCCTGATGATCCGAAGCAACAAGAACATGAAAGTTATGCATTTTAAATGAATATTATTGCCGTAGATAAGATATGATTTGATTTAGAATCTCACGGTTGACAAGCCACAGGGACTGAAAGGGAGAATTATTAACATATTCTATATTTCTCATGATGATGCTTATTTCTATGTTACTCTGAGTAGTTCAAATAATACATGATTATGGAAATTATTTTTTGATTTCAATTAACGTAAAAAATTAAAAAAAATGCTTGAAAAAGAAAAATAAATTGATTAATTTCGGCATATACTGTTCAAATTTCATTTCCTCAAAAAATATCAACCGCCGTTCTTTAATTCAATCAGATTAAGGAATGTTTTACTCTTATAATAATTAAAGAGCAGTTTTCTAGATGAATATTGGCAAAGATTTTAAACCTTTTAGGCTCTAGTTTACTCGGAATGAGGATTAGTTTTTGTGGAGAGTAAAAGTACATTTTCTGATGAATAGCGGTAGATGAACATATTGTACTTCATTATCAAATTTCTACAAAATGTTTTTTCTATTAAAACCAGAGATTAATAAATGAGATTATACTATTTAATTTCCAATCGATTGATAGTAGTTCTACTATTAGTAGTTGCCAACATGTCCCAATGCCAATTTTTAGAGCAAATGCATGTTATTCTTCCCGATTCAGAAAAGATAGAAAATGTATCGCTCAGAGAAATAAAAATACCTGATTTTCTACTTAATCCAACCCCTCGTGTTTTGTTATCAACTAGTTTGGATATTTATCAGAATTATATCTCAACCCAGGATATGCCTGCTTGCATATTTACGCCAAGCTGTTCACAATTTTCCCGAGAAGCAATTCAAATCTGTGGTCCGATAAAGGGTGTGTTGTTAACGTTTGACCGTTTACAGCGATGTCATACTTTTTCAGACAAGCATAAAAAATGGTACAGCTTTGATTTAGAAAAGAACAGATTTTATGACCCAGTCCGGTTTTATGAAAACAAATAGCTGGATTATCATAGTTTATTCACTTCTATTGTCTTTTTTATCACCACTGTCCTCGTGGTCTGAGCAAACAGATTATTTTTCGCCGCGGAATTTAAAAAAGTTTGCTGATAACCTTTATCAAAATCAGGATTATTATAGAGCTATTGGAGAGTATCAACGATTATTAGCATTTACGTCAAAGGCACAGGATAGTATCATTTATCGAATTGCTAATTGCTATGAAAAACAAGGTGCATGGAACAAGGCAACCCTTTATTATAAAAAGGTAATAAAGTGTACTGGGAGTCGATTGACTGAATATTCTTATTATCAAATCGCGTTGAATTTATTTTTTCAAAAGCACTATCAACAATCGATTCGTTTTCTTGAACAAAATGCTGATCAAATCCAACATAGTGTTCTTTTTCAAGAATTCGATTATTTAAAAGGTATTAATTTTATATATCTTGATCAATGGAATAGAGCATATTCTTATTTCAATGAACGTACAAGGAAATATAATAATCAGAAATTTGCTCAAGCGACTAAATTTGCTAGTGGTAAATCTGAATTGTCTTTTAAAAAGCCATGGCTGGCTGGTGTCATGTCCACAATAATACCGGGAAGCGGGAAACTCTACACTCTTCACAGAGGAGATGCCTTTTATTCCATGATGCTGTTATCACTGATCGGCTATCTGGCATATGACGGAATTCAGAATAAAAAGTCAACAAAAGGTTGGCTATTTGGTAGTATGTTCACAGGATTTTATTTAGGTAACATATACGGTTCAATCATTTCTGCAAAAGTTTATAATGAAAAACAAATACAATTCTATCTGCAGAACAGTAATTTTCAATTGAAAATCTATAATGAAATTCCATTTTAATACAGCCGAAATCAGTCTATTTGTATATTTATTGCTGGGTTTATTATATATAAGAAGCTCAGATGCGAAAACTGAATTGTCTTCTGATTTATTATTAGCTATGGCTGATAGTTTATATCAATATCAGAATTATCACGAGGCTATTACAGAATATAAACGCTTTATTTTTTTTCATCCACAAAGTGAATCAGTCCCGCGGACTTTTTATAAAACCGGTCTTGCGTATCAACAGAACGGTGATTATGAAAAATCGATTTACTATTTCTTACAAGCATTGGAAATATGCTCTGAAGAACCGATGATAAACCGAATTCGGTTATCAAACGCCATATCAAATATTGCGATTCAAAATTATAATATGGCATTGTTTGAAGTTCAGAAGCTATTACTCAAAAATGTACCAGATGATGTTAAAAGAGAAATCTTTATGCTTGCATGTATTATTATGGTGCATAAAGAGAATTGGAATAAAGCTCGAAGCTATTTAGAAAAATTTGAAAGGATATCAACAAACACGGAAATGACAAAAATTGATTCTCTTATTCAGAGAGGAGAGAGGCTGCCAGTTAAATCTGAAAAATTGGCAAGAGTTTTATCCGGTATTTTGCCAGGATGCGGACAATTGTATACAAACCATCGTTTTGATGCTATGAATGCATTTCTGATAAATTCTTTAACGTTTTCTTTTAATATTCAACTGGTCAAAATGGCGAATTATGTTGATGCCACGTTGTTTTTTTTATATGTAACCTTACGTTTCTACCGTGGGAATCTGTACAATGCGGCAAATCATGCACGAACATATAATACAACCAAGTTGCATGATATTGAAAAAAAATGTACATATGAATTATTTAAATTATTAAAGGAACAATGATTTGATAATCTTGAATTATATACTCTGCAGTTTTAGTATATTTACTTTAATTTTTGATTTTGAGCGCCAAGTTTTTACACCCGATTCTGTGCACAATACTCAAGGTACACTTTATTTTAAACAGGATGAACGCTCTCTGATTAATATATGCGTACCAATCAAGCAGATCATGATTTTTAATGAAAATGAGTGGACTGTTTATTATCCAAAACAAAAACAGGCTTATGTTTTTGAACGGGGTTATTTTCGAGTTCCGTTTGTGGATATTCTTTTAGCATCGTTCAAAGAAGATTTTGGATTGATAAATGCCGGATTTCAATTACTGCATTCCACCGTAAAACAAGATACTCTGTATTCTGTTTGGCAAACGCATAAAATGGGCTCTCCAATTCGTGTTCAACTTGAACAATGGGACCAGGTCTATACAAAATTTAAGCTCATTAAAAATGATACAGTCAGGATTAATACGACATTTGATCGGTTTTATCAACTGAATGGCAAATATATGCCACAGTCTATCGTATCTAAAATTTTGACAATAAGGAATGATGAATTTCTATATAATACAGAAGTTTTAACTATTTCAAATATGCTTGTGAATGAAAGCATACCAGATTCTATACTAAACTTTGATTTACCAAATAATTGTCAGATTAAATATATTAACCAAAACTAAAAGGAGGATTAGGTTTTGTTATCATTAAAGAAAGGTGTGTCATAATCAAAAAGGAGGTCTGTATGAAAAAACAGTGTTTTTACATTTTCTTGATTGTGTTGTTTTGCTATGCTTCAATTGTTTCCGCTCAGCAAGTAGGGCAGTACCCGAAGGGAAAAATTGTGTTGAAAAACGGCAATATCGTGACAGGAAAAAACTTGCAAGTATCCAGTGAAAAAGCGACTCTCTTGATATCCGGTCAGACTATGCAGTCCTATGAACTTGCCGATGTTAACATGATTCAAGCAAAGCAAAACAAAGGACCAAAAGCAGCTGGATATGCCGCTGGGGGTTGTGTGGCGCTTGCTTTGCTTGCTTATTTGGTGGGAGATGAAGAAACATTTACCGAAAGCTACGAAGTAGACTCCAAATCTGAAGCCGCTGGACAATATTTTTTAGGTGCAGCGCTTTGGGCGGGATGTCTCGGGGGGGTTGGATACTTGATTGGAAATGCTTCTGATCCCTGGCAGGTGGTATATACTTCATCCTCCTCTCAGCTGGAGATCATGAATAGAGTCGAGACAAAGTTTTCATATCAAGTTACGCCTAGCTTTATAATGGGCCGGTATGTTAAGCTCTAGCAATTGCAACGCTATATCCGAATTGAAAAGTCAAGTCTTGAGATGTATTCAGGGCTTGACTTTTTTAAAAAAATTTTTTCGTTGCCTTCAAATGTTTATTATTCAATAATTGGGAATATTAGTGGCTAAAAGTATGCAGCAATAAAAAAGCCCGGCTACCCGGGCTTTTTTTGTGCCGAAGGTGGGATTCGAACCCACACGGGCAAAAGCCCACACGGCCCTGAACCGTGCGCGTCTGCCAGTTTCACCACTTCGGCTTTATTTATGATTCAAAATAAAATATAAATATTTGCCTGTCGAAATGCAAGAAATTTGTTGCATATTCAAACGCTTCTTTTTCTAACCTGAATTATTCACCACAAAGTGCACAAAGATCACGAAGTTTAGGAAAAACAAAAGCCTCGATGAAATAAATATTTTTTATCAGGATAATTAGTTTGCACTCGTTCGTACATATAACCTCTTGTTCTTCGTGTTGATCGTGTGCTCGTATCTTATGGAGAGATGTTTAAGCCATATCAATTTGAGATGTATTTAATTCTCTTATTCAATTTATTTCAACGCCGAGATCGCCGAGGTCGCAAAGATGCGCAGAGGAAAATATTTCTGAACATATTTTCATGATAACGTCAAAACGATCCTGGTTTTTTTTGAGATGGGCAAATATTATTCAAATTTCATATTAACAACAAGATTTAGGTGTGCAGTTATTCGGAATACAAAGGTCAATATCAAGATCGATAATGATATTGACGATTAAATAGGCCTCATTTTTCTTTGCGAATCCTCTGCGTGCTTGGCGAACTTTGCGTTAAATTATGAACCCTGCAACACATCGAAATTTTGAAAGTATAGATTTTAAGCAAGATAGTATCTTTGTGGTTAAATTAATGAATTAATCAGGCTAAACATCTCCTAAGCTGATATCCCCGTGAATTTTAATCACATTACCATCTCGCGAAGCGCTTAAATCTACATCCGGAAAATAGCTCGGTAAAAGCTCGTTTATTTTTTGCATGGCTTCTTGCTCAATATCCTGTCGCTCTTTAGATGAGACCTGTTCCAGCGTGACCATGTTTACATCAATAATATAGCCTTTGCCTTTTTGCGATCCCAGGCCAAGAGAAAAATTGGCAGACACGCCGAACAAGCCATTTGACCTGGGATTGGCGGTTTCACCGCGACGTGGCCGGGCAGGATGAAGTTTGAATCTATGACCATGCCTGTCCTCCAGATACTGGTCAACCTCTTTGATCATTTTATTGAGCTTTTCTTCCCATTTTGCTAATGACGGATGCTGCATGGTTCTTCTCCAAAAAGTAAAAACATCAACGATACTTATGGTTTCCTCATATCGAGCAATACTTTGATATGTTCAGGCGACCGGGCGGTCTCGAATGCGTTTTCCGCTTGTTCAACCGGCAAAATCCTGGTGACAAGGGAAGATACATCAAGGCCTTTTTCCATGGCGCGCAGTGCCGGGCCAAACGCGCCGCATCGCGACCCGATTATCGTAAGTTCATTGACGACAACTGTCGTGAAATCCAAAATATCCTTTTGTGATTTCGATGTCTGTATTGCAAATACCGGCCATGATCACCCGGATCAATGCCTCGCCTTGATTGAGAGCCGGTTTGGGAACATTGTAATCCAGAAAAAGATGGTCGGTATAGCGCAGTGCTCGCATATAATTGACCTCGTTGATGGATTTTGTATTTCTCAAAAAATTAATTGACAAAAGGCACACAGATAAAACGGATTGGATTGATCTGCACGGATTTTTTATTCAAAAAGTAACTATCAGTACACATCCATTTCATCCGTCACATCCGCGTTCCATCATCAAACACTTTGTGTTTTTTGATAATTTTGCTAATGTCGATCAAAAACAACTGTCGGCCGGAATCCTCAGCTACGCCATCTATGACGACTTTTGTGCCGTCGAGACTGTAGCGCGGATGGGTGTCAACACGCCATTCACCCTTGTATTCTTCCGGAAGATAAAATTGAGCCAGCTCAATTTTCTTTTCCGTGGGGAGGTGATAAAGGTAAACATGCTGATAACGGTTTTCATCCGGGTAAGTGTCGTTTAAAATCCACTCATTGCCCGGCAAATACGAGCAATGCCCGTTGCGCGTCATCACATCCTTGCCAATAACCTGCACGCTGTCGGTGCAATCTTTGTAAAGGTAAAAAGCAAAATCGTGCGACGGATGTTTAGCCCATGCCAGAATATGCGCCGGATCACGCCAGATAAAATGAGAGGTGTAACCGTAAGGATCGACAACGCAAATGTCGCTGCCGTCAGGTGAGGCCGTGAGCATGCGCGTGCCAAATCCACCTACGTTTTTATAGGTCTCAGAATCCACTTTCCGCCAACGGTGAAGAAAAATGAACCGGGAGCCATCGGGATTGATCAGCAGGTGATTAAAATAGTGTTTGGCATCTGACAAATCTTCAAACTTGAAAGGCATGTTAGCGATTTGTTTGATCGAGATCACCAATTCCGCCTGCCCGGTTTCCAAATCGATGTTGTAAATACCCTGGGTTTCCGGTTTGAGCACATTTGATTTTGGATCCGCGATATCGGCGTAACCATAACCCGGACGCATATCCTGGATGCGTTCGAAATCCAGTGACATGGCAAAACGGCCGTCCGGGCTGACTGTGTAAATAGGGTGGGGGATGGTTCGTTTTTCGTTGGTTTCGATGTTCAATATATGGCAGACAAACTGGCCGTCGATCCGGTCATTCCACATCACCTCGTTTTTCGAGCCAGGACGCCATTGCAGCATGCAGCCCTGCTGCCAGTTCCAGGCGCGCGTTTCTCCGAGCTCGAACCATGTGTTGTCGTTTTGCAAATCCACCATGCCCACTTTGATGACATCGTCTGGTTTTGGCGAGCGGCCCTCAAAATGCACTTCATTGGACAGCACATATCGGCCTGATGGATCAAACTCGAGCTTGTCGTAATAACCAAACCAGTGATGTTCCGGTCCGTGCGTGATTTGAGTGACAGTGACGTCAGGATGTTGTGCAAAGAGCTGGCGAATGAAAATGATCGACAGGACAAGAAAAAAACGTGTTATTTGTCGCATTTGAAATCCTTTTTATTTGTAATCCGAAAGCCATTCTCTTATTATTGAGTTGACCATGAGCGAATCCATCTGTGAATGCAACGCCATATCTTTCGACGCATTTTTATCTTTATAAGCCTTGTGGACAACGTCAAACTCGTTCGAAATATCTGTCGTATGTGCTGTTTCATTCAATTCATCTTGCGGATTGATAATCAGAACCGGATCTGGCGCGTCAGCAGCCATGAGGTCGGCAAGATCATAGGCTGCCATGCACCCGGGCACCGCGGCAAGAATATAAGACGGTTTGTAAAATGTGTTGAGCGCAAGACTCGCGTAAGAAAGCAGCGGATTCAGTAATACTGTACCATGAAAAGTATCATCGAACGCGACAGCATGCTGGAGCACCGGGCACGATTCTCCCACAGCCATGCCGAAAATTCGTTGTTCCTTCACATCGGGTTGCCTGGCAAGCCATTGCGCCAGTCTTGTGACATCACCGGCTCTGAGACCGCACAGACTCTGCCCGATATGCATGCCCAGAAACCAGAGATTGTAGGATGCGCTTCCGATGGTGAAATTATAGGAATCACCTTTGTAACGCCCCAGGCCCAGCTCGCCCTGTCCGACAAGATCTGGAACTGCTGCGATAAATCCATTTTGCACTAACGGAATGACCAGGCTGTCGATATCAGCATGTTCTTTACCATCCGGATGAAGGTAGATAATAGCCGGATACGGACCTCCAGATACGGGTTTAAAAAGCAGAAACGGCATGACATAATCGCCGGCCCCGAAGATGAAATGTTTTTCCATAACATAATTCTTATACTGATATCTGCCACAGAAAACAGATTCTTCCGGAGGTTCAATGTCCGGATAGCCTGAAAGGATTTTTGCTCTGGGAATGACATTTTGTAGGTGGTTTTCAGTTTGACGTTTAGCTCTCAAATCTTTTGCCAGAGAAGCGGCCCGGTTTAAATTCAAATTAAAAGCTGTTTTGCGGCCAAACTCTGTCACGACCTGTCCGGTATTCGTGATCTGCAGATCTTCAGGTTCATAAATCTCAACATCCTTTTCTTCCGGCGAGCCGGGATTTTGTAGAAATTTTTGAAAAAAGGCATACATTGCCTCACGGTTCTTTTTGGTGGAGGCATGAACCGTGTCATCGACGGCCACTTGAAAGTGCTCAGGTGCGCCCAGTGCTTGATACATTCGTTCAACTTCGGATGTTGTTTCCCGCATGCCCTGAATGCTGAAAAAATCACGTGTGGTCGAAATGACGAGGGTGGGTTTGGGCGCCCGGGCTTGGAGTAGATCAGCGTGGTCAATGCCGTTGTAAATACCGCGATAAAAATTTTGTTCTGCATCCTGGGGACCGCGGGTTTGCAAGAGTCGGTGAAAACTGGTAATGTAGCATTCAGGCGCCGCGGCTTTGATGCGTTCGTCGTAAGCAGCAATGTACGCGCTTTGCGTGCCGCCGCCGGAACGCCCGGTAATGCCGATCCGGGCACTGTCCACTTCCGGCCGGGAGATTAAATAGTCCACTGCCCTGATGCCGTCCCAAATCATGGTTTGGGCAAGCGAGCGGCCGGTGAGGAAATATTGTGCGCCAACGAACGAATGTTCAGAGGTCGGACCACCGATGCGGGACTCGCCTGTTTGCGCATCGACGTATTGCAGTCGTTCACCCTGACCGATAGGATCAAAAGCCAGCACTACAAATCCCTTGTCAACGAGGTTCAGGATTGCTTTTTGATACACAGGTGACCGGAAAGCCTCTTTAGAATGGCCACTGCAATAGATAATAGCAGGCGCAGGCGTGTCCAGGGATTTGGGCACAAACAAGCCGGCGGTGACGTAAAAATCCGGTTGCGACTGAAAGACAATTTTTTCGAGACGATGTGTTTGTTTTTCAATGACGTCAATGGTTTGCGGATAAAGAGGGGTTCGTTGCGGCAAGGGATTCAGTTTTGCCAGCGTCTCTTTTACACGTTCTCGATGCTGCTCCCACTCTTGTTTTGTGGTGTATGCATTTACCCGAGCTTTTCGTTGATCTAGCAAAGTAAAAGCAGACTCGGCAAGATGATGATAAAGAGCATTTTCTTTATCCGAATAAATAATCCATTTATCCAGAACATTATAATCCGACTCGGCCCAGACTGCCACGGTCAATGTGAGAAACAGTAAAACGGCGCTTTTTTTAATCATGATTTAATCCTCTAACAATTCTACGAATCATTTGCTTTTAAAATAGCATCAAAAAGCGAGTAAATCAAGAATCTTTTCGAAATAACTGTAATACCTCAGTTACAATCTAAACAATCGGTCACAAAAGAAATAAACAATACATTATAATTTCAATATTTATAGAATGATACAATATTGATGCGGCAAAGATTTGTGACCCATTGTTTTGTTTAGATAGAGCCTATCAACCGATAACTGAGCTTATACATATAACTTCTTGGCAGAGAAGAAAATATTAATATTTTTTGCTTTAAAATAAATAATATTTTTTGTATGTTAATTTAAAATTTAGAACAAGTAATAAAACATCGGGTGAAATATGGATCATATAACGAGACGTCATTTTATGGGACGAACATTGACTTTCGCTGCAGGGACTGCTGCAGCTTCGACACTTGTGAGCGGAAGTATGAACAAGATTTTGGGAGCCAATGATGAAATTCGCGTGGCTGTTATCGGTTGTAACGGCAAAGGCGCTCAGCATATTGGTGTATTTCGCGACATTCCAAACGTAAGAGTCGCTGCTATTTGCGATCCGGATGAATATATTTTAGCGCGTGAAAAAAAGAAATTCACTGACGACGGAGAAACCGTCGATACTTATAAAGACATGCGCTACGTTATGGACCGCAAGGATATCCAGGCTGTGGTCATTGTCACCCCAAATCACTGGCATTCCCTTGCCGGTATTTGGGCTTGTCAGGCAGAAAAGGATGCTTATATAGAAAAACCGGTTTCGCATAACATTTGGGAAGGCCGGCAACTGGTCAAGGCAGCGCGGCGGTATAACCGTATTGTGCAAACCGGCACGCAAAACCGATCTGACCTGGGTATGCGCGCGTTCCTGAATTATGCCAAAAAAGAGAAATTAGGCCAGGCAGAATGGGTTCACGGGTTATGGTTCAAAAAACGGGATAGTATTGGCAAGGTCAAAGGTCCCCAACCTATTCCTGAACATGTTGATTACAATCTGTGGACTGGTCCGGCTGTTCTCAAACCGTTGCGCCGGGAAAATCTTCACTATGACTGGCACTGGTTCTGGGAAACCGGCAACGGCGATATGGCCAATTTGGGTGTTCATCAAATTGATGATTGTCGGTTTTTAACCCATACCGAGGGTTTACCAAAACAGGTGATTAGTTTCGGGGAACGTTGGGGCTATGTAGATGACGGCCAAACACCCAATACGCAACTGGCGCTTTACAAATACGATGACATTGATATTTTTATCCAGATCAGAAATTTGCCGATGAAAAAAGGCACAAACGCAATGGATCACGTTCATGGGGTTCGTGCCGGAAATATCGTCAAATTCAAGGACGGTTATTTTGCTGGCGGTCGCGGCGGCGGATGGTTTTACGACCTGGACTGGAACAAAGTCAAACAATTCCCGGGCGACGGCGGAGCCGGGCACCAGGCCAACTTTATCGAAGCTGTGCGCAAACGGGACCGTTCCATTTTGCACGCCGAGATCGAACAAGGTCATATCTCTTCAGCGCTTTGCCACGCAGCAAACATTTCCTATATTCTTGGGCAACATAATGATTCCCTTGAACCGGCTGCACAAGCCGTGCAAGATGTTGCACAGGTCGCCGAAATCGTTGACTTGTGGAAAGAGCATCTCGCTGCCAATGAAGTGGATTTGAAGGAATCTCCAATTCGTGTTGGCCCCTGGCTGAACATGGACACGAAACAGGAAAAGTTTACCGGTGACTGGCATTACGAAGCCAATATGTTTGTTTCTGAAACCTACCGGAAACCCTTTGTTGTGCCTGAAAATGTCTGAGTTTTGGAGTTATCATTTTCTGGATATTGAATCCGTTTGCAGAAAAAACAGTATAGCGAGTCAAAACAACAGATTGAATTCTATTTTACATCGCCAAAAGGTAAAAGCCGTTTAAAAATATCAACTTGCAAAAACGTATATTTTCCGCAGTAGCGAAATTAAAGTTCAGTTTCCTGATCCATTATTAAACAGGAGGACCATTTGATGAGTAACATGGCGTTCGGATTAACAGACGGAATTATTTTTATTGCCTTTTTCGGAATCGTTGTTATTTTCAGCATGTACAAAAGCCGCAAGGAAAAGACCGGCGAAGATTACTTTTTAGCCGGCCGGGGATTGATTTGGCCGTTAATTGGTTTGTCCATGATTGCTGCAAATATTTCTACAGAACAGTTTGTGGGCATGTCCGGCCAGGGGGCTGGCTCTGCAGGATTAGCGATTGCGAGTTATGAATGGATGGCTGCAATCACAATGGTCATTACGGCTATCTTTCTTTTACCGCACTTTTTAAAAGCCGGTATTTATACTTTTCCTGAATTCCTCGAGTACCGGTACTCCCCAATAGCCCGTAACCTGATGGCATTTTATACCATGTTAATTTATGTTTTCGTGCTTGTCGCTTCTGTGCTTTATTCCGGCGGACTGACAATAGAAACCTTGTTCGCCGGGACGCGGCCGCTGGGCGTGGAAGTGACCTTGTCAAAAGCTGTCTGGCTGGTGGCTATTGTCGCTGCTATTTATACAGTGTGGGGCGGGTTAAAAGGCATTGCCTGGGCTGATCTTTTTTTCGGCTCCAGTTTGATCATCGGTGGACTAATTACACTCATCATTGGTCTGGACAAGGTCGGCGGTGTCGGTAATTTTTATGAAGCCAACCACGAAAAACTGCACATGATTCTACCGGCAGACCATCCAGTTCTTCCCTGGACAGCGCTTGTGTTTGGTTTGTGGCTGCCAAATTTTTATTACTGGAGCGTGAACCAGTTCATCACTCAGCGAACATTGGCAGCAAAGAGTTTAAAAGAAGGCCAATTGGGTGTCATGTTCGCTGCATTTCTAAAACTTATAACACCCTTTGTGATCGTGATCCCGGGTATTATCGCTTTTCAATTATTCAAGAGCGAAATGACCGGGCCGGACGCAACCACTGATGCAGCTTTTCCGCTTATCATCAGAAACATCATTCCTGCCGGACTCAAAGGATTTATTTTTGCCGCTGTTGGCGGCGCTGTTATGAGTTCCCTCGCCTCTATGTTGAATTCTGCATCGACTATATTTACGATGGATTTTTTTAAAAGATATATTAAAATGGATCCGTCACAAAAAAATATTATCTTAACTTTTCGGCCTACTGCTTCGCTCCCAACTGAATTCAAAGATCCGTCGCAGAAAAATATAATCTGGACAGGACGTATTACCACATTGATATTTTTGCTCATCGGCTGTATGATTGCACCGGCGCTGAATAATCCGGCGCTAAAGGGCATTTTTACTTATATCCAGGAATTTCAGGGTTTCATTTCGCCTGGAATTTTAGCTGCTTTCGCTTTTGGGCTGATTGTTAAAAAAGCACCGAAACAAGCGGGTGTTGCTGCGTTGATTCTGAATCCGATTCTTTACGGATTACTACTCATTTTCTTTGGCCAGCTTCCGGCATTTGAAGCGGTGAACGTCATCGAAATTGCTTTCCTGAATAGAATGGCGATTACGTTTATCATTATTTTGATTGTCATGACTGTCATTACGCTGTTCAATCCTCTTGAAAAACCGGTCGTCATGCCGGAAAGAAAAGATTTTGATGCCAGGGTGGCTCCCGGCGTGAAACGCATTGGCGCTATCGTCATTATTGCAGTTGTCTCGCTCTATATTATTTTCTGGTAAAACATATTCATCCGTCTCGGTGCCTTTTACATCGAGACGGATAATCAAGCCGGTAAGAATTGGAAAAAAGTTTCTCATCTAAAAGGCAATTACGTTTCATCGATACAGTCAAGCGGAATTTTTCGAATTAGAAACGAAATGGAGTGATAACGTGGACAGGGATAAAAAATATTTTATCAAAAAATTCGAGCAGCATTTTAACGGATCGCCGCGGGTTTTTCGCGCGCCAGGTCGTGTCAATCTCATTGGCGAGCACACCGATTATAACGATGGTTTTGTGTTTCCCATGGCCATCGATTTTTATACAACAGTAGCGATTGTCCCCACAAATGACCGCAAGCTTTATATTCACTCTGAAAACATGGACGAGTTGATTGCCGTCGATTTGAACGACAATAAAAAACAAAAGGCCTGGAGCGATTATATTGCCGGCATGGCCCATGTGTTGGAAAGTGAAGGAGTCAATATCCCGGGAGCTTCTATTTATGTGGAGAGTGATGTGCCTGTTGGCGCAGGATTGAGTTCGTCCGCTGCTTTGGAAATTTCTTCCGGACTTGCCCTGATAAAAACCGCTAATGCTGCCCTTAAAGATAAAAATCTCGCCCTTTTGGGGCAAAAAGCAGAAAATCAATTCGTCGGCATGAACTGCGGTATTATGGATCAATATATATCTGTTTTTGGCAAGGCTGACCATGCCTTGTTTTTGGATTGCCGCTCTCTGGAGTATCAGCACGTGCCTCTGCCGTCGGATCAGGTGAATATTGTGATTTGCAATACCATGGTCAAGCATGAACTTGGCACGTCAGAATATAACAACCGTCGTTCCGAGTGCGAACAAGGAGTCAAATTGCTGCAAACCGATTATCCTGATATTAAAGCGCTGCGGGATGTTTCGGAAGGGCAATTCAATAAAGTGCAAGACAAACTGCCGGAGATTATCAGAAAACGCTGCCGGCATGTCATTACAGAAAATGCACGCACACAAAAATCAATAAATGCGTTAGAGGATGGCAATTTGCCCAAGTTTGGCACCCTGATGAATGGCTCGCACAATAGTCTGCGAGATGATTATGAAGTGAGCTGTGAGGAGCTGGATTTGCTGGTTGATATTGCCCGCAAGCAGGAAGGTGTATTAGGCGCCCGCATGACCGGAGGCGGATTTGGCGGGTGTACTGTGAATTTGGTGCAAAAAGAGTCGGTAGACGAGTTTGTTAATACCATTGCCAAAGAATATGAAAAAGAAACCAGCATCCAGCCGGAGATTTATATATCGGTTCCCTCAAGAGGAGCTCATGAATTATAAAAATGACCTGAATGGATAAAAAAGCGGCATAGTTAAAATCTATGCCGCTTTTTTTTTGCTATTCGATCATATTTTTTAGTGATTACTGCGTCATTTCCTGACCATAATCCAACGGATGATCTGTCGTTAGCATGGGGAAGCTTGGTACTTTAATAGGATATGGCACATTCCTTTCAACGACAAACATGTCAATACGGCTTAGTTCGATCTTTTTGAAAATGTCCATATTGACTTTGATTTGATCGCTGTATTTTGTCTGCAAGCTGTCTACGTAATCGTTAAGATAATCGTTGATCACTTTCATCGGCTCTTTGCGGAAATTCGTGGTACATCCTGCATTTTGTAAATATTGTTTTTGATGAAAGAGGGAGATGGCCTGATCCTGCCACATCAATTTTTCCTGTTCGATAAAATTGATCTTGTCAAATCCGCGTTTATACGCTTCTTTGGTCAGATATTTATCACGAATCAAATCCACAATGGCAAGTTTTAATTGTTCAGGAAAAGTCCGGTCTGTTAGATTTCTTTTGCGAAACACGAGCGGATGAAGGGCGATTTCATTGCGGAGCCGCTCAACTGTCCAGGTCTCTTTGTCTATAGTTAGCAGCGGTTGATCTTTGATGGTATCGAAACTGCCTTTGACATCCTCGAATTTTATTCCCGGCTCTTCATCATGCCAGTATTTGGCATTAAAAGCTTTTCGTTTTTCTTCTTCTGGAATGAGATAAAAAGGTTTGATCAAATCGACAAGTGCGAAAAACGTGTCTCTTTCAAATTCCACACGTTTGCCGCTCATCACATCGAGTGCAAAGTTCTCATAAATTTCTTGACCTTCGATTTGTTTCAACCGGTCAGTCACATCGTGCCAGCGCAATTTGATCTGCTCGTTGGTGATGGCAATATTTTCATCCCAGTCTTTGATGCGCATGGTAGTGTAAAATCCATCTTCAACTTTGATTGGCCCGACAATGTCACCGACATCAAGCGAATCGAAATACAAGGCGTTAATGATATTGTCGCTATCCTCTTTTTGCCAGCTCACCCGGTGAGTGGGCAGCGTATCCTGGCCACCGATTTTATAGTAAATATCTGTCATGGAAAATTCGGGATTGTCAAGCCAAAGTTTGACAGAATCGGCCATGTGTTTGGTAGGGACACTAAAGTATTCTACCAGGTAATTGCGGCCTGCCCAACGAAATGCTTTTTTCACTTTGGCAGTATCCAGATTCACTTTTTCCACGCCTTCCTTGCGGAACAGCCATTTTCGCATGGCCTGTTCCTGACGTCCCCGAATATAATTTTGAAAATCTTCATTTTGATAAAGGGCATTGTCTGTGCCTACTTCAAGGGCGAACAATTTTTCCGCAATGAGCGAATTAAAAATGATTTTTTTCGTCACATAGTCGTCGCCTTTGGCATATTGAGGGCGAATCGTGTACTCGGCGCGCTGGATGAATTCATCCAGGGTAATGACACGATCACCGACCGTTGCCAGCACAACTTGTTCAGGTTGCTCCGGTTCCCGAGAGCACATCAACATGAACACGCTTGCTAATAAACAGGACGTTAATAAAAATGTTAACTTGCTAAACTTCACAAAAGTCACTCCATTACTTTATAAAATTCGAAAAGAGAATTCTTTTACACAAATAAAACAAGACTCTGGTAAAACAATGTTTGCCAGAGTCTTGTTTGTAAAAATAAATTTATTATGAATTAAAACGTAATACCGCATGTATAACTGTGATAATTGCCAAGCAGACCCATTGATTTATAAGAATAGTCCAGCCTGAGTCCAATATTGCCGAGCATGTGCATGAACACACCGCCGCCAAATGTGGGACCGTACTCCGAATCGTCCATAAACAGGGCTTTATAGCCACCGCGCAGGAAAAAGCTGCCGAATGCCGGGACTTTGAGCTGATATTCAGCGCCGGCGTTTACGGATTCAGTATTATTGTTCGGATGCAGCGCATCTACAGCCAGAGTCAGCCGATGTTGATCGAGCACAATGGGATGAATGGCAACACCAACACGAAAGATCAACGGAAGTTCCCATTCTACAGTGCGGAACTTTGCCGGAGAGAATTGATAGTTACCTTCCTCATCAGGCAGAATGTCCACAGTTTGCAGCAAGCCCATGCCGTCAAATGACATGCGTGAACCATAGTTTGAAATGCTCATGCCGATATTCATACCATTGGCTTTGTCGCCAGTGGGCGAAAAAAAGTGTGTGTTCAATTTCACACCCAGGTCAAAAGCCACGGCGCTTGCATTAGTATGCCAGATTTGGGTGGTCACATATTTGGCAGATGCACCAAAAGAGAACCACTGTGCCAGTCGGCGTGAGTAAGAGAACGCAAATGCATATTCATTGGCGCTGAACATTTCGCCAGTTCCTTCCTGATAGTCCAGGTTAGTCACCGGAATATCACCATAGCCCACCTGGGTAATTGCCATACCGAGAGTACCGACCCGCGGCAGGACCAGGGCAGCGCCAACAAAGTTGGTAGAAATATCAGCAATCCAGGGTTGGATTGTGAACTGCACCTCGCTCTGGTCCATGTATCCCAGTCCGGCTGGGTTCCAGTACATGGATGACAGGTCGTCAACAACACTGACATAAGCTTCGCCCATGGCGGAGCCTGCGCTGCCAAAGCCTATTTCTAAAAAGTTTGCTGTTGCGGTACCGGCTCGACTTTTCTGTGCCTGACTTGCAGGGACCAAGCCGAAAAGCAGCAGACCGGAGATAAGCAACAAGCTCAGGATTTTGTTTCCACTCATAATATAACCTCGTCTATGTTTAAAATTATCTTCGCCTGTTTAACAACTTATTTAATTATGGCTAATTTACCCATAATTTCATCTCCAGTATCATCGGCTGTGAGATGCCAGATGTACATACCGGCTGCAACCTCGAGTCCGTCCTTGGTCAACAAATCCCAGTAGGCCATACCAGTGTCCTGGTCATTTTGCACATTGATTTCATCGACAAACACACCGCTTGGTGTGAATATACGGATTGTGCTTTTAGACGGGACATGAGTAAACATGATACGCCGTCTTTGGTTAAATTCTTTGTTGGCCAGAGACGGTTCCAGCGCATTAGTCGATACGTACGGATTGGGTACGACTTTGACCTGTTTGAGCTTTTCCTTCATATCAGTGACGTCTGTGGATTCGTTCAGGTTCATCTTGAACATGAGCGAGTCCGATTCCCAGAACGGTCTAATAAATCGCACCTGATAAGCGGCATCTGAGGGCAAGGCAGCCAGATCGTCTTCAGTTGCATCGGTAAAGTCGATGGCAAAGACGGTACCGGCCCATCGGCCGAAGCGGCTGTCAGTTGCGCCGACATAGATTTTATCCTGGGTCATTTCAAAGGCGCCTGATTCGTCGATATCATGAACGACCAGTGTCATTTTCAGCGGTTCGGTGGTTGTGCTGTCGATGACACTGCTGTTCTGCACATAGAAGGGCAGCGTGACGCCCTGGCCGAGCAGATTATCGGTAATGCGGACGCCGTTTTCATCTTCCACACGTGTTGTTCTGGATATTTCCATATCCAGCGGATATCCGGAATCGGTCCAGACGATTTCATAATCCCACGGAAAGTATTTGGCGTCTTCTTCGGATGGCGTGATGTAGATGGGGGCTTCACCTTTAATCCAGCCGGAATTGAGATAATCATATTCGGCTTCCATGACCGGGGTGTTAATGGTGATGTTAATGCCGTCGAATAAATCAGAGGTTGCGCCGTTGGGTTTGAGATACCAATAGCCGAGCGATTCGGTAGAATCGACCAGCATTTGACCTGGATTTTCCGGGTTTTCCTGATAGATCATTGTTTCTGTGCCGTCTTGTTTGCGAAATACCCGAATGCCATTTGTTGCCCAGTGCACGCCGTAATCGACCCAGCGAACCTCGCGGACGCGTTCGACATCGAATTTAACCTTGTAAATTGCGCCGTCTTTGGCCGCTTTTTTTGCCAATAGTTGGGCTGATATCGAGCCGTGGCCCACTGTCTCGGTTGGAATGATTTCAGCTTCAGCATCGAGGTTATAGCCGGCTGCTTCCTGGCGCGGTGTAGCAACAGCAACATTTTTTGATGTAAATATGATATTTTCTGCTTTATCCACTTTGAGTTCAAAATTATTTTCCGTGGGACGAACTCCGATGTCAGGAATACCATAGTCGTATGCGACCAGGGCATAGTAGTAGGTTCGTCCGTTTTGCACGTTTTCATCTTTATAGGAATGGCGGATTCCGCTGTCTTCACCCAGATAAAAGCTCATGCCATCTACGAGTCCGTAATCTACAAAGCCTTGACGCCGGTTGACCAGGTCGCACTGGAACAATGGCGCGCGTTCTCTGGCTTTGCCGTGTCCATCAGTGATTTGGATAGCGTCTGTCAGGTTCCGGTCTGAGGCTTTGTAGAGCTTGTAGCCTTCAAAGTCGTTTTCATTGCCCATGAACGGATCGCGGGTTTTGATTTCAGCATCATTATCCCAGGTTAAAAGAACAAAGCCGTCACCTTCTGTAGCGGTGAGGGTTGGCATAACTGGAGGCATGGCAAAGCGATAATCTGTTTCGTAAATGATCTGAACGATTCGTTTCAAGTTGAACAGCGAGATCGGCGGATTTTCCACCGGATCGCCAGCTTTGATTTTAGAGCCGTCATCCCAGGAGTGCAACTGGGACATAGAAATACGTTCAGTGTTTCCGCCATAGAGCGGGAACACGCCGGTGGCGAACACTTCTGCCAGGTTGGATACGGTGCCGATATAGGGCACCAGTGAATCCTGTCCAACCAGTTCCCACATGGATTCATCGTTTCTGAACCAGTATTTATAGGGTGGAGTATGTTCCGGAATCGGGAACAACCGGAATGACGTCAGGCCGAGCATATCGGATTCGGTCACATCAACCAGTCCAAAGTCTGGTTCGGAACCGACGCCAATTTTGAGGTCCGGGCGACCATTGCCTTCGGTGCCGTCCGCGTCGGGTCCGGTGTAGCCCAATTCATTGGGACCGCTTCCGTCCACGCCAACGTCATCATTGAGGTCCTCGCCTTCGTCCCACACGCCGTTACCGTTTTTATCGTCAAAAGAATCCCAGTCCTGATCTTCATCCGCGGCAAAGTGCGGGCGGAGGTCTTCTTCTTTTAATTGATAATATTTTAAAAAGTTATCCAGATTAGTGATGCCCTCCGTAGGACCGATCATTTCCTCGCCCGGCAGAACAATATTATCGCGTTTTTCATCAATGAGGCCGTCCTCATCGTTGTCTATACCGTCGGTGGAATTACCAGGAGATTCCAGATAAGCAAAACCCATGGTTCCAACTTTGAGACCATAGTCACCGATACCGTTGACATCCCACGAATAAGCCAAATCGAGAAAGGTATCAAAAGCTGCCAGTTCATCGTTGCCGTCATTGCCGCCTATGGCATTGTCAACCCAGTATCCGAAACCCACTTCAGTGAGGTCATACTGGGTCATATTCGAGATAGAGTATTCCCAGAAAATCGCATCGCGCGCCTGGGCATTATTCCACTGAAAGCCGCGCTGGGCAACGCGGATGCCAATACCGCCCCAGGGCAACCCTACCTGCACACTCATTTGCGGATCAAGGTCACCGATAAAGTAACCGGGACGTGGATAGTAACGCACTTTGGCTTCTTCCACCAGGTTTTCCTGGTCCTGGGCATCGTTAGCGACAAAGTAGCACTCTTCGTCAGCGCGGAACACGTCTTTACCAAAACGGCCATTCCAGGCACCGGGCCATTTGGTTTCAAAACCGGAAGATGGCCAGACATCGGGCCAGGAGCTCGGTTTACTGGCCATGGCCGGCGGCGCATCTGGCAGGTCATAGTTTGCGTAACCACGCGGTGGATACAGAGCCCATTCTACCTGACCGGTGGGATCGGTATCCATTTCTTCACGATAACTCGTTTGCAAATAGTACAGTGTATGCAGTGCACTATCCGCCAACATGGCCTGGATTTGCGCGGGGTCGTCAACGACTTGCTGGTCGATTGTTGTTGTGTCTCCGTCGTCCTTGATGAAGATACGGGCACCAATGAGCAAGCCGATACCGTCGTTCATTTTACTGCCGCGAAAATCGTTGGGCCATTTTGTCGCATAGGGGTCTGTACCGGTACCCCAGTCAGATAATTCTGTGGTATTACGGAATTGGCAGCGGACAGCATTGCCTTCCATATAACCAAGTTTCTCAGCAGCAGGGTCGCCTGCCGGGTCCTGAGGACCTTCATATGACTTCGTCTGCGCAAACGCTGCTGTACAGACCAATAAAAGAACCAGCAGAAGACTGTTAATCCTTGAAAATTTTAACATTAAATTACCTCCAAAATCTATGGATAATTTTCAGATCGTTATTGATGTTTTATTAGAACATAATTCCTAAACCAACTTTGACCATTCTTGGAGAGCTGTACATAGCTGGATTCTGACGTACATCTTCAATGGTATTGAAATCGCTTCTGTGGTTATTACGCTCAGATTCCAGAATGATATCGGTATAAGCTCGACCTGTTCGCCCGTAAACGCCATACTCATTAAGTGTGTCGAACAGGTTATAGACGTAAACCTGAAGCTGAAGCCTCAAATTGCGCGGAAGTTGGAAATTATAGTAACCATTCAGATCAAAGCTGTATGTAGATGGTTTTTCCGAATTGTTCGGATAGAGCAGCACACCTGCGAGTCTCGATTCTGGTAATGGACTGAAGGAATAAGGTGTACCTGAACCATAATGCCCTGTGAGTGCAAGGTTCCATACTTTTGTCTGATAGCCAATGCTTGTATTGAATGTATGGCGTTGATCCCAGCTCATGGGGATAAGACGCGGGATTGGATCCAGGTTATTCCCCAGACGGCTGTACGTAGTTGATGGATTGTCAGCATTGCCACGGGTATATTGAAGCGTGTAATTGGCATTGGCATAAACGTTATCCAGCTCCCAGTCAAACGTGACTTCCAGCCCCTTGGCATTGCCATAATCCTTGTTGGTATAAAGACCATAGATTTGCTGATTATAGGTATAACGAATAGCAACACTGCGCAGATTATAAATGTCGCGATAAAATAAATTCACTTCCAGGCCCATACCACGAGTTAACTGCTGCCACAAACCGATTTCGTATTGAACGGTTTTTTCAGCCTTTAACTGAGGATTGCCCTGGGTTGTCTCAAAGTTCGATGGAGCAATGAGCAGTGAATTGTTTTGGTAAAAGTTTTCGTATGGCGGTCTCTGGAAAAAGTGACCGTAACTAAAGTGCAGCAGTGCCTGATCACTTAGCTGGTACGACAGGCCAAGACGCGGACTGATCTGATACTGGGGATCCGCTTCGACATAATCGGTTTGTGGGGCACTTTGAATCAGATTAACCGGATTTCTGCGGTCTGTGGGATAGGTGGTCTCTGGATCGTAATAATCGTAACGCACACCAACGTTCAACACCATTTCCTCGAATTCCATCTTGTCTTGAACATAAGCGGAGAAATCGATTGGTTTCTTATGGTAAATATCCGAGGAGCGGGAAGAATCGCCCATAACCCAGGGTCTGTATCTATCTGTGTTTGCCGGGTCGTACAATTCATACCAGTTGAGCACTGTTTTATTGGAAACATCTATTTTATTCTGTACAAAGTCAAGACCGGTTTTAATACTGTGATTTTCGTGCAACTGCCAGGTTAAATCGAATTTTACCTGAGAGCTGTACATGTTTCGTTCGTAATGACCACGATCCTGACCGCCAAAAAAGAATCCCGGGCCTGTATCATTGTTATATCTTTCATGAATGTATCCCGGATCGAGCGGATTTTCGAACAAATAGCTGGCATTCCAGTCATCGGAATATTTCAAGTTAAGGACGTAGAATAATCGCGAACTGAGCATGTGATTCAGGGTCAGAGCAGCCATGTGAGATTGGTCGTAGCCTGTTGAGCGCCCGTAAGGTTTGTATTTATAGCTATGGCTGTAACCCTGGCCCTTCCACTGGTTATAGATGTAGAGAAGTGAAAGTTTGATGTCATCCGTCAGCTTTGAGCTCAGTTTACCGGTGAAATTATGACTTTCGCTCCAGTCCATTGGCACAAAAGAGCTGTCACCGCTTTTTTCAGAGTACCATTGAGTGGAATCATCTGTATTGAAGAAACTCAGATCGTCCGGTAAAAACAGATTAATGCCGTTATGTTCACCTTTATTGTCCTGGTGACGGTAATTAACCATAAAGTTGACTTTGTCTTTGATAACCGGACCGCTTAACTGAAATTGATAATCCTGACGGCGGTCGAATTCAGTGTCTTTGAGGCCGATAAAGATATCTTTATGCGGTGTGAGGTAATTACCCAGATAACCCTTGGCAAAGCCATGAAACTCATTGCTGCCACTCTTTGTCACCTGGTTAACAATACCGCTCATAGCGCGTCCGTATTCGGCGTTAAAAGTCCCTTTAATCACCTCAACTTCTTCGACGGCTTCTTTGTCAATACCGATAGATTGGCTGTGGTTAAAGGCATCTGTAACTTGCATGCCGTCGATCATATAATTCACCTCGCCACTTCGTCCGCCGCGAAAGTGACCGACCACAACGCCAGCCTGCAAATTCACTACAGCACCGACAGATTCTACGGGCAGAATTTCCATATGCTCGGACGACACGTTACGAATTGAGCTGGTCTGGTCTTTTTTAATGATCACTTTGTCCGCTTCAACCACAACCTCTTCACCTGCGATAACTTCTTGCTGGAGTTTGAAATCCTGGTCGGTTGTACGGTTAACACCAACGCGAACGTTGGTCACAGTCATTGGTGTATATCCAATATACTGTGCCTTGACATCATACGTCCCGGGCGGCACATTGATTATAAAGTATTCACCGTCCATAGACGTCGCAGCACCCATCTGAGTGCCAACGATTTGTACATTTGCTCCTGGCAAGGGTTCACCTGTTTCGGCGTCTACGACTTTACCGGAAAGTTTACCGGTGGTCTGAGCGTTTACCGCTGCTGAGATACCGAACAGGATCAGAGCAAATACAAGTAAGAAACGTGTGTAGATACTTTGGCTCTTCATATCTTTTCCCTTGATTCCTTTACTTCATTTTTAAATGATTTAGATGGATAAAATGTCTTGTCAGTTCAATCACTCTAAAAATCATGACCTTGCGATACTGAATTTCGATTTTCTCGGTGTGAATTGTCATGAGGCGGGAATAATACCTGGGCTTGTAAATGTTAGACTTGATGAATGCTGAACGCAAATAAATAATTGCATAATTGTTCGAATTATACAATTCGGCGAGACAATGCCATAATTTTAAAGTGAAAGACATCCAAGAAAGCATTCTATCATCCTGATTTACGAAATTGTTAATAACAAAGTGTTGCTTTATTTTACATTTTTGTTATAATCATGTACATTTCTATAAGATTTAACCAATATATAAAAAAAAATAAATAATGCAAGTGAAAAACTCATGTTGTTGTTCTTTCATAAATGAAAATTTTTGCGCAACTTAACGTAGTAACAATATTTTCATCTCCTTTACCCGCTGTTCAAATTTAATCCGAACCACATAAACACCGCTGGCAACACTTTTGTGCGTTGTATTTTTACCATACCATTGAATACGATACTCGGACGGCGTGGCAAAATCATCGACAAGAGTTTTGACCCGGCGTCCAAGACCATCGTAAATCGTGACGTTAACATATCCGGCATGGGGTATGCTATAATGAATGGTTGTTGTTGTGTTAAATGGATTGGGATAATTTGAATAGAGTACAAAATCGTTGGGAATGCTGCGTTGATGCTCAGTACCTGAAAGGGATGCAATGTTGTTATCCATCCAGGTGATGCGTTGTTCAATCCAGGCTTTTAAAAAATCAATTTCATCCTGATAGGTTTCAAATGTATAAAACACCTCGGGAACGGGCCAAAAACCGTCACCGGGCGCCTTTTTTTCGCCTGGTCCGGTCCACAATTCAAAGTTGCGTTCTTTGGCTTGCTCCAGAGTATCAGCAACCGCATCGATATAAGCGTGAATGCGGTCAATGTCAAAAACGTTTTGCCGCAGTTCAAACCAACGTTTTTCGAGCTGACTGCAAAATCGTGGATCCTGAACAAGTTTCATCCACCAGAACGGTGTTTGCCAGTTATCTCTTTTGATGCCCTGGCCAACGCTGAGTTCTTCGACCATCCAGCCGTCCGTATCGTGTGCATCGTAATAATCGGCCAGGCCGAAGGCTAAATTGAAATCCCATACCGGCCCCATATGGAGCTTGCCGCCGTTCGTGTTCCGGCGTTTGTACATGTAGGTGCTCAGGCGATAGCCGTCCACGTTTTTGCTGATTTCATTGACCAGGAGATAATCGATAAATGACTTCACATCGATTAGGTTAGTGTAACCGGTGATAGAATCCGCGTAATGGTCGCTTTTCATCAAATCTTCAAATTCATCCATAAAAGAATGAATGTAATTTTTCTGTTCATCGACCAATTCGTCGTGTTTCGGATCATGAAAAATATAAAAAACTTTTTTGGTTGAACCAGACAGAGGCAAATATTTTGAAGTCCAGCCGTCATCCTGTTCCCAATCAGTTTTATCGATTTTCAGTATATAGCCGCCGGACACGTCATCACCGTGGGTATCGCCAGAATCGAGCTCTGCAATATCGACACGATCATCATCACGTTTTATTTTTTCCATAAAAATGTACAAACCCTTGTAATCTCCATTGAGAACGAGTTCGCAATACCGCGTCCTGGAGGCGTATTGACCGAGCTCTCCGGAGAACTTAAAAGCGAGAACATTACGGAGAAAGGATTTGTCGATATAAGGCGCATTCAACACCCAATCGTTTTCACCACCATAACCGAACAGATTGACGTTTCGGTTACTTCCATCGTCGTTTTGGGTTTCGATGGCGTACTGTTTTTTGGCCCAGCCGGCAGAACTGTGGCCGCGAATTTCAATATCAATCTTGCCGTTGTATACATTTGGGGCATCATTCAGATGATTGCTTTCCCCGAGTCCATTATAAATGATCTGCATGTCTGCGGAGATGCGGGGATTGTCATAAGGAATGCGTTGTCCGTGCGTGTCGATTTTTATGATGGGCAGATTGGAAGACGTAAATTCAACACCGTGTAAGGGAATGGAAAAGGACAACGAAAGAAGTAAAAGAACAAAAAGTTGTAACGGTCTAATGTGCATGTTTGTCCTGCAAAATTCTAAATATAACAGTTTTCCTTAGCATGAGTACAATTGAAAATCAATATAAAGTAATTAAAATACGCTACCCAAAGAGTTAAATGTATTTAGGTCACGTTTGCTGAAAATTTTTTTACGATCCTTTAATACTTTATTTGTGAGGATGTTCCCAAAAAATTTTCAGCAGCTTTGCCGTTCAAGGGATGGCAGATATATGTGATTTTATTACAAAGTGCTATTACTTTTGTGCAACTTTTTTCACTCGTGTTTATGTAACCTGTTATTTTAAAATAATCTGTTCACAAAATCAATATTTTTATGCGCAAATTAATGTACCAAGAATGTGATAATTATACGTATGTATTTGACATTTATAAAAAAATCACTATTTTAAAATTGCTGGCCATAAATATCCGCGGTGCATTTTTGAACTTTTTCAAACACAATTGTATGAACAATTAAAATAAAAACCGCTTTCCTGAACGTTCGAATTTTCAACAATGATTTGGATTATGAAAAAATAATGGGGACCATATGAAAAATTTCAATTTCTTGATTTTCATTTTTATCTTGGCTCAATCTATTTTAGCCCAGCCTTTGCGAGAAAATCTGATAAAACCGGATTTCTCCAAATGGCAAGCCCCGGTTGGGGAATGGACAATTGTCGGCGGCGTACAGTTGTCAAATGATCATGAACATTTTCAGACATCACCGGGTCGCGGCATCTATGTAAACGGCCAGGAAGGCCGGACGGAACATCTCATCACAAAAGGAAAATATGAAGATATTCGCGCTCATGTTGAATTCATGGTGCCGAAGGGTTCGAATTCCGGCGTTTATTTTATGGGCCGGTACGAAATTCAAATCCGGGACAGTTATAACAAAGATTCACATTATCCTGGCAATGAATGTGGCGGCATTTATCAGAGATGGGATGAAAATCGCTCGCCCAAAGGTTTTCAAGGCCATTCGCCAGACGTTGATGCGGCCCGGCCGCCGGGAAAATGGCAGTGGTTTGAAGTCGAATTTCGCACACCGCGTTTTATTTCTAAAGATCACAAAATTGAAAACGCCAGATTTGTCAAGGTCTATCACAACGGTTATCTCATTCATGACAATGTCGAGTTGACCGGACCTACGCGTGCCAGCTTGCTACAGGACGAACAGCCCACCGGACCTTTGATGCTGCAGGGCGATCACGGGCCGGTTGCTTATCGGAACATCCGGATTACGCCAATTGAGGTTAATCCGTTTTTTGCCATGGATACCGGCACTCAGGATGAGGAGCACCAGACTGTCCAGCAGCAAGTGGAACTGCTGCACGGTCTGGGCTACAATGGTATGGATCACACAGGCGTGCAAAACCTTGAGGCTTGCCTCGACGCCCTGGACCAGCATGGCATGCGTCTTTATGCCGTTTATCTGGATGTCTGGGCTGATAAAGATACTGTGCGTTATAACGATGGTCTGGAGCAGGCCGTACAAAAACTGGCCAACCGGGACGTGACTTTGTGGGTGCCAATCCGCAGCGATGATTATTCTCCTTCCGAGCAGGCCGGCGACAGCTCAGCCGTAAAAGTCGTTCATGCCATTGCCGATTTGGCAGAACCTGCCGGGCTCGAGGTCGCTTTATATCCCCATTATGGTTTTTTAATGCAGACCATTGACGATGCTCTTCGCATTGCTCAAAAAGTGAATCGTCCCAATGTGGGGATCACGTTCAACTTGTGCCACTGGCTGCGCAACGGCGGACGGGACGTTAATAAAACGCTGAGAAAAGCGCGAGCCTTTTTATCGATGGTGACAATCAACGGTGCGGATTACCAGGGTGACTGGGACAGACTCATTCAGCCGCTGGGCAAGGGTGAGTTCGATGTTTCTAAAGTTTTGCACGTCTTGCATCAAATTGAATATCATGGTCCGATTGGATTGCAAGGCTATGGACTTGATACGCCGGTCGCGGACAATCTTGAACAGTCCATCAGCGCCTGGCGGAATATGAATCAACAATTGCTTTCTCAATAAATACAAAAGCTGGGCATGTCAGAAAACAGGAGGATGTGATGGATAAACACTTTAATCGACGTGATTTTTTAAAAAGTGCCGGCACAGCGGCCGCAACATTTACCATTTTGGATAGCCGGCTCGTGCGCGGCTCTCAGGCAAATTCAAAGATAAAATTGGGTGTCATTGGTACAGGCGGACGAGGTACGTGGATCGCACGACTTTTTCGCGATCACGGCGGGTATGAGATTCATGCGGCTGCAGATTACTTTCAGGAGCGGGTGGATAATTTTGGCAGTGAACTCATAGTCGAACCTGCACGACGTTTCACCGGCTTGAACGGCTATAAACGCTTACTTGAAACGGATGTTGATGCCGTGGCGATCATCAGTCCGCCTTATTTCCATCCGGCGCAGGCGGCAGAATCCGTTAAAGCCGGAAAGCACGTGTACCTGGCCAAACCCATTGCAGTAGATGTGCCTGGCTGCATGAGCGTTCAACAAAGCGGCAACGAGGCGCGCACCAACGGACTGGTTTATCTTGTCGACTTCCAGACACGCACACATGAGTATTTTCAAGAAGCAGTCAAGCGCGTCCAGTACGGTGAGATTGGCCATGTGGTCTGTGGCGAGGCAGTTTATCACTGCGGGCCGACGTGGGATCGAATGTACCACTATTTTGACAACGGCAACATTTCAAAAGAGAACAAACTCAGAGCCTGGGGATTGTTTCGCACACTTTCCGGTGATGTGATTACAGAACAAAATATTCACGCTCTGGATGTAGCGGTCTGGTTTCTGGATGACAATCCGGTTAGAGCTACCGGCAGCGCCGGTCAGAATAGAGCGTACGGGGATTGCCATGATTATTTTTCCGTTACTTTTGAATTTCCGAATGACGTTCTGATCACTTTTCATTCAAAACAACTGGGCCAGGGCTATGACGATATTACCTGCCGGGTTTACGGTGAAAGCGGAACCGCGCATACTGACTATTTCGGCGAAGTTTGGATTAAGGGTGAGCGTCCCTATAAAGGCGGACGTGTGGAAAATTTGTATGAAAGTGGCGCAGTGTGGAATATAAAAGAGTTTCACAACAACGTTATCAATGGCCGATATGAAAACAGCACAGTCGAACCCAGTGTGCGCAGCAACTTGACCACGATTCTTGGGCGGATGGCCGCTTATCAAAAAACCTGGGTCACCTGGGATGAAATGATGGCTGCCAATGAAAAGTGGACAGCAGATTTAATGGGCCTGGAAGAATAACTCTGGCTTTTTGTGAGGATGGTTATGAAATTTACAATGATATGGCTGGTGGTATTGTCAGTTTTTTGCCTGCTGCATGCGCAGAAACCGGGTGATGTATTGGAGAATTCTATAGGAATGGATATGGTGTATATACCGGCTGGTTCGTTTGAAATGGGCAGTCCCTACGACGAAAAAGGTCATCAACAGGATGAGCAACTCCGTAAAGTCATGTTAACAAAATCGTTTCGGATCAGCTCCACGGAAGTCACCCAGGCGCAGTGGGAAGCAGTGATGGAGCGGAATCGCAGTCAGTTCAAGGGCGAACATCATCCGGTTGAAAAAGTTTCCTGGCGCGATGCCGTTGCTTTTTGTGAAAAGTTATCCGAAAAAGAGAATCGAACTTATCGCTTGCCCACGGAAGCGGAATGGGAATATGCCTGCACAGCCGGAAAAGAGTGCGCCTTCAGCGGCTGCCAATCGGCTGACAGTGTGGCCTGGCACGCCAAAAACAGCGGTGGCAAAACGCATCCTGTTGCCCAAAAGCCACCTAATGTCTGGGGACTTTTCGACATGTCCGGAAACGTTGCCGAGTGGTGCGCAGATTTTTACCAGTCCGATGTGACGGTTGAGCCACAGACCGATCCCACCGGTCCGGAGGAAGGCGTGCGCCGGGTCATTCGCGGCGGCGGCTGGGATACGTTTCCGATCGGATGCCGGTGCGCCGCCCGTCACAGCGCCCGCGCCACTCACAAATTTACAGATACCGGCTTTCGTGTGGTGATGGAAATTAACTCAGAGGATTAACTTAATTATATGCATTTCAAAATGCACAAATAGAGAGGCTGATATGAAACACTTTGTTCTGTTAGCAACCGTTTTATTGCTGTCAGCGTCGCAGGTATTCCCGTGTGAATTGCAGCACGGTTTGGGTTTTGCTGCCGGTCAAATTTCCGGCATTGGCTTTTCCTATCGCCAGATGAGAGAGTCTTTTGGCTTTCAAATTACAGCCGGGTTTATCTCGTACACAAATGATACTGAAATGTCACCAGGTTATACGCGATCCTATGACCGGGATGTCTGGATTCCGCCAGAAATAGTCATGGAGGAACGTTCGATAGAAAGAGAGACTGACGGAAGCGCTGGATTGACCCTTTTTAAGATTTTACACAAATCAGACAGGTCTCGATTCTATCTTTTGGCAGGGATCAGTTCCTTTTTTTCGCATGAAACGTACAAGGTACAGGAGTATCAGTACAAGATAAAAAATGAAGAGACTTATTCTTATATGCCCACTGGCACCAGTTCTAAAGAAAGTGAATTCGATCAGACCCTGTTCGGCGGGATCGGTCTTGGGCTTGAACTCAAGATAACTGACAATATTCGATTTGCTTTCGAGTGGCCGTTGAGCATCTCGAACCAGGGAGATGTTTACATGTACATTCCACAAGCCGGACTGCATTATTTTTTCAAATAATAATTTATTGGCTGGTGAACGATTAAAATTCATAGCCCATGGAAAGATAGAACGCCTGTTGCCCGCGGTCGGTAAATCCGTAACCTATAGCAAACGGACCGAATGGTGTCTTTATGGAAAGGGCACCTCCGTAGCCGCTGAGAAAGTCGTCTGTGGTAATGTGCTCAACTTTCATCCAGGTAGCACCCAGGTCATAACGTAAAGATAAATACGTGTCAAGTATCCACAGATCGGGAAGCCATAACCGGTAAGAGAGACTCAACAGCAGCATGTTGCGGCCCCATAACTGACCTTCCCGCAAGCCGAAAAAGGAGTCAAAACCGCCCAGGCGGAATTGCTCGGAATACGGTGTAGTCATATCAGAAGCGCCCCACACCAATTTGGGACAGAAAGTGTGCCGTTTGCCCAGGGTGGTAAAAGTTGATAACCGGTTCATCACCTTGAAAAAAGATTTGTCAGCGCCCAAAACCAGCCCGGATGAGACTTCATAGAAAAAAACGTGATATTTACCGGACCGCGGAAAAGGCCTCCTGTCCCGCGTATCAATAACAGTTCTCAGACCGATCGTGTTAATGCTAAGGCTGCCGCGGTCGTATCCTGTACCGCTCAGGCTGTCAATGTCGATTTCCTCGAAACGCAAGTGACCAAACAAGGTACCGAAACGGGCAATTTGCTGGCCCAGTTGTAAACGCATACCGGTAGAAATCCGTTTGTATTCGCCCACTTTTTCCAGGTTTTCATAGGCATAATGATCGGTTATGTTGTGATGGACATTTAAATGACTTGTTAAATAGGTGCGAAAAATCCGGTCGGCGCGAAAGTTGAGAAACGATTTGAAATCGCGCATACCGTACTGAATATGAGCGGTCAAATCATTACCCATGCCGTAAAAATTTTCATCCGAAAATTCCAGAAATGCGCGTGTTAATCTCTCGTTATCATGCCGCAGTCCGAATCGAATCACCTGCGGTGGCGTCTCGATGAGATTAATGCTCAACTTGTAGGAATCCTGCTGTTTACGCCATCCCATAGTAACGACGTTAAAAAGTCCGGTAGCGTAAATATTTTCAATGCCTTCTTTTGCCTTTTCCCGTTGAAAAATATCCCCGGGTTTTAGTGTAAACTCGCGGGAGATTATGAATCTTTTGGTGTTTTCATTTCCCTGAAAGGTTATGTTATTCAACTTTCCTTCAGCGATAATGATTTCAGCGCATCCTGTTTTTTCTGAAAAATGAATGTCCTGAATTTCCGCCAGCGAATAACCGCGTTGCCGGTAAATTCGCAACATATTCTCCAGGGCTTTGGTGGATTTTTTAACATTTAACGGACCGTCAATGAGCGGGAGAAAAGGTTGGCGAAGCTGCTCGTCCGGGATGTGAGTATTTCCGGTAAACTGAACGTCGCGCAACCGGGGAAATGGTGCCACATGGTAGACCAGCACTGTATCACTTTTTGTAGCCTGGAGCGTACAATGGATATCCCGGAACAGGCCGGTTTTGTAAAGATCGGTCATCATATCATAAATATCCCGAGTGGAATATTGGCCTGGCTGTTTGATTTTAGCGAACAGGGAATCGTCAAAGCCGTTCACCACGACTTGTCTTACAGAGAAGGAACGGTAATCTTTATAGTGTGGTGATTGTGCCAACAGACTTTTAATCTTATTAATCCTGTTCAAAGCCCGGCGCCGGCCTTCATGGTACAGGCTGTCAATAGCGGCATAATCAGTGGAAATGATTTTTAAATCGCTGAAATCAATGACAACATCGGCGGCTTTTAACTGTCCGGCATTGTTATCTTGTTGCATAATCGTCGTCACCTGGTCAGCGACTTCCCATGGTGCCTGGATGTTTTTTCGTTGGCGCAGCGGTGATGTGGAATTAACAGCAAGCACTACATCAGCCCCGGCTTGCTGTGCTTCGGTCACTGGTATGTTCCGGCAAATACCGCCATCCAGCAGCATAGCAGAGTCGCTTTCAACAGGTGAGAAGAGCAGCGGAATGGCTATGGACGATCGAATAGCCATTGCCAGATCGCCGTGATCTAGAATGACTTTTTGTCCTGTCAAGAGGTCCGAGGCAATAATGACGAGCGGAATTTTCAAATCGTCAAAATCAGAAGCATGATAAAGCGCATTCAACGTCAGGTCGGTGAACAGTTGGGTAAGTTTTTGTCCGGCGGTATATGCTTCCGGCATAACGGGTTTAAGATCATCCAGCCGGACCTGAAACAGAGCACGGCCACGTTCCTGTTTTTCGCCGAGAAAGAGGGAAGACCGCTCCGGTTCGTCACGGAGCAAGGTGTTCCAATCTACTGTCCGGACGATCTGCATCATTTCTTCCGGAGAGTAGCCCGCAGCATATAAAGCTCCCACAGCCGCGCCAATACTGGAACCGGCTATCAAATCGACAGGAATGTCATGATCTTCAAGTGCATCGAGAACGCCTATTTGGGTAATTCCGCGAACCCCGCCTCCGCTCAAAGCAAGTCCGATTTTGGGGCGCGCCAGTTTTCTATAGGAAAGCAAAGAGTTCGGGGGTTTGACAGTATCCGCAAAATTCAAATGAAAAGAAGTGATTGTCCTGGCAAATCCGTTCGATATTGAAAGAAATGAGATGATAATGAAAAGATGTATCAAGAGTTTTCTCAAAATAACGCTCTTTTGTCTGCTCAAAAATTAAACACAAAATTTAGACATGCAAGGCCGGAAAGTCAAGATTAAAGTAGCTTTTTATGTAAAAGATCAGTTATCGGTTGATATGCTCTATCTAAGCTAAAACAATGGGTCACAAATCTTTTCTGCATCAATATTGTATCATTCTATAAATTTGGAAATTATAATGTGTTATTCACAAGTTTTGTGACCCATTGTTGGAATTGAAACTGAGGTATTTCCTTTTTATTTATCCCGGAATTTAATATCTTGTTAGCATGCAAAGACAAACCAGATATTTGACCTACTCTGCCTTTTTTACTGCACTTACAGCAATCGGGGCATTTATCAAAATTCCGTTTGTTCTGGCTCCGTTTACGTTGCAAACGCTTTTCACCGTCATGGCTGCTGCCTTGCTGCCAACACGGTGGGCTGTGTTGAGTCAGGTGGTTTATTTGCTCCTTGGCATTATCGGACTGCCTATTTTTGCGCATGGCGGAGGAGTTGGATATGTGCTGCAGCCTACGTTCGGTTATTTGATTGCCCTGCCACTGACTGCTTTTCTCATTTCAGTCATTCTGAAAGGACGACACTCGTTTGCAGCTTGCTTTTATGCTGCTGTGACCGGGCAAGTTGTTTTATTGTTGATAGGAAGCGCGTGGATGGCCGGGAATCTCATTCTGGTTCAGGGGAAGAGCATAAAATTTACAGAAATCATTTTATATGGCGCAATTGTTTTTATCCCGTCAATGATCTTTAAATCTTTAATTACGGCTTTTGTATACAAGCGATTTAAAAATAAAATAGAGCCAGTCTGAAAATATAATTTTGCCATCATTGTTTATTAAATTTCAAACGAGATAGCGGCGTCGATTTCAAAGAGTAAATTGTCCCGGCACACATCGGCAATTACGTAAACGGCAGGCAGATCAGCTAACCCTTTTTCCTTGACGTATTTTTGATAGTGGTCGTAATCCTGGGGATTTTTAAAAAAGACCGTAGCTTCACAAATATCCTCGAGAGAAGCGTCTTCGTCAGAAATAAGAGCTTCGACGACAGAGAACGTTTTCTCAATTTGTCCGGCAGGGTTATCAATAAAAACTGTTTTACCCTGCTCGTTGATCGATGCGGTGCCGGATAACAGGATATGTTTGGAATCGTGTTCGCGCAGGGTCATGGCCCGGGAAAAAGCAGAGCCGTATCGGTACGGTGACCTTTGCTGCACACCCGCTGTGTGTTCGACATGCACGGTGGAAGAATCGTTGGGAATGGCGACAAAAACGTCCATAGCACCGCTGGTGCCGGCGGGATTTTGTCCGCGAATCCCGGTGCTGGCTGGCAAATAGATACGCTCGGCTTCATTTTTTTGACTTTCAGATGCACCTAAAAGGCCGAATTCGGTAAATTTGGTATTGCGCGATTTGTTAAAGACATCGTACCAGTCGAGAATATTATCCAGATATATCCATGTGCGCAACACATTTTTAAATCCGGCTCCGTGCTGGTTTAAAATATTTTGAACATGATCGAACATCTGGCAGGTTTGTTCATAGCGGTTTTTGGCAGCGCCGTTGCCCTGAATGTTCTGCAACATCATAAAAGTAGCACCGTTGCGCCGCCAGGTGCGGCCTACAGTTTGATCGCCATTTTTTATTGGCTTGATTTTTTCCCGCTCCCTGGATGGTCTTATAGCCCGTATCTGGACACCTGCCAGTCCTGTACCAAAACAAGGTTGTCCCTCGATAAATGTGTATGGTGAATCAGTATCCCAACCTGCCTCGCGCAATGCAGAAAGACGGCCGTTTCTAAAGTCAGATTCAACATCCAGACTGCCGAAAACGCGTTCCAGAACAATTCCCATATCCATCGATTCCAGGAGGGGAAGGATGTTGTTATAAATGTCGTGTGTTAAACGGGTAATATCTTTATGTTTTTCCTGAACCGAAGCGGTAATAAAAAGATGGTCAGGACAGGGCGTTAACGAGAAAAGTGTGTAACTATCAAAATGCTCGACGTGTCGTTTTTCCATAGAATCCTCGGTTTCAAAAATCAGTTCTGCGGTTTCGATTCGTAGAGAGATTCTCCTTCTGCTTCTTGTTGTCGCGGTTCGACCTTTGGGTCCAGTCGGGCGTTGCGAATATTTTCATTATCGTAGGCAATGCGGATGATTTTCTGGGCACGCGTTTTTACAGGTCCTTTGATCATTTCCGGTACATTAAAAGTTTTTAAATATGTTTTGTAAAATGCCGGATCTTTTTGCGGTAAAATAAATGGTTTGTGGGGCTGACCATTTTCATCCAGATAGCTGAAATACGGGCGCGCAAAAAGGCCGTCGCGACGCTTGCTACTAAAAACGAACCAGCGGCTAGTGCTGGACCAGGAGTGAAAGCTGTCCATCTCCCGGCTGTTAATTGGCAGAGGCCAGTACTCGCCGGTTTTTGTATCAAGAAAATAAAGTTCACTGCTTTTATGATAAATCGGAAAACTGCCATAGTCTGATACGCAAAACAGGACATATTTGCCGTCTGGTGAAACCCGCGGAATGATCACACTTTTATCGAGTTCCCTGACATCGACCATTTTTTCGAGCCTGCCCCAGGAATCCGATTGGTAGTCATATTCTACTCGCATCAGATCGTATTTAATTTCATCGAATTTCAATTGTTCACCGTTATCTGAGATATATTCTCTTAAAGCATTAGCCCGGCAAAAATACAGGTGTTTACCATCTGGCGACCAACTGGGCCAGCTTTCCATCAATTTTTCATCTGCTATCTTTGGTGATGCCGAAACCATGTTTTTATCGACATGATAAATAAACACATCTGAATTGCGGTCCAGGACGTCGCGGCATTCACCGATGGAATGATAAAACATGGTTAAATCGTTGACAGAAAACGCCAGCATCTTGCCGCTCGGGTGCCACGACGGATAAGCTCCGCTCCGGCTAAAATCTGTTTTCAAACTGACTTTGGTGAACGTACCGTCCTGAGAAATATAAGTGCCGGACGCTTTGCCGCCGCGCATGTGGAATATCATGGTTTGCGGATTGTTATTGGCAAAGTGGTGGCAATTCATGCAGTTACCATCGGACAGACGATTGATAACAATGGGGTTCTGGTCATAAGTTTCCAGGTTTCGCTGATAGATGCCCATCTCATTCCAGTACTTGAACCCCGGATCAATGATACGATAAGCAAGATAAGGATCGATGTCTTCGCGGGTGATGGTGTTTGTAATCGGTTGATATTCCAGCCAGGTGTCATTCCCCTTTTTAATGTAAATCTCAATATCAAAATCCTTGCCCCGGTTTGCTGACAGAAAGGACTTCCATTTCTTCATCGGGATTTTCACAGCGCCGTCATGGCTGTTGACTATAATATCCTTTCCAGCCGCACCGGATATTTTTACTAGATAATGCGTCCCTTCTTCTTCGATCATAAAATTGAGCGGAGCAATATTCGCCGGAATGGTGACGCCACTATAATCCGGATCAATGTGCGGGCGATGTTTGACCGGTGTTGTATTCGTAGGCGGTATAGAAGGAGAGCCGCAGGCTAACACCAGTGCGGCCAAGCCTGATAATACCAGGCGAACGATCCATTTGGCGTTTATTTTTATAACCATTTAGCAACCTCTGCAATAATTATCGAAATCGAGTATTTATTGGGATTTTAGGAACAGGTAATACCAATAGGTATCACCATGAGCGGATGCCAGTTCTTCTTTTGCGGCTGATAGATTGTCCCTGTGTTTTAAAACCGTTTTTTGAAATGACTGCAATCGTTGTAAGGTACTCCGGTGAATTCGATATCTGCCCAGATCGGGCCTGTTTTCCTTATTTTTTACTGCCACCAGCAGAGCTTCTTCGTAATGCCTTGGCAGTGAGGGGTAATTAAAGTTTTTCACGTATTCGAAATATTGTAAAAATTTATCCAGTCTTTTTGTGATCAAATAATAAGCCATCAGATATTCAAAAGCGGCTTTGTTTCTGGGATTTCTCTCCAATAGGTGTATCAAGTCATTTTCCGGCTGATCTACAAATGTCAGAAAATCGCTTGTCGGACGGCAGGCGATCCACTCTGCAAAGCGAGGGATTTCTTCTAACCGTATATTTTGCCGGGTATATTTTTTATGCTCACGCGCCCAGCTCTGAAACCATAATGTTTTCTCCAGCTTGTTTAGAAAAACTCTGGCAGTTGCTTTATTGCCCTCAATGAGATAGACCAAAGCTAATCGCTGTAGATTCCAGCCTGTTGGCCCGGTAACAGTCAGTGCCTCGTGAGCCCAGTGTTTGGCTTCATTGAAATGTCCCAGATCAAAATAGATGTCACTGCGATTGAGCGGAGTAGGGGGAACAAATTCTTTGTCCAGAATCAATCCAAAAGGACCGTACGTCTGTTCGTATGAGAACATTTTATAAGGCAACTGTCCGGTGTGATAAAGCGCCCGGTTGACCTGATAACTTCCCATGGGATTATCCAGTTCGCAGGTTTGGGCAACTTTTAAGAGTTTGTGCCATTCGTGAAATCGTGCATGCCAGTTCAAAATTAAATATTTTTTTGATACGGGTCTGAAAGAAACCAGTGCCATCACAACAGCGAGAACAAGAATCGCTCCTGCCTGGGCTAACTGAACACCACTTTTTTTTCGAAATGATCTGAACTTTTTTTGCAAAGAAATCGATAGTCCTGCAACGAATAGAACGAAAAACAAATCAATGATATAAGGCACATACACGGCTTTGGTTTCAACATTTATTGTGATCAGGTTAGTAAAGGCCTGGGAGGTTTTGATGAGAAAGAACCATGAAGAAGCCGCAAAGGGTAGCAAAGCTGAATAAATGACGTACAGCAAAGCGGGTAGAAAATTTTTATGTTTCAAGCTCTCATAAATGGCAGCCATAAATGCGAACAATAAAAAAGGACCAGAAACGACATAATATAATAACGTGCCGAGCACGAAAAACGCGCCGATCCGCACGCTATTAGACGGAATATAGAAATAAAGCGCTGCTGTCAATAATGTGAGCGCCATGGCAACATCAGTGGCAATAGGATAATTGTATGCGCTATATACTGCCAGTAAAAAAGCGGCCGGAATGTAACTCAGAAAAGACCGGCTACCGGATATGTTTTTTATGATGAGATGCGTGGCACATGTAATCAGCATTGCCATTATGGTCATTACAATTGCTCCCAGCCAGGACTTGTAGAACAATTGCGATAAAAATTCACCAGCATATTCGGCAATGCCACCTGGATAGCTCGTAAATTGATGGAAAAAGGACGCGTCAAAGAAAAATACAGGCTCCCTGGCAACAAAAAACAAGGACGGATTAACGCGCAGCCACAGGTAAACAAAATAACCTCCAAAAAATAAAACCGCAAAGATAATGTGGAGGAGCTGATTTTTGCTCATATTTTCAAGTTTCATTCAGATCTCCAACAATTCTTTTACTTTTCAGATGGCAATGTTGATGTTCGATCGAGAGGAGGTATCTGCGTGCAGAGGGATATGTCAGAAATGTGTACATAGTTTATAACAACATCAACATAACAATATGCATTTTTTGAAACCAAAAGTGTATTCACAGCCAAAAATCATCTTAAATAATTTTAAATATAACAACTCTAAACCATAAATGCCACCCAAAATTTAGACAAAGGTTTCGCAGATGAGTGCAAAATGTCAGTTTACCGTTGAAAAGGTTGCCATGGCATGTCCATTTCAGCAGGTAACTTTCTTGCTTTAATGTCCGGATCAAGATTCGCATTAATACTTGACCAGTGAGCGGCTTTGGCCCATTGTTGGGGCTTTATCTCAACCGGTCCGGTGACGAGTTCAGGAACATTATATGTTTTGAAATATGTTTTGTAAAACTCTGGATCCTTCTGGCAAAGTATGAAAGGTTTATATGTTTTGCCTTTTGCAAAGTAACTAAAATAAGGTCGTGCACAAATACCATTACCCCGTTTGCTGCTGAACACAATCCACCTGCCATTACTGGACCAGGAATGATAACTATCGGATTTATCGCTGTTGATATCAAGATATTGATATTCTCTGGTTTGTAAATCCATCAAATATAGATCGCTATCCGGGCGGTAAATAGTGAAATTGCCGTATTTTGCCATGCAAAAAATTAGATATCTTCCATCCGGAGAGATAGACGGATGAGCAATACTTTTGCCAGTTTCTTCCCGGGACAACACAGTTTGCAGGTCTCCCCATTCACCTGTTTGAGGATCATAAGAGATGCGCACGAGATCGTAAAAAATAGTATCGTAGGGTATGTTCATTTTGTCAGAAAAATCCGCTTGTGGGGCTCTGCAAAAGTAAAGGGTCTTACCATCGGGAGTCCACATGGGGTAGGTTTCCATATAATCGAGCGACGATATCTGAGGATTTGTGGTAATGGTGTTTGTTTCGATATTATAAAGTACAAGGTCGGATTTTGTGTCATACACATCTCGATTTTCACCGGTCGCGTGAAAAAACTGCGCCACATCGTTGGCAGAAAAAGCAATGAGCTTACCATTCGGGTGCCAGCAACGGTAAGCTCCGGCACGGTTGAATCTGGTGCCGGTATTGATATTTTTCATCTCGCCGTTTACACTTAAAAGCAGGGCTGTACCTGGTCCGCCCCTCATGTGAAACATCATTTTATCCGGATTATTCTGGTGAAACGAGTGACAATTGACACACGCATGTCCTGCTGTCCGGTTGTGGAAAATGACAGATTCATTGAACGTGGTCAAGTCCCGCTGGTAAATACCCATCTCAGACCAAATGTGATAAGCGGGATCGATAAGGCGATAGACCAGGGTATTGTCAATCGGTTCTTTTGCAACCCTGTTCGTAAAAGATTGAAATTGATGCCACCTGTCCTCTGTATATACGAAAACAGTGACGGTAAAGCTGTCTCCTTTATTTGCCTGCAGCAGTGTGCGCCATTTGTCTTTAGGAATGTAGATTTTTTTATTATCTGAATCGAGTTGAAATGAGACCGACTCACTTTTAAATTGAACCGTGAATTTATTTCCATTTTCGTCAATGAGAAAATTTAAAGGCGCAATATTGGGGGGTATAACAAGTTCAGAATAATCCGGCAATAGATTAGGCAACCGGTTGACCGGTGTTGTGTTGTCAAGTTGATATGAGCTACAAGTGCAAAAAAATAAGGATATCAGGCTGATAAAAAGATAGTGGATGTGATGTTTCATAATGATTAACCTAACCGGATTTTATCTCTGAAATTTTTTCTTGCAATTTTCTTCTAAAAATAAACATGACGTAATACCAATAGGTGTCTTTATACCCCTTGCTCAGTTCCTGAAAGGCTGCCTGTTTATCAGTTCTGCTCTTTGCCAATATCTTGGTAAATTCGCCAAAACGGAGAATAACATTTTTACTTATAGGTCTACCTTTAATTACCGGTTTTTCAGCCTTTTGGTAAAAGAGGTGCAAAATCATGGCTTCTTCTATATAGCGTGGCAACTGTTGGTAGCCCAGTTCTTGAAAACGATCGATGCTGTCGACAAGTTCATCTAATTGGGCGGTTAAAAGATAGAAGCTCATTAAATATTCAAACGCCATGCGGTTATCCGGATTACCGGCAAGAATGTTTTTACAGGTATATTCGGTTCGATAAACATGAATTTGAAAATCATTTGTCACCTGGTTTTTACGAGCATGCGCCATCACAGGATGCCGGGAGATAAGAAAAGGATTTTTAAGCAAAGGCTGATATTCTTTAACGGCAGGTTTTCCTGCAGGCGTGTTTTCAAGTTTGGCTAAACACATTTCAGCGAATTCTTGATTGCCTTTGAGCAGACTGATTTGAAACAAACGTTGAAAAATTTTCGGCAAGGGGCCGCAACTGGCAAGAGCTTCGTGTGCCCAGTGTTGCGCTTCGTTAATGTGACCTAAATCCATCATTAAATCCGAATTTTCCATTGGCGCGGCAAAGGCCGCTTCTTTTGACATGGTAATATTTTCCATGGCACGATGAATATGGGGTATGGTGAAGAGCCGGTCTAAGAGCTGTCCCTGGTGATACAATGCGCGAATGGTTTGAAAAACGACCAGACGATGATTGACCGGATGTTTTTCCACGTACCTTAGCACCTCATCCCATTCACGCTGATTGGCTTTGTGGTTAATCGTGAGCATATCGTGATATTCTTGATCAAATGCAAAAAAAGCGGACGCCACGATGAGCATAATGACAACTGCGTTCTGTAAAGACCATAAAAGATTTTTGCGGGCTGACTTTTTGGATGATTTTTGTTGATCACCGAGGAAAAAGCCAATCAGGAATAAAACGGGATAAAAAGCATACAAAAGAAATGGCGCCAAAAAGAAGGCATAATCAGCCTGAAAGGGTAATAACCTTAAATAAGCCTCTGATATATCAAGAACATAGAAAAAATTGACCGAAAGTGCGGGCCATACAGCGGCCAGGATGGTGTATAAAAGACTTGTAACAATGGACCGGCGGTTTAATGCTTCATAAAGCGCGCACAACAGTGCGAAAAGAAAGAACGGAGCCCCGGCAATGGCATAAAGCAAAAGCATCAGTAATAAAAAGATAAATCCTCGAAGGAGCGTATTTTTACTATTCAGCTTGAAAAACAAAATGGCAAAGCTCACAGTGATGACAAAAGCCAGGGATAATGCCAGGGTGTGCGGATAATGACTGTGCAGTATAAGTAATAAAGTGGCTGGAAGATAAACGAACAATGGCATGGTCAGCTTTTGGTTACTGTGTCTGAGAAATGTGCGCGTTGCCAATGTGAGCAATAGAGCCACACCAGTGATAACCAGAGCTCCCAGCACCGGGACAAGATAGGATTGGTATAAAAAGTTAGCAATGTATTCGACAAGGCCCCCAGGTAAAGATATCTGCTCTAAAAAGAAATTTTGTTCAAAATAGAAAACCGGAGTTTGGCGCAGATAAAAAAGTTGCGGATTCAATTGCAGCAGGACAAAAAGAAAGAAAAAACTAAAGAAAACCATAGCCGTAAAAATACAAATGATATTTTGCAGTTTACCCTGTTCTCTTGCAATTTCCATCCTTGTCCCTGTTTATTTTAATAATTATTATTTCATCTCAGACAATTATAGAAGTATTTGCTATAAATGTCAAGAGTTAACTTTTCTCTCCCCCCGAATCTGTTCTATCTCACGTTCGAGTTTGGTGAGTTTTTTACCAATAGAAAAAAGATAAAGAAAAAGGATTGTCCAGATCAAAAAATAAGCCAGGAATAAAAATCCCATATCACTCATTTCAAATTCCTTGGTTTAAATGTGATTGTTTTAATTTTTTTATAGCGTTCTGCAATATATGGCTTTTTATTCGGATATAAAGCAGAACAATGAACAGGATCGTAAAAGCTGCCAGGCAGACCATCAGCGTTGTGAGCATTGGCGCAGCCAGACCGCTGCCCTCGCCACCGCCAATGACTGCTGATGGGTGCAGCGTACGCCACCAGCGAATGGACATATAGACAATTGGCACATCCAGAAAACCAATGATACCAAAGACCGCAGCGAACCGGGCACCGCGTTCCTCGTCCGGGACAAAATGTCGAAGCATGTGATAAGCGATATAGATGAGCCACAAGACAAATGAGGTGGTCAGTCGGGCATCCCACGTCCAGTAGGTGTTCCAAACGGGTTTTGCCCACAGCGGTCCGGTCAGCAGGACCAGCGTGAGAAATACAACACCGATTTCCGCGGCAGATCGGGCAAGTGTGTCCCAGCGAGTTTGGCTGGTTCGCAGAAACAGGATACTGGCAATGAAAACAATAAAAAAGGCCAAAAACGCCACCCAGGCTGAGGGCACGTGAAAGTAAAAAATCCGTTGAATATCGCCCATGCTTTGTTCTGTTGGGGCGTATAAAAAGGCAAAGGCAAGCGCTGTGATGATTGCCAGATAAGATATGGTGATGAGTATGAGATATGTTTTTTTCATGATATAATATCCATAAAACAGGATTATTCTTATTAAATTCTATCTACTATTGATTTTTTATCCAGTATATTGAATTTTTTTAAAGTTTTAAATTAATACCATGATGAAGGACGATAAAGCTTGGTTTCTCCCATATCTATTGCATCGGGTAGCATTGAACTTAATAGGTGCTTTTCTTTTAATTTCATATGAAAATCACATGTATCCTTTAATGCTTCAGCTCTTCGTCCAATTGGAATGATTACACCAATTTTCTTATGTGGGAAGGTTGTTTTCACTGCACTAATTGAGGGAATTAGATCACTATCACCAGAAATAATATATGCTTTATCATATTGTTCTTGTATCGCTAATCTGAAAAGATGAATTGCGATATTAACATCAGTTTGTTTTTCTTCAAAAGTCGAATAAGTTTTGTGGCACAACGCACATTTTTTATTTCTCTTTCTAAATTCGCCATAAATTACTTTTATTTCATTGGCCTCCTGAGCTTTTAGAAAAATTTTGTGCCTTTTCATTTTATCCTGAGACCAAGTAGTGAGTGCAGTAAAATAATAAATATCTTGTATAGCTTCTTGTTTTGTTATAAATAGATTTGCGAGTTTCCAAGATCAAGCCATTTGTATTTATTGTATTTTTTATTTGCAAGTGAATGATAAAGATTAAATCCATCAATAAAAAAAATAACTTTCTTCATTTGATCACCCATCCGAGGTAGGTATATAAAAAAAATCCCGAGTGCTCAGGCAACTCGGGGCCAACGGGATTCATGATCCCGAAGGGATGATGTAATTAATTTATAAAAATTTTTATTAATGTCAATATTTTTCATTCATAGAACTAAAATATCTTTTAAAAGTTCCAGAGTTTCATTTCTATAAATTGGGATTGTTATTTATATATTACAAAAGGGCTCATTCTTCCAGCACATAATCAAACAACAAAAAACAGACAACCAAAAAAATGGCATCAAAACCGATTAAGAGACGAAGCCACATGCCGATGTCTTGAGTATTTTGTGAATCGAGTAGCACAGCCGTGCTTTTAGTGGCGGCTAAAATGACCGGCACGCACACCGGAAACAGTAAAACAGGCAACATGATTTCGCGGGATCTGGTTTGCGCTGACATGGTCGAGAACAACGAGCCCACACCGGCAAATCCGAGCGTACCTAAAAACAGCACCCCGAGGAAAGGCAAGACCGCGGACACTGTCATATCAAAAAACACAATCATTGCCGGCAAGATGATTATTTCCATAACGGTCATAAAAATCACATTAGAGATAACTTTGGCGATGTAAATATAACTGCGGTCAACAGGACAGAGGAGAACACCCTGAATCATGGCGTTTTCAAATTCGCGAACCGATGAACGGTGCAGTCCGAGATTGCCGGCAAAAAGTATGGCTACCCATAAAATACCAGGAACTGTCTGACGCAAGGCAGATGACCCGGGCTCGAACACGAAATTGAACACAGCTAAAACAATCAGTCCAAAAACCAGCATGGATATGATGATATCCTTGCTGCGGAGTTCCACTAACACGTCTTTGCGGATCATTGTCAGGATTTGCATCATCGTTTTCATGGGGCGCTGTCGAGTAATTTTTGTTTCACTGTTTCAACCGAGAGGTCCTTTGCGGGACAGTCCTCCATCAATTGCCCCTGATGCAGCATTAATATTCGGCTGGCGTTTTGCACGGCAAAGTCGACATCATGGGTGGTTAGCAGCACAGTGGTGTCCTCAACAATGGCATCGTGTATTAATCTTTTCAGCATGCCGGAAGCCTTGACATCCAGTCCGGCAAAGGGTTCGTCCAGCAATAAAATCTGAGGCTTGTGCAAAATCGCTCGCGCCAGCGACAATCGCTGCTGCATGCCTCGCGAAAACGTCCGCACAGGATCGTATCTCCTGTGGTACAATCCCACCAGATCCAGCAATTCATCAGCACGTGGTTTCCATGAAATGCCGTACATTCGCGCGTAAAATTGCAGATTTTCCAGCGCGGAGAGATCAGGGTACAAAAAGCTGTGGTGAGTCATTACGCCAATGTGAGAACGAATATTAACCGAGTTTTTTAAAAGGTCGAAACTGCAGACAGTGGCTCCACCAGAAGACGGGCGCGACAAGGTCGATAAAATTTTCACCAGCGTGGTTTTGCCTGCGCCATTAACGCCCAGGATAGCCGCATATTCTCCTGCGGATACGTCAAAACTGACAGCGTTTAAAGCCCGTGTGTGACCAAAGCTCTTGCCAATGTTTTCAACATGGATCATTTTAAACGCGATTGTTTTTTCGTTGAATATAACTCGCTACTAACCCGAGTGCCAGGAGTCCGGCTGTGAGTAGAATTGCCGGATACGGTGACTGGAGATGTTTGCCGGACCGGCGTAATTCGAACGGCACAGCCAGACCCGGATCCGGCGTGCGAATACCGTAACGATGATAATTGTGTCCGCGAATTTGAAAATCACCCAGATCTTTCAACTGCTCAGAAAACACGGTCACGTGGGGATTGGCTATAAAGACATCGAATGAGCGCGTGGGCCGCCGAATTGTGGCTGATATCCGGACACTGTTTTTCTGCCAGGGACATTCGTAGGTGTATGTGACCTGCCGGTTGCCAGGCGGCATGATGCCTCTGTCAATGACGTTTCCGGACTCGGCCACCAGTTCGCCCGGGGCCTGCGGTGCAACAGGCTCAGCATGCCGGGCGCAGGCAGGAAGGGGAAATTCAAAAAGGGCGGCGCCGGCATCCGGGTGTTCAAAAACATGGGTTATGGTGGCGTTGCCCGGGTTGTTAAGCACATGCGTTTCACGGAAATGCACCGACTCGCCCATGTCATCAACAATAATGTGGTGCATGAAAGTAGTTACTTTATCCGCTGAATGGGTGATATCGTGCACAACCAGTACCGTTTGTGCGTTGCCGTTTGCAAACTCGGCAGAATTCGAGTAATATCTCACTCCGGTGTAATCACCGGCCGTAAAATAAGTGGCGTTTTCATCTTTGTTCTCAAACTGAAAACGATAATGTCCATTGACAGCACTTTTGGTTGTGTCCAAAATGACAGGCTGATTAGCCTGCGGAGTCATTTTTGCCAGCAGAACTGGCATGTCTGACACTGCTGTGCTGTCGCGAGAGGCGTTTATAACCTGTCCTGTGACCACGTATTGGGCAAAACCGCAATGATTTATGGTGAAAAGAAAAACGAGTATGATAAAAAGGATTCTCATGAGAATTTATCAAAATAATGAATTTACAATTTCAATCCGCAATTCGAACAAAACTTGTCTTTTTTATTTATTTTGTGACCACATTGCGGACATTTGTTTTTAATGTGCTTCTGCGATGTTTGGTTGCTCTCTGGTTTGAACTGCTGATGCTCCTGGACCAAAGTCTCATAGTCTTCTTTTGATAATTTACCCGTTTCATAGTCCAGTGTCAATTCATCGATTATGTTTTGAATCATCGGCTGCTTTTGTTCTAGTTCGCTGCGGTCTTTGTGTTTTTCATCAGAGCTGCGAAAAAGCGGTGATGCGACAAATCCGCAGGTTAGGAAAACGAGTATGATTGTTAAAATATCCATTGCTATTTCTGCTTTTTAATGTGCGGTGACAGGGCGATTAACGTGCCAATAACCATGACCACGCCGCCGATCCAAATCCAGATGACCAGCGGATTGATTAATACGCCGATTGTAGCCATTTGTGATGATTTTTCATAATCCGCCAGAATGACATAGATATCCTGCAACAAGGTTGAACGAATGCCCACTTCGGTCACAGGCTGAAAATTCGGATGAATGTGCTTTTCTGAACGGATTGTGCCGATGTCTTGTCCGTTTTTCAATATCTCGAATCTGGCTGCGACAATATCCATCATGTCTCTTTTTTCTTCGATCAGGCCCTGATAAACCAGCTCGTACTGGCCGGTTTTAATGGATTCGCCAGGCTGCAGAGTTTGTGTTTTTTCCGTTGAAAACGCTGATGAACCAACAATGCCGAGAAAAAATAACAACACACCGAGATGAACAATGTAACCACCGTAGCGTCTTTTGTGTTTGTTCATTAAATGCAGACAGGCAGAGAAAAACGATAGTCCCTGGCGCCGTTTGCGAGCTCGAATGTTTTTGATGAGATCGGTAAACGTCACAGAAATGGCAAAAGCACCGATGAAAAATGAAATCAGTGCAGCGACGTGAGAGATGCCAAAAACGATCAGTAGAGCAGTTACCATTGCAGAGAAAATGACCGGAAACACCGACAGTCTGAGCAGACGGTTCAGGCGCGTCC
>CAZSMC010000026.1:0-5845 GCA_964607755.1 uncultured Cytophagia bacterium | reverse complement strand
ACCGAATGCAGAAAAGCTGTGCACGTCAGCCATGGCAGTAACGATGAGTTTTCCACCGGGTCCCATGCCCAATAACCGCCCCAGCCTAATTCAACATAAGCCCATTGCATGCCCAGAATATTGCCGATGGTGAGAAAGAGCCAGGAAAAAAGCGTCCAGCGGCGTATGGTGCGGATCCAGGATTCATCGAGCAGGCCCGAAAACAACGCGGCCATGGCAAACGCAAACGGCACTGTAAAGCCCACAAATCCCACGTAAAGTGACGGCGGATGAAAAATCATTTCCGGATTTTGCAGTAAAGGATTGAGGCCGGTGCCATCTTGAGGTGTAAACGGCAGTTTGCTGAACGGATTGCTTTTAAAAACGAGCACATACAGAAAAAAGAACGAGGTGGCACTGATAATACCGAGAGCCCAGGGAGCCAGGCCGGGATGCGTGCGCCGGTTTTTTATCAAAACAATCAGACCGAAAACGGCTAATAGCAGGGCCCATAGCAAAAGCGAACCTGCCTGTCCGGCCCAAAAAGCAGCGAATTTATAAAACCAGGAAAGTGAACGGTTGGAATAGTGCGCCACATACTCGACTTGAAATGCATTGGTGAATAACGCATAAAAAAGCGCAATCGAGGCCAATACCACAAAGACGAACTGAGCAACAAGGGCTCGATGCGCGCTTTGTATCAAACTCGAATTTGGCTTTGATGCATTAATAAAATAAAGAACTGCTGAATAACCTGCCAGAACAAACGCGATGTTTAGCGCCTGGTAGCCAATATCTATCAAAGGAATCCTTTCTGTTTGCGTATCATAATCGAGTTATCGGTATGAAACCGTATAAATACCTTTTTCGTGTGGGATAAATTTATTATGGATATGTATGAATATGAAAAACATGTACTATTCTTCTTTAGCTGGCCAGACAATTAATTCGGGTTCAGGATAATAAAATTTAACCTCTTCCTCAAATAACGATTTTTGGTGATCGTGTTGCTTAATTCTATTCAAAGCAATATTGCAATATTCTGAAGAGATTTCAAGGCCGATATAACGTCTTTTTAATTTATGAGCTAAAAGTGTTGTTGTCCCTGCGCCGTTAAAAAAATCCAGGACAATGTCACCTTTATAAGTAAATAATTTCATTAGTCTTTTAGGCAATTCTTCAGGAAACATGGCCGGATGTTTAAACTCTTTCATTTTTCTCTCTGGAGGAAAACACCATTTCGAATAAACCCATTCTTTGAATTCGACATCTGTAATGTCAATATTTTCTTTCTCGCCGGTCTTTTTATGGCTCGTTTTATCAAAAACTTCAATGAATTCCCATGTGTATTTTAAATAGGGCATGGATGGGGATTTCCAACTTCCCCAGGCTGTATACTTTGCGTTATAATTATTTTTCTCCCATAAAATTTCTGCTTTCCACAAAAATCCAATATTCAACAATTGATTTGAGATGATATGATGAGTTGGGATATAATCGGAAAAAAGAGGTTGGACGTTAACAGCAATTCGTCCTCCGGGTTTTAATACGCGATAGCTCTCTTGCCAAATGAGCAAAAGTCTTTGAAAATAATCATCCCAACTGTTGGTATCTTCATTTATATCACCTTCATAAGCATGGCCAAAGTTGTAAGGAGGTGACGTTATAATCATATCGATAGAATTATCAGGTATTTCAGGCAAAACGGTTTCGCACGGTGCACAAATAATTTTATTTAGAAACTGTGTTTGATCGTCGAATGTCAATGTGTGATATTCGGTCTTGAGATTTTTCGTCCCTCCACGCTGCTTTTCTTTCAGCGATTTATTTTTTACCTTTTCCGGCCTCATATTATTTTTCCCTCTTTGTTTAATTTATTTTCGATATTTGACCAATTTCGCTGCAAATGTGAACTTACAAAATTGAATAAATCAATAACTACATTGTTATCAATTGGATGATTAACACTTGATCTCCGTTTTTGCTTTTTTAAAACATAAATTTGATCAATTCTGGAATAGGCCGGATCTACATTATAGCTGACATCATAGGTGTCTGTAACTACGATGTATTTACAATAGGGATTTCCATATTTAATTTTTTCAGCAGTTGCAATTGATCCTTCCAGCATTGTTTTGTCTATATATGTTTTGCATTCAATTGACACTATCGGAACATTGATTTTTTTATTCTCATTGTCTGCTTTTAATTGAATTGCACGATATATTGAAAAATCCTGGTCTTTTTCATTGATTTTCATATTTGGAGAATTTAAGAATTTAGAATAATTCTCAGGGGCAAAATATAGATTGCTATAGGCCCTTATCCCGCCCAGTAGTATTGTTTTCATGTTTGTTTTTTGAGGAGTTACTGATTCTTCATTCAATGAGCTTAAAAGGTCTTTAAACAAAAAATAAAGAAACTCTTCAATAACAGTCGAATGAAGTTTCGATTGAGCTGTAAAAGAAATATTTTCTATCAATTTTTTATATTGATTTAGCCAGTTAACTCTGATTTCAATATCAGGCTCGTTAAATTTATCTAATTCGGTATTTTTTTTATACCAGTCTTTATATGATGGAACAACTTTTGTCAGTTCTTCTTTTTCTCTAGGATTTAATTTTTGATTCTTCTTCAGCTTTGCTAAAATATTTTTCCCATGTACGTTACACGAACCCGCATTTTCGCAAAACCAATTAATATGATTATCGAAATTCATATTTATGTCTTTGTGAGTTATGATTTGTGTATTTCCTAAAATTTTAATAAAATTAAATCACAAATCATAGTTTTTTATTGAGGCAGGCAAGTCCAACTTTCTCAACCGGTTCGCTTTGCGCTATCAAATTTTAATGCGCATTATTCCCACGCGCCTGAGAATTAATTGTACCAGTGTGGAAGCGGCTAGGATGAAAGCGCTTTTTTAATAGTTTGTGGATCATCACTTGTAATCGACTTGACAAACGGCGCCCATTTTTGGGCTTGCTTTTCATTGTTAATATCATAGATGTGCAATTCCAGACTAGCATCATGTATCGTTGTCTGAAAATTTTTCGTAACGAACGTTTCATTTGCCTCGCAGCTCACTCCCTCTGCGCCAATTGAAGACACCAGTGCGACAATTTTTTCTGGTCGGGCTTTGCTCATATCCTGGTGCCTGAACGGCACCAGCCAATACATTTTTATGTTTGGCATGTGCTTTTTTGCTACTGCTAAAACATCCGGATAAAACGTTTGTATTCGAATGGCATCCGGATTTTTGGTCCCGTTAATGATCCGTTCCAGCGGCTCGATAATTCGCTGATTATCCTTGATTTCAATGTATAATAATTTCCCCGGCGGCAGTATATCCATGATTTCCGGCAGCGACGGGATGCGTTCGCCGCGCCATTGCTCTCCTTTCCACGAACCCATATCCAGTTTTTGCAACTCGCTCAAAGTGGAAGCCGTTACATCCAGGTCTTTTCCGGCTGTGCGCTTTGTGGACCGATCGTGAATGCAAACAATGTGATTGTCGCGGGTCAGATAAAAGTCGCCTTCAATGCCGTCTGCGCCGTCGTCGAACGCGCGCTGAAAGGCGGCGAGAGTATTTTCCGGGGCTGATGTTGATGCGCCGCGGTGCGCAATAATATCCGGGCGAGGTGCCACATTAAACTCCGGTCATGAATTCTGTTGTGAAATATTTATTTTGAAATATATTTTTTAAGCAATGGATTTATCAACATAACCGTTTTGGTCAACCTGCCACAGGCTTACGAGCTATAAATCTTTGATAAACCAAAAAACTTTGCGGAAAACAAAAATGAAAAACCGTACCGCCCCTGCGTTCAGGCTGAGCCAATGGCTATGTGGATTCTCTGTTTATTGATTTTCCTTTTTAAAATTGAACAAGTTTCTTTTCAACTTTAGGATATATTTCATCTATTTGCTCTTGTATTTCAATGGTTTTACTTAATGCGGTTACTATTCTGCAATAATGCGGCGCATCGTCCATGTTTCTGCCTTTGCGCTCTTTGAGATATTTATGCAACACCTGATAACCGCCAATGTGATAGTTCCAAACTTCCGGCGCAACGTCTTCAAAGTACTTGTCTTTGTTGATGTAAATGCGCTGTTCATCTTCTTTGTAAGTTATTTTATCAATCCGGTCGTTTGGTCCGCCTGCCTGTGCGTTGCCAGCAGACAGGCTGCCCTGATATCTGGCAACGGGCGGATCGAGCGCCGGGCTTTTCAGCAGATGCAGGTCGGCCAGGTGTTTGCCCAGTTCGCCCAACTTTTTGAACAGGTCATAATTTGCGGTAAATGGCACGCGCGGAAAATCGATCTTTAAAAACTCGGCGTAGGTTTCGCGGTAAATATTGCTGTAAAACACGCCGTAAATGTAATAGAGAATATCTTCGGGGATTGGCTTTTGCCCGTAAGCAGATTGCAGTTTCTCAAAAATGGCTGGAGCTATATTGGGTTTTTTACCATATTTTTCCTGCGGTTCGAAAACTATCATGATGGTTGAATCGGTTTTAGATTTCTTCTTTTCTTCTTCTGGATAAATATATAAGGGTGCTTGCTGAATAATTCCTTTACTACTAAAAAAAGTGCGATTATCAACCATTTGTTCTGTAACTAAAAAATGGGAATATGGGATATTGCCAGAAAATTGGCGCATAAAGCACAACGCAATATTTTCTTCCAGCATGTGGCGCATGACTTCACGACGAGTTCGAAAAACGATGTTGTCTTGATAATAAATATGCCGAACATCAAATGGTCGATAAAGAATTTTATTAAAGTATGTTTCCCAATCATCAACTTTTTGAAATTGTTTTCTTTGTTCTGTCAATTTCCATTGGTAGTTATCTTTTAATTTTAATCCTTCTTTGACTATTTCATCTGATAAATCCTTATTCCGAAACATCATTATTTTGTTTTTCAGAGAATGCTTTTCAAAATCGATGGCTAAATTGTCTCTTGCCGTTACAATTCCGGTCACATTTACAGGAAATATTTCATCAATTTTTTTCCACTGTAAATATTTCTGTATACGAGATGTATTACGGGGAATAAAGAAATACCAGGGTGAAGCTGGTTTAATTTCCTTGTAATTTTTGATGACAAAATCGGTTCGGTCAAGCCATTTGTATTTTTCTTTCCTTAATCCATATTTGTCCAGATGAAATACTTTCGGCTCTTTTGCTTTCTTGTTTTTGACAAATAGTGTAATGGCCACACCCTGGCGAATATCAAAAACATTTTCATCTTTACCTCCGTCCGGCGTAGTTTCCCTTTTCAGGCTGTTGCCGTGCAGATTGAGGATGTAAATTTCGTTAAAAGTTTTCATCAGGCTCTGGCGCATACCGCGAAAAGTCGGATTGTCCAGATAACTGTGATTGGTGATCATACCCACAATGCCGTGCCCGGACGTCTGAATTTTCCACTGGGCAAAGCGCAGGAACTTGACATAATCATCTTGTAGCCAGAGTTTTTTCTCACCCAGTGGCTGTCCGTCCACCTTGTAGTAACTTTGCGTATCGTCAATATCTTCTTTAAGCAGACGTTCCGTCCATTCGTTAATGTTGGCGGAAATGCCGCTGTAAGGCGGATTGCCCAAAATGACCAGCACTGGTTGTTCTTTTTTCACCTTGCCCGCCAGATGGCTTTCTTCACTCAAAGAAAGTCCGGGAAAGGCGATTTGCTCGATTTCTTCCATTTCCAGTGCGTTGGTGAGGTAAAGTTTAAAGCGTTCGTCATCGGCCATTCTGTAGCCGAGTTCTTCAAAAATAAATCCGATCTTTAAATGACCGATGGCGTAAGGCGCCATCATCAGTTCAAACGAATGAAAATTTGCCAGAATGTGTTTTTTAATCCAGCG
>CAZSMC010000025.1:0-61820 GCA_964607755.1 uncultured Cytophagia bacterium | reverse complement strand
ATTAAAGAAAATCCCGTTGTAATTTCTATTACAACGGGATTTTTAATCTCAACCGCAAAATCATTCTTTTGCCGATTTTAATTTTTTAATAAACGCTTTTGCTGCTGGTTCATCTTTATACTGGCTCACCCCTAAAATCCGGCTACCATCCAGAACAGTCATAATTTTTCCCTGAAAACTTGTTTCTGCCATGACTGATGATGCTGTGGCGTTTTTCAGCTTGTCGCGCTTTTTCAGGTTATCGCTGAATTGAGAGAGCGCTTCCTGTGCCTGTTTTTCATCGGAAAATAGAATGATAAATCCAACAAATTTGCTATCGCCGGATTTATACTCAGCTTCCATCGTCTTTTTGAAAACCGATTGGCCGAGATAACCATTGGTAACGTATTTCAGAGAATGCGGCACTCTGTGCTCATCCGGCAACAGTCCCAATTCCTCAGGCTGATCCATTGCCGGAATGCCTTCTGCCACTCGCTCTGCCACCATTCGCATAATATCTTTAACAGCCTTGTCCAGGGTGCCAGCGTTCAACTGCACAAAATATTGACCTTTGTAAAAACGAATATTGAGTTCAGAAATCGTAGCCTGTTCGCCAATGTCAGCAAACGTTAGATTTGGACGACGGTAGCTGCTGTAAATGCCGAATGCATTCAACGGCGTGCCCATATTATAAACGTCAACTGTGAATGTCAAAGATTCATCCGCTTTTTGTTTGTACGATGCTGTAGCCAACCTGACAAAATCATAATCAAGATAAAGCTCGGCTTCGCCATTGATGTAATCGAACAGGTTGTCCGGTGTATAGATTTCCGGTTCGAAATCGTATGTCCAGCCGTCCTCAAAATCAGGGGAGGGTAGATAGTCACTCACCCCGGCCTGAACGGCAAAAGCAATGAAAACGGAAATCACAATCAATGCTTTTTTCATAGTCACCTCTTGAGAATCTGGTTATGCTAAGCAAAATAGCTCAGGGTACGTTTTATTTTATTGTTCACATCAAGCCCATTCGGACAATCAACCGTGCAGACCGGGCACGAGGAACACGGAATCGATTGCTCATGGGTTATCTCTTGAAAAGTCTCACGAGCCAGGTTCGTGTCACCGTAACCCTCGGCATACATCAAACAACGGTTCATGTCCGGGACAGGTGCGTTGTACGGACATTGTCTTTCGCACTCGCCACACATCCGGCAGAGTTCGTGATCGATGGCTTTGCCGTAGCGGTGCAATGTCTTCCTGTCCATCCACCCTAATGAGACATTTTTCATGACGCCAAAATTTTCGTTCAACTGGTCAAACGACGTCATGGCAGGAATCGCTGCTGTGACATTGGTATCGGAAAGAACATACTTTAACGCGGCCTGGTGTGGACTGAGCTCACCCATGTCGTCATGTTCATATCCGCCGGCCTGGGTTTTCATGGCAAGAATACCAATACCTGCCTCCGCTGCCGAAGCGATAGCCTTGCGCAAATTGTCATCCTGCTTGAAATTATAAACCGTAAGAATGACATCGAAAAATTTATCTTTTGCAGCCGTATTCAGCAGTTCGGTCATGTTACTGTGAGTCGAAAAACCGACGAACCGGGCTTTGCCCTGTTCTTTTAGTGTTGTGACGAATTTGAGCCGTTCCTCTTTGTGCAAATCCTCGGCCGATTTCATGCTGTGAAGCAGCACCACATCGATATAATCCGTGTCCAGCGCTTTCAGGCTTTGTTCGGCATCACTCATCATTTTCTCGTAACTGCCGGGTTTGATTTTTGTGGTGATGTGAACCTTGTCGCGGAGACCTGTTATTGCTTCAGCGACAATTTCTTCGTTTTGGCCTCCCATGTATCCTCTGGCCGTGTCGATGTTATTGATGCCCATTTCAACGGCGCGGCGAAATACAGCCGGATCGCGTGTGCGCATGCCACCAAATCCAAGAACTGTGTATTTTAATCCGGTGCGGCCAAGTTTTCGAAATTGGAGATCAGTGTCAGATTTTTCTTCTGAATATAGAGAGCCGGTAAGACTCAATGCTGAAGCAGCGGCTAACGACCCTGTGGTTTTGGTAATAAACGTCCGACGGTTTAGAATAGCTTTCATGATGCATACCTCCTATGTTTTGATTCTTGAAATTAAAGATAAAAAGGATTATAATGGGAATCAAGGAAATAATATGTATTGACAAAGTCATTCCGATTCATTAGTTTAAACAAACGTTTGAATTAAACGATCGATTGGTAACATTGAGGGCAAGTTATGCGAACGATTTTGATCCTGATCTTTCTGAGTGCTGCAACAGGATGGTCACAAGGTGTTTTTGAGGACGCACTGCAATCGTCCCAACAACAAGGGCCGGCTGATGTCGAAATGAACGGTTATATGCGCGGAGTAGGCTATGGCGGCATATCCGCTGTGGATGACGATCCCGAACTGAAGAGTGTATACGGCGAGGCCGCCTTGCAACTGCGCGCCCGCAAAGGCGATTTGGGCAATGCCTATGCTAAAGTCCGGTTCCGGAAAGGCAACGAGTATAACGAGCCCATTTCAAAAATGAACCTTCGCGAAGCGTATGTGAGCGCTTACGTCGGCTCGTTTGATATAAAGATCGGTCAACAAATTATTGTCTGGGGCAGAGCGGACGGTATGAATCCGACAAATAACCTGACACCTTATAACATGCTGGTCCGGTCACCTGATGAAGATGACCGGCGGGAAAGCAATTTCTTGATGCAGACACATTATAATGCGCATCCGTTTCGCCTGGAAGCTGTGTGGGTGCCTACCTACGCGCCGTCGATTCTGCCTGTAAAAGCCATTCCCCTGCCTCCGTTGATAAAATTGGATGATCCTGTCTATCCGGATGCCGGACTGGATAACAGTGCCTATGCAGCCAGGCTGGATGTGACCCTGCCAGCTATCGGATTTTCCGTGTCCTATTTTAACGGCTACAATCCGTTGCCTGGAATAGATATCAAGCCAACGACATCAGCTTTGCCCACGGTTATGTTAAAAGCGTGGCGCGTGTCGGTTTACGGCGCTGACTTTGCCACGACAATCGGATCATTCGGTTTGCGTGGTGAGGCGGCATACCGAAATCCGCACAAAGATTATAATAACCTGCCTTTTGTGCCCAACCCGGATTTCCAGTATGTCCTGGGCATGGATAAATCGATTGGTAATTTCAGCATCATTGCTCAGTATATCGGACGGTATGTAACTGACTTTGAGGAATTAACGCCACGTCCGATGATGCCCGATTATGAACTGGAAATGAAAAACCGGATGATCTCTTTTCAGCTCGAAGAAATATCCCACGCGGTGTCTGGCCGGTTATCCCAATCCATGCTGTACGAGACATTGACAGCCGAATTGTTCGGCATGTACAACTTTACAACAGAAAGCTATCTGGCGCGGCCGCAGGTTTCCTATGACATTGCTGATGAACTTTCTTTTACAATAGGTGCAGAGTTATTTGGCGGACCAGAAGAAACTCTGTACGGCGCCGTGGACAAAGCGCTTAGTGCCGGATTTATGCAATTAAAAGCATCATTCTAATTGGGTGCAATACAAGAGGCGTTAACCAATGAGAGATGAAAAATTAGTCAATCCAAAACAACGTATTTTAAAAACTGCCTCCAGGCTGTTTGCCCACAAAGGATACGGCGTGGTGGGAATCCGGGAAATCGCCCGCGAAGCGAATGTGAATATCTCAATGATCTCTTATTATTTTGACGGCAAGATGGGCATCTTGAAGGCGATTCTGAGCGATTTTTTTGCAAAGTACGTTGCCATTTTAGAAGAAACCATTAACGAGAACAGATCACCTGAAGAATGTCTGCGGGAAACTGTCCGGCAAATTGTTTATTTGATTAAAGAAAATGAACAAGCCGCACTGGTGTTATTTGCGCAAATGCCGCTTGATGCCCCGGAAATTACCGAAATGAAACTGGAAAAAATAAAAATCATTTTTAATTATTATTCTGGACTATTCCATCGATTCGGTGTCGATCCGCAAAAACATCCGCAAACAATGGCGATTATCGGACCGGCTTTTGTGAGCATGGCGTTCTCCAATTTTCTCATAAAGCCGCTGTCCAGCCGGTTGTTCCCGGTCGAGTATGATGACGATTTTTATGAACATTATTGCGATATTTTATCCGGTTTTATGATCAATAATATTAAAAGGCTGCGAAAAATTTTGGATAAAGGAGTACATTGATGGAAAAATTCTCCAGGCTTGTTGTACGATTTCGAATACCAATTATTCTGGTCTTTCTCGGACTCACAGTTTTCTTTGCGCTGCAACTGCCCCGAGCTGAAATAGACCCCGAATTTAAAAATATGCTGCCCAAAGATGTTGAGGCCCGCCGAAACACCGACACGATAGAAGATATTTTTGGCGGTACTGACATGCTCATGGTTCTTTTTGAGACCGATGATGTGCTTAATCCGGAGACATTACAGCGAGTGAAAAATGTCTCGCGTGATGCCAGTCACCTCAAAGGTGTGGATAAAGTATTCTCTCTGTTCGAAATGAAAAATATCGAAAGTGAGGGTGGCTGGATGGTTGTTGAACCAGCCGTGCCTAAAATTCCCGGCAACAATCAAGAGCGCGAAGAGCTTCGCCAGGATATTAAAGAAAATGATCTGGTCTACGAAACCGTCGTCTCTGCTGATTTCACTGTCACAACCGTTATCATTTCCGTGACTAATGAAATGTCCGATCCGCAAATGGTAAATGCCGTGATGGATGTGGTCGAAAAATATCCCGGTGAGGCAAGAGTGCGATACGGCGGACTTCCCTATGCCCGCGTCGAAGTCGGCAAGGATATGCAGAGTGATCTGGGCAATTTTTTGCCATTCGGATTGGTCATTATGCTCATTTTTCTTTTCATCGCTTTTAAACAGCTCCGTGGTGTTCTGTTGCCTTTTGGCGTGGTGATCATGTCCATTATTTTCGGCATGGGACTCATTCCGATTTTTGGCTGGAAAATTATGATCATCACTATCCTGCTGCCGGTTATTCTCATTGCCGTGGCTAACGATTACGGCATTCACATGATAGCAAAATATCAGGAAGACAATGTTAAAGGCCACCAGTTTACCCGAAAAGATTTGGCGCAACGCATGTTCCGCAGTCTGGCAAAACCTATCGTTCTGACCGGCATTACCACAATGGGCGGCATGCTGTGTCTGTTGAGTCATATTCTGACACCTGCTAAACAGCTCGCTGTGCTGGCCGCATTAGGCATCATGTACGCACTTGCAGCCAGCCTTTTATTTATTCCGGCCGTATCGTCGTTGCTGCCCATTCCCAAACCGGTGGTTCATCAGGATGAAGAAAAGAAGCATTTCCTTGAACGTCTTCTTGAGCGTTTCGGACAGTTTGTACCCAGGAATCCGAAAAGAATTATCAGTGTCTTTGTCATTGTAGCGCTCATTTCTGCGGTTGGCATTTTCTTTATCGAAATCGATGCCAATCCTGAAAATTACTACGATGACGACCATCCCCTGGTACAAACCACCCATCTCATCAATGAGAAATTCGGCGGTTCGCAAAACATTGCGATTACCGTGCACGGTGATATTAAAAGTCCGGAGATGATGAACAAGATAGACGAGTACGAGCAAAAGCTCCGTGACATGCCGCAAATCGGCACCACCTCGTCTATTGCCCGCGTGGTGAAGCAGATGAGCCGGGCGCTGCTGGATAAAGATGAGGAGTATTACGATAAAATACCCCAGAGCCGGAATGCTATCGCCCAATATTTTGAGCTCTATTCGATGAGCGGCGATCCGGAAGATTTTGAAAAAATGGTGGACTTTACCTATGAAAATGCGCTAATCACCGGACGAATCAACACCCTCAGCACCCCGGAACTCCGCAAACTAAAGAACAATGTCGAAAAAATGACAGCCGGTGACGAGCATGTGAGTTACATTGGCGGATGGGGCTTGATTTTTTTCCAGCTCGCTACCGCCATTATAAACGGACAGATCTTGTCGCTGCTTTTTGCAATGGTGCTAGTGGCTATTTTTATGATCCTGCAGTTCCGCTCCGTAACCGCAGGCGCCATCGCCGCTGTGCCGCTGGCTATTTCGCTGACTATTTTATTCGGACTTATGGGCGTACTGGGCATCGAATTGAATGTAGCGACCGCCATGCTTTCATCAATTATGATTGGTGTCGGCATCGATTATACCATTCACTTTTTGTGGCGCTACCGGGAAGAACGAAGAAACGGACTTTATATGGATGCTGTAAAAACAACCTTGACTACCACCGGGCGAGGTATTACATTTAATGCGTTATCTGTAATTATTGGATTTTCAGTGTTGCTGGCATCGAATTTTCAACCGGTCCGGTTTTTCGGCTTTTTGGTTTTTGTGTCGATCTTTGCCTGTCTGATTGGCGCGCTGATCCTTGTGCCAGCGTTGTGCCTTGTCCTGAAACCGAAATTTTTGGAACCTGACAAAAAGAATTGAATTGTATTGTTTAAAATAATCGGAGGATGAATTAATGCTCAAACAAATGTTTTTAATAATTTTATCAGCGTTAACGCTGATTACCACGTCAAGAGCGCAGAATGAGTTGAGCGGTCGCGACATTGTGGAAAAAAGTCAGCAAAACACAAAAATTGCCGGAACAGAAGCGGTGTCCACATTAACAATTATTGACAACCAGGGCCGGGAACGTGTGCGAAAGATTGCCCAGGTTTCGAAATTGACGGATAACGGAAATACCGAAAAAAAGCTGGTCAGATTCTTAGAACCGGCAGATGTCAAAGGCACCGGCCTGCTTACTTTTGATTACGAGGATAAAGATGACGATATGTGGCTTTACATGCCAGCATTGCGAAAAACACGCCGGATTGTTAGCTCTGAAAAGTCTAAAAACTTTATGGGCTCAGAGTTCACCTACGCCGACATGTCACCGCCGTCTTTGGATGATTTTATTTATGAAAAATTGCAACCGGAAACACTGGATGGCGAAGCATGTTATGTTGTGAATATCATCGCAAAAAATGACGAGATCGCAGACGAAAACGGTTTTCACCGGCGAGTGGTTTGGATTAGTAAAGAAGATTTTGTCATCCGTAAAGCTGTTTATTACGATTATAACGACGAAAGACTTAAAGTGCTTACAGTAAAAGCTATCAAGGAATTGGACCCTGAAAACGATAAATACCGGCCGACGCATATGATAATGGGAAATGTGCAGAACGGTCGCAAATCCATATTAAAAGTCAATGAAATTCAATTTAATCCGGATGTCAAGGATTCTTATTTCACTACCAGTTATCTTGAACGCGGCTGAGCAAAGTGACTTGTATTTCTCAAACTCCTGTAAAAAAATGTAAATTCATTTTAAATCAACCGGCGTGAAACGGAAATCCATTTGTTTTTTCTTGACTTTTTAATAAATTACTGTTTACCTAAAATTAGACTACTGTGAATTGAGATATGTGCCAGACAATTGAAGGAGCTTTAAATGGCTGAGGTCAAATTAGATAATTTAATTGAAAAATTACGCCAGGAAGGTGTGGAAAACGCCCAGCAGAAAGCCGACGAAATCATTAACAATGCCAAGAAAGAAGCAGATCAAATTGTCAAAGATGCCGAGAAAAAAGCAGATGATATTGTCTCAAAGGGTGAGCAAAAAGCGCAGCAATTTCAGCAAAACGCCGAACTTGCAGTCAAACAAGCTGAACGTGACGGAGAACTGCTTTTCAAAAACCGTATCAATGACATCTTTGACCGCGTTTTCAAACGCGATGTGGGCCAGGCCCTGGACGCAGAAGTGATGAAGGATATGATCCTCAAGGTTGTTGACAAGTGGACAGACAAACCGGAAGTGGAAGTTAAAGTTAGCAAAGATGACAAGAAAAAATTGGAAAAGGTGCTTTTCTCCAGTTTGAAAAAAGATGTCAAAGAAGGCATTGAAATCAAAGTCGGACAGGACATTTCCAATGGATTTCGCATCGGTATGAAAAACGAGAACGTGTATTATGACTTTACCGACGAGTCTATTGCTGCTATCATGAAATCGAACTTGAATCCACGACTGAAACAAATCCTGGATAACGAGTAATGGATAAATATTATTATGTTGTCACTCAGCTTCCCATGCTGTTTTTTGAACGTGAACCTGATATTTCAAGCAGCGTGTTTATGGAAGAAGCTGAAAAGTGGCTTAGCCCAAAAGATTTTAACGCGTTGACACGGGCACGTTTTACCGATATTTCTCCTGGTAAAAAAAAGCCAAAAACCTACGCCCGTTACCGTGACTTTGAATTGGCTTTTCGTACAGAACTCGCCCGGTGGAGACAGGCTGTCCGCGAAGGCCAGGAGTACAAGCCACAGATGTTTCCTTCCGCTATGATCAAAGAAGGCAATCCCCTGGAAGTCGAAAAAGCTATTCTACGTTTTCGCTGGCATTTTATCGACGAGATGCAAACAGACCATCATTTTGATTTGGACTTTGTTGTCCTTTATTATTTAAAACTTCAGATCTTGGAACAATTGTTTACGTTCGACAAAGAAAAGGGTTTAGAAAAATTTCAACAAATAAGCAAGGTATCAATATGAGTGAAACAACTGGAAAAGTCATAGGCATTAATGGCAACCTGCTTTCAGTGCAGTTTGAAGGAAATGTAACCCAGAACGAGGTTGCTTATGCCGTCAGCGGAAAGGAACGGCTAAAATCAGAGGTCGTTCGGATCCAGGACAGTACCGCATTTATGCAGGTTTTTGAAAGCACCAAAGGCCTCAGAGTAGGCGACAAAGTCGAGTTTACCGGTGAACTGCTTGCTGTCCAACTGGGTCCTGGATTGCTCACCTCTATTTACGACGGATTGCAGAATCCCCTGTTCGGTCTGGCAGAAGAACACGGCTTTTTTCTGCCCCGGGGTGTGGTGATGAGCGCTCTTGATAAAAATAAAAAATGGCACTTTACCCCTACGGTTAAAAAAGGCGATACCGTCACTGCCGGTTCCCATCTCGGTAGCGTTCCCGAAACACAGTTTGAACATTTTATTATGATACCGTTTGATCATACCAGCCAGTATAAAGTGGAATCGATTGCTGATGAAGGCGATTATACGGTTGATGATAAAATTGCAACCATCAAAGATGAACAAGGCAATTCCATCGAGTGTTCGATGAGTTTTGAATGGCCTGTCAAGTTGCCAATAACCGCATACAAAAATAAAGTCCTGCCAACCGAACCGCTAACAACCAAAGTACGAATTATCGACACATTTTTCCCGATTGCCAAAGGCGGGACCTATTGTATTCCCGGACCGTTCGGTGCAGGGAAAACAGTTCTGCAGCAGATCACCAGCCGCTACGCTGATGTCGATGTGGTGATTATTGCCGCCTGCGGAGAGCGTGCCGGAGAAATCGTGGAAACCATGCGAGAATTTCCGGAACTTACAGATCCGCGGACCGGACGCTCGTTGATGGAACGGACTATTATTATTGCTAACACCTCTTCCATGCCAGTTGCGGCACGTGAAGCGTCGGTGTACACAGCCAGTACATTGGGCGAGTACTATCGTCAAATGGGACTGGATGTGCTGCTGCTTGCCGATTCGACGTCGCGATGGGCGCAGGCTATGCGCGAGCTGTCCGGGCGTCTCGAAGAGATCCCCGGTGAGGAAGCGTTTCCGGCTTATCTCGAGTCTCGAATTGCTGAATTTTATGAACGCTCCGGGCGTGTGAATCTTGACGGCGAACGTCAAGGCAGTTTGACGATTGGCGGAACCGTGTCCCCTGCCGGCGGGAATTTTGAAGAACCTGTGACCCAGTCAACACTCAAAGTAGTGGGTGCTTTTCATGGCTTGTCACGAGATCGCGCCAATGCCCGTCGTTTTCCATCCATTCATCCGCTGGATAGCTGGTCTCGATATGAATCAAATGTTCCAAAAGAAATCGTGGATAACGCATTCGATTTTCTGCAGCGCGGTTCAGAGGTCAACCAGATGATGCAGGTGGTTGGGGAAGAAGGAACCTCTCTGGAAGATTATTTGATTTATTTAAAATCCGAATTTTTGGACTCGGCTTATTTGCAACAAGATGGTTTTGATCCGATCGATGCCGCCTGTTCGACAGAACGCCAGGTTTACGTATCCTCTGTGATCGATGACATTTTGAATAAATCATTCGATTTTGACAATAAAGAACAAGCTCGAAAGTACTTTTATGATTTGCGTCAAAAGTTCATCGACTGGAATTACACAGAGTTTGAATCTGACGAATTCAAAAATCAGGAAAAAGTTATCAAAGATTTGATTAAGGGAAATTCATAATATGAGAAAAGTTTATAAAAAAGTCGAAAGTGTTGCCGGAAATGTCATTACGGTTCGGGCCGAGGGGGTAACAAACGAGGAATTGGCTGAAATTACAACCAAACGTGGAAAATCCCTGGCTCAGGTCATCAAGCTTGAAGAGGACCTGGTTTCGTTGCAGGTTTTTGTCGGTAGCCGCGGCGTGTCTACGAATGACGAAGTGCGCTTTCTGGGAAATCCCATGCAAGTGTCTTTCTCGGAAAATATGCTTGGTCGTGTGTTCAACGGCGCCGGTGTCCCCCGAGACGGCGGTCCAGAAATTACTGAATCGGTTATTCCCATAGCCGGACCGTCTGTTAATCCTGCCAAACGTATTATCCCGGACCGGATGATTCGTACGAATATCCCGATGATCGATGTGTTTAACTCGCTTGTGGCATCACAGAAATTGCCGATCTTTTCTGTATCCGGTGAACCATACAATGAACTCCTTGCGCGTATCGCTCTTCAGGCCGAAGTAGATATGATTATTTTGGGCGGTATCGGCTTGAAATTCGACCAGTACATGTATTTCCGCAATACGCTCGAAGAAGGCGGCGCGCTTAACCGGTCTATTTTTTTTATGAATTTGGCGAACGAACCTGTGGTTGAAGGATTAATGGTACCTGATTTAGCCCTGGCAGTGGCGGAAAAATTTGCCCTGAACGGCAAAGAAGTGCTCGTTCTTTTGACTGATATGACCAACTTTTCCGATGCACTCAAGGAAATTGCTATTACCATGGAACAGGTGCCGTCAAACCGTGGTTATCCCGGCGATTTATACTCTCAGCTTGCAGCGCGTTATGAAAAGGCGGTGGACTTTGAAGGCGCTGGAGCGATTACCATCCTGGGCGTGACAACCATGCCTGGTGACGATGTGACGCATCCGGTTCCGGATAACACCGGGTATATTACCGAGGGTCAGTTCTATCTCAAGAATCAACGTATCGAACCTTTTGGCTCGCTCAGTCGTTTGAAACAAAATGTGAACAAGGATAGCCGGGACGACCACCGCGCGATTATGGACGGCATGATTCAGCTCTATGCGCAATACCGCGAAACCGAAGAAAAACGGTCCATGGGATTTCGCATGAGCGAATGGGATAAAAAATTACTCAAATACGGCGGCATGTTCGAATCCGGTATGATGGACCTTGCGGTTAACATTACGCTGGAAGAAGCTCTGGACCGCGGCTGGGATATTCTGGCACAATGCTTCGAGCCCGAAGAAACCGGATTGCGTACCGAGCTGGTGAAAAAGTTCTGGCCGGAATCGACCGAAATGAAAGAAGAAACAGAAGCTGAGACTGAAGAACAATTGGAAACATCTGAAGCGGAAGAAAAGGAATCCTCTGAAGCGACTGAAACTGTAGAGGAAAAGTAGGATGGCCGACGTAAAACTAACCAAGAATGAGCTCAGAACTCAAAAAGATGCCCTTAAGCGGTTTACGCGATTTTTGCCAACTCTTGAATTGAAGAAGAAGCAACTGCTGGCAGAAATCCGGCAAATTCAGCGCGAGGTTGAACGGCTGAAAAAAGAGAACGAGCGCGTTGAACGTGAAATATCATCCTGGGTGCATGTTTTTTCTGATGAGGAAATAGACATTGATGAGCTGATTGAGGTGGAAGAATTGCGCACATCAACCGGCAATATCGCCGGCATCGATATTCCTGTCTTTGAAGAATTGATATTCAAAGATATTGATTATGATTATATGCGCACACCTCTGTGGATCGATAAAGGCATAGATATTTGCAAAGAACAGATTGAACGAAAAGCGCAGTGGGAAATTGCACAGCGCCAACAAGAAATGATCGAAAAGGAATTGCGCACAACGATTCAGCGGATCAAGTTGTTCGAAGAAGTAAAAATACCGGAAGCAAAAGAGAATATCCGTATTATCCAGATTTTTCTTGGTGATCAACAAACCGCTGAGGTAGTGCGCGGCAAGATTGCAAAGAAAAAGATCGAACGTAAAAAAGTAGAAGCGAGCCAGGCATGATAGTTGAAATGAAAAAAGTCACCCTACTGGTGAGTGCAAAGGAAAAACTGGACGCCGTTAAAAAGTTGCGCTCATTGGGAGTAATGCACATAAAGTACATAAACCAGCCGGTTTCCGGAGATATTACCGAGTTAGAGAGCAAGTTAAATGATGTCGAAAAGGCGTTACTTCTGCTCGGGGAAAGCAAAAATCAGAAAAAAATAGAGCCGGACCAGGCTCAAAAGCTCGTTTCAAAAATTTTAGAGCTGGACAAGAAAAGAGAGAATTTAAATAACCAGCTCGCTGAAAAACGTGACATGTATCGATGGTTCCAGGAATGGAGCCGCGTTTCGCTAGCGTCTATCCAGAAGCTCGAGGACGCTGGCGTTTATATTCGCTATTACATTGCTGAACGGCATCATTTTGAAAAAATACCAGAAGACAAGAATGTCCATATTGTGGATCAGGATAAAAACATTGTCAAGTTTGTCCTGATTACCCGCGATCCTGACGAGCGCCTGGCATTGCCAGAAGCGCGTATGCCAAAAGTCAAAGTCGAGGAGCTGGAAAACGAAATAGCAAAACTCGAAGAACAGAACAAGCAGATCAACAAAGAGCTCTCTGAATATTTCAAGTACACAACCAGCCTGGAAACGTATCGACAAAGTCTGACAAAGCAGCTCGAATTAAACAGAGTCCTTTACAGCATGGGAGACGAAGGCTCTTTCACGTATCTGCAGGGATTCATCCCACACGACCAGGTAGTTGATATAGAGAAAACGTCTGAAAAAGAAGGCTGGGGTTACATTGTTGACGACCCTGACGATCCCAGAGAAGTCCCCACGCTAATTCGCAATAAAAAGCCCATCAGGATTATCCAACCTTTGTATGATTTTATGGGCACACTACCCGGCTATAATGAGCTGGACGTAAGTCTTGTTTTTCTGATCTTTTTTAGTATTTTTTATGCCATGCTGGTCGGAGATGGCGGCTATGGGCTTGTTTTTTTGATTGGCACATTCTTGGCGTCCAGGAAATTTAAAAATGCACCGCGGGAACCGTTTTTTTTATTTTATGTCCTCAGTTTCAGCACGATATTATGGGGATTGATTACCGGAACCTGGTTTGGCTCAACAGCTCTGGCAAATTTGCCGTTTCTCGAACCGTTCATTATCGACAAAATATACAGTTTTAACGAATCGTCGGAGGCGGTTAATTTCTTGATGAAACTGACATTTATTATCGGCGGTATTCAGTTAGCTATTGCCCGTTTGATGGCGGCTGGCAGGAAATTTCCGTCACTACCATTTATTGCCGAGGTGGGCTGGGTGTTTATTCTTGGTTGCGTCTATTTTGTGGCTAACAATCTTGTTCTCGGTGAACCCATGCCAGATTTCGCCATTACATTGCTTATTATTGGATCTGTGCTGGTAGCGGGTTTTGCCAATTTTCAGAAAAATGTACTAAAAGGATTTTTAATCACCCTTGGCAATTTGCCGCTGGATATCATTGGCAGTTTTTCCGATATTGTCTCCTATATACGTCTGTTCGCCGTGGGGGTTGCCAGCGTGACGGTTGCTTACAGTTTTAACGATATGGCTGGTGGCGTGCTGGCGCCGATTATTTTGCTGCTTGGCCACGGACTTAATATCCTGCTCTGCCTGATGGCTGTGATTGTGCACGGCATCCGTTTGAACATGCTCGAGTTTTCACAGCATCTGGGCCAGGAATGGACAGGAAAAAAATATCAACCATTTAAGGAATAGAGTGTAAATAGTAATTCTATTAAAAGAGCAAAGAAAGGATTGAACTATGATCGAAGGATTGGGTGATATGAATCTATCCCTGGCGATCGCTGCCATGGGATCAGCATTTGGAACAGGAGTCGCCGGTATAGCGGCTGTGGGTGCGTGGAAAAAAGCATTTGCTCAAAACAAAGCCGCTCCCTTTATTCTTATCGCTTTTGTCGGTGCCCCGCTTTCTCAGACCATTTATGGCATGATTTTGCGTAACGCCATCCTGGATGTCGATGCCGGTGTCGAATCCTATCCGTGGATGGTACTTTTAGGCGCGTTCTCCGGATTGGCAATGGCCTTTTCCGCTTATATGCAAGGTAAAGCCGGCGCCAAAGCCTGCGACGCGCTAACTGAAACCGGTCAGGGATTTGGTAATTATATTATGGTCGTCGGCGTTATTGAAACAGTGGCGCTGTTTGTCATGGTTTTTGCAATGACTGCCCTCCCATAGTTTTCATTTGAAAATAACGACATAAAACATATTTTTGCGGCGTTTTTTTGCACGAGGGAAAACGCCGCTTTTTTATTTGGACTTGTTCTCATCTTTTATTATCATTTGTTCTGCAATATCTTATAATTATTGTGCGAGTCTGCTGAAAACTCGATTCAATCCTGTAATAAGCTTTATGACAACTGGATTTATGAAAGAGGTCAGATGACTTTGGAAGCGCTTGTCAATGTCTGGAATAATTTTGTCCAATTTTTTCACGACAGTATGTTACTCAGTCTGGGAGTCCTGCTTTTCTGTGGCTTTTTTATTGGCCAGCTCTTTGAAAAAATAAAACTGCCTGCGATAACCGGTTATATTGTCACCGGCTTGCTGCTTGGAGAATCCATGACCGGTATTATCCACGCCGAGATGAGCGAGAATATGAAACACATTACAGAAATTGCTTTAGGATTTATTGCCCTGACCATCGGCGGTGAATTTAGTATTTCAAAATTGAGGCGCACTGGTGTTCGCATTTTTGTGTTGACCTTATTCGAGGCGATTGGCGCATTTATCTTTGTAAGCGCTGCTTTGACGCTGGCTGGTTTGCGATTGCCAATTGCTCTCATTTTGGGCAGCATATCTGCGGCAACGGCGCCTGCCGCGACTGTGGTTATCATTCGAGAACTGCGGGTTCGTGGTGATTTTGTCGATCATCTTTATGGCGTGGTCGCGTTTGATGATGCGGTGTGTGTTATCTTGTTCGGACTTGTGTTTGCCGCAGTGAGCCCTATCCTGAGCGAGATGGCTGTACATGCCAGTTTTCTTATCACACTTTTACACTCGGTGTCCGAGGTTGTTTTTTCTTTCCTGCTCGGAATTGTAGGCGGAGTTATAACTCACATGCTGACCATCAAGCGCCAAAAAATCAACGAAATTTTGCTGATCTCGCTTGCTATCCTTTTTATCATTTCCGCTTTTGCCACAGCAGTCAAATTGTCTCAGCTTTTGGCGACCATGGCCATGGGAGCGACTTTGATAAATTTGTCGAACAAAAACCACCGTATTTTCAATTATATCGAACCATTGACCGCACCCGTTTTTTCTATGTTTTTTATCCTCGCTGGTACCGAGCTTGACGTTAAAGTGTTCACCCAGACATCTGTTGTCGGACTGGGCTTGCTTTATCTGGTGAGCCGGTTTGCCGGAAAATTTATTGGCATCAATATCGGCGGTCTGCTTACAAAAACTCCTGACCGGATCAGACGCTATCTCAGTTTTTGTCTTTTCCCCCAAGCCGGCGTGGCTATTGGCCTGGCTTTATTCGTTCAAGCATCGCCGCTCATCGTTCACGCTTCGGACCGGATACAGCATACCTTCATTTTGATTGTTAACATTGTGCTTTTAAGCGTTTTTATCAATGAATTGATCGGTCCGGCAATTTCAAAATTCGGCATTAAAAAAGGACTCAATTTGTAAAGGTGCCTTATGGATATTGTTGATTATTTTGATGAAGAGGCATGCTCGCTCTCATTAAAGTCCAGAAAAAAAGATAAATGTCTGCGAGAATTGTCGGAGATTATGGCAAAATCGGTTAATGTCTCTGCTGATATTCTCGAACAGGCTTTGAAGAACAGGGAAAAACAGGGCTCGACTGCATTTGAAAACGGCATTGCCATTCCGCATGCCCGTTTGGAAAACGTCGATAAATTTACTATTGGTATTGCTTTATCCAAAAGAGGTGTAGATTTCAAGAGTTTGGATAACAAACGCACAAATATATTTTTCGTCATTGTCGGTCCAGCGGACAAGCCACGAGAGTTTTTGCGGTTATTGGCGCAGATTTCATTGATTGCCAAAAACGCTTCGGTTCGACGCGAATTAATGCGCGCTCAGAGTACGCTCTCTCTAAAAGAAACGTTTTTGGAAAATCTTCCCGGTGGTCTGCAGTCCAAGAAGCCCAAAGGTAAGAAAAAGCTGCTCACCATTGTCCTTTATGAAATTAAATTTTTAGATGACATTAGTGAATTGTTTCTGGAACTTGGCATCAACGGCGCCTCAGTAACGGATTCGGCTGGCATTGGCGGCGTGCTTTCGCACGTGCCGCTGTTTGCCGATTTTTTGAATTTTTTGGGAAACCACAGCGAACAGAGCAAAACCATTACCACCATTGTCGATGAAAATAAAATACCTGCCATCGTTAACGGACTCGAAGGCATAATGGGCGATCTGGATGCGCATTCCGGCGCCATGGTTTACGTAACTGATGTTTCTTTTTCCAAAGGATCTTTTGAAACGGTGTGAGGTGTTTTTAAGAAAACTTGTTGCTTTTTGTCAATTAAATGCTGAATTTATTATTATGAATGAAAAAGAAAACATCATATATATCTTAAAAAGGGAGCTTTGTTTTTTAAAACAAAAATATGGTATAAAGTCTTTAGAATTGTTTGGCTCTTATTTACATGATGAATACACCTCTGATAGTGACCTGGATTTATTAGTTACCTTTTATGAACCTCCCGGGCTCTTGTCATTTCTGGAAGTTGAAAATTATCTTTCCGACAAGTTAGGTATTAAAGTTGATCTGGTAATGAAAGACTCCCTAAAACCTGGCATTGCTAAACAGGTACTTGAAGAGGCTCAACCGATATGAGCACAGAAAGAGAGTATTTGGATTATTTGTATGATCTTTTAGACTCAATTAAAAAGATCGAACAATTCATCCAAGGCTTAGATTTTTCAACATTTAAAAACGATGATAAAACTCTCTATGCTGTTATTAGAGCAATAGAAATTTTAGGTGAAGCCACAAAAAATATACCCTCACATATAAAAAATGATTATACGAATGTTCCATGGCGTGAAATGGCGGGGATGCGAGATAAATTGATACATGAATATTTTGGGGTTAATAAAGAAATTGTTTGGAAGACGGCCCGACAAGAAGTCCCTGCATTAAAACCATTAATTGAACAAATTATGAGTGATATGAAAAGCTGATATTTCTTGTTTATGTCCTTTTCATTAGGGCTGGTTAAGAGTTTCCTTGTAAGGCCCTAATTTTATCAATGTACTGTTTTTGCAAGAATAAATCCTTTGAATTTTGGGGCTGTGTCGCTATATCTAATTCAATTTTTAGTGACTTTTAGTGTTTTCGTGGCAAAAAAACAGCCACTAAAGCACTAAAGTATTTATCATCTTGTTCCCAGCCTCCTGGCTGGGAACGCACGCAACATTCATCCAATGATACTCTGACGTGTATTGTATTTAAGTGTCTGTAATGTATCTATTTTTAATGAGTTTATAGATATTGAGAAGAAATGATAAACATATTCTTGATCACGTCAAAACCGGTATAATCTTCACCTCTTTAACCGTTCAAGCCTCAACCGCTGGCGTTCGTCAAACAGCCGGCGCGAGGCGGTCCAGACGGCGAGAATGGTGCCAAATCCTACCGATGAAGAAATCAGAAAAAAGATCATAATCTGATACTTGACTGCTTCGAACGGTGCATTGCCTGCCAGAATCTGGCCGGTCATCATACCGGGCAAACTGACAATCCCGGCCACAGCCATGGCATTAATAATCGGGATCATGCCGCTGTGAATGCTGTCCCGGCGGATGGTGTGAATTGCTTCGTTCCAGGTCTCGCCCAGCATAAGCCGGTTTTCGATAATGGCGCGCTGCTGGCGGGCAGTCGAGGTTAACCGGTCCAGACCAATCGAGATGCCGTTCATGGTGTTGCCCAGCATCATGCCGAGCACCGGAATGGCGTATTGAGGGGAGTACCATGGATCATTGTTGATGATGGTGATGAGCGCAAAGATGGTAATGGTGAACGAAACAAAGAACATTGAAAAAGTGCCAAATGCAAATCCCCACAATCCGGTGAAACGGTGCTTTTGTCGCCGAATCGCTTCCCGTGCGGCGGTGATCAGCATGACCAAGGCCATTAGTGAAATCCACAACAAATTGGCGTTGGCAAAGATTGCTTTCAGTACAAAGCCAATGAGCATCAACTGAAGAAATGCGCGTCCGGCTGAGACCAGAATCTGGCTGGCAACGTCCAGTCGCAGCAGAAACGATGACAGGGCGTACAGGAAAATAAGCGATGCCGCGATTGCCAGGTCTGTGGCTGACAAGGAAATGATCGTCATAACGGTACCTCCTGCCACTGCTTATCCGTGATTCGCAAAATCCGTGTCGACACGCGATTCAATTGCTCCATGCAATGACTCACCCAAAATGTGGCTACCTCTCTTTTTAAGGTGTAAGAAGTTAAAAAATCCTCCACCCGCTGGATGAAACCCGGGTCCAGGTTCGACGTGGGCTCATCCAAAAGCAGCACCTGCGGTTGATTTGCCAGCACTCTCAGCAGAGCCAGCCGCTGCTTTTCACCACTGGACATTCGGCTGACATCCCAGCTCATCACCGAGTTGTCAAATCCCAAATGATGTAAAATGTTTTCATTAAAATGATTGAAATGCTCACCAACTGTTTCGAACCACCATTGACTTTCGGCAGGGAGGAGGGCCACGCGTCGGCGCCATTCGTGAGGTTTGAATTCGTTATGCGGCTGGTTTTGTAAATGTATATCGCCCTGGAACGAATCCAGGTCGGCTAAAGCGCGCAAGAGCCTTGTTTTGCCTGATCCGGAGGGGCCGGTCAGACCAACGCATTCGTTAACCTCCACCCGCAAGTTCAGAGGAGCCAGATCAAAATATGTCAAATTTCTTATGTCAAAAAATGACACGCTAATACCTTAATTCTACCGCAATTTCAAATTTTGTTTGCGGCTCATCAAATATATTGCTGATATCATAATGGTCATAATTTAAAAGAATTTTACTGTGATTCATGAAATGATAGGCGAGTCCGCCGATCCAGCTACTGCCGGTGATGTCGGGCTGAAAATCGGGAAAATGCAATTTATCATGTCGGAAAATCACGCTCCACTTTGACAATGGTTTCAATTCCGTAAAAAACGAATAGCCGGTCAACTGCAGTGCATTGCCTTTGTCATCCACATACGATCCGCTGGAATTGCCAACGCCTTTGAAATATGTTGCGGTGGCAACAAAATACCGGTGCTGCCAGGAGAGAAAGCTGGTGTTTAAATGCCAATCTGGCGAGGTTGCTTTATTGCCTTTGCCAATAACGCCGTGATAACTCATTTGCAAACCAGGGATCACATCCGGCAGCGGACGAATCGACAGCCGGGTTTCCACGGATTTGTTCTCATTTTCTTCAACAGCATGATAGCCTCCGCCGTTGTACACGCCAATAGAAAAGCTGCCGTATCGACCGGGATAGGCATCACTGATATTTTGTTGAAACGACTCGTCCATTTCTTCCCCGAGCAAGGTCACAAAAGTGATCCCGTAATCGGCCGAATTCAAAATACCGGCGCGTTCCAGAAACATCGTGCCTTCGACTCGATAATCATTGATGTGCTCTTCATAATCCAGCCACGGTCTGTGCGCAACACCAAACTCGAAATACGGGTTTGTGAATCCGGGAAGGTTTTTAAAACCGTAACGGACGTAACAATATTTAAGACGCATCTCAATATCCCCGCGACCGTCACCTTCGCCGTCCACGGAAATATCAGGCGTGATGCGGGCAGAAATGCGGTCGTTGAATTTCTTTTTGATGTTTACATAACCGCGTTTCAATAAAAACGAATTATAATCATTATCTTGCTGTTCGCCGTTTTGATACGAAAGAAACCACTGCGCTGAAATCGAAATGCCATTTAAACCATCAATATCCTGCAATTCAAAAGGCGGATCGCTTGCCTGAGCATATGGCAGGCAGAGTCCGAAAAGAACCATGAGACACACATTTCCCATGATAAAAAATCGTTGTAACGCCACAATTCACCTCTTTTTTTGATACATGACAAGTTGGTTTCTGCTAGGGGTAATATAGCGAAAATTTGGGAATATTTAAAGGGGAGAGAAAGTGAGTCAACCGTGAAGAGTTTTAAGGGCAATGGTCAATGATCAATGATCAGTAATCAATCATCAATGAAGTCTGGTAAGATGATTGTGGGCAAAACATTTGAAAGATGTTTGAAAAAAATCTTAACTCTAAAAAATGATAACATTATTTTGGAATTTCTGCATTTTTCAGAACATCTTTTGCATTGACAAAAGGCAAAATAATATTTTGATATTTCGGATTTGTATTTAAAGCAGCAAGCATTCCCCTTGTGTGCGCTAATGATAAAGTCAAAAAGAATTCAATAATTTCATTATGAATTTGATACTCATCAAATTCATCAACTGTCACTATTTCGTTAAAGTTTTTTAATACAAACCCTGTAATTGTTTCAATACCAAATAAATCATTTTGAACATTCTTTTGACCGGCAAATGTACATTTAATTCTGAATGAAATTTTATTCTTTTCGGGATCAAAATGTAATCCTAGATTAAGTTTAAAGTTAATATTCTTCAATTCATTCTCATCAATTTCATATTTTTCAAAATCGTTTTCAAAATGATTTATTTTTCGGATATCTGTTATTTTAAATTGAATGTCTTTTTTTAATTTGTCTGTCATTTCATTATCTCAATAATTTTTCAATTGATCTTCAAATCGTAACTTACTGTGTCTTTTGAATTCGGTACGGTAAGATTTTTTATCCTCTGTTGAATTGAGAAAATTTACAGAAGAAATTGATGTATAATCTTGAATATATTGATCAAAATGAGGTAGATTATAAACATATTCAATATGTTTCGTTCTTTTACTTTTATGTTTCGTATCGAAATAATCGGTGGAAAAATTTAATTCTACGCCAATTGCAGACGCTATTTCTACCATTTTCAAAATAGAAATATTTGGCGTTTTATTGAACATTTGGGTCATTGCAGAGCGAGATTTACCTAAACGTCTGGCTAAATCTGATTTTGTTATATTGTTTTCTTCCATAAAAGTCAAAATTTGGTGATAAAAATCGTGAATTATGCCCCATGCTTTTTGATGAGCTGTTTGAGGTTGTGAAAAGAAATCATCAATCTCTTTGTTTAAAGTTTTTAAATCCCTGTTCATAACGTATCTTCTTGCTTTCTATATTTTTATAAGTTTTGTCACCTAATGAATCTGACTTTTTTAATTTATAGTCAAAGAAAATAATATTATTACCACCTTTCTGGAAAAAGAAAAATCGATGTGGCATGGGCCTGATTTCACCATAATTGTATTTCTTGAGATTATATTTTATCTTTGGTGAACGAAAATTGGGTACCGTTGCCATTTTTCTAATAAGCTCAATCACCTGATCTTGTGTTTTTTGATCAAGACTTTTTAAAGCTTCAAATACTATAGATCGATTATTCTCAATAACGAAATAGATATTTTTGATACTCTGACCGTATTCTGGAGGAATTGGGATTTTTTGAAAGTATATAGTCTTTTTATACTTTTGCATAAATGTTAAGCTATTATTTAACAAAAGTCAAGGTGTTTTTGGTTGATCTTTTAAAAGTATTAGATTATTTGTTTCAAAATTGATATCGATAAAAGAAATCACTTTCAAATCCCCTTAAAATCTAACAAAAAAATTGATTGAACTTATTGCTTTAAGATTTGATTTGAATAATGAGGTGATTTATATTTTTTTATCAATATTAATCTTTTTTCTTATTTTGATTTTGATATCTTGAGATTTTTCAGAATTTCTAGAATTACCTACAAGTTCGAAATATACGATCAAGGAAGCAGTTTTATCGAATTCATCAACTTTTAATGACAGTTTTTCTGGTATATCATACAAGAGATTATTTTCTGCATGAACTAGCATAGGTCCACTATAAAATTCAAATGGTGATTCCGATCCTCCTGATTGTCTTCGAGCTGAGTAGCTACTTACATCTTCTTTCCCAAAGTTTATTTCATCTGGGTGATATTCATTTCCCTTATCATCTACAATTCTTCCTTCATCTGTTATTTCCAATATTCTCTCTTCTTTGGCCTTATTGGTGACAAATATGTCAATCTGAAGCATTTCATAGGCATCTCTATATTGAACTTTCGCTATTTCAAATTTATATCCATGACTTTTAAAAACTGATCCTGAATAATATCTGTTTCTATCATCGTTTTTAGTGCTCCCAACAAAAGTATCCCCCATCAATCTTGCAATCGTTTCAGTTTTATTGATTTTAACTGATGCTACCCCTGCTATTTTACCAGTCTTGGTAGCAATAAGACGTGCTATTTTTTAAGCTTGATCCCAAGTCTGTAATCGTTCCTGAGCAAATTGCATCGACACCTAAAATATGTCCAAGTTTTTTTGCAGAGGAGGGGTCTGCTATACCAGAAAGCGATAGTTTATATTCATCAATTACTTTTTTCAACAGACTTCTTTCCACAACTTCTAACATATCCTTATAGAAAAGTCGTGAAATCAATTCTTCAGATAAGTATTTACCCAGATTTGTTACATTACCTTGTAAATCCGAGAATTCAATAACTGCTATTTTTATCTTTTGATTTGACGGCAATCGTTTTATTATTTGTTTTTCAAAATAAGTTAAGGCTAAATCCATTCGATCTTTGGTATGAGATGAATAGCTATTTTCTTCCGAAGAGTTGTTGTATTGCGGTATGCAATTAATCAAAAACAGTAGACTTGTTAATAATACACTTGTTTTTATTTTCATATTTTCCCCACTTTTGCATTTTGTTTTATTTGTTTAATAGGATTTGATTCCATCTCAAATATTCATTCTTCAAAAACAACAATGTAATATATATTCTTATAAGATTTATTTTAACTATTAGACTTTACTAATTTTGCCAAACAATTTCAAGAATATTCTGATTCAAGAATATTCTGATAATCAAATATTTAAAAAGAAATTTCTTGAATCTAAAATGTGATAACATTATTTTAATCGAAATTAGGAAAACAAAAACCAGGATTTAATATGAACACAAGAATTATATCTGATCCAGAAATATGTGGGGGTGAACCTTGCATAAGAGGTACGCGAATTCCGGTTCATATCATTCTGAGTCACCTTGCTGCAGGCGACGATTATGCTTCTATTTTAAAAAATTTTCCTCGATTATCAATGGATGATATAAAAGCTTGTCTAGAGTACGCCTCTTATCTGGCAATAGAAAAAGAGATCGCTACTTTATGAAAATTGTAGTTGATGAAAGTGTCAGTTTCGGCGTTGTCTCATATTTGAGAAATGAGGGATATGATGTGATCGCTATTGCAGAGGCTGAGACATCAGGTTTGAAAGATCCTGATGTCTTCCAAATAGTGAGTAATGAAAAGGCTGTATTGATTACGCGAGATCATCATTTTACAAACAGCCTGAGATTCCCATCACGGGAAACTATGTGCATTATTTATATTAGAAGGGGTAATTTAACATCAAACAAAGAGATAGAGCTGATAAAGTGGTTTTTTAATTCCTATTCGATTAAACATTTTCAAGGAAAGTTGGTTACCGTTACAAAAGACCATGTCAAAGTTAGATGAACTTTTTTATTCATCTCATATCTTATTTTAAGAGCCTATTTCCCAAATGCTAACTGAGCTTTGTGATGGGCAAAGAAAAAATGAAAAAATCTAACCTATAGATTATATTATGAAGAACTTGGGCGAAACAAGGATAAAAAGCTGCTGATTGAGATGAACAGACATTCCTCAACCCGGCGGTTTTGTTTTCCAGCGTTTATGCATCCAGAACCAATGATCCGGGCGCAGGCGGATTTTTTCTTCCAGGAATTTTACATGCCGTTCTGTAAGTATTTTGACATTTTCTTGAGAGGTGCCATTCAGATCGTGCGTTTTAATCGGTGTAAACACGACAGAATAACCGCCGTCATGGTCAATTTTGCATTCGCTGAAAATTAAGGGAGCACCGGTTTTTAGAATAAACAAGGCCGGTCCGGGGGCTGTGGCAGCGAGACGACCAAAGAACGGCACAAAAACGCCTTCTTTGTGCGCGTCCTGGTCGGCTAACAAGGCAACCGCTTTGCCAGCTCGCAGTGTTCGCAATACCCCTCGCACAGCCAGGCCAAGAGGAACCGTTTCTATCCCGGCAATTTTTCTGTAAGAATTAACAAGCGCATCAACCCGTTTGTTGCGCTGGGTTCGGGCCAGCACTGTGAGGGGACATCCATGAGCTGAAATGGCAGCGCCCATAATCTCCCAGTTACCGTAATGGCCGCTTAGAAAAACAACGCCCTTTGAGTTTTGTATCGCCCGGTTCAACACCTCGATATTTTTCATCCGCACACGTTGTTGTAGCTCCTGGTGTGTTCTTGCCGGTGTGCGCAGAAAATCGATAAAAGTCTGGCTGAAATTTTGATATGTCCGCTTGATGATGCGGTTAATTTGCCGAATGGATTTTTCAGGAAAGGCATGCTGCAGGTTCTCAAAAGCCACACGCCGTCGAATGGGAACAAAATGATAGACAAATGCTCCCAGGTGCCGGCCAAACCGCACCGCTTGAACCGGGGTCATGTGTTCGACAATCCGGCTGAAAATGGTCAATGCGGCGAACTCGATGTTGCTTTGCCATATCTTTGATCTTTTCATGTTTTAAATGTAAACAAATTGCAAAACATTCACAACGATGGTTTGCTATTCGAAATGGGAATTTTCACCGCTAAATTCTGACGGTTCTTCCGTCTGCTCCCGGGACCATTCTTTCTGAACCCGTTTACTGTGAAGTTTTTTCGCCAGATAGGCGATGGGCAGGAGTAAAAGAATAATCAGCCAATACCAGTTCGGTTCTGAAAGCCACAGTCCCCGGTGAGCATCATGGGCGTAGCGGAGCCATTCCTGTTCGAATTGGCGAAAAGTGCTGCCGGTCGCTTTCAGAAAACAACTGTCAATCGATGTACCTTGTCGCAGCTCATCGAGAATGATGCGAACGGCATCAATATCATAAGTGGTCAAGAGATAATAAACAGCTGAGTAACTTTCCTGGTAAGCCAGTTCCGCTTTTGAGCGGTGGAACTTTAACACCGTATCGATATGGTCCAGCGGAATAAGAGAATTTGTTGTGATAGCCTTGGAGATTGCTGCAGATGTGCGCCAGCGGTTTTCCCGTGAATAGAAAATGGCAAGGCCTTCATCAAGCCAGCGTGGTATTTTTCGGTTAGGGACATATTGATGCAACTGAAGATGAATAAATTCGTGGATGACCGAGTTTTCGAAATTCTTTTCTGTTTTATGCCAGCGCGGGGAACGCACATACATTGTTTTTTGTCCTGGCACAGCAAATGCGCCGGTCCATTCCGGTAATTTGCCCTGAATCAAATCGTGGAATTCCCGCCGGGACGCAGCAATGATGACTTTGACGGTGTCTGTTTCTTTTATCCTTAAATCATACGCAATTTCAGCATACGTATTTTTTAAATCTTGCAAGGCACTTTTTGCATAGCTCGAATCAGCGTTGAGGTGATAAATTTTGATATTTTCCCGAGAGGTGAGGTTATAGGGAGTTTGCCCAAAAGCTTTGATATAAAACAGGCAAAGAAAGAGAGTCAGATATTTTATTATTTTCATTGGTATATCAATTTAATGCAGACTCGTCTCCGCTGTAAATGAGATCAGCTACTATATGAAACAGACGCTCAAGCTGTATTCTGCATTTTTTAGCCATGCATTCTGGCTGCTCGATTCGGCATTCAAGGCTCAGGCATTTTTCCACAGGTTCCGGGCACCCGACTTGTTTCATGTATTGTTCGGTCGGTATGAGCCTTTTAATGATCTCATTCTGCGAAAATTGTTCACTTGTTATTAATATACCAACCTCGTTTGCGATTTCAAAACTAAATTGCTCTACTATGAGCAGTTTCTCCAAATTCATAGACATTAAAATCGGTAACGGAGACTGACCTGATAGCAAGTAATGCAACAATTGCAGGCGTTCGGCAAGACCTGGAATGAATATTTTATTTGCGTGCTTAATGGAATAATCCTTGTGTTCAATAATCAATGAGACGAGATGGGCAAGACATTGGCGCGCTGATTTTTTGTCCGCGGCATGCCACAAACAATATTTGAGATGAGGATCGATGCGAAAAGCATTAGAGATAATTCGGGGGTTCATCGCGTTCGCTTCCGAAGCGCAGCCAAGGACAAGCGTTGGCGTTTCCGCAAGGGGGAGTAGATTTTGCAGTTTATTTATTTCCTTGATTGTATCGTGATCGAAATCATAAATGATCACTGTGCCGAGCAGGCTTGTTTTAACCATATCCCAGGCAAAATCATCACTTTCATCGTCCTGGCAAATGGCATAAACGAGCAGCGACAATTCGTCCGAGATGCGGAGCCGTCCGGCAATTGTTTCTTCATCCAGTTTGTCCAGGCTATCGCACACAGAGCTGGCAAAAGAATAAAGGACGTTTTTCGACCGTCCGATGACCAGGAGCTCACCTGTTTTGAGCTGGATTTTAGTTTGAGTTAAAAGTCCCACCATGATTGAGTTTTTGATGGATTAATAAAAGCTCTGCCCTGCTTAAAGAAACGTGGTGAGTTGATTCATTCATTCTGTTTTGGGATGAATACAAACTCGACGGGTCTGTAAATCGTTCCCTTGACATGCTGCTATTTTTCATGGTTCGGAATGTGGAAGCATAGCGCGAAAAAGTATTGCTGTTAAGTGATTTCCGTTTCATGTAATAGCGCAGCAGCCGCTGCTGATCGGTTAGGTTTGCAGTTTGTGGCGAGAAAGGGGCAAGCACTTTTTTTCGCAAAAGCGACTGAATGGAAACAAGAATATCAAAATCATCAATTTCGCTGCTGTTGATGGCCTGATATACCGAGCGTGGCGTCGAAAAATAGTGCAATAACTGATGTTCGCGCCAGGAAAGGGATTCGTTGGCATTTTCATTTGTAGCCACAAAAGTAGCGTCCAGTGAGGGAATATCACCCTTGAGCGACTGCCATTTCTCAATTAATTTCAGACTTTGGTGTAAAAATCCATAATCGTGCGATGCCTCGATTATGCTCTCTGCTTTGCAAAGATCGACGCGAAAGTGCCCCTCTTTCCAGGACAGCATGTGAAAAAGCGCACGTTCGAGATTGCTTTCATCCTGCAATTCGACACTTGACAATTCGCCGTTTTTAATATAAACACAACCTTCCTTAACACCCCGCGAAAGGTGAATGAGCGCTGATTTTTCTCCCAATTCGAGCGTTTTGAGAATGTCAAGTAAAGACATTTCTGAAAGATTGCCAGAAAAATCATTTGAATTTTCATCCTCAATATAATTCATTTGATTTAAGTCCTGCACAAAATTGTCCACTCTAACGACAACTTCTTCGGGAATGTACGGTTTGGGAATATAATCATCTATTCCCATTTGAATGGCGTTGATTCTGTCGTTTATGTCCGGCTCGTGGGTGGTGACAAAAACAGAAATGTCTTTGGTGAAATAATTTGTTTTTAATTGACGAAAAAATCTATAGCCATCCTGGATGGGCGAGTGAATCTCAAGGATCACGAGCAAAGGTTGGTGCTTACGGCAGGCTTGAAACGCAGGACTGGTTTGTTCATAAAGTTGCACACTATAACTGCGAGCGTTCAGTTCTTCTGATAAACGATGCGCTTCCCTGGCTTTATCGACAATAAAAATGCTTTTCCTTTTGTCAGCGCTTTTCAAATTATGCTATTCCCTTGTGTTGTAATACTCTGTTTTCGCTTTTTGTTTTTCTCTTATGGTTGAGAACAAAATCTGATGGACGGTATTTTCCTGAAATGTCGGTTCACAACGGATAGTCCAATTGTGCTGATCTTTGAGCCGGGATTTTATCTCTGCGATTTCATAGGTCAATTCGCTTTGATGGCCTTTGATTAATAGTGTTATCGGTACAGATAATTTTGATTTCAGGGCTTTTAACAGATAAGTAAAATACGCCCACGAACCACCACCGCTTTTAATAATAAGAACACAACCGACAACAGTCCGGTTAAAATATTCCAAAAGGGCTGTAAATTCCTGGTCGATCGTAAAACTGATTACATTAAGCGCATCGTGTTCCTTACGCACGACAGCAATGTCCACATCCGAGGTAAAATATGTTTCCAGTTCCTTTATAGTTTGTTTTTGTGCATTGAGAGCTTGCATGAAATGCTTGCGCTCAATATCGTGCGTACTGAGTACAATGACAGACTGGCGTGCTAACCGGAATTCTGCCTCTTTTGCTATTCCGGTCTGTATGTCTTTTTCATGATTACTATTCGCGCTATTGTCAGCCGGAGCAAAATCATGATCGATATATTGTAATTGATCAAATGGGTAAATAAAATCTTGTTCATCGTCATCCTGAGCGGAAAGTTCGTCTTGTTCGAATTCTTCTTCACCCACCAGCCCGGCTTCCTGCTGCTCGTCTTTTTCTTCATCAGCTCCGTTTGAGGAGATAACCGTGCTTTTTCCCATCCCGGATGGTAAATCGACCTCTGAGAAATCATAGTTATCATCTTCATCAAAGAGTGATTTATTTTCTTCTGATTGCTCATTGTTTTGAATGTTGGAAGTGTTGTATTGGTCAGTTTGAGTTGCCGGTTGCTTTTCGGAAAAATCGCGCAGTACGTGAAGAAATCCGAGTTTGTACAGTTTCACAATCCGCTGCAGCGTGACGATCTCGTTTTCATCGCTATCATCAATGATGCGTCTTAATGTCCGTTCTCCGTCAAAAAGGTCGATGAACTTTTTTAGTCGAGGGTCCATCTTGTTCTGGGCCATGATTTGCTTAAAATTCGTGGTGGTAATGACCACGGCCTCTGTAGACGGAATTTGTTGTAATAATTGATCTTTAAGTTGCATTCTCTTTGCTCCCTGTAATAAAATCCCCAAATTGCTCAAAGTGATTTTTTTCCCCGGTTCTATGTTGCAGAACACAAAGGAAAAACGGCCCTTGCCCCAATTCATCATTTTGTAAACGGCTTCTTCTCCTTGAAGTTGCGCAGTGGCTGCGTTATAAAGCATACCATCTTTAAAAAGCATATAACCGCTATGACCATTTTCATTAGCAATGGTCACAGTACCTGATTTCCGCTCAATGCTAAATAACTCGATCAGATCGTTTACGTTCAGATCCTCGAGTCGGCCGGTCATTCGTTCCGGCGCTTGTTTAAACTCTGGAGCCTTTTTGTGCGTCCGCCGAATCACCATATCGGCACGGGCAACAAGTTCACGTACGTGTATGGGCTTCACGATATAATCTGCAGCACCGAGCTTTAGGCATTTAAGCCGGTTAAAAATGTCACTTTTCTGTGACATGAAAATCATTTTTGTTTGACGCGAACTCTGGCGTTCCACTTCACGGAGAATATGACAACCATCAATTCCCACAGATGATAATTCTGTCAGCACCGCATCATAATTATTTTGTTTTATCTTTTCGATAGCATCGGAGTCATTCAGAGCTGTATCTACTTTATAGCCGGATTCTCTAAAGGTAGAGACAAGAACACCAATAGTGTCGGCTGTATCATTGACTATTAATATTGAATGCTTCGGCATTGATGTTTGACTTCCCCGCTTTGCTGTTGGTGTAAAAAAAAAGCCGGACAAAATCCGGCTGGTTAAATAATTATGAGAATAGTTTTCTAATCAGAAAAAGCGTGTTCAATTTTTTCAGAACATGTTTCTTTATTTTCTGATCGTAGATTGCGATAGATAAAAATATCTTTATCATCCAGATCTTTGATCTTTTGCAATGATATTTCACATTCCCCGAATGTTGAGAATTGCGTGTCAATATGCAACTCGGGGATTTTCATTCTCCAGCCTTTAAATTTCCTTACTGTATGACTCCATAAATAAAGGAGTAATTTGTTGCGTGTGGTATCCGCCATCACGCGAATTGCAAAGGTGCCGTGCTGTAATAACGAAAAATCAAAGTCACTAAATCGACATTGATGATTGTATTTACCATTGCCGCTAAATTTCAATGAACTGTGGAATTTTGTTGTTTCGCCTGGTCCTCCGGATTTTGATGAAACGGGGTGGCAGACGATCAAACCATAATGAACGTTAGTAAATAAAGAGTTTGCCATATCTAAAGTATAATTCGATATGGTTTTTTCAATCTCTTCAGCAATGCAAGAATAGAGCTTTTTAAATTCTGATAATTGCTCAGAACATCTTTTACACTGTGAAATGTGTTTTGTTTTTTTGTCAGCAGTTTCCGTAAAATTTTTCTCGCCTAATGATATTCTTTCGATCGAATGAACATCAGGGCATCGAGTCGCCGTTACATCAATTTGTCCCATAATGTCGCAGAAATTTTGCCTGTATCCAATTAAATTTTATAAAAAAACTAATAAATAATACAGACAAAAATTTCGTTTTACGGAAAAATTATAACAGTTGTTTTAAATGTCCTCGAAATTCTCGCTTGGCGACTTTGGCGAGATATTCGAATATCGAGCGTTCGTTTTGCCGATATTGCTTTTGAGTTAATTCAGGCAGATAGTACCTCAAGTTGCGAAAGTACGAGGAGGTATCTTTTTTCTGAATCAAGTCAAAGAGCACATCGCGTAATGCTTTTTCATAGATGACCGCCCGCTCAGCATCAATTTTATTTGAATCAAGATATTGCGAATGAATTTTAGAGCGGACTTTATCCATCACCACATCGATATAGCTCTCTATTTCTTGTGACTCCAGCTCGTCAAGAGGTGTGGGGGTTGACTCGTTCGGCTTTATATTTTCCCGGGCTGTATCAAATTTAGCGCGACGGATGAGTTTGACAAGCGATTCCAGGGACAAGTAGTTTTGGTAATCTTCCGTTTCCATGACTGATCGCAAAATTTTACGAATAGAGCTGGATACAGAGTCTGACGGAGAATAAATATCAATGAATCTGGAATGCAGAACATCATGCGGCACCGGCGGTTTTGATCTGCGAAGATATTCCGGGATATTGTCTGGATTGATCTGCACATCCGGGTCGATATCAAGACCGTTTTTATAAAACACGTACTCACGTCCCATCTCCATAAACACGGCCAGCTTTTCCGAAGTGCGGATTGCTACTTTGATGTTACGAACAATCTTTGCGCCTTCGGGATCGCGTTCGCGAAAGATTCGCGATAATTCTTGCTTGGTTTTGCGAACTACAAGTCGGCGTGTGAGAATGATGACTTCATTATCATCAATGGAACTATCCTCGATGAATTTCTGTTCGTAATAGCGTTTGAGCTGAACGAAATTGCCGTCTTTATCCCGGCTAAACAACTCAGCAATACAATCTACTGCAAGGTCTTCCAGCTCGAGAAAAGTGTCACCACGTTCGCCGGCAATGCGTTTGCCAATAATTTCCTGATATTTTAAATAGCCTAATGAAATTTTCTGCATCAGATGAATAAGTCTTACCAGTTCAAACTGAGAATAAGTACCTGCGCAAATGTCGGATACAAGCTGTTTGATGTTTTGTGTCTCCATATCACCCTAAATTTATTTTAGGGGCACACGTTTTGGCGTAGTCTATACCCTTCTCTCCTTTTTGCCAATTATGCCGGGTACGTGTTGCCCTTTTTACATGCCCTGTCTGTTTGCACTCAAGATAATATATCACATTTTTCAAGGCAAAATATATACCAGTAAACTGCTTAAAATTTTATCCATAAATTATTGTTATTATTATAGGCAGGATTTTATTTCAGATTTATAATCCCTGGAAAGTGTGTAAGAGCGATACAGTGTATCAAGATAATACAATCGGGGAGTTTTGAACCATTTTTTGAAGGATAGCATGAGACTGCGCAAAAAGATCAACACTTGTTCCGAAATCGGTACTTTTTATTTTTAGTGCGAGTTCAAGAAATCCATCATTTGAGAGTTGACCTGTAGAGTCCGGGACTGTCATCTGAAAGTCTGCGGATTTTTGATCATTATTATCCCTGGCGTATTGGATTATTGAGAAAATAATTTAAGACAGCAAAAACAACTTTTTTCTCATTTTTGAATCCTTATATTAAGATATAAATATAATGTATTTTTTCAGAATTATACAAGTTTAAACCGAACAATTAAAGAAAGGTCAAGCCATGAATGAAATCAGGTATACGTGTTTGGATCGTTTTCTGAATTATGTGAAATATGATACCCAATCAGCAGAAGAGGCAAAAACATTTCCCAGCACGGAAAAACAAAAAGAGTTGGGCAAGGTGCTGGTCGAGGAATTAAAGCAGTTGGGTTTAAAAGACGCTGAAATGGACGATAACGGCTATGTGATGGCTTTTCTGCCAGGCAATGTTGATCACTCTGTGCCAACCATCGGATTCATCGCACACATGGATACTTCGCCGGATGTGTCGGGCAAAAATGTCAATCCGGTTATCCATAAAAATTATCAGGGTGGGGACATTGAACTTGCAGAATCCGATATAGTTATAAAAGCCAGTGAAAATCCTGCATTGGCCGACAATGTAGGCAATGACATTATCACCTCCGATGGCACGACTTTGCTTGGAGCAGATAATAAAGCTGGTATTGCAGAAATCCTGGATGCCCTTCATTATCTCGTCACCCATCCTGAAATTAAACACGGGGACATTAAAGTCGCTGTAACTCCTGATGAGGAAGTCGGTCGCGGTGCAGATTATTTTGATGTGAAAAAATTTGCCGCCGATTTTGCCTATACCATCGATGGTGAAACGCTTGGCGAAGTTGAAGATGAAACGTTTTGCGCGGATTCGGTTACACTCACTATCAATGGCGTCAATGTCCATCCCGGATATGCCAAAGGAAAACTTGTAAATGCTATCAAAATTGCCAGCGAGATCATCGATCATCTGCCCAAAGACAGCCTGTCGCCGGAGACGACTGAGAAACGCGAAGGCTATGTACACCCTCATGTGATGAACGGTACTGTAGAACAAGCGACAGTTAAATGGCTGATTCGTGATTTCATTGTTGACGGTTTGAAAGAAAAAGAAAAATATCTCAAGGAACTGTGTAATGATGTGTTGCAAAATTATCCGCAAGCTTCTTTTGATTTTAAAATCGATGAATATTATCGCAACATGAAAAACAAACTGGATGAAGATCCTCGCATTGTCGATTATGCCCTGGAAGCTGTTGAACGGGCTGGACTCAAACCCAAAAAAACAATGATCCGCGGCGGAACCGACGGAGCGCGGCTGTCTTACATGGGACTGTTAACGCCTAATATTTTTACAGGCGGACACAATTTCCATTCCAAGCAGGAATGGATTTCAGTCCAGGACATGCAAAAAGCTGTTGACGTCATTGTCGAACTGGTCAAAGTGTGGACGGAAAAGAGCCAATAATTCTGCAAAAATATGGACTTTATTAAATATGTTACTAAACGGCAACTGCGGTGGCCGTGGCGAATCGTGGTGTTGGCCGCCGTCCTGGCTGTGGTTTTTATGTCTGCTGGCCCGCTGCTCAGAGCGGCGGGCCGGTACCTGTCTGTGCCTTCCTCTAACCAAAACTGTGACGTTTTGATTGTTGAGAGCGGCTCGACTGTCGCAGATTACGTTATGCAAGAAGCGATTCGGCTTTATCAAAATAACCGGGTTCAAAAGATAATGATTGTTTTGCATACCTATGATCTGAACCCCGGTGTTTTTGGCATGAACAATTACGATCAACTGGTGGTCCAGGCTTTTGATTCGCTTGGCATCCCGGCATCCGGTTACTCCATTCTGCATCTCGGCGTGAAGGACCCGTACACTTACAATACCGCTGTTGCTTTGACTGATACATTGATACGTAAAAACGTAAAATCCGTTTTGCTGTTAAACGACAATTTCCATATCCGGCGGTCGTTATTAACGTATAGGAAAGCATTCCAACCTACTGAGATAAAAGTCTATCCTCATGTGTTGCCAATTTATTTAACTTTTGAAAACTGGTGGCGCTCGGGAAACGGCTGGCGACGAGTGGTTGGCGAATACCTAAAGCTGGCTTTTTATTTTTTTAATGGGTACATCTGAGTGCTGAATTGTTAATTTTGGAACCGACGAGTCTGCTATGAAATTTATTAAAAAGTTATCTTTAACCACCTGGATATTTATCGGTCTTGGACTTGGCATTTTTACCGGCCTGGTATTTGGCCAGACCATTGTTCCGGTGGCACGACCTCTGTCTCATATCTTTTTACGTCTGCTCAGGATGGCGATTATGCCTCTTGTGGTCACGTCAATTCTTTCCGGTGTCGTGAGCATCGGTTCCGGCAAAGGATTGGGCAGGCTGGGCTTGAAAACTTTGCTATATTATACAACGACCACGGTGCTTGCCATCCTGACCGGTCAGATTCTGGTTAATATTTTCAAGCCGGGTGTGGGTGCACAAGTGGGCCTGGAAAAAGATGTGGAAGCAATTACCGCTTCCGAGCAATCAATTTCTGAATTGTTGTCCAGAATTATCCCAACCAATCCTTTTGAGGCATTGGCAGAGGGTGAAGTGCTGCCGGTCATCTTTTTCTGTATTTTCTTTGGCTATTTTGTCACTCAGCTTCAAGAACCGTTAAAAGAAAAGATCAGTTCAGTAATCCAGGCTGCTTTTGAAGCCATGATGAAAATGACCCACTTTATCGTGTGGTTCGCGCCCCTGGGCGTTTTTGGTGTCAATGCCGAAATTGTCGCCACCTCAGGTCTTGAAGCATTTAAATCATTGGGTTTCTATTTTTTGATCGTTGTTGTTGCCCTGTCCTGGCATGTTCTGGTCAATTTGCCGGTGCTGATGAAACTTGTCGGAGGTGTCAATGCATACAAGCATTATCGCGGTATGTCCGCGGCAATGGTTACTGCTTTTTCGACCAGTTCCTCGATGGTGACTTTGCCATTGACAATCGAATGCGTTACCAAGCGGTCGCGAGTTTCGCAAAAAATAGCTAATTTTACTCTGCCTATAGGCGCGACAGTGAACATGGACGGTACAGCGTTGTATGAATGTGTCGCGACCATTTTTATTGCACAAGCTTACGGGATTGATCTTTCCTTTTCTCAGCAAGTGCTTGTTGTCATTACAGCGGTGCTGGCATCTATTGGTGCGGCTGCGGTGCCTATGGCAGGCCTGGTCATGATGTCGATTATTTTGCAAGCTGTGGGATTGCCTTTGGAAGGCGTGGGTATTATCCTGGCAGTGGAACGTTTTCTGGATATGTTTCGCACCACCACCAATATCACCAGTGATTCGTGTGGTGCTGTTATCATTGCTCGCACAGAGGGGGAAGAATTAAAAGATTTGGGCGAGCCCGTTCAGATGGAATAAAAAGGGCAGGATAATTCCTCCCCATCTTGAAGGGTTATGCTTTATAAACCGGTTGAATCCATTTCTCTTTTGAGCCGTATTTACTTTCTGCCGACCATTTAAGGCCGCGCTGCATGATCGTCAACGCTTCTGGCACGTCAAAATCCGAAGCCACATGTCCGAGTGAAGTGTAAAATACCCGGCCTTTTCCGTAATATTTTTTCCATACCACAGGCATGACGCTGCCTTTAATCCAAAAAGCATGTTCATCAGTAAAAGTTGTTGTCGCCAAAACTTTCACATTCGGGTCGACGTGCATATAATACTGTTCGCTTTTCATGTGAAAATCATTCAATCCGGCAGTGACTGGATCTTTGTGGTTAATAATATTTACGTCATAATCAACCACGCCTCCTGGATGCGCAACCCACTGTCCGCCGGTCATAAACTGATATTCCACGTTTTGCCGAAAGGCATCGCACAATCCGCCGTGCCAGCCAGCTAATCCAACGCCGCCGCGAACCGCCTGAAGCAAGGCTTTTTCCTGTTCATTTTCAATCGTACCCATCGTCCAGATTTGCACAATCAAATCCAGTGAATTCATCAACTCCTCGTCGAGATAAGCATCGAGCGTATCTGAGACAGTGACATCCCAGTCCAGTTTTCTCATGTAAGGCACAAAGATATCCCGGCATTTTTCAGGCTCGTGACCATCCCAACCGCCGTGAACAAAAAGGACCTTTCGAGCTGATTCGGCTGTTTTTGCTTTTGAAACTCCAGCGAAAGCCAGTCCGGCAGTGCCGGCTGCCGTACGTTCCATAAATTGTCGTCTGTTCAGCTTTTTATCCATAATTTCTTCCTCTGCACGTTATCCCGCTTTAATGATTGTACCTAAAGTATATCAATCCTCTTGTTAAAATGCAAGGAAAACAAAGTGACTGAACTCATCTTTTGCAGATTTATAATTTGGAAAAATGCTGACGATTTTCTATTTTTATTTCTTTAGATTGAGAAAAGAAAAACGGAGTAAAAGACATGCAAGCTGTTCTGATGGTCGCCGGAAAAAGCACGCGCACATATCCATTGACCTTAACGCGACCAAAACCCTTGTTGCCGATTGCCAATCGCGCGCTCATCTATCACAGTCTTGACCAGATGGCTGGTCTTTTTGATGAGGTGATTTTAATCACCGGCTATAAAAAAGAAATGATTGAATCCGAATTGGGAGATTCTTACCTGGGTATGCGCCTGGTTTACCAGGAACAGAAAGAACAACTGGGAACCGGGCACGCCGTGCTGCAAGCTAAACCGTATATAAAAGAAAAGTTTGTCGCCATGAACGGAGACGATCTTTTCAATCATGCTGATCTGAAAGAATTGATCAATTTTGATTGTGCCGCCCTTGTAACACGTGTTGAGAATCCATCGCTTTACGGGGTGTTTCAGGTGGATGGAAACAACCGGGTTGAAAATCTGATAGAGAAACCCACAGAATACCTGGGTGATCTGGCAAATATCGGCTGTTATGTGCTTCAGCCGGATTTTTTCGACGAGCTCGAAAAGACGCCTGTGAGTGAACGCGGCGAAATTGAGATTACCTCCACTGTAGCCACGATCGCCCGTCAACATGATTTTTATGCGGTGCCAATTCAAGGTTTTTGGCTGCCAATAGGTTATGCCTGGAATCTTCTCGACCATCAAGAAGTTCTCATGCCAAAACTTGTCGATGAAGATATTCAGGGCGTTATTGAACCTGGTGCCACTATCCGAGGACCGGTGTCTGTGGGCTCAGGCACGCTTGTCAAGGCCGGAAGTTATCTCGAAGGCCCCGTGATTATTGGCCGCGATTGCGTGATCGGCCCGAATTGTCATATCCGCAAATATACTTCTATTGGTGATAACTGTCGAATTGGAAATGCCGTGGAAGTCAAAAATTCGATCATCATGAACGATTCTCAGATTGTTCACCTCAGTTATGTAGGAGATTCGATAGTTGGCAAAGGCTGCAATCTGGGAGCGGGAACGATTACTGCCAATCAGCGTCACGATATGGCTCCGGTCAAATCAATGATTAAACAAAAATACGTGGACTCTAAACGCGTCAAACTCGGCTCAATCATTGCTGATGAGGTGAAAACAGGCATTCATACCTCTATTTACCCTGGCCGAAAAATATGGCCTGGCTTGACGACAAAGCCCGGTCAGATTGTTGGCCGGGATTTAACGGCATAGGTGGAGCTCATCGAACAACAATTGAAAAACTCTTATACACGCTTTGTGTTCAAAGGTCCAGTCGTTCAAGGATACGATGCATTTAACCGGATCACTACTGTTGGATATGATGTGCAATGGCGAAAAAGAACGGCAGAATATGCAGCGTACTCGCTTGTAAAAAACGAGCGCCCCAGGGTGCTTGACCTGGCCTGCGGAACCGGTGACATGGCGATCGCTTTGAAAAACGTCTGCCCGGATATGACAATAATCGGAACAGAACCGTCCGATGAGATGATAGCCAAAGCTCGTGAAAAGTTGTCCTGCCATAAAAACAAATTTAAACCGCTTCGGGCAGTGACGCACCTGCCTTTCCGCGATGCATCATTTGATGCGATTACAATTGCTTTTGGTGTGCGGAATTTTATTGGCCTTGAACAACATGTGCGTGAATGTTATCGTCTGCTTAAACCGGATGGAAAGCTTTATGTTCTCGAGTTTTTTCAGCCAGAATCAAAGTTGATCGCATCGTTCCTGGCAATCTATCAACGCATTGCATTTCCAGTTATAGGGTATATGCTTACCGGACATGTTTCACAATACCGTTATTTATACCGTTCAATACTTGGATTCAAATCATTAAAAGAGTTTCGTAAGATTCTCAAAGTTCGATTCCGCAACATAAAAGCCCATCCAATGTTTTGCGGACTTGTCCATTTGGTAATTGCTAACAAGGAGAAGATTTGATATGGGATATTCATCCGGATTATGGAAAGCAGTTCGACCGTTTTCATTGACAGTCAGTTTTTTCCCACCCATCCTGGGATCACTTGTCGCTGCTATTGAACATCAAAATTTGCCATTCAACTGGTTTCGCTTTTTTCTGGTTGTCATGGGATGTTTGATTGTTCAAGCTGGCGTCAACATGTTTTCCGATTATTTCGACTTTAGGCGCAAAGTTGACCGGCCAGAAACCTATGGCGGCAGCCGCGTGTTACTGGACGGCGATTTGAGGCCGGGACAATTGTTAAAACTGGCAGTCATCTTTTTTTGTATTGCCAGCGCTATCGGTTTGTTCTTTGTGTTGACACTGAACAACGGCCTCATGCTGCTCTGGCCAATTGGCATAGGCGCCTTGCTTGGACTTTTTTACACATTCGGGCCGGCTTCACTCAAGTATCATGCATTTGGCGATCCGGGCGTCTTTATCGCGTTCGGTTCAGCCATGACAGCCGGAGCTTATTTTGTGCAGACGAACACTTTTTCATGGGGTTCTGTTTTATATGCCATTCCCATGGCTCTTTTAGTGGATGCCATTCTTCATAGCAATAACTTGCGCGATATTGAATACGATAAAGTCGCTCATATCAAAACCCTGGCTATGATTCTCGGGCTAAAAGCGGCAAAAAAATTCTACTACTTTTTAATCGTTGGCGCTTATCTCTCCACTATTATTCTTGTTATATTTACAGAGCTGCCTTTTATTACTCTTGCTGTTATTTTATCATTTCCTATTGCCTGGAAAAGAATCAGGTTGGTCAAGGATAAAGAAAAAATTAGCATGCAACAATTTGCCGCTGTGGATGCTATGACCGCTCAATTACACATGGCATTCAGTTTGCTTTTTATCGGCTCGCTTTTTATTCATCACATGATAACTTTATGACATCTATGAACACGAAATCATGGATTTTTTTCTGCAGCGGTTTGTTCATTGCCTTTTTACTGTGGTATGTGATGTTTGTGGTACAGCCGTTCAATTTCTGGATGATGATGTCCTGTAGCACTCTTTTGCTCACGGCAATTGCTTTAGGGGGAACGCCTCGACTTTGGCGCCAAAAAGAGTGGAGTTATAAAAATATACTGCTTGGCGCAGCGAGTGCTGTGGTTTTGTGGGCGGTCTTTCAGGCTGGACACCATCTTTTGATAATTGCCGACAACTGGTTTCCGAATGTGCTTCAAGACCGGGCAAAACATCTTGATTCGGTTTATGCCAATCGCGGCTCGTTGTCAAAACTCGTCGTTGGGGTGCTGCTAGCGTTTCCTATTGGTTTTGGCGAGGAGGTATTCTGGCGGCGGTTTGTGCAAGGATTTTTACAAACGCGAATGACTGCCTTTTGCTCTTTTGTTCTTGCTGTCGTTTTATACACTGGCGTCCACATCGGAACCGGCAATCCCATGCTGTTATTGGCCGCATTGGTTTGCGGATTATTCTGGGGCGCTATGTGTTGGAAAACACAAAGCGTGGTGCCCGGGCTTGTTTCTCATATGCTGTGGAATCCTTTCATTTTTATTATTTTCCCTGTGCAATAAAAAAAGCCCCGACTATAGGCCGGGGCTTTTCTGTCCATTGAATTGTAGACCATTTTTCGGTCGAAAGGTGTTTTTCATAACCTTCCGTTTTTCTTCGACTAATTGTCATAGTACAACTGAAATTCGTACGGATGCGGGCGCAGTGCTAACGGCTCCAGCTCGTTTTCAGTTTTATAATCAATCCAGGTGTCAATCAAATCCTGGGTAAAGACATTGCCCTCTAACAAGAATTTATGATCTTTTTCCAATGCGGCCAATGCTTCGTCCAGCGAACCCGGTACTTTTGCAATGTGTGCCAATTCATCAGGACTCATTTCATAAATATCCCGGTCCAGAGCTTTTTCAGGCTCAATTTTATTATTGATGCCGTCGATGGCTGCCATGAGCATGGCGGTCCATGCCAGGTATCCATTTGCCGTAGGATCGGGACAGCGAAATTCGATTCGTTTCGCTTTTGGATTATCACTGTACATCGGAATCCGGATGGCGGCCGAGCGGTTTCGCTGCGACATCACCAGGTTGACCGGTGCTTCGAATCCCGGAACCAGCCGGCGGTAAGAATTTGTTGTCGGGGCGCCAAAAGCCAGAACAGCCGGTGCATGCTTGAGCATTCCGCCGATGGCATGCAATGCCATGTCGCTTAATCCAGCATAGCCGCTACCGGCAAACAGCGGCGTGCTATTTTTCCAAAGTGAAAAATGCGAATGCATTCCAGAACCATTGTCCTCAAAAATCGGTTTAGGCATAAAAGTGACGGTCTTGCCGTTTCGAAACGCAACGTTTTTGATAATGTATTTGTACCACATAAAGTGATCACCCATTTTGGCCAGCTCTTCGTACTGCATATCGATTTCACCCTGGCCGCCGGTTCCGACTTCATGGTGATGCGCTTCGACGACAATGCCGAGTTTGCGCATTTCACTGACCATCTCTGCGCGTAAATCTCCATAGGTATCTGTCGGAGAAACCGGAAAATAGCCGCCCTTGTAGCTCGGTTTGTAGCCAAGATTCGGTTCTTCGATGCGGTTAGTATTCCAGGCGCCTTCTACAGAGTCGATCGAATAAAACCCGGTGTTCTGACTTTGATCAAAGCGAACCTCATCAAAGATAAAAAATTCCGGTTCAGGACCAATAAAGCAGGTATCGGCGATACCAGTCTCTTTCAGATATTTTACCCCTTTGTGTGCCACATAGCGGGGATCGCGACTGTATCGTTCTTTGGTGATCGGATCGATGATGTTAGCTATAATGGACACAGTCGGTTTTTCAAAAAACGGGTCCATGACTGTGGTTTCCGGGTCTGGCACGGCAAGCATATCCGATTGATGGATGCCCTGCCAGCCACGGATGGAAGAGCCGTCAAAGCCGAGTCCTTCTTTGAACGTATTTTCATCCCACGTATCAATGGGATACGCGCAATGCTGCCAAGTGCCTAACAAATCACAAAATTTCAGATCCACAAGTTCAGCGCCGTTTGATTTTGCGAATTCAAAGAATTCTTGTGGGGTCATTTTTTTCTCCTTTTTTATTTATTGAGATTTATGATATATTGCATGTCCTGATTCAAAAATAAAAAGGGCTTGCCCATTGAGAAAAGTACGATTTGACCCCAAAAAGGGAAACGGACAAGCCCTTAATCGTGAATGAAAGGCGGGGTCATGACCTCTCATCAATTGATTTTTGCACATTGTTTTCTGTTTTTCGTTTTATTTTCTATGGTCAAAGAATATGCCAAAACTGGTATAAAGATATAAATAAAATAAAAACAATCAGATAGAAACAAAATACAAGTAAAATGTCTGTCTTGAAAAAATGCAAAACAGTATGAAATAAAAAATAGACTACAATAAAGTATGATAATAATTAAAATGTATGGAAAAATTACCGCTTTGATGTATTAATGATAATAATTTTAATCCGTTCATGTTTATGGTTTAGAAAATTAGACGAATTTTGATTATTATTTTGAGAATCAGCAATGAAAAGATTCGATTTGTTTCGCCATATAGCTTTATGTAGTGTGTTTTGCCAATGATACTTACTGTTTTTGATAAAACAGAATTCTTGTTTAATTTTTTGTACAGATGAGGCGCCAATAAATTACAAAAATGTTGTTAATATCTAAATGAGATACAAAAATGAAGTCAGCGGATTATGATAGTCAGCTGAGCTCCTGCTAAAAACCATAGCTGGCACCGATGAAGAAAATACTTTCCAGTTCATCGGAAAGGCCGATAGAGTAATTCCAGCTTGCAGTAAAAGAATCCGTTACTGGTTTTGCTGCTGAGATGAGTAAACTCGTTACTACATTATCTGTTGTGCTGGAATAGGTACCAGAGCCAAGAGTTCCGCTAATATCAACACCCATCACAGCCCGTCCTGCAGAAATTTCCAGCCAGTAAACACTGTCATCCGTGTTGCTTTGTTCTGGTGTGAAAAACAAGGCTGCGCTGAACTGACCGTAACGGGCTGATCCATAGAACTCGTAAAAGTTGTATTCACTTTTGGCGAAAAAATCATAGCTGTAAAGTGTGGCACCAACTGCAGCAGAGAATTCGGCAAGAGGAATGCTGGCCTCGATAAACGGATCAGTTTCAACCTCCATTGGACCGTGCATATTAGACGTCCAGAGTCCGGCGGTGAAAAAGCCAGTCGTAAAACTTGCTGTGGACTGGAGAGCCGGTCCGTTGAATTGCTTGACACCCCGCCACACATACGTCGAAACGCCTGTGGCATCACCCGAAAAATCCATTGAATGGCTGATTGCTGCACTCATTAGAATTACGACCAACATTAGCGAAAAAACTCTTTTCATGATCACACCTCCATATTGTTATTGTGTCTGGCTCTTTCAGAGTGAAAGAGCCGGACGTGTTTGTTCTTGTTATCGTTCATTATTCCGTGATAAATATCTGAAACCCGCTGTAACCTTCCATGCCGTGCTCGCCAATATCAAGTCCCTGCAATTCTTCTTCCTTTGAAACGCGCAGGCCAAGGGTTTTCTTTATAGTGATGAAAAGAAGCAATCCCAGGCCAAACGCCCATGCAAAAGCCGTTACCACCCCCACAACCTGGATGCCGAGAAGACTGAAACCATTACCGTAGATTAATCCTCCTTGTACGTTGAACAAGCCGACAGCCAGCGTTCCCCAGGCGCCACACACACCGTGTACACTCACCGCACCGACAGGGTCGTCAACCTTGAGGACATGATCAATAAAGTATACGCTGAACACCACCAGAATTCCGGATACAGCGCCAATGGCGATGCTGCTTAAGGGCGAAACAGTATAGCATCCTGCTGTAATGCCAACCAGTCCTGCCAGGGCTCCGTTTAGCGCCATAGAACCGTCCGGTTTTTTTGTATAGAGCCAGGAAGCTGTCAATGCCAAAATAGCGCCGGCTGCGGCAGACAAGTTTGTCGTGACCGCCACTCTGCCGATTTCGCCGTCACCTATTGTAGTTGAACCGGGATTAAAACCGAACCAGCCAAACCAAAGGATAAACACGCCAAGTGCGGCCAGGGTGATATTGTGTCCGGGAAGTGCGCGGGGCGTACCGTCCGGAGCAAACTTGCCTATACGTGGCCCGAGCACAATAGCCCCGGCCAGTGCTAGCCATCCGCCAATAGAATGGACGACTGTTGAACCGGCAAAATCGACAAAACCAATTTTTTCCAGCCAGCCTGAACCATTGAATAAACCTCCCCATGCCCAGGAGCCGAAAACAGGATAAATAAGTGAGCAAATAAAAAGGCTGTACACAATATAGCCGGAAAATTTCGTCCGTTCAGCCATAGCTCCGGAAACAATCGTGGCAGCGGTTCCGGCAAAAACGGTTTGAAAAATAAGAAACGTCCAGTTCCAGCTTGATCCCTGTACATCTGTTCCCAGCAGCATAAAATCAGTTGTGCCGAACATGCCATTCGTATAACCAAACATCAGACCGAATCCCAGGAAGAAAAAAGCCACCGATCCAATAGAGAAATCCATGAGATTTTTCATCATGATGTTGACTGTATTTTTCGCGCGGGTAAAGCCGCTCTCGACCATGGCGAATCCGGCTTGCATAAAAAATACCAGGAATGCGGCAATCGCTGTCCAGACCATATCCAGATTTTGTTGCAATTTTGTTAATGTCTCTGGTGTCTCGTTAGCGTTTGCAGCAGTTACAAGAAAAATAAAAAATGACATGAAAAACATTTTCAGTTTCATCATCAATCTCCTTAACATTTTAATGGCGTATTATCCGATAGCTTCAGAGCCGGTTTCGCCTGTCCGGATGCGAATGCATTGGGCCAGGTCCTGAATAAAAATTTTGCCGTCACCAATGTTGCCGGTTCTGGCTCCTGTTATGATACCGTCAATTGTACGCTCGAGAAAGTCTTCATTGATGGCGATTTCAATGCGGACTTTTTTCAGCAAATTCACTTCAATATCGGCGCCACGATAAGTTTCGTGATAGCCTTTTTGTTGACCGCAACCAAGCGCATTTGTAATGGAAATTTTGTACACCTCACGTTCATAAAGCGCCTGTTTAACTGCATTCAGCTTTTCCGGCTGAATGTAAGCAATGATGAGTTTCATTATTGGCCTCCTTTTTTGATTCATTCGAATTTTTAAAAAGCAAGGCACATACCACTTTTGTTTAGGCGATTAATATCTTTGATAATATTGAAATTAGCTATAATTTACAATGAGATGAATACGATAAGAAAAAACAAAAATGAAGGAAAGCGATTGTCTAGAAACATAATTGTCGGAAATAAGGAATGAATACAATTTATCCATCGTGTAGAGGGGAAAATTTAGAATGAAATCACGTCTGTTTATGAAAGAAGGTGTTAAACAGCAGCGCGCAAAAACAGCTTTTATTCAAAAATTTTTTGGAAATAATTTTAGTGGTGAAAAAATAGAAAAAAACTTTGATCTATTCCAACAAAATTGTATCTTGTAACAGTTCGGAAAACAAAATTGTAAATATAATCCAGGAGGTGCGAAACCTGATGGCACCGAAAGAAGAAAAAATGACAAATGATTCGGCAACGCTGAAAAAATTAGCCATGCTTGTCGAAATCAATCAAGCCATAAGTCGTACTTTTAATCTAAAAGATTCGTTAAAAGCAACGCTGAAAATCATGCAGCATTCCTATAATATAAAATCCGGCGCGATTTTTCTGACAGAAAATGACGGCAAAACACTTTTCATGGCTGCTTCCATTGGCTACAAGGAGGAACTTGCCAAGGTCAAATACGTGCGCGGCGAAGGTCTTACCGGGCGCATTGCGGAAACCGGCAAGCCAATTGTTGCCCCGCAGGTGAGCAAGGAGCCTCTGTTTCTGAACCGGCTAAGCTCGTGGGACCCAAACCAGGACCGGGAGCAAACTTTTATCGGTGTGCCCATTAATCTGGATTATGACACGCTCGGTGTGCTGATTATCAATTTGCCCTATTCGCCCAAACGCGATTATGAAAGCGCGAAAAAGTTTCTTACCCTGGTGGCCTCAGCGCTAGTTCAGTCAATTCGCCTGGAACAGGTTCGCAAAGAGGAACGCCGAAAATTACTGGACGAATCGGCGCGAATACAGGAGCGGTTGCAGGACGAATTCCGGTTCAGCAATATCATCGGCAATAGTCACGAGATGCGCGAAGTTTATGAACGCGTGACTCAGGTAGCGCGCGCCGACACAACCGTGCTGATTCGTGGCGAGTCCGGTACCGGCAAAGAGCTAATTGCCCAGGCTATTCATTACAACTCGTTGCGCAGCGATAAACCGTTTGTGAGAGTGAATTGTGCCGCCATTCCGGAGACGCTCATCGAGACAGAATTTTTCGGCCATGAAAAGGGCGCCTTTACCGATGCCAAAACGCAAAGAAAAGGCCGGTTCGAAGTGGCTAATGGGGGAACGATTTTCCTGGACGAAATCGGCGACTTGAGTCCGATGACCCAGGTAAAACTTTTGCGCGTTCTCCAGGAACAGGAATTTGAACGCGTCGGCGGCACCAAACCAATCCGGGTGAACGTCAGGGTCATTGCGGCAACAAATTCTGATTTGGAAGAGAATATCCGCACCGGACATTTTCGGGAGGACCTTTATTACCGGCTCGATGTATTTTCTATTTATCTGCCGCCATTGCGGGAACGCCAGACCGATGTTCTTTTACTGGCTGACCATTTCATGCTCAAATACGGCCGCAAGCACGGTAAACCCATCAAACGGATTTCCACGCCGGCAATTGATATGCTTCGGCAATATCATTGGCCAGGCAATGTCCGGGAATTAGAAAACTGCATTGAACGTGCTGTGCTGGTCTGCGATGACCAGGTTATTCACAGCTACCATCTGCCGCCAACGCTGCAGACAGCAGAAAGCAGCGGCACTACCCCGCACATTTCTCTGGAAGACGCCGTTGCCACGTACGAAAAAGAACTCATCCAGGACGCACTGAAAACCACCCGGGGAAATCGCGCCAAAGCCGCCCGGCTACTCGGCACAACAGAACGCATTATTGGCTATAAAGTAGGAAAATACAATATTGATGCAAAGCGGTTCAAAAACAAAAACATTACAGATAATCATTACGCCTTTATCGATAAAAACGTGATTTAAACAGGTAATAACATGACTTTTTCACAGAACATACTGGTTGGACCGGCAGGATGGAGCTATCCGGATTGGCATGGCATTGTTTATCCGAAAAAAAAGCCGCGTGAATTTTCCGAGCTGGAATTTTTGGCGCAGTATTTTAACACCATTGAAATCAACTCGACTTTTTACCGGATTCCGCCCATCAATCACATAAAAAAATGGATAAACTCGGTGAGTGACCGTCCTTTGTTTCGTTTCTGCGTCAAGCTGTGGCGCGGATTTACTCATGAGAACGATAAACCTTCAAAAGCAGAACAGGATTCTTTCAGAGATGCATTGATTCCCATGCTCAAAGCTGAAAAGATGGGTGCCTTGCTGATCCAGTTCCCGTGGCGATTCAAAAGAACCGGGGATAACATGAACCGGGTCCTGGAAATCACATCTCAGTTTAAGGATTTTCCTTGCGCAGTTGAATTCCGGCACAAAAGCTGGCTCGCTGATGACGTTCTGAATGCACTCAGAGAGCATAATATTGCCTTTACGAACATCGACCAACCAGTGATCGGAAATTCCATCGAACCCAGCGCACACGTCACATCTGATTTCGGTTATGTGAGACTGCATGGCCGTAATTATAAAAACTGGTTCCGGAAAGACGCCAACCGGGATGACAGGTACGATTATCTGTACGCGGAAAAAGAACTTGATGAGTGGCGTCAACAGGTGCAAAAAATAGCAGATCAGGCGGCGCGTACTTTTGTGGTTTTTAACAATCATTTTCGCGGCCAGGCCATCATCAATGGACTTCAGTTTTTATACGAATTGCACCATGAAAAAATAACTGTTCCTGCGCCTCTTTTAGAATCACATCCTTTGCTGCGATCCATCGCCAGAAATCCCGAGGACGGGGGAACCCTCGAGTTGTTTTGAATCATTTGTCTTTTATACTCATCTTATTATCAAATTAAAAAGTGAGGAGAACAATGTCAGATACAGTTTCTTTTTTAATCATTCTGGCGGCATGGTTTATTTTGTTGAAATATGTGTTGCCTAAATTCGGCGTGCCTACGTGAATGTCGCGATCATGCGATCTCCCGGGCGGAGATTCAAAAAACACTGATAATAACGAATCAAAAAAAGGTTAATTCAAAATTATCCGAAAAAACAAGGTGAACAAAAATTGTATTCGTCTTGCTTTTAAACAAAATGATTCATAATTTCAAGGCAGAGTTGTCTGCCTTTTTTAATGATTATGATAAAGGAACCGGAGGTTGAAATGAAAGCACTCATTCGAAATGGCGGAGGACTGATATTAGGTGGGCTTGGCGGATATCTCTATTACGTGTTTATAGGGTGCCGCACAGGAGGGTGTGTGTTGCAAAGCAGTCCCGTTTTCAGCACTTTATTTGGCGCTCTTTTGGGATATATCATTTTTGATGAACTGGGCCGGTATCGCGAGCGGCGGCTTGATAAAAAACAAGAGGATTAGATGGTTCGAGGAGCAATTGTTTTTTGTTGCTTGATGATAGTAATTGTGTGGCCAATAAATGCCCAGGTTATGAAATCTGCCCGGGAATGCAACGAATGTCACAGCAAAAGTTTTAAAGAGTGGAACATTTCCCATCATCATGCCTCAACGGCAAAAAACAATCCGTTTTTTAGCGCCATGCTCAAAATTTCGTTCCCCGATAGCAATCAGGTCACTCTGTGCCAAACCTGCCACGAGCCGGTGCAAAGACTAGGCATTCCTTCGGTTTTACGCGACAGATTGACAAACGAAGGCGTCACCTGTGATGTTTGCCACGCAACAAAACTTTCAGAACATTCCGATTCTCTTTTTACCCTCCAACCCGGTAATGTAAAATATGGACCGTACAAAGACGCTGTGTCATCTGTTCATGAAAGCGCTTTTTCAAAAGAATTAACATCCTCTGAATTTTGCCTGTCATGTCACGGTCACAGAGAAAACAAGCATGGTATCATCATGTGTACAACGGAAGACGAGTATAAAAAGAGTTCTTATGCCAAAGATGGCGTCACTTGCCAGGATTGCCACATGCCCGCCGTTGAAGGCAAAACCACCGATCTCGGCAAAATGCGCGATGAGATATATTCTCACGCTTTTTACGGCGGCCATTCGGAACAGATGCTTCGTGAATGTGCAGAAATTCACCTTGAATCAAGACGTCAAGCTGAAGGTTTTATACTGTCTGTGGATGTCACCAATGCAACCGTCGGTCATTCATTGCCCACGGGAACGCCTTTGAGGGCTGTTTATCTTTCTGTAACTGCTCAGGATACATCGGGTGAAACCATGTGGCGGAATTACCAGACAAATCCGATAACCGAAGATCCGGACGCTGTTTTCATGCGCTTGTTAGAAGATGAAAACGGTATGGCCCCGGCGGCTCCATGGTCAGGCGTCAAAACACGTTTTGACCAACGTTTAAGGGCAAATGCAACGCGCCATCTGGAATACGTCATACCGGACACTTTATTGGTTTCAGCAGAAGCCACACTTTATTATCGTTTGGCTCCTCCGGGCATTTTACAGCAAGCTGGTATTACAGAAGAACATTATTTACAACCGGTAGAAATTACAAGAGTACGGCTCGATTTGGATTGAATCTTACATGGATTTTTTCCACCGTCTCAACCGAGAATGGGTTAGTCTCATAACTGATTCATGTCTTTTTGATCGCAATTACTTAAGAATCATTGATATTGTAAAAGTCATTTGAAACTTTTACAATTGAGTTCAGCTTTGAGGCAGAAATCGTGTGTTTTGAGGAGGAGAATGTGATGAAAAATATTTTTATAATCTTGTTTGCAGTTACTGCCGGCTTAGCTCTTGCCGAGGAAAAACAGAAAATAGGCTGGCACAAGGAAGGTGCAGCCAGTTTTTCGCTCACTCAAACCCGACTGGACAATTATGCTCAGGGAGGCGAGGATACATTTTCCTGGCAAACTAATATCGCTTTTCAGTTTAACAACAATCATGAACACTGGAAATGGTCGAATTCCGGACGACTTCGCTACGGGCGCAATCAGATGGGAGACGAACGTTCAAAAAAATCCATTGACGAAATTAAACTGGAAACCGTATACACTCAGATGGTCAACGAATATGTAAATCCGTATTTTTCAGCCACGGGTGAAACACAGCTAACAGCGGGATACACATATTTAGCGGATTCCAGGGGAAAAATCTCCAATTTCATGGACCCTGCTTTTTTTCGTGAAGCTATCGGAATTAATTATACTCGCAGTGAGATAATGAAAGCCCGGTTAGGTTTTTCAGCCAAACAGACGATCACTTCCAATTTTCCAAAGCCCTTTGCGGACGATCCGGAGACAGAAAAAATTGAAAAAATCCGTGCCGAATATGGCATAGAATCTGTCATAGATGTTAATTATAAAATCTCAAAAGCTAGTATGATTGTTTCAAAAATGGAAATTTTTTCCAATATGCAAAGCTTTGACCAGATAGATGTAAAGTGGGATACAGATTTGACAGCGAAATTAACTCAATTTATAAGTTTTAATTTTAATTTTCTTTTGCTTTACGACAAGACCATTTCGCCAAAACGACAAATAAAGCAAGTAATGGGAATCGGGATTAGCTATTCTTTTTTCTAAAGTTGTGTAACTGAATTTTCAAGGGTATTTTATTGCATAAAAGAAACAGCCAAAAAATTACCACTTGTTAATATTTTACACAAAAAATCCCGGCAATGTTTTCTCAAAACCAGGTTTCCGGGATTTTTTCCATTACAAATAAATATTTCAGGATTTGACAAAAATATCTTTCCATTTGCCGAATCCTCTTAAAAGGGGCAAAATTTTTTCTTTTGCTGCAATTTCTCCCAGCTCGACCATCTTGTCAATATGCTTCAAATCATAATAAGTAAAACCGTGCAAATCCGGCTCTATTATGACATCAGCTTTTGCAAGGCCGCGCTCCGTGTTGTGATTCATAATGATTTTTAATGAAGAAAAAATTGTCTCTGCACTTGATTTTGGCGTTCTGATGATTTCGCGGTCTGCATTTAAATTTACACCGACAACAAACCGTGCTCCCATTTTTCTCACCACATCACCTGGCACGCTGTCCATCAATCCGCCGTCAACTAGAAGTTTATTATCCCATTCTGTCGGGGTGAAAATGCCGGGAATGCTGCAACTGGCGCGTATAGCTCTGGCAACCTTGCCTTTATGCAATTCTACAAGGGAGCCACTGTATAGGTCTACTGCCACACACCGAAAGGGTAGACGAAGATCTTTGAACGTCTTTTCTCCTAATTTTTTTTCAACAAGTTTTTCAATTTTCTCTGAATTAAAAAGTCCGGGAGACTTAAATTTGAGACTTATTATATCGCCTACATTAATAGTTTTGGCAAATTCATACATATCCTCCCAGCCCATACCGTCGGCATACAGTGCGCCGACAATGCTGCCAGCGCTGTTACCAGACACGTAATCGAAATACAGATTGTTTTCTTCAAACACTTTAATAACACCGATATGAGCAAATCCCCGTGTGGCTCCTCCCCCAAAAGCGATACCTCTCTTACGAATATTTGTTAGAGATAACATGTTTTGTTTTTCCTGTGAATAACGCCAGTTGCAAAAATTCAGAATTAAATATGAAGGATATCAATCGCCAGATCAAGATAATCTTCAACAAGCCGGGTTATAAGAAAATTTTTACGCACATATTCTTTACCTGCTTTTGCGATATCTGTGTATTTCTCCGGTTTTTTAAGAATGTCGATCACACGTTCGGCGCAACCATTTTTATCGTAAGGATCAACCAGAAATCCATTCACGCCGTCCTCAATTTGCAGCGGAATGCCGCCAACATTGGAAGCGACAACAGGCTTGGCTTTCCACAATGCTTCAGTTACGGTGAGTCCGAAACCTTCGCGCAGTGATTTTTGCAGCACCACCGAAGCGGCCCGTTGAAGCGCATTGACCAGAATATTGCTTTCCAGGGTGAGTAAAATGATATCGCCGCGTTCAAAAAGCTTTTCTGCTCGCTGATCCACTTTTTCGAAAATTTTAAAGCCTTCAGGATCGTCTGCTGCCATGCTGCCGCAAAGCACAAGCCGGCAATCTACTTTCTTTCGTACTTGTTTGAAAACATCAATCACACCCAGTGGGTCTTTCCATTTGTCAAAGCGCGAAATTTGAAGGATAATCGGTTTGTCTGTGGGGACCTGGTAATGCTTGAGTGTGCGTTCGATTTCGCTGTTTGAAAGGTGAGCGTTTTTCGGGCTAAGTGGATCGATGACCGGCTTGAAAATATGCTGCTCGTGCGGCAAATCCTGTTTTTTGTAATCTTCGCTGGACATAATCACCCGGTCGTAGCGGATGATAAAATCTTTTAAAAAATTCCATAATTCACCGTTCGGATTAGACAGATCAACGTGGCAACGCCATACCCAGGGTTGCCGTTTGCGATAAAACTGAATAAGGGGGAGAGGCTGGGGATCATGAATGATGACAAAATCCTGGTCTAACTGGGCATAAGTGGAAAATTCTTCATTCACTTGAAGGTATAATTCCCTGTTTTTTTTGCCAAGACGCATCTTGTCGCCTTGCAACGCATTGTGGAATTTTTTGGTTATATTGAAAAGGTCCGGCGTGCCGCGAATAATTCGCCAATCCGTGTCTACTCCTGCATCGTTCATAAGTGGTGCCAGGCTGTTCAAGATTTCGGCCACACCTCCCCCTGCGTATGTCGAGTTAATATGTATAAGTCGATTACCGTTGAGACGACTTGCCTTGCTGAAAATGTTTCGGATTACGCGATCACCAACTATCGGTCGATAATCAACTATTTTTTTCATCAAAACTCCTTTCCGTTAATGTTTTCAATAGTGTTCTCACTTCTTTATGAGACTGCAGGTTGTGTCTGGCAACAGAACTCGATGTCCCAACTTTGATCGAGTATGCAAATTCAGGTAATGCATTAAAAGTATCTTCATCGGTTTCATCATCGCCTATAGCTATGATGAAATCCCAGTCTTTTTGCTTTAGAAAAGAAAGGGTTGCCCGGCCCTTGTTGATACCCGCATTTTTTATTTCAATAACTTTATTCCCTTCCAGAACCTGAAGATTCATATTCAGAGTGAATTGGGATAAATTGTCAGCGAGTTCACGTGCGCGGACTTCACCTAGACCAATATTGGCTCTTCTGTAATGCCATACCAGAGAGAACGTTTTTTCTTCAATAAAAGCACCTGGCGTTCTATCTACATAAAATTCCAGTATTTGCCGAATCTCTTTTTTCCATTCCTGAGTGTGCGGTTCAAGTGTATCCCACTGTGTGCCCTGTTCTTTTATCCAGGCTCCGTGTTCAGCCACCATATTGAGACCAAGGTCGCCTAACCAGTTATCCAGGGTTTCTTTATCGCGACCGCTTATGATAACCAGGTTTGTATTTTCGAACGAATTGATCTTTCTCAGCATCTGCAACAGCTCCTTGTCTGGTTTTGCCTCATCAGGTTTGGCTGTAAACGGTATTAACGTGCCGTCATAATCCAGTAAGACCAATCTTTGCTTGCTGTGGCTAAAGTTTTGTATCAATTCTTCACGCCGCTGAGTGCTTAAAAGTTTCACCTTGGCCGCTTGTTGCAGATTTTTAATGTGTTCCAGGCGTTCCATAAAATCATCTGACCAGCGATAAATATCGTATCGCTTTAGCCGCATTTGCATACTTTCAAGGCGTGATATCTGCTCATTAATAGGCATTTCATTTATTGCATAAAGAAAAGCATCGACAATACTTTGAATGTCGTTTGGATTGATGATCAGAGCTTCGCTCAATTCGTTAACTGCTCCGGTCATTTCGCTTAAAATGAGAACGCCTTCCTTGCCTTCTTTACTGGCGACGAATTCTTTAGCGACGAGGTTCATGCCGTCACGAAAAGGGGTGACAAGGCAAATGTCAGAGATGTTGTAGAGCGCTGCGATTTTTGGAAAGGGCAGGGCACGGTAGAAATATTTTATAGGCGTCCAATCAAAAGTGCCATGATCGCCGTTAATTCGCCCGACAAATTCGTCGATTTCATGCTTGAGTTGTTTATAGGATTCAACCTGCATTCTTGACGGCACAACAAGTAATATGAGTGTAACTTTTCCGAGAAGCGACGGATCATCGTGTAAAATTTGGTGAAAAGCATAAAGCCGTTGTAAAATTCCTTTTGAATAATCCAGGCGATCGATGGATAAAATAGTCTTGCCTTCTTTACAAATTTGCTGATATTTCCTGACTTCCTTTTTAACTTGCTCATCCTGAATGGCTTCAGCATATTTTTTATAATTAATGCCCATCGGAAATGAGTCCACTCGAATGACGCGGTCTTCTTTGCGCACCTCACCAAGGTGATGTTCCAGACCTCTCAACCGCATAATAGAACTGTAAAAGTGGCGGGCATAGTCAAAGGTATGAAATCCGACAAGGTCGGCTCCGAGTAATCCGTCCAGGATTTCATTCCGCCAGGGCAAATAACGAAAAATTTCAAAAGATGGAAACGGAATGTGGAGAAAATAGGCAATCATGGCATCGGGCAGTTCTTTGCGGATCATTTCAGGTAAAAGCATAAGTTGATAATCATGCACCCAGATAATATCGCCTTTGTGATAATTTTTTAATACCCTTTGCATAAATACATTGTTGACTTGCTTGTACGCATTCCAGGCTTTGGTGTCATAAACCGTATGCTGAGTGAAATAGTGAAAGAGAGGCCAGATTGTTCTGTTGCTGAAATTATAGTAATAATTTTCTACCTGATGTTTGGTGAGAAAAATAGGTTCCATATTACTTTCTTCCAACCGTTCCTGGATCACTTTTTTATCTTTTTCTGTAGGTTCGGTGGTGCCAGGCCACCCAATCCAGCGCATCTCGTATCGCTCCTGAAGTGCACTCATCCCCGTTGCCAGCCCGCCTGTACTCGGTTTAAATTGCAGACTGTTTTTGATCTTTGATATGCTCACAGGCAATCGATTTGAAATGACTAAAATTCTATTCATGTAATCCCAACCTCTTCATCTTAAAACTGTTGATTATATGCATCTAAAATATAAAATGGTGTTAGCCCTCACTAAATTCCATAATAGTGAAAGAAACACCACATTTTCAGATCAATAACGACTATACAAATAATAAAATAAGATAAAAAGTACAGAGATGCAATAGTTTCGTAAAGCAAACACTCCCGGATTTTGCATATTGAAATCCGGGAGTTAATAAAGTTTACTTTATCGTGAGTCCTGTTGGGGCAGATGGTGGGACATTATCATGATTAAGAGAGTGGGCAATGTGAAGGACAAAGTCTCCGCTAAACGGCGGAGTAAAAGATACGGATACTCCGCCATTGACCGTGCTGATTTCGCTGTACTCACCGGTGCGCGGATTCAACCATTGAACTTTGATTGCATCTGTCACGTCTGCAAGATTTACATTAATGGCGCCGCCTGCGCGGTTATAAATGACATATTCGCTGCCCGGGTTTGCAAGACAGTAACCGGCAGAAGTTATCTCATCGCGCGGTTCCATTTTCCACCATTCGGTCTCATCTACAAAGTCCATGTAATAAACCATCTCCATTTGTTGTTGCATGTTGGCATCAGGATTGTATCCGCCTTTATCCGGAGCAAAAGTGTGAAAGAATCCTGCTGTTGAGAATCCGCCTGCAGTAAAGATTTCCCAGGCGCCGTAACGCAGCCAGTTATCGTCTGCTGTCCAGCCTGCATAAGCATATTCACCATTCACGACTGGTTTTTCAAAGACACGGTCTCTTTCAATTAATTTGTGAAAATCCGGCGATTGCTGCATAATAAAGCCAAACCAGTCGTCATAACCGAACTCTCTGCTTGAACGGGTATTGCCTCCGGGATGATAAGTAATTGGATGATTGTATGGGTCTGCATTGTGAACGACCCGGCCATGATAACGCCATATATCTGCTGTCATACCAAAATCCGAGTAAATTTCACTGTTTTCACCGGAAATGCACCAGAAGACGTTATAGGCTGCAAATCTCGCGACAAGGTATTTGGCAAATCTATCAAATTGCTCTTTAGAGAATTTGACAAATTCCTGGGCCCAGGTGAAAAAGATAACCGGAACAACCCCTTTTGAATTCATGTACTCAATTTTTCGGTCCATCCACTGGAAATATCCTGGATTTAGACGGTCATAATTTTTGCCATCATAGAATAGTTCAAATACCGGTCCGCCTTCATTGCTCCAGAACGCATCACCGTTGATATAACTCACAACGATTGCCTGGACGACGTTGTATCCCTGATCAACCCGCATGTCGATATATTCTTTAAACCGGCCTTCATAGGGGAACAAATCCGTATACGCTCGCCAACATGTTTCGCCTTTCCACAGCCACGGGGTGCCATCTTTGTGCATAAACTTGTACGGATCGTCCGGATTCACACAAATATAGCCTTTGTTGTCAGAAGCGACACATTCAAATGAGCCTGATTTGTCAAATTCCGCAGTTGGACCGTTAATAGTATATGTCCAGGTACCTAATTCTATAGGGGACATTCTCACTTTCCAAATGTTTCCGCCATTCCAAAAACCATCAATTTGAATAGTTTGAGTGGGGCCCTGAAAGGTGCCGCGAACCCACACATCTTTATATTTGTTTCCGCTCACATTCGAAGCCACAATTGGCACTTCAAAAACACCGTATTTGGGAACCTGATCCGATATTGCCTCACCTGTATGGAACGTAGCCTGGAACGGCATCTGCATTTGGTTGCCAAATTGATCTTTTAGGGTCTCGTCCAAAGTTAAAGTGTAAGAAGTGTTGGGCGACAGGAATTCCTGCAATTCGTAATAAATTGTTTTTCCGACCACTTTGACACTTCCCGGTGCGGCAGGGGACAGATGAAACGCATTTTTAGCAGATTCATGATCAAAACTTTCCGAGATGTTGATTGCAATGTAGCTGTCAAGAGGGTTATCTTGCGAATTATCCCCCGGCGTAAAACTTATAACTTCCGGTGGCGTGTTATCTTCATTTCGATAAAATTTAAAGTTAGAATATGTTATGTATTTCGGCGTTTGCATACTAAAGCCTTTTGTATGCTCCTGGCCGTACATGCTTTCGCCTGAACCTATACACATGCTGTGATAAGGGGGATCGTATTCCACTCCAAATGAGCTATAGTCGCAATGAGCCAGCAATTCACCATCAATGTAATAATACATATGGCCCTGGCCCCATTCGAGCACAACATGATAGACATACTCTTTCTGCCAATCCACCGGACCGTATTCGAGTTCAAACGCGTGAGGATCATTATCATAACCACCACTAAAAGCTGAAATGTTGGCTCGAAATCGGCCATGTTTCCATTTCCATCGATCACCATACACGTATCCAAAAAGATGCAACAGAACTTTGTACGGATTATGCCATTGACGGACCCCATCAAAGTATTTTCCAAGCCAATCGTCATAAGGATCGCGATCCCACATGTTAAAAAGTGTGTAATGAACATCAGTGGCATCTTCTATGAATCGCCCATCATAATATCGTTTATTTTCAAAAACTTCATTGCTGGCATATAATCCTTGCACATCAAACTCTATTTTCCCATAAGGACAGGTTTCAATGTGATATTTAATAAAATCAAAACGCGATAATGTTTTCCAGCCCTGACTTGTGAACTGCCCCCCGCGCACTTTATCACCAACCGTCGTACCGTCTGTTAACGGATCGTCTATCTCCAGGATATATTCAGCCCGGGATGTGCCTGACAAACAAACAGTAATGAGTGAGAGGATAGAAATAAATAAAATTATAGATTTTAAATCGATTTTTTTCATACCATACTCCTTGTGGGTTAATTTCTCGCTACAATTAAGCAAACTCCTTGCCATTAAATGTATAAAAGATGGAGGAATTAGAAATGTGTTTAAATGCAACAAAAAAAGTGAAAATATTCAACTTTTTACGAATTTGACAGCAAGTATTGAGACGATAACGGTTATCGAGCACGAGAAGATGACCAGGGAAAAAGTGTTTAATAAAAATAAAAATAGTATGTTAGAAATATTCACCACGTTTTGTTTATGTGTAAAGATCTTGGTTGAAATGTATCCTTTATGCCCATTTTTAAATTCTTTGTGAGGATTCAGGTATACATAAATTGAAATATCGACAAAACAATGAGAAATAGAATGATTATATTTTTTTATATCTTTAATGAAAACAATATTTTGAAAAAAGTATCCAGGATAAATCTGATATCATTTAAAAATTGGCAGAATATTTGTATAAATATTTCAGTAAATGAAAATTAACAGAGAGTTTAGAACAATGAATAAAAAAATTATTATACTGGTGCTTTTTCTTTTATTAATTATTGCAACGTCTGTTTTTGCAAACCCTCCCAAATGGGCCAATGATCAGTTATATTTACGTTCTCTGGTAAAGCAAAGCATTCGTGAAACACAGGAATGGCAGGTGCATAACGGTTCCATTTATCCGTATCTGAACATCTGGAAGCTGGATGACGAAGCTGAAATATTCTATTTCTGGCTGCACTATTATTTCTTAACCGGCGATGAATCGGTTTACCAGAGCGTGAAGGATGTGACTTTTTCCTACATAAACCGGGCTCTCTACAAGTTTGATCATGGCTATTATGAAGAGGCATTTTTCGATACGGAACATACGCTTGAAGGAATGATTACTTTGGCAAATCTGGTCTGGGCCAGGCCGGAAGACCAGGACGTGGTGGCCGCTTTGGAAGATTTGGTTGAACACTGCGGCAATTGGGTGCCCGGTTATGAACCCTGGTATAATGAAGAAACCGGGCACTTGAGATCTTTGTCTCTGGGAACCCGGGAAGTGTTGACAAATTGCAATGAGGCGGTAGATTGGGTGTTTAATCTGCAATTCATCAAAATGGCGCTGGCTGCTTATTATGCCACAGAAAAAACCCGCTATTACGACTGGGCACAAGACTATCTTGATGGCTGGATACAAACAATCGAAAAAAATGAACAGGGAAATGGATATTATGTGATCCCGGCTTCTGTGGATCCCTATACGGGACAAATTGCACCGTATTCCAATACATGGTACAGCTCAGCCTTTGGGCCAGGATGGGGATGGAGTCAAAAAGGAAATAACGCCAACCGTGATATTCGGGGCGCGTTTATTGATTTTTACAGATTTAGCAGAGAGAAAAAATATTTGCAATCTATTAAAAAGCAGGTCCAGACTCTTTTTGATAATGGTGTGCCCTACCAACCGGCTCATTATTTTGACGGACAAAAATGGATTACTGCCAATGATAAGGTTACTGCCCGAATGGGCGTGCAAACGAGTTTGTTCAATGACACTGTTGACCAGGAATTTGATGACTATATTCAAACCTGGTACGAATACCTGAGATACCCATTTCCAGAAATGCATTTATGGTCCTTTCGAAAATATGGCGGAATGGAAAAAATTGATGAAATTCAGGGCTATGCAATTTATGAAGCAGAGCGGCAGTTAAGCAAATTAAAAGGATTGACCCAGTTGCCAGGTGATCCGGACGATTTCCCAACAGTCGGTGGTTTGTGGGGCCTGTCGTTTGTCCCTTTTGGCGGTATTACGTCACATCGTGGTGAAATGCCCTGGACTGAATTGATTTATTATAAATCAGACAAATCGCTTGGGCTTCCCGACGGCGTGGCTGCTTTGTTCCAAAAACGGGATGATGATTATTTTTATTTTTCTGTTTCGAACACGACAACTATCACGAAAGAGATCTGGGTAAAAGCCGGATTCCTCGAAAACCAAATTAAAAATGTGTGGATCGATGGTTCATTAAATAATTCGATAGAGAACAATCTGGCGAACATCGAAATTCCACCGGAAACTACTTTTTTGGTCAAAATGGAGTATTTTGAAAAAGATTCGGTTCCTCCGGCTCCCCCGCAGAGTGTGAGGATCATTACGGCAAAGAACGAATAAATCGATCTTTTGCATTTCTTTTTTGTTTTCGATAAACAATTATGCAATAATCAATCTTGTTTTGTATATTAGTAGAATTTCGCAAACAAAAGATGAGATTATTGTTAAAAATGAGATGTTCACAGTTTTGCAGTACTCGGCATGTTTTCATCGGAATTCTTGCTGTTGCAGCAATCTTGCGATTGTGGGGGGTAAATTGGGGAATGCCATACATTTTCCATCCTGATGAACGGTTTATGATCTCACGGGGTGTATACTTTTTTGGCGGAGATTTTAATCCTCATCTCTTTATTTATCCGTCTTTATTGATGTATATTCTTTTTATTTTTAACGGTCTGGAATATGCAATTGGCCGTCTTTTAAGCGCCTTTCATTCTCTGGAGGAATTTACAAATCTGTACCACAGCGATCCGGCGACGTTTTACATTCCGAACAGAATCGTCATCGTGTTGTTTGCCTTGCTGTCTATTTATATGGTTTATAAAATTGCCAGAGAAATCAAGAATCCAGAAACGGGTTTGCTGGCGGCATCACTTTTGGCTTTATTGCCTGTACATGTAATGCACTCGCATTTTGTAACTACTGATGTACCGTGCGTCGCTTTTGTGCTTTTGTCTTTTTTCTATTCATTGCGAATTATCGATTCAAATGAAACAAAGAATTACATTCTGGCCGCTGTCTTTGGCGGAATGGCTGCCAGCATCAAATACAACGGCGGCATGGTTGTGTTTTGCATGATCATGGCGCACTGGATTCGGGCCTGGAACGAAGAGCAGGTTTCCTTGAAACAAAGGATCAAGAGAATTCTGACATATACATTATCTTCGAAACTAATTCTTAATTGCTTTTTATCTGTTTTTATTTTTATCCTGACTTCTCCGTACGTTGTCCTGGATTTTAACTCTTTTTTAAATGACTTTTTATTCCAGCTCTCGGTCCAGCGTCGCGGACACGGATTAATATTCGTGGGTATCGAGAATAAAATATTTTACGAAATCTTCGTGGTCTTTAAAAACTGGGGTGGTTGGCCTTTTCTCATCCTCATGTTCAGCGGGCTGTTGTATTCTTTAAAAAGAGTAAACGCTAAAATTTTCTTGTTTCTGTTCTGGATCGTAATTTACTGTCTTGCTCTGTTTTCATCTAATGATCTGTTTATTCGATATACCATTTTGCTCATCCCCTTTCTCATCATTCTGGCAGCGAAAGCAGTTTATGAAGGTATGTATGAACGCAGAACGACCGCTGTTAAAGCCATTTTCATTGCTTTGTTCTCGATTGCCATATTATACATGACAGTTTTTTCATTTTTGATCTCAAAGAGTATGAGCGGACAGGACGCCCGGATACAGGCAAAAAAGTGGTTCGAGAAAACAGCGGCAAAATCGAATTCCGTTGGTATCATGTTGAGTGCTACTGGCATGCAAACTCGTGACGATCCGCCTATCGATTCAACTTTTGCGATTTATCGGGATCGATCTCTGAATGAGCTGCTTGCAAAAAATCCGGATTGGATTATTATCTCGAGTTATGATTATGTCGATTATATGAGAATCAGGGAAAAGTATGATTTTACTCGAGAAAATTATTTTGCCTTGAAAGCACTTAAAAATGAAGAAATCGACTATCAGCTTGAGAAAAGTTTTGATACATCTCCTGAATTTTTGGGCCATAAATTTTTGGGCACGTATCCACTGCATGACATGATGTATCCTTTTTCAAAAATCGAAATTTATAAGCGAAAAGAGTAATCTTGCAACTCAATGAATTCGCAGATTAAAAAATATATTTTTATATCTCTTTTAATCGTGATTGTCGCTGTACTGCCACATCTCAGACCCGGCAGCGAAGGACTCACTCTGGACGAAGCGGATTACGCCCTGGCTGCCCGGCAGGGCATTATCGCTAACATGTTCGATAACGGCAATACCCGGTATTTGCGGCATTATCATGGACCGGTTGTGCCTTAT
>CAZSMC010000024.1:0-62694 GCA_964607755.1 uncultured Cytophagia bacterium | reverse complement strand
CCATTCAAAATAATAGTTGATCAATTTGTTGGCATTCACCCAGTTTGAAGATTCATCTTTTAATAAAAAGGCAACTTTACTTATCGATTGAGTGGCGCCTAATGACACTAGCGTGAGTTTGCTAAGAAAACGCCATATTTCACCAAGGGCATATTTGTTAATTTAAGAATATCAATAAATTACAAAGATAGAATCTTCAAATAATATGTATACACTGAATATAATAATCACTTTCAACGATCGGGTCTTCGAATTCCAATTAAGATGATATTTAAACCTCATAAAAATAGGATAATAAATAATATATCATAACCAGTTAAAAATATCCTTGACTTTTAGCCATATTTATATTATAATGTATACACTGAATATGGCTACCTTGCAAAAAAGGAAATCTCGGGGGTATACCTATTGGAGTATTGTCGAATCTCGTAGAGTAAATGGCAAACCCCGACCCATTATTCTGGAATATCTTGGTACAGCAGAGCAGCTCTTAAACAGATTAACACAGGGAATACCCAGAAAAGTCAAAAGCTATCGCCACGGTGCTGTTGCTGTTCTGTTACGAATTGCCGAAGAACTGCAGATCGTTGAATCAATCAATCAACATATAAAAAGTCAACAATGGCGAGACCATTTCACAGTGGGGGGATCATTGTTATTGGCCGCTATTGGCCGAGCATGCCATCCCACCAGCAAAAGGAACTGGTATCCGGGCTGGGCACGTCAAACAAGTCTCTCTTATCTGATCAAAATGTCTATCTCCAAATTGGATAGTCAACACTTTTGGGATCAAATGGATAGATTGCCTCCCGATGTTATCCCGGACATTGAGGGAAAAATAGTCCATACGATCATGCAAAAATATGACATAGCATTGGACACTTTATTATGTGACACAACGAATTTTTTCACTTATATTGATTCTACCAATCAACATTGTACCATTGCCCAGCGCGGTAAAAACAAACAAAAACGTATGGATTTAAGGCAATTTGGCTTGCTTTTGTTAGTGACTCGACAAGACTATATTCCTCTTTTTCATAAAGTTTATAAGGGCAATATATCTGACAAAACGGTTTTTAAAGAACAATTTGAACACATGATGCATCGTTTCCACGCCATTTCAGGATCAATGCAAGATGTCACGCTTGTCTTTGACCAGGGCAATAATTCAAAAAAAACATTGCACCATGTCAATGAACATGTATACTTTGTTGGAGCTTTATCCCCTCATCATCACAAAGAATTGATTACCCAGGCCAATCAAGCAATGACCTCGATCCAGATACATGGTCATTCCATGGATTGCTTTCGGACAAGAACTCATATCTGGCAGCTTGACCTGACGGCTGTTGTTTATATTTCAGAAAAGCTCCGTCAGGGACAAATTAGAGGGATTGAACAAAACCTGACAAAGCTTTGGAAACGATTAACAGAATTAAAAGAGAAGATCAGCGTTCCTACACAAAGAGGCAAGAAAAGAAAACGCGAAAAGTTAGAGCAAAAGATAACCTCGCTTATTGCCTCTTGTGTCTATAAAGAGCTCGTCGAGTGGACGCTTTTGCCGGGAGACCAGGATAGTTTTTCTCTCTCCTTTTCTGTGAATGAGCATTACTTTCAATTTTTGCGAGAAAACTGGTTTGGCCGTCGTATTGTGATTACAAATCGTCATAGGTGGTCCACGGAAACCATTATTTTGGCATATTGGGGACAAGCAAATGTCGAATATGCATTTAAAAATATGAAGCATCCTTTTCATATGGCTTTACGTCCTCAGTATCATTGGACCGATCAAAAAATAAGAGTCCATGCATTTATCTGTCTGTTATCTTTTCTGTTATGCATGGTGGCTTATAAAGAAGCAAAAGATAAAGCCAATTTTAAAGGCTCTCCTTATGCTTTGATTGAACAACTCTCTGCCATACGGCTGGCGACTTTTATTGAAACACCTGTGCAAAAAAGAAAAGGAAAATATAAAGTCACTTATTGCCTCGAAGACATGGATGATGACATATATTCTCTTGCAAAGGCATTGGGATTAGTGGATGATAACATAAGAAAAACTAAAATATCTTTCAGTGTATACAATTAATGCTGCTTTTTAGTGCATTATTTACAAATAATTAGGCCTTTTTATTTAAAAAAATTTAGTAAACTCACGCTAGGATACCACATCAAGGTCGCGGGCGAGATCATAATAATCCATTTCCTGGTACAATCCCATAAAATTGTGAGTGATAAAATGATCCGGACAGTGTTCCCGCAGTATGTCCACCTGGTCGTGCTGAAATCGGACATTGAGCCAGGAGGTAAAGCGCTGCCAGTCCAGGCTGGCGCTGGGATTACTGATTGCCCACTGGCCTTCTCTTTGATCCGGGATCGGGATTTCATCCCAGGATTGCAGTGTAAGGCCCCAAAAATGTGTACCCCAGGCGCGGTTCAGTTCTTTCAGAGAACCGTATTTGTCCCGCAGCCACTGACGGAATTCTGCGAGACATTGATCGCACCGGCAATCCGTGCCGCCAAACTCATTATCGGTCTGCCAGCCGATGACATGCGGATTGTCATTATAATGCTCAGCCATGGCAAGGGTGATGCTTTTGGACAGTCGCCGATAATCATTGTCAGAAAAGCAATTGTTCTTGCGACCACCCCATACAATTTGTGTTCCGTCCGGCTTGAGAGCCAGCGCCGACGGATACTTTTTGGCAAGCCAGGCCGGCATCACAGCCGTGGGTGTACATAGAATCACTTTTAAATCGTGAGCAGCGAGCACAGAAATGGCATGATCGAGCCATGCAAAATCGTAAACGCCTTCTTCAGGTTCCATCTTGACCCAGGCAAACTCTGCCAGTCGCACGACATTGAATCCCGCTTGCTGCATCAGTCGGGCATCTGTAGCCAGGCGTTTTTCCGGCCAGTGTTCGGGGTAATAGTCGACGCCAATATACATCGAGCCATCCGGGGCAAATGTATCAAATGCATAGGTGATGGAAATCAGACAAAGGAGGATTAGAAATGTGCGATGTTTCATCATTGTGTTCTCCCGGTTTAGAAAAAGTCAAATAGCACCGCCAGAAACGGTGCTATATGACTTTTCAATTCATTTCCGCAAGAGCAGAATTTGTTTTACCCATGAATAGCTTTTTTTTCAAATCTGATGCACTTTATAGAGATTCTACAACTCCCAACCGTCACGATAATTTCGTTTGAGGTATTTGTTCGCGTCGGAATCGTTTGTGATCTGCATGGTTTCGCTGTCGAAAACAACTTTTTTGCCGGCACGCAAGGCAACTGTTCCCAGGTTGACGGTATCTGTGATAGCCGCGGCATTCAGGAAACTGCCGGGAGATTCTTTGCCGGTGATCAAAGCATTGAGCCAGGGATTTTCACGCTCTTCACTTTGGTCTTCTTGCGAGGATGATTCTTCCTTATCCTTAAATAGCGGCGTGTTTTGACCTTTTGCCAGTAATCTGGCATTTGAACCGCGAAAATCTGCCATGATCGCTCCCTCGTCGCCAACAAACAGAATTCCCTCTCGTTGCATTTCGATGTCGTAGGCTTCGATGTCACGTCCCAAACGCGGTTTCATACCGCCATCGTACCAGAACAAGTCCAGTTCCGGTGTATGTTCGTCTGCTGCAAAATGGAAGCGGAGAGTACAGGCTGTCGGGTAGGAAAAGTCGTTCTCGATCGTAATGCTGACGTTATCGGTGATTGTACATTGATGAGTTGCCCGTGCCTCAGCAGTCTGAGCAGATTTTAATTTGAGTCCTGTGAATACCGGCCACAGGCTATAAATCCCCATATCGGCCATGGACCCACCGCCAAACTCGTACCAGCCGCGGTAAACAGTGTGAGTGTAATGCGGGTGATAGGGACGAAACTTTGACGGACCTAGCCACAAATCCCAGTCGAATCCTTCGGGAACAGGCGGTTCGTCCTTTGGGATCAGCTTATATTGCGGCCAGACCGGCCGGTTTGTCCAGTTATGGATTTCCCGAAGCGGACCAATAACGCCTTTTTTAATTTCTTCGACAATTCTTCCGTTTTCAGCGCCACTGCCATAAGCTAACAAGTGTGTGAGTATTTTTTTCCGGCGAGTTGTCTCTAAAACCAACCGTCCCTCATGCAGCATATTGGCGATGGGCTTGTGCATAATGACATGTTTGCCTTTTTTCATGGCTGCGATGGCAAGTGTGGCATGTTGATGGTCTGGTGTGAGAATTTTGACCGCGTCAATATCTTTCTGTTCTTCCAGCAGTTCGCGAAAATCAGCATACGTGGAACAGCCTTTGAAATTCTCTATTTCCCGTTGTTTGGAATAATAGGTTTCAACTATTTCTCGGCCAACTTCCCGGCCTCCCGGACAACCGCTTTCGTTTTTTCTCCATTCAGGATCATCCAGCATTCGTTGTATTCGTGACCGTATTTCGTTCTTGCCCCATTCGACGTAATTGTTGCTGTCTTTGTTCGGATCGCAAATCGCAAAGATCTGGATACGGGGCTCGGAAAGCAGTCCCTCTAGTTCACGGATACTTTGAGTCCCCATGCCAATATGAGCAAGCGTGATCTTGTCACTCGGGGCGACCTGTCCATTCTTTCCGAGAACATGTCCCGGGACAATCGTAAAGGCACTCGCTGCCATGGTTGATCCCAAAAATCTGCGACGGTTCATGTGTGCATTCATATAGAGTCCTCCTTTTTTAAAAATTCACCTGCTTGCATTTATTTTATATACATCAAAGGTTGGGTTACTGATCGTCCATCAATAGTAAAACAGACAAAATATTGACCGGAAGAATGCTGCTGCGGTTTCCACAGAACTTGATGTGAACCCGGTTGCATTTTTTGGTCAATTAACACATTTACTTCCCGTCCTGTTGTGTTATAAATTTTGAGTATGACATGCCCCTCACAATGCAGATAAAAAGGGATCCTCGTGACTCCATTAAATGGATTGGGTATGTTCTGGTAAATCTCAGGCGTTATGGGCATGTTCGATTCGGTTTTTCCAACGGATGTACTGGTCACGCCGGGCGGTAAGGGCTGACTGAGAATGAGATCATAATACTCGTTTTCATCTGTTGGGGCATCACCGGAAATGTAAGCTGTAAATGCCTGCCATTCAGGGGTGATAAATTTATGTCGGGCAATGGCCAGAGATGGCCATGGTCCGGGACCGGCGGAGGTAGTGGTGGTGTAATAATCATTGCCGATGCTGGCAAGGTATTTGGCCTGATTAAGATCAACATCGGGATCGGTGTCCGGAATCAGGCGCATCTCGGCAACAGAATAAAAAGCTTGTACACCATCAGGGATAGTAGCACGCGGCCATTGCTTCACCCACCAGTGATAATTATAGCCAGCAAGCATCTTAAAGCTCATACCGCCGCCGTTATTTTTCTCAGAACGAACATCGCTGAGATCAGAGGACCCCTGAAAATTTTCACTCCAATTGGAGCCCTCCATTTGATCGAACGTGTTACCCTCGGCAAGGACTTGCCACTGACCGTTGACCAGGGCGTATAATTTCATATTGCGCACCTGGATGCGAATATTTGTTACAGGCGACTCTTCTTTCCATTCGTATGCTTGCGCCCACAGGTTGATAGCTTTGTTATCACCACTGTTCATCCAGGCGCCCGGTCTGGCGCCCCAATACCAATCCCACCCGGAAGGGACGCCATGCAAAAAGCCCTCGTGCTCTCCCCATGGTTTACCAAGCTGTTGGTTATAGGGTTCACCCAGTAGATCATAAACAAGATCGTCCATGGTAATAGTAACCTGGGAGAACATAGAGCAGCTTATCAGAAGAAAAATACTGATAGAATAAAGTGTTAAAGATTTTTTATAATCGGTTAATGGCATGAATGAAACCTCTGTTGAATTAACACGTTTCCCGGCAGATTTTCTGATAATTCTGTTCAATTCTTATATTAATAGGAGCTAATTCTCACGATGCATTGAGATGCTGTTTTTCATGACCACCTCCTCATCATGAATTCAATGTTTAGTTAGACGATATGGGATTGTAATATATCAACAATTTTTTAAGGAATCAATGCATAAAAAGGCCGCCCAAAAAAGCGGCCTCTGTATCATTGGTATTTGTCCCGATTAGCGGATCAGGGTAATTTTGCGGCTTTTGACGCCTTGATCTGTCTCGAGTCGCACAATATAAACCCCGGAGGCAACAGCTTCCTTTTGCTGATTGGTTCCATCCCATTGAACTTTATGAATGCCGGCTCTGCAACGTCTGTTTTCAAGAGTTTGGATCAAATGTCCGTTGATATCATATACTGCCAATTCTGTTTGACCGGCTTTTTGTAATTCAAATTCTATCGTTGTTGAAGGATTAAATGGATTCGGATAATTAGTCAGCAGAACATAGCTCTCGGGTTTGCTTTCTGACGGACGTGTTTCTACGGCTGTTTCACCCATTTCGCCGGTTTCGAAAAACATAATGTCATCGACGAGTAATTCAAAAGAACCAGGGTCCGGCGCCCAGTGCCCGAATTTGATGCCAACCGTGACGTCCACCGACTCGCCGGGCTCACCCGGACAGACCCAGTAGGGTGCTGTTGCAATTTCAGTGGTACACGCTTGTGATTCCCATAAACCGTCAAATTCATAGAGGTTACAGGGTTGAGGGTCCCACGCTGAAATGTCGAACATTTTTGTTCCGCCTGGATTAAAGTCACCGGCATCCGGATCCGGTTCTTCGGTCGTCACATAATATTGATACCACGGGCCTTTATTGACCGGATCAAAACCCGAATCGTAGAACAAGCAACGAATTGTACCGAACGCTCTGTACTCTGCCCCTCCGTAGCATGGTACGCGCTGGTAGAGCAGCAGTTGGCCATTCGCGGCATTATCCTGAAAAACATGCAGATTACCATTCTGTCCGAATTCGGGTTTTAATTCGGTGAAACCAAATTCATAGAACGGTAATTGATCGGCGTTATAATATTGAACTTCCCAGCCTTCTTCACTTTCCATCTCACCGTTTTCCAAAAGATTGGTCCAAAGCGGATAAAATCCAATATCATCAACTAATATTTCGAATGATCCAGGTTCTGGACCCCAATGGCCAAATTTGATACCAACCGTAACTTCAACTGTTTCTCCGGGTTCGCCGGGGCATACCCAGTAAGGTGCGGTTTCAATTTCATTCACGCATGCCATTTCTTCCCAGTAGCCGTCAAATTCCCAGAGGTTACACCCTTCCGGATTCCAGGCAGAGATATCAAACATTTTTGTTCCACCGGGATTAAAATCACCGGCGGCTGGGTCCGGCTCTTCGGTCGTCACATAAAACTGGTACCAGGGACCTTGATTGACCGGATCGAATCCTGAATCATAATACAATAGCCTGATAACCCCGGTGGCACGGTATTTTTCACCAGCCGTGCATTCTACGCGTTGATAAAGCAGTAATTGTCCGTTAGCTGAAAAGTCCTGAAAAACGTGCAGACAACCGTCTCTGCCGTACATTGGTTTTTCTTCGGTGTAATTGAATTCATAGAATGGCTGTCCTTCGGCATTATAATAGAGAATTTCCCAGCCTTCTTCAGTTTCCATGTCTCCGTTGTAAATTAAATTTTGAGCCGATGCATCTGTTGCTGCAAAAAACGTGGTGATTAAAAAAAGTCCAACTATAACCAGTACATTTCGTGACATGAGCAACCTCCTTGTTTTGTGATAAATTGTGTTGTTAAGATTGAGTAGGTTTCAATAGCTACTGTTCTCACCTCCTTTCTCAATTTTTGACCACAATTTTAAGTGAATATAAATATAAATCGTTGAATTTCATGTTTCTTGTGTATCCAGTCCAATTTCTTGTCTCATTGTTCTATGTTGATTCTTGATATTTCAAAGAAAATATGAATAATTTTGATTCAATTTCCAATCTTTTTTTAATCGACTTTGCCGAAAAAAATTAAATTGACTTTTATCCTCCTTTTAGTTACTATTCATCGTTTCCAAAACGCGGTACATCAAATCCGTGGAGGATAATATGAAAACAAGCACGTTGCGTATTAATCTTGTTTGCCGCTTTTTCATCGGCATGGTTCTCATCTGCTTTATAAATCCCAAAACGGTCTCTTGCCAACATATCAGCGGAACGTATTCCATCACAACGCCAGAAGCCAGTTTGTTCTTTCTCAAACCCGGGTACATGAACTCGGCTTTTGGATATGGCGTCCTTGCCATGCATTCGAATCCTGCCAGTTTGAGGCAGGTAGACGGAAAACAGACAGCATTTGCTGTATCGTTTCCTTACAGGTCAGAGAGCGCGTTTTCAATACGGGCAACAGATTCTACAGAGGTTTATGATCCTTTTTATCTGGACACTGAAATGAACATTCACGAGCGCGGCGGGCTGACAAGCATTGGCTACGCCCATCAGTTCAACCAGTGGCGGGTGGGAGTGGCTATAAATCAGCCGAGACGGGTGGGTTTCAACCTCAAGGCTGGCGGCAGCCTTCTTACGCCGATTCATTTTCAACTGGATAAAGAGATAACTCAAAACCTGGTTGATGATCTTCCGTCAGAGAGCATCCCTTTTAACTGGGATGTTTCAACCGACGTCAATCTTGCTCTGGACGGATCGGCAACGGAATTGTATCTTTCTGTTTTGCCCATCACCGCAGGCGTTGCCTATCAATATGGTGTTTTGAGCTTAGGCGCGGCATTGACGTATTACAACATTTCCTCGAGTCACCAACCAGCGACACTGACAAGTTACATCTCCGGCAAAGGATCAATCACAGGCACACCTTATGGGAACGATCCTGTTACCGGTGAGCCCTGGCAGGGAGAGATTGTCGCTGACTTTGATGTTGAGGATCAGCCGATCACCGCCTCGTACGATGTCAATTTTTCCGGCAGTCGCATGGGAATGACGGTTGGCGCGTCGTTGCAGTGGGGTGTTTTAGGTGGTGGTGTAGCGTTGTCCCGCGGATTTAAGGGAAATGTCGATGGCCAATACCAGTTCTCCACGATTTATACTTCTGGCCTTCCTGCCAAGTACGAATTTGAAAAGGTTCAGCTCAATCCTGAGGCCTATCCCAGATTAGATGGCCATGCCACATTACGGTTGGCGCAATTTGAAAAAGATACATTATCTTATGATACATCGCACCAGTTCACAGTCGGAGGATTTAACTCTTATTCTATAGGTGTGCATTTTCTTATTTTGGGAGCATTTGTTAGAGGACAATTGCCAGATACCTATCCGGATTTAGGGTCTATGACATTCGGAATTTATGCTGATATTCCGTTGCCATGGCTTCCCATCGAGGTGAACACCGGTTACATCCAAAAAGTGGAAGGCATCCAAACCAGAGTCGACAAGTTGATTCCCTTGAGGGTTACCTCGCATGTTGGGGCAGGTGTTGGTGTTAAATTTCCTTTTAACCGCTGGATGGGAATGGGAGAGCAGCCGTCGTGGCTCAGAGTAGGGCTCAGGTCGTCCCTGGTATCCATGGCTTTTGATTTATTTGAACAAGAAGCGGATAAAACCCATAGCAAATCCCTGCCGTCGATTTGGGATACCGTGGCTCTGAGTGTTGGACTGGAAACACCTCTCGAGTTCTGATCTGTCTACACGATAAAGATGTTCGAAAGGAATACTTTTTCTCGTTAGAATACACACTGAATTTGTTTTTAGTATTTTATTAAAAAGCACTGCGGCAAGACCGAAAAAGAAAATGCTTTTGAACACCAGCCGCTATTTCCATCGATTTGCAGCCAGGTGGGATGCTCGAATGCTATTTTGAGTTTTTTGGCTGTGTGATAATCGCCAAGTTCACTACCGGTCAAAAACGAACCCATACTTGACAACACGCTCTGAACCAATCCCGACGTGATGATTTTAATGTGCAGTAAACCGTCGTCAAACCGGGCGCGAGGCATAACCTGCATGCCGGCGCCGTAATAAGGCTGTTTCATGATCATGACGCTGAGGATATTCTCTGCAAAATGACAGGTGTCATCTATTCTTATTTTTGCGCTATTGCGTTTGTAATGTTTGAAATAAGCTTGAAACGCAGCACGTCCGTATGTTTTTAACCCCAAAGAGCCGCGTGATTCGTATTGATCGCGTAAACGAATCACCTCACCTTCGAGTCCGGCCGACATCATGTATCCCTTTCGCATCGAGTCACAATCCACAAGGTCAAGTGCCCGCACCGGGCCGGCTTTTATGCGCCGGGATAATTCGCTCAACCAGCCTTTGTACTGTAGTGCATATTTGAACGCATTGCCGGTTCCAAGCGGCAAATACGCCAAAATAACATCAGAGATATCAACAGCGTTAATGACATCAGAAAATGTGCCATCCCCTCCTGCGACCACCAGCACGTCCATATCTTTGGCTAAGTGACGGGCAACTCTGGTGAACTCGTGAGGAGATGTTGTATCAAGACCATAAACAGATGAGTTTAGAATTCGTGACGGATGTCTCAGGACAACGCGTTTCTTGTCAGGTGAAAGTGGTCCTGCGGCCGGATTGGCTATGATTGCATATTTCATGAGTTGATTATCATTCTGGTTATCAATTAATGATTTGTCCTAACCAGATAAAAGCTTGATTCTCGCAAAAATATAGTCAAGAGGATCACTCTTGAGCACAATTTTGTAATAATGGGTATCTTGAAGTTGAATGGGGCCCTTGTCAAAAACCGGAATGGCTTTTTGCTTCACCCGGTCATCGTACCAGTAAACCAAATAAATTCGTGCGTTTTTGATTTCAAGCGCCGTCATGCCGCGTTTGCCAATAACGGTTCCGGAATTGAACATACAGGGTATGGTGAGTTCGGAATTGTACAAACTGCTCCGTGTACCTAATTGTGTTTCAGACAGACTCTTTAATTGCTTTTTGTATATGGTTATTTCTGATTCGATATTATTTTTTTCTTTTTGCGGCGCCTGAGGGTAAATCCGGCACAAATTCTCAATTTTAAATTTAAGTGAATCGACCTTGGACAACGACTCAAATAATGGTCTGTGAGTGTGCCCGAGAATCGACATAACACGCTCTCTGGTAGAAAACTGATATACATTTTTCTCAACTTTGTACTTCCGCCGGCTGTCATAAGCTGTACTCACATTCGGCCAACCGAGAGGCTTTATGATATACCGCAAAAAGAATCCAAAAAATGTGTTATACTTGTCAATCATGTTTGAAGCCTGATGGCCGTGGAACACGAAAATATCGTGTCCATTATAGTTGAATTTTATAGATTCCTGGATTTTGTCGTAAAACATGTAACCGTGTTTGAACGGCAATGCATAGTCGTGATTGCCGATTAGTTTATAAAAACGCGTTCTTTTATCGAATTCAAGGAAAAGCGAGTAAACATCCAGCCAGGTTTCGACGACTTTTTCGAGCGAGAACTTGTGCAAATCCTCGACATCGCCGTTGAGAACCAGTTGAAAATCATTTTGCAGATAATATTTCCGTAGCACCTTGGAGAAAAGATCGGCATTTTTATGAAAATCATCCTGCCGGCCTTTATTTCCCATGTGCAAGTCGCTGAAAAAAGCAATTTTGTCATTGTTTGTGATTTTGGTGCCAGGTGTGTTTTTATAGAGTTCCGAAAGACTTTTGATATACATGTGTGGTCCGCTTATTCATTTTGGTAAAGAATTATGTCAAAAATTAAAAAGTGAAACATTAAATTCAAAATTAAATAAATGTAAATAAAAATCAGTCATTTTAGATAACACGAATCCGTGCGAAAATATTTTCAACTGTTCCTTGCAAATCTCCTCAAAAGGTTTATCTTAAGAGTTAGCTATGGAAAATCATGAATCACGTATTCTAGGAGGACCGCATGCTTAAATCGACCCGGTTTTTATTTATCGGTCTTGCATTATTTCTTCTGGTTACCTTTTGCTCCCGCAAAGTGACCAAACCAAATTTCATTATCATTTTTTGTGATGATCTGGGCTATGGCGATCTTGGCTGTTATGGCTCAGAGGTCCATAATACCCCTCACCTCGATCAAATGGCTGAAGAAGGCGTCCGATTCACGGATTTTTACGCTTGCAGCAGCGTGTGCACGCCATCCCGCGCAAGTCTGCTGACTGGCTGTTATCCGCGCCGGGTAAACATGCATCAGGATAGTCATGACCGTTGTGTTTTATTTCCGGTAGCGCAAAAGGGTTTGAATCCCAAGGAAACAACGATTGCTGATATACTGAAAAAGCAGGGCTATGCGACTACCTGCATCGGTAAATGGCATTTGGGCGATCAGCCGCCTTTTTTGCCTACAGAGCAGGGATTTGATTCTTATTACGGTATTCCTTACAGCAATGACATGGGCACGTGGAAAGATACAAACAGGCCACCGTTGCCTTTGGTGGAAGACAAAAAAGTCATTGAAGCACCAGTTGAGCAAACCACTATTACAAAACGTTATACAGAAAAAGCACTTGAATTTATCCGGCAGAACAAAGATGAGCCGTTCTTCCTTTATCTGCCGCATACCATGCCGCATAATCCAGTGTACGCCAGTGAGCAATTTCGCGGCCGCTCGGAGAACGGCAGGTACGGCGATGCGGTTGAAGAAATCGATTGGTCTACCGGGCAAATCCTTGCACTGCTGCGGCAACTCAATATTGACGAAAAGACACTGGTTATTTTTACCTCCGATAACGGCGCGCATTCCAAATGGGGTGGAAGTAATGCACCGCTGCGTGGCTGGAAAGGCAGTACCTGGGAGGGAGGCCAGCGCGTGCCTTTTGTGGCATGGTGGCCAGGTCACATTCCTGCTGGCATCACCAACCAGGCCATGACCAGCACGCTTGACCTATTGCCCACTTGTGCCAGTCTGACCGGAGCATCGCTGCCGCAAGACCGCATAATTGACGGCAAGGATATTTCTCATTTGTTATTTGGAAAAGAGCACACAAACTCGCCTCACGACGCGTTTTATTATTATCAAATGGATCAGCTTCAATGCGTGCGTTCAGGGCGTTGGAAACTGCATTTACCGTTGGAGGACAAAAAACGTAACTGGGGACAAGGCGAGGGACCCACTCCGCTAAAGTTATATGATTTACGCACGGACATTGGCGAGCAGCATAATGTCGCTGAAGAGAATCCGGAAATAGTCGAACGATTGAAAAAGCTGGCAGACAAAGCACGCCAGGATGTGGGAGATACCGGTCAACCCGGTGCTCATCAACGGCCAGCCGATTTTGTTGAGCAGCCCGAACCGCTGCTTATGGAGTAATTGCGGCTCAGTTTTTTCGTAACCGGGTATAAGACCGAGTAACAAGAACAATCTTGGAGGAATCATGAAATATATTTTGATGTGCCTCGTTTGTTTGATTTTAAATTTTTCTTGCGACCAGGAACCGGAACAGACCGTGATTGTGCTTGCACCGGACGCCAGTTCAACTGAAGAACTCGCAGCCAAAGAAGTTCGGCGCTATATTTATCAGCGAACCGGTGTGCTGTCTGACATTGTGCACGCTGCCGAAAAACCGGAGGACAGGACCGCCATTATCATTGCTGCAGAGGGCAGTCCGTTTTGTGTCGAGCAAGACTTTGCACCTCAATCCTATAGCATTTCCACGACCATAGACAATTATCTGACCACGACAATTTGCGGCGACACGATTGGTGTGTTGTACGGGGCTTTTGCCTATGCAGAATCTCTTGGCGTACGTTTTTACTTGTACGGAGATATATTTCCCGAGGAACTGTTAGTGCATTTGCCGGAAGTGAATTGCAGCGGTTCGCCGCTGTTCCGCTTGCGCGGCATTCATCCGTTTCATGATTTTCCGGAAGGTCCGGACTGGTGGGATGTCGATAACTACAAAGCAGTGCTCGCCCAACTGCCCAAATTGAAAATGAACTTTTTTGCTCTGCACACTTATCCCGAAGATCAGCCTTTTGAGGGCGTGCCCAAAGGACCAGAGCCTACGGTTTGGATTGGCCTTGAACATGATGTTCTTGAAAACGGTAATGTGAGGTTCAGTCCGCAATCACGGCATTTTACTACACATACCGGATCGTGGGGGTACCAGCCGATGAATACGGCAAATTATCATTTTGGCTTGTCGCAAATATACGAGCGCAACGATTTTGGCGCACGCTATATGAAAGGGCGCACACCCTGGCCGGAAACGCCCCGCGCGCGAAATCAATTATTTAACGATTTTGGCGATCTTTTAGGCGATGCCTTTACGTTTGCGCATCAACTCGGCATTCAGACGTGTGTGGGCACAGAGTCGCCATTGACTATACCCGAGGTTGTCAAGCAGCGAATTCTTCAGCAAGGCGGCAATCCTTCTGACGAGGAATCGATTCAGCGCGTATATCGCGGCATGTTTCAATGGATCATACAAAATTACCCTCTGGATTATTACTGGCTCTGGACACCAGAGGACTGGACCTGGCACGGTGCCACGGATGCCGAGGTGCGCAACACGCAACGTGATCTGCAGTTAGCTTACAGCGCGATGCAGCAGGTAAACGCCTCTTTTGAGATGGCCACATGCGGCTGGGTACTGGGGCCGCCGCAGGACAGAACACTGTTTGATAAAGTCCTGCCAAAAGACGTCGCCTTTAGCTGCATTAATCGCCAACTGGGCAAAACGCCGGTGGATTCAAACTTTGCCGATATCAAAAATCGTCCCAAGTGGGCCATCCCCTGGCTCGAAGACGATCCCCGGATGATCTCTCCGCAGCTCTGGGTCGGCCGAATGCGCCAGGATGCTGTGCATGCGCTGTCTTATGGATGCACAGGCTTGATGGGCATTCATTGGCGGACAAAGTCGGTAGGACCGATGGTCGCTGCCCTGGCAAACGCTGCCTGGGATCAATCATGGAAAGATCAAAAAGTCGAAACTAATGAGGATTCATTATCCGAACGTTACATGCCGACCAGGGATTTTTATCGGGATTGGGCCGAGCACCAGTTCGGCCCGAATGTGGCGGATGAAGCTGCTGGTATTTTCATTAAAATTGATGGGCGCCTGCACGAGCCATCGCAGTGGGTTCACGGACCGGGCGCCATTCTGGTCAATCCGCAACCATGGGATTCGGTACGTCAGAATTATAATTTTGTCGATGAACTAGAGGATCTCGCTTTGAAAGTGAAAGGGCAAGCCTACAAGCAACGATTCAATGACTGGCTGAATACGTTCAAGTATATGCGCGCCAGTGCGCGCGTTGGGTGCTTGTTGGGCGAGCTGGAGCAGATTATCACTGAGATCGATACGTTTGCTCAAACCGGCGACAAAAAGACGTTGGCCAAAGAAAAAGCCTTGCCGGTTCGATTGGAACTCGCTTTGGAATGGTCAGAAATGATCACTTTTTTAATACCAACGTTAGTTACCAGGGGAGACATGGGAACGATAACAAATCTTGAGCAGCACAATCTGGGCACACTGAATCTGTTGAATAAACATGATGAACAGTTGATTAAATGGCTTGGAGAAGAGTTGCCGCCAGAAGCCGAGTTGTCGACTAAATATCAAGGCGAGCTGCACATTATTGTGCCGACAACCAGAAGTCTTTTGCAAAACGATGAGCCGTTAAGATTGTGGGTTAGAATATTGAGTGAATTCCAGTTGGAATTGCCTGTTCTTCACTGGCGGATTTTGGGTGAAAAGACATTCAACGAAAAGCCTTTCAAACTCGTCGATCGCAATGTGTACAAGATTGAATTATCTGCCGAGCTGTTTCAGCAACAGGACATTGAGTATTTTGTCACTGTATCAAACGAGGCCGGAGAATCGAAAACATATCCGGTCACAGCACCGGATTTGAACGAGACAGTGGTGGTGATGAATGAATAGGGAGGAGTATTCATGGCGACATTAGTTGAAGAGCTTCAGGTTAAGAAAGAATCGTTAGAAGAATTTCATTCTGTTGCAGAACGTATTTTGCGCTATATGTATGATATGATAGATGAAGAACAGCGCTACAATGATTATCTTATCTGTTCTTCGACAACTGCGGGTACGCGAAAAGTCATCCGTCCGTTCAATACCATGCTTTTCCTGAGAGACCCTGAACATTTCAATCAAGAATTCAAAAATATAAAAAAATTGTTAAATAGAGCAAAATTAAGTGAACGGAATTTTCGGGAAAATGATATACAGATTGTTAATAAAGTTTTTTATACAATTCAACAGTCTGTTGGAATTGGTTTCGACCTTTTAGTGAGCCCGAATAGTGCGAGAAAGCATGTAGGAAATCGATTTGAAGAATTAATGAGGGAAGCTTTTCGAGCTTTGGGAATAGCACTAAAAAGAATCGTTTTAAGCATTCCTTATCAGACACCAGAAGGGGAAAAGTATTACAAGTCAGAGACAGATATTGTTCTCTCTCCTTATAAACAAGTAAAATCGAATCCGCAAAGCATTGATCCGAAAGAGTTAATTGTTTCGTTGAAAACGACAACCAAGGATAGAATGCCTAAAATATTTATCGATAAAATTTTAATTGAAAAATTTTTAGGCCATCCTGTTCGAATCATTGGTATCTCCCAAAATGATATTCAGAGAAAAGAGAGCAAAAGTGGAACCCGGATTACTTTTACATTTGTTTCAAATTTGTTTATGGTTTACACCAACTTTTTAGCAAAACTTGAAGGCTATTACTATCTTGACATGCCAAAGAAAGCAATGGAATATCCGTTTTCTGAACATATTTCATCATTTGGCCGCTTAATTTTAAAAGATGTATGGGACCTATTAAATCCGTAGTTTTCTTCGCCTTTCAATGGCTTCCAGTTCATCTTTGCCACCTGAAATTCGTGCTATGTGAGTTTTATCTGTCAATCGTTCTTTGATAAGTTCACAATACTCTTGACTAATTTCAGTACCTATCCATTTTCTTGAAAAGGCTTCCGCAACCGCATAGGTCGTACCAGAACCACCAAATGGATCAAGTACTAAATCCCCCGAGTTCGATGAGCATAAGATACATTTTTTAACTAATTCTATAGGTTTCTGAGTTTTATGTTCTACTTTTTCCCATGAGCCGTTGGATAATGTTGGAATTTCAAACACATCTTTTGGTTTTGCTCCTTTAGGATTAGGCTCCCAAATATATTTCTTTCCATTATTTCCTTTACTATATTGAGAAGTAGTAGCTTGAGATCGTTTGGGATATTTTAATGTATGCATATTATAAGGTATTCTGACATCGTCGATATTAAAGGTAAATTTTTTACTTTTTCTGAAATGGAGTAAACTCTCATGAGAACGGCCCCAATCATTGCCGAGGTTGGCTTTGTTTCTGTAAAACCATACAAGCCATTTACAACCCTTGAAGAGATAATCGGCAGCCCATTTTATATCGGCTAATATTTCGCTAAAGCCACAAATATACATGGTACCATGAGGTTTGAGCACCCGCTGAGCTTCTTTAATCCATCTGAGGCTCCATTCGACATATTGCTTTTGAGATTGAAAGGAATCCCATTCTGCCTTTTTAATGTTATATGGAGGATCGGCAAAGATCATCTCAACGGAATCGGATTCCACCGATCGGAAAAATTCAAGGACATCTTGATTGTATAAAGTGCCGCTGTTCGTAACAAAATAGGGTTTGTTTAATTTTAAATGATTATTATGTTCTTCTGTGACATAATCAAGTTGTAATTCTTTAATCAAATTGTTAATCTGATTACTTGTGTAAACTCTGTAATTATTCATTGGATTGCGGGATGAAGGAAATTTACCAGTTTTATCCCAACGACGCAATGTTTCTTTGTTTACGCCTATTATTTCTGCGGCTTCTTTAATAGTGTAGAATTTTTTCATAAAGATTCTCCAAGCTCCTACAACATTATACAACTATATACAAAGTTATATAATATTTTTCAATATGTCAAGTCCTTTTTGTTAAAATATTTATTGAGAGCAAATTGATTCAATGACTCAAATGATTTCAATGATTATGAAAAAGATATATTAATTCGTGTGATAATGATGAATGGGTGTCAGTACATATTTTAAAAGAAAAAAAGAAAACACTTGTTCAACATGCCAGAGAGACATTTTTAAAGAACAATAGAATCATCATTCGTTTATCTGAAAAAAAATTGATACAATAAATCCTCAACCGTCCTGGTCATCTTGCTCGGGACGTTTTTTTAATACTTTCTGCTTGCTTTTGCCATGTTACATTTTTATGTTTTATTTTTTCATTAATTGCGAGTTCAAAAGTTTCGAAACAGAAAACGAGGGAGATTCATCATGCCGGACAATTCGTACGTGGCTTTTGATCTGGGTGCCTCCAGCGGACGCGCGATGCTCGGAACCATCAAGAACGATAAACTGCATCTTGAAGAAATGCATCGCTTTCCCAATTGCATGATCAGAGTTATGGGACATTACCATTGGGATATCCTGAACCTTTTTCAGCACATCAAAGACGGTCTCGCAAAAACGATTCGTGCAGGTCACGATGTGACATCACTGGGCATTGACACGTGGGGTGTAGATTTTGGATTTGTCGGCCGGGGCGATGTGCTGCTTGCCAATCCGTACGCTTACCGCGATATTGACTCGACCGAATTTGTTGACAAGGTGACAAAAATTATTTCCCGCAAAGAACTCTATAAAATGACAGGCATTCAATTTTTACCGTTCAATTCCCTGTTTCAACTCTATCGCCTTGTCACATCCAACAATCCCCTTGTTGATGCGGCGGAAAACATGCTGTTTACGCCGGATCTGCTCAACTTTTTATTAACCGGCAAGCGAGTCTCTGAATACTCGATCGCGTCTACATCGCAATTGCTCGATCCGTTTCAGAAAACCTGGAAGGACGAACTGTTTGAAAAATTAAATCTACCGCGAGAACTTATGGCTGACATTGTACCGTCCGGGTCGGAAATCGGTCCGCTTTTACATGACATCCAGGATGAGACTGACGCCAGAGATGTCACGGTCATTGCACCGGCTTGTCACGATACTGGCAGCGCCGTGGCAGCGGTGCCGGCCCGCGGCAATGACTGGGCTTATCTGAGTTCCGGCACCTGGTCGCTTATCGGCATCGAATCTATGGAACCAATTATTAATGAACAATCCATGGCAAATAATTTTACCAACGAAGGTGGCGTGAACGGTACCATCCGGTTTCTAAAAAATATTGCCGGTTTGTGGCTGTTGCAATGTTTGAAAAGTTCCTGGCAGCAACAGGGAGAAGATCTGAGCTATGATGACATGACGCGCCTGGCGAGTGAAGCCCAGCCGTTCAAATGCCACGTCGATCCGGATGATGAGCGTTTTATCGATCCACCGGACATGCCAAAAGCTATCGCTGATTTTTGCCGGGAGACCAGCCAACCAATACCCGAAACAAAAGGCGAGTACATTCGCTGTTCGCTTGAAAGTCTGGCTTTAAAGTACCGGGCCTGCGTTGAAAGTATGAACGAGATGCGCGACAAGCCAATCGAAAAGTTGCATATTGTTGGCGGCGGAACCCAGAACGAATTGCTGAACCAGTTGGCAGCCGATGCATCGGGTGTACCGGTGGTGGCGGGGCCAGTAGAAGCCACGGCAATTGGCAACATTATGGCTCAGGCAATGTCCCGGGGAGAAATCAGCTCTCTGGAACAAGGCCGGGAACTGGTGGCGCGTTCGTTTAAATTAAAGGAATACTCGCCTAAAGAAACTGATTGCTGGGATGAAGTTTATGCGGAATTTGTAAAAAGAGTCGGCTGACTCGTTTGTACTATTGTTCAGCGTGTTTTGTCGCATGAACACTATTTATTTGTTCGCAGCGCGTCTGCCGAGTAGTGCTCCGCCAGAGACTTGCGCAGCGATTAAAAATTAGTTGAAAAGTTTGTTTATTTTTAAGGTCAAATAAAATGTTTAAATTAACTGATTATATTTCTGAAAAAGAATTAGAAAAATTTTGCAAAAAGCATCACATTAAAAAAATGTCTCTTTTCGGATCAGCTTTAAGTAATGACTTGAAACAAGAAAGCGATATTGATATTCTTGTAGAATTTGATGAGGATCATATTCCCGGGCTTTTCGATCTTGCAGGAATGGAGATTGAACTCTCAGAATTGATAGATAGAAAAGTAGACCTACGCACACCTGCCGAACTGAGCCGTTATTTTCGGAAAGATGTTATGAAAAAAGCGAGGGTTGAATATGCTGCCTGAAGATAAAATCCGTCTGGAGCATATTTTTGAAGCGAATGAAGCATGTGCTTATTTGCAAAATATTTCATTTGCGGAATTTGTAAAAGATGGCAAAACTGTAAGAGCTGTCATCCGGTCATTAGAAATAATCGGTGAAGCAGCCTCAAAAATTTCTGTCGAATTTCGAAATAAAAATCCGGACATCCCATGGCAAAAAATAATCGGGATGCGTAATCGATTGATACACGTTTATTTTGATACTGATTATCAAATCATATGGAAGACCATAAACGATAACTTACCATCTTTGATGGAGAAAATAAAGCCAATTCTAAAAGGGGATACCGACAATACATCTCAATGATCGTATTAAAAATAGAATTCAAAAGATTTCTATGAATACGATCCAGCCGCGTGACGGAAAACTTGCTCCAGGGAAAAGCTCAGATTCAGAATACAAGCATTTTAAGAGCCATTTCGCCAGATACTGGCGGAGCGATGGATGAGGGACTATGATTTTTAATGATCCCGAATCCGGTCCATAGAGAGCAGCTTTTTTTCCAGCACACCCCGGCCTATCTGCGAGACAATCATGCCGAGGAACATCAAAGTACATCCAGCCACACCTTTGGCTGACAATGTCTCGTTAATAATCCACAGTCCTCCCAAAACCGCAAAAACCGATTCCATGCTCAGCAAAATGGCTGCGTGAGACGGCGGAGCAAAACGCTGTGCGACAATTTGTAAACTGTACGCCACGCCCACTGACATCAAGCCGCCGTAAAGAATCGGCACAGTAGCCTGAACAAGGGCAGAAAGATGAACAGGTTCGAAACCGAGCGCGATGAACATGCTAAGCACAGAGCAGGTCGCGTATTGAATAAAAGCGAGAGGGCCGGCATTGACTCGCATGGTTAGCCAGCCGATAATATGCACGTGCAGCGCGTAAAATATGGGACTGGCTAACACGAACAAATCTCCTTTGTTAATGGTAAACGGCGGCCGCACGGTCAGCAAAAAAAGGCCAATGATAGCCAGGGCAGTTCCGAGCCAGTTGTGTAAAAATATCTTTTGCTTGAGAAAAACACCGATGAGCGGCACCAGCAACACATAGAGTCCGGTGATAAAGCCGGCGTGTCCGGCTGTGGTGTACACCAGCCCGACTTGCTGAAATGACGAGCCCAGAAAAAGCGTCACTCCTGCCACGAGTCCTCCAACGAGGACAGTTTTTAAGTTTTTGCGTAAAGCTGTTATATTAGTGGGTTGCAACGCAAAAGGCAAAAGCGCTAATGAACCGAGAGTAAACCGGACACCATTGTACAGAAACGGGCCAATGTAATCCATTCCCACGCGTTGCGCCACAAAAGCCAATCCCCAAATCGCCGCTGTTACTAAAAGAAGAGCATCGGATTTCAGAGTTTTCAGATTCATGTTTCTTTTTTTCTGAAAGAAATTATAGGATTTTTTGTCGGGAAAGCTGATCTGCCATTTTTAACAGTGCAGGTATGCGATATTTTCCATGCATCGATCGGATGCATTCAGCGGCGCGTCTGGTTTCCATACCAGCGGATGAGATGAAAAGCGGTCGCAGACTGTGGCCGCGGGTTATTGAAATCACATGCTCCGATTGTTCTAAAAACGTTTTTGCCACACCGATCACGGCTATCTGCTTGTCCATGGCGCTATACAGGTGCGCACCAAGTCCTGCATGAACCGGGGCTTTGAGCCAGACGTAACCGTCGATTATCACAGTCGAAATCCGGTACGGTGTGACCTTGAGGACGTTCAACAAGCAAGGCAATTCGCGTTTATAAAAATAACCAGGTTGATAAGAGTCAAAACGAGTGCACTGCTCGACGATAAGATCGGCAGGAGATTCATCTGCCCATGATTGAAAAATCACTGCGGCTGCTGTGGCTGTGTGCTCATTGTAGTACACATCAAGAGCGGCTATCATTGATTTTGTTGATCGATCTTGCATAGCTAAATTCCTCTCATACAACAAATCTAAAACTATGCAAATTATTTGTAAAAATAAAGCTTGATAAACAGGAACGAAATAGAAAAAATAATAATATTACAGATAATAAAGCCTGTTTCAGTTGTGTACCCTATATGTTTGTTAATTTGTTATTTATGATCTAAAAGGATCATTCTGCCGGTATAGTTTAAAGTGTTTGGATTTATAGTAATTCAACTTTAATTTAGCATATTTTCAATTTGATTCTCTATGAAATCACTTTGAAATTGAAATTTGTCATTAGATTCCATATCAGGAAAGTGGTCGATTGAAACAGGCTTTAATAAATGTAAGTTAAACATAAGTTATAATAAGAGGCGAGATTCACCGAAGAGATGCCTCGGCTGGTAATTGGATGTAAGAATCAAAGTATTACGCTGGGCTTTTCTCTGTATTTTGTCGAATAGTTTTTGTGTCATTATCCCTCAATATGTGCTCTCCGTCCTTATATATTATAATCCAAAGTTTTGCTTTCCTCTGCTCTGTCAATAAGACTCTGCAACGTTGTTGAATGCAAGAGTTCCATAACCGTATTTTGAACGTCGGTCCATAGTCCTTTAGCAATGCAATCAGCCGACCGCGAGCAAAAACGACTATCGCTAACACACTCTGTGGTAATAACAGGTCCTTCTAGACAAGTAAAGCAATCGCTGATCCTAATTTCGTTGGGATTTTTGGCAAGAACGTATCCGCCGCTCGGCCCTCTTACACTTCTGACAATTCCCGCCGATTTGAGTACTGCCATAAGTTGTTCGAGATATTTGACAGAAATCTCCTGATGCTCAGCGATAGCCTTGAGCTGCAACGGACCATTGCCATAGTTTCTAGCGAGTTCCAGTATTGCCCGCACGCCGTATCTGGTTCGAGTCGAAAGTTTCATATAAATATTCCTAATAAACCAATGGTACAAGATAGTTAATATACGAATTTTTCAAGCCATATTACTAAAAAAATACAAATAATTGGGATCTGTCGCAGAATTTAAAAATTTTCGAAAAAAAATTGTTGACAAATTAAAATGTTATAGTTATATTAGTATTCCGATGAAAATGATGATATAAATATAATAGAGAGATAGATGAGACTATCAAAGAAATGCCAATATGCTTTAAAAGCTGTTTTCGAGCTCGCCTGGCGAGATCAGGATGAGCCGATAAGGACATATGAAATCGCTGAAGATCAGCGAATATCGCCACGTTTTATGGAAATCATTCTCAATGAACTCAAACATGGCGGTTTTGTTGAGTCAAGGCGTGGAAACGAAGGTGGTTATATCTTGGCAAGTAACCCACAGAACCTGACAGTGCGAGAAATTATTGAATACATCGAGGGACCTATCTTATTTGTGCAAAGCAATGAAGATGACGCATCCAGAGGAAATGAAGCATTCGCAACACTTTGGCAAGAGGTAAATAATGCAGTTGGAGATATTTGCGAAAGTATAAGCATCGCTGACCTTGTAGAAGTTGAAAGGATGAAAAAACATCAATGTGCGTTGAACTACCATATTTGAGTCAACCTAAAGTTTTATGAATTATATTTTTTCTTATAAAACCTACTAAAACCATAGGAACACTACTATACTGGACGTTGTTACGATGGAATCACATTACAGGAGCCTAGTAAAGACGATTACCTGGCGTGCAGGCGGTACAGTGGCCACTTTTGCAGTTGCTTGGGTACTGACACAGAGACTTGAGCCAGCAGCACAAATTGGGATTTTTGGAAATTTATATTATTGTCAGTTACATGGAGATTTATGGTTATGTTGACTGAACAGATCGAAAAAAATGTTCCAGAGCTTGTAGAGAAGCTGAACTTTGCAAAAAAAGTCCAGCGGTCCCTGGATTTGATTGACAAGGCTTACCGCGAGTACGGAGACCGCCTTGTTATCGCTAACAGTCTTGGCAAGGATTCGAGTGTTATCTGGCACCTGGCCAAAAAGGTGAGTCCGAAGATTCGCGGATTCATCGTTACTACGAGGTTTAAACCGGATGAGACCAAGCAGTTTATGGCAGAAGAAGTCGCCCGTTTCCCGGAGCTGAAAGTTTATAGTAACGACGAAGAAATCCCGGACAAGCTCTATGAGACTGATCCTGACAGATGCTGCGAAATTCTTAAGGTCAAACCCACCCGGCAGGCTATCAAAGAAATGGGTGTAAGATGTTGGATTACGGGGCTTCGTTGCACCGAGGGACGAACACGCACCGATTACAAAGAAATCGAAGAACTGGATAAGGGTTTGGTTAAAATTAATCCGATCCTTATCTGGTATGAACGAGAGGTTTGGGAATACCTGGCTTTGCACAAGGTGAATGTTAATCCTTTGTACGGCAAGGGATACAGATCGCTCGGCTGTGCACCGTGCACTAAAATAGCTCAAGGAGCAGACGAACGTGCGGGAAGATGGATCGGAACAAGCAAGTGCGGAGGCGAGTGCGGTATCCACACAAAACCATTACTTGACTATCAGATATAACGGAAGCACAAGCAATGAAGCCAAATACAGCAGCAATACATAGTGGTTTTTCAAAAGACACGGCAACCGGCGCTACTGCTGTGCCAATTTATCAGACTGTATCCTATGCCTACGTACGTGCACAGGAGTTGGCTGATGTTTTCGATGGTAAAACTCCCGGATATATCTATACGCGCATAGCAAATCCGACTACTACTGCTCTTGAGGCAAGACTGGCGCAATTTGAAGATGGAATCGGCTGCATTGCCACATCCAGCGGGATGGCTGCTATAGCTTCGGTTGCAATGGGTTTAGTTATGACCGGAGACCGAATTATTGCTGCGGCAGGTATATTCGGCGGAACGGTATCTTTGTTTGAAAATACATTAGGACGGTTCGGTGTGGAAACTGTTCTGGTCGATGTGGCTGATACGAAAAATTTTGCCAAGGCAATAAACTGTAATACAAAACTGATTTTTGTTGAAACTATCGGCAATCCTCGAATAGACGTTCCTGATATACCGGCTATTGCTGAAATTGCTCGCAAGGCGAATATACCCTTTGTAGTTGACAATACGCTCACTACACCGGTTCTTTTTAGACCAGGCAAATTCGGAGCTGATATAGTGATTCATTCGACATCGAAGTTTATTAATGGTCACGGTACCGCAATTGGCGGGGCGATAATAGATACGGGAAACTATGATTGGAGAACAGGGATTTTTGAGGATATCAAAAAGCTTTCAGAGAGATTCGGCCAATTGGCTTTCCTCTCACATCTGAGGAATCAGATTTACCGTGATCTCGGCGGTTGTCCTGCCCCAATGAATTCTTTTTTGATGCTGCAGGGTCTGGAAACACTTTCAGCGAGGATGGACAAACACTGTGATAACGCTCACAAGCTGGCACAATATCTCCAAAACCTGTCGGAAATATCCTGGGTAAACTATCCGGGACTTGTCGGCAGGCGGTTTTATAACAGAGTGCAGGAATTATTTAACGGTCGGGGTGGAGGGCTGTTAACATTTGGACTGGGCACTAAAGAAAGAGCCTTTAAATTTATCGATTCGTTGAAGCTTGCCAAGAATTTGGCAAACCTTGGTGATGCAAAAACCGTAGTGATACACCCGGCTTCCACGATATTTCATGAGTTCTCCTCCGAGCAGAAAGAAGGTATGGGAGTTCCTGAGGAGATGGTTAGGGTTTCAGTCGGGATAGAGGATTTCGAAGATATAAAAGCAGATTTCGAGCAGGCGTTTGAGAAGATTTCTTGAGGATAAACAAATGAAACTCATTGTAAATGGAAAAGAGAGAAATTTAGAAGAGGGTTTGACTGTAAGCGGCCTTTTGACTGCCCAAGATGTGAAGATGCCTGAGATGGTATCGGTTGAACTTAATGGGCGGATTTTGAAAAGGTCCGAGTTTGAGAACACATCATTGAATGAAGGCGACAAAGTAGAATTTCTGTATTTTATGGGAGGAGGTAATGTCGCTGAAACTCCATTTTACAATTTTTCTGCAAAACGGAAGACCTTAACTGAACAGCGAATCGAGAGATACAGCCGGCACATAATACTGGAAGAGATTGGTGGTGCTGGCCAGGAAAAGCTCCTATCATCAAAGGTATTGATAGTTGGTGCAGGTGGTTTAGGCTCTCCCGCGACAATGTATTTAGCCGCCGCTGGCGTGGGAACAATCGGCATTATCGATGGCGACAAGGTGGATCTTACCAATCTTCAAAGACAGATAATTCATCACACCTGTGATTTAGGTGTCGAGAAAGTCAAATCCGCACGCGATAAAATACATGCAATAAATCCCGATGTGACGGTTAAGACTTATCAAAAGTTAGCAATGGCTGACAATATAAGAGAAATTATTAGCGGTTATGATTTTGTAATTGACGGCACAGATAATTTCCGAACCAAATTTCTTATCAATGACGCCTGTTATTTTGATAAGAAACCATTTTCACACGCAGGAATCCTGAAATTTCAAGGTCAACTAATAACGGTGCTGCCGGGTGAGTCCGCCTGTTATCGCTGTATATTTAATACGCCGCCACCTGCCGGTGCAATTCCATCATGTTCGCAAGTGGGAGTATTGGGCGTATTGTCAGGTGTTATAGGAACTTTACAGGCAACTGAAGCAATTAAACATCTGCTCGGTCTTGGAAAGCTGTTGACAGATACTTTGCTGACTTACGATGCCCTTGAAATGAACTTCCGTGCGGTGAAATTGAGCCGTAATTCGAATTGTCATTTGTGCGGTGAAAACCCAGAAATAACCGAACTTAAAGATGAAGAACAGCAGGTATGTGATTTGGAAGAATATTGAAATGACTATTTTAAAGATTCCAAATGAAATTTACAAGCAAATGCTTCACCAAGCCAGGTTTGAAGCGCCCGTTGAAGCGTGTGGGATTTTAGCCGGCAGAGATGAACTTGTGGAAAAGCTTTATAAGATGACAAACACCGACCAGAGCAGCGACCATTTTATGATGGCGCCGGAAGAACAATTCAGGGTAGCTAAAGATATACGGGCGGCAAATCTTAAGATGTTAGCTATATATCACAGCCATCCCAACACACCGCCCAGACCGTCGGAAGAAGATATTCGACTGGCGCTTACGCCTGATGTCATCCATGTCATTCTCTCATTGCAGGATGCCAATGTGCCTATCGTAAAAGGATATTTTATTAAGGATGGTGCGATTATTGAAATTATTGTAAAAATTGTAGACTATAAAAGGATGTTAACATGTGTATAAACTTAATTGCTGCAAAAGTTTGGAAAACCGGCAGAAATAATAGATTTAAAAAAAATGTATTCACTTAAAGCGATAAGCCGATAGCGGGTTTGGATGGAAAAGACAAACAAAAGCCAATGGTTACTTTTCAAAATAGGAAGGAAAACAATGTCGGTTTTTATGCCAAAAAAAGAGAATAAGAAATGACAGGAAAATATATTTTACAAATTCCGGAAAATATCAGGAAGGACACCCTAAATTATCGCAGCCAGGTCGAAAAATTTATCAGAGGTGAAACTTACCCAGTCGCCTTCCGTGCGTATCGAGTACCGATGGGCGTATATGAACAAAGAACTACCGGCAAGTTTATGGTCCGTATTCGTATCGGAGCAGGCCTGGTTTTACCTTTTCAGCTTGAAAAAATCGCTGAGCTTAGCAGGAGATGTGGCAGTGGAATTGTTCATGTTACGACAAGGCAGGATCTCCAGATTCACAAAGTCGCTATTGAAGACACTCCTGATGTATTGGAAGGTTTATTAGAAGCTGGTCTTTCTCCTCGAGGCGGTGGAGGCAACACTGTGCGTAATGTTACTGCCTGCCCACGCTCTGGAGTTTGCCCGAACGAAAACTTCCCTGTGGCACCATACGCAATAGCCACAGCCGAGTATTTGCTCCAACACAAGAGTTCCTATAATTTGCCGCGTAAGTATAAAATAGTTTTTTCCGGTTGCGCAAAAGATTGTGCTTTTGCATCCACGGCGGATTTAGGATTTTTCGCTCATATTAAAAATGGAATACAAGGTTTTGCAGCCTATGCCGGTGGTGGGTTAGGGCCATCACCAAAAGCTGGTGTGCGAATCGAAGAATTTGTAACCACCAGCGAAGTCCTATCTGTGGCAGAAGCAGTCAAGCGATTGTTTGATGCTTATGGTGACAGGTCTAACAAACATCGTGCACGACTAAGATTCGTTCTTCACAGGATAGGTGAACAGGAATTTATCCGGCTTTACAATCATTACAAGCAACAGGTCATAGCTGAGGGATTGCCGGGTAATATCCCCAAGTTAAAAAAGATTAAGTATATACGAAATCAATCAAAAATCTCTGCTGATAATAAATCAACTGGAAATGTCTACTCCGATTACATCCAGAGTGAGAAGTACAAGGGGTACCATACCCTGCGGATTCGACTAAAGTCGGGAGATATTTCGGCAGAAAATTTAGTCCAAGTAGCTCATGCTGCTGATGAATTTGGTCAGGGGCTTGTAAGGACAACACAGCTTCAGGATTTGCTCATAACCTCCATACCTGAAGAAAAGCTGCCAAGTGCAGTCGAAGTATTGGAGCAATTTGGTTTTGACTTTACGAGCGATGCTCTGGAAATTATCAACTGTACGGGTGCAGCTACTTGCAAACTTGGATTATGCCTTTCCAGAGGTCTTTCCGAGGCAATAGATAAAGTTGTCAAAGATTTGGAGATTTCGGATGACTATAAAGGGCAAGTAATAAGAATAAGTGGATGTCCCAATTCCTGTGCAAATCACTATATCGGAGATTTAGGATTTGAAGGCAGGGCCAAAAGAGTTAATGGCAAGCTTATGCCTTACTATGAGGTTCTGACAGGTACTAAAATCTATGAGGGTAGGACCCGCTTAGCGGAAAGAATCGGTTCACTGCCGGCCAAAAATGTTCCAGGCTTTGTTCGAGCATACTTTTCGAATGGTCAAAGGAATATCAGGAAATTATCGGAACTGGTTGCTAAACATTCCCGGCTGCCGGATGATATACCCGAAGATTACTACTACGATTTTGGTTCTGTCGAGACCTTTTCTCTGGCAGGCAGAGGTCCCGGTGAGTGTGGTGCAGGTGTTATGGATGTCATAAAGCTGGATATAGAGGAGGCTAAAGACGCAATTAATGCAATTCCGGTTACCAGCGGGAACATTTATAAAGCAGTTGTCTCTGCGGCGCGGGCACTTCTGATTATATTTGGCTTGGAGCCTAAAAAAGACAGACAAATTTTTCCTGCATTTACTAAACACCTTATTGAACCCGGCTGGGTCAAGCCTGAAACACAAAGCCTGCTCGACTATGCACTTGATTGGAAAATGCAGGACATAGATTCTATCGAGTATTTATTACCTAAAGTTGAAGATTTAATGAGTCGAATCGAAGAACTTTTCCTTTCTCTCGATGCTAATCTTAGTTTTAAGGTGGAACCAGTGGCTCAAAAGAGCGGCGTTGAGATAGATAAAACTATAGATCATATCATCGACTTGCGGGGTGTGGCATGCCCTTTAAATTTTGTTAAAGCGAAACTTGAACTTGAAAAGCTTAAAGTAGGTGATATTCTTAAAGTATTACTTGATGAAGGTGAACCTATACAAAATGCACCTGCCAGTTTTGCTGAGCAGGGACAGGAGGTTCTTGACATAGTAAAAGTAGATGATCACTATGCCGTAAAAGTACGCAGAAAAAAATAAAATACCTTTTACTTGATTTTAACAAAATTGCACAGGATTTGAAAATGAATATCGCAAAAGATATGACAGAATTAATCGGTAAGACTCCCTTGGTTCAACTCAACAAAATAGCCAAAAATTGTAAAGCCACAATCGCAGCCAAGCTGGAATTCTTCAACCCTGCTAGCAGCGTTAAAGACAGAATAGGAGTAAGTATGGTACTGGCTGCAGAACGTGATGGTAAAATCAAACCTGGCGATACTCTTGTTGAACCGACCAGCGGAAATACCGGTATTGCACTTGCATGGGTTGCCGCAGCTAGAGGTTATAAACTTATACTCACGATGCCGGAATCAATGACGACTGAGCGAAGAAAGATATTGCAGTTATTCGGCGCTGAACTTGTGCTTACCCCCGCAGAAGAAGGGATGACTGGTGCCGTTAACAGGGCAAAAGAGATAGTCGAACAAATAAACGACTCCTTTATGCCACAACAGTTTCAAAACTCTGCTAATCCACAAATACATAGAGACACAACCGCTGAAGAGATATGGAAAGATACGGATGGGGAGATTGATATTTTCATTGCTGGAATCGGCACTGGCGGGACGATTACCGGTGTTACGAAAGTGCTAAAGTCCCGCAAACCTTCCATCCAAAGTATAGGAATTGAACCAGCTGATTCGGCGGTTCTTTCCGGCTGTAAGCCAGGCCCACATATGATCCAAGGAATTGGGGCCGGTTTTGTTCCTGATGTGTTGGACAGGGAACTGTGTGATGAGGTGATTCAGGTGTCCAATGCCAAATCGTTCGAGATGGCGAAACGCTTAGCTAAAGAAGAAGGGATATTTGCTGGTATCTCATCAGGAGCTACAACAGCTGCAGCTGTTAAAGTAGCCAAACGAAAGGAAAATGCTGATAAGCTGATTGTTGTAATATTGGCTGATACAGCTGAACGTTATATCAGCACAACACTTTTTGACTAGTTCCTGGACAAGTTAATTGAAAAAATAATGAGATATACGGTCATTTCTAAAAAGCCTATATGAATTCAATTTCTATATAGGTTTCATCCTCGGCTTTTTCATCATCGATATCGCCTTTATAAACAAGATCAAATAGTTGGCAATACCGAGGAGAGTCTCGCCCTTCTGGCAGATTAAGAGTCATCGCAAGTCTGCAACAAGTAAAATGATTCAATCCATGGTGCGATTGAATTCATTAGGAGGTTAAACTCGTTTAATTGAGTGGGGCAAACTGGAACTTGTTCCATCCCACGACCAAAGAGAATTTAGCGCTGAATTTCTTTAATTAAGAGGCCACCAAGGTGTAGAATAAGTATGGCCTCTTTTTTAAGTCTCATTTTACTGACGTTTGTATTTTCCCATCAAGTGTGCCTGATCCAGAATGTGACCCCTCATGGCTTCTTCTACTTTAGCTTTTGTCGCGCCAGGTTCGAGATCAAGTTTTTCATCCAAAGCGTAGAGTTTGAAAAAATAGCGGTGAGTGCCACCCGGTGGACACGGACCACCATAGCCGGTTTTCTTGAAATCATTAGTCCCCTGTATTCCGCCCTGTTCAAGTTTTTCTTTTGCAGGCACATTCTCGGGCAGTGACGTAACATCAGGCGGAATGTTATAGACCACCCAGTGCACCCACGTTCCCATCGGTGCGTCCGGGTCATCGCTGATCAGGGCCAGGCTTTTTGCCTCGTCCGGCACATTATCCCAGGACAAAGGCGGTGAAACATCCTCGCCATCGCAGGTGTACTTTGACGGAATCATATCCTCATGTTCAAATACAGTGCTCTTGATATTCATAGAATCCTCTCCTTTCGTTTTTGGTGTTTCATCTTGCGCCTGACAAGCGCAGATGATTGAAATGAATACAAAGAATGAAACGAATCGCATATTGTGCCTCCTCTATTCTTTTACGTCCTTTGTTATTTTAACAAATGACGACAGAGTAACATTTCAAGAGTTATGTTTAGAAATTTATTCTATGAAAAAAATTCCAATGGTCGAAATTATTTGACATTGACTGAAATATTTAATACATGACGATGTCACTATGAGTTAATAATGGGAGGTGTGCCGTGTTATCCTTTCATCCCCGGAATTCTTGCATTATTTTTGTCAGCCTGATTTTTATCTCAGGTTGCCTGCCTGCTTGTGCCTGGTCTGAAAAAGAATCCTCACGACACTTATTTTGGCTGAATTCAGGTTTAGGCCTTTGTTCGCTCGGTTCACTTGGCGGTAATATCGGTCTGAATATCCAGACAGAAAAATTTATCTATACGATGCGCGGAACAGCAAATTCCGAAAAAGTTGGCGTTCTTAACGGAGGTGATGAATTTTTCGATGTAGCTATGCTAATCGGAATGGCGACTCAAAAACAGGACAACTATCACGCTTCAGTATCATTTGGTATTGCCCGGGTGACAGGCTCTCGTTTCATGAAGACAGAGCAAAGCCTGTTCTTTGGCGGAAAAAGCGTGGATGTGAAACCGACTTTTGGCTTTGCGGTTCAGTCACAGCTTTTCCTGAAAATCAGCAGGGTGGTTGGAATGGGTTTTACGGTTTATTTGAATTTGAATGATATTGAACCATTTGGTGGCATCACATTTGGCTTTCAACTTGGATCATTGCGTTGATGAAAACATGAAATGATACAATGCCTATAACGTGTATCCGCTGATAAAGCCGCTGCCCCGACACCAATACCAGTTCTCTAAAATGTTATTTACTCAACGTCGATAATTCCTTCCCTGATGGCATATTTGACCAGATCGGCGAGATTGCGGATGTTCAGTTTGTCCATGATGTTCTTGCGGTGAGTTTCTATTGTTTTGGTGCTGACAAAAAGCTCAGCGGCAATTTGCTTGGTCGATTTTCCTTCAGCCAGGCCTTGCAGCACCTCGCGCTCGCGTGATGTAAGTGTTTTGAACTCTGTATCTGATTCCGAATGGTTGCCCGAAATGTAATCTTTAACCACTATTTGTGCAACTTTGGAGCTGAGATAAACTTTATCTTTCGAGACCGCTTCGATGGCTTGCGACAGCTCGTTATAGAGTGCATCTTTTAGCAAATAGCCGTGGGCACCGGCTTTGAGCATTTTTTGCACAAATTGTTTGCTTGAATGAACCGTTAGTACGATAATTCGCGTATCTGGATGTTGTTTGCAAATTTGGCGTGTAGCTTCAATGCCATTCAGGTTCGGCATGCTGATATCCATGATAACGATATCTGGCTTTTTCTCTTCGGTAATTTTTAGAGCGGTCCGCCCATCGCCGGCTTCACCTACAATGTGAATGTCATCCTGCTGGTCCAGTATACTCTTTATCCCAACCCGCATTAAAGGGTGATCATCAACCAGTAAAATATTTTTCATTCAGCCTCTTCTTGCTTGTACACAAAGGTTCAAACCCCCTTTTAATCATCATGGTTTGTCATGTGGTGAGGTAGGTCAATCTTGGATGAAATTTAAAAAAGAAAGGGAGAAATGCAAGCTTTTTCTCATTTCTGAAATTCTGAATCTATGAAAACGAATGCATAGAACTTGCGTATGCTGCTACTGTTGATTTTGCACCCCTCTGGATTCTTTGAACATTCAGTAGCGCTATTATGCGTTGCGGCAGGCACGAATCGCTGACAAAAACCGGTCAGTAGGTTCACTTTTGGACAGGCACACGTTGGCACCGGCATTTTTCATCTGGTCATGTATTACTTTTTCGTTATGCATGGTTAAACCAACGATGTGCAGCATTTGCATTTCAGCGCGAAGCTTTGTGGTCGCAACAATACCGTTCATAACAGGCATGGACACGTCCATTATAACGACATCCGGATTCAATTCGTGTGCCATTTTCAGCCCCTGTTCTCCGTTTGCCGCTTCTCCGATGACTTCCATGTCTGTTTCTTTTGAAATAACAAAAGTCAGACCTTCTCTCATCAAGTTGTGGTCATCAACTATGAGAATTCGAAGCGGCTTTTTATTATCCATCATTTTCTGTTCTTCTAATTGTTCTGCTTTTTCAATGGTTACAGATTGTTCGCTTTTCACTTTTAAAGCTATGGGAATTGTGATCTCAAATTTACTTCCCTTGCCTGGAGCACTGTCGATTTCCATTTTGCCCTGCAAGTAGCGCGCGCGTTCTGTTATGCTGAATAAACCAAATCCTTTTGCCTCTTTACTGCCGATCTGAACTGTTGCCGGATCAAAACCTTTTCCAGCATCTTTAACAGTCATAGTCAGTGAATTCTTTCCTTTTTCTACACGGATAGACACATTTTTTGATTCCGCATGTTTGACAATATTGTATACCAATTCTTTGGCGCTTTGAAACATGAATTCACGGATTGGTTTTGATAATGCGTTATCAGGAAGGTTGTGTTCTATTTCAATATTGAGTTTGTGCTTGTTTCTCATATCCTCGACCAGCCATTCCAGAGCAGTTCCCAATCCGATTTTATAGAGAATAGGCGGATAAAGTTGATACGTCAGATCGCGAAGTGCGTCGATAGAATCTGAAAGCAATTTCTCCACTTCTTTTGCCGATTCAATGGACGGATGGTCTTTGCTGATCGAAGATTGCAGCGCGCCAATGTTGATTTTGGCTACGCTGAGCATCTGTTGTAGCTGGTCATGGAGAATATCGGCAATACGCTGCCGTTCCCGCTGTTCCGCCATGGTTAGCTCTGCTGTTAGTCGTGACAATTGCTCTGAACGTTGCTTAAGCTCCTGGTTGCTTGTGTTCAGTTCTGCTGTGCGTTCTTGAACCCGTTGTTCAAGCTCTTTTTGTGTTTTTCGTAGTTCCAGCTCAGCCTGCTTTTGGCTGCGGATATCTAAACCAATGCCGATGCACAAGTTTTCGGTGAGAGCAACATTGGTCCATGAGGTGTCTATTATTTCACCACTTTTAGTCACCAGACGAATTTCTTTCCAGAATGGATCCAAATTTTGCATGAAATCCGCTACTTCTTGCCGGTATACAGGATCAGGATAGATGGACTCCATGACGTTGAGATGTCTAAAATCTTCATGGGTCCAGCCAAGCAGGCGTTCACACTCTTTGTTGATCTGGAAATGCTCGAAATTTTTATCCCAGATCACCAGCATAACCGGAATGGAATCTACAATGGAATGCAGTACTTTACGCTCCCTTTCGAGCCGGCGTACAATGCGCTTCTGTTCGGTGACATCTTCAACAACGATGTTAAAACTGTCGATTTGGTTGTAGTATTTCAATGGATACCAGTGAACTAACAAATGGCGCAGGCTCTTTCTTTTCTCATTTTTGCTTATTGTTAACGGTATGTTTTTTACCGGTTTGCCGGTTTGATGGACTTTATTGCCGGTTTCCTGGATATGGTCTTTCAGCTTTGGTACGATTTCCCAGACTCTTTTACCAATATGTTCTTCTACCGGGCGACCGTTTATTGCCGCCAAATAATCATTGATGCGAACGTAACGGTATTCCAGGTCCAGCTCACACAAACCAACCTGGGTAAATTTATAAATAGTCTCTATCTCGTTGAGATGTTTGATGATCTGGTTTTTGCTCTCCAGGAGGTCCTGCTCGATTTTGTGCTGTTTGGTTATGTCTGTAACAGTGCACCAGAATTCTGAAATTTCATCATCTTTATTCAGTTCGCTGTCCAGTTGAACTACCGCCCAAAAACTGGAACCATCACTGCGCTTTAATTCTAATTTTGCGGTATTTTTGTCTCTGGCATAAAGGATTTTATAAAAATCATCTTTTGAAGATTCGGCTAAAAACGATGAAAAAGATTTTTTAGATAAATTTTCTGTACCCGATTTTATCATCAAAGCGAACGTTTTGTTAGCAGAGTTGACAAGTCCGCTTTTGTCCAGGGTGAGATAACCCACAGGTGCGTAATCATACAAACGCAGATAACGATTCTTTGCCGTTTCCAGTTCTTCCCGCGCCTGACGCAACTTTTCGTTTTGCATCTCGAGTTCTGAGCGGTGATTCTCAAGTTCATTCAGAATTCGTTTGAAATTCTCCGAGGCGTATTCTGTAAGGTTTTCATTCTGAAGAACTTTGTTGGCTTCTTTTTTTAATTGTTCAAAATGTTCTATATCAGTTTTTTCATTTAACATAAAACGACCACTTTTAAAATGAGGACTCGACTGATTCATGCGCAGAAACCGACGAGACCGCGATGAAGGTAAAACAATTCTTTTATGATAAATGTTGGTTTGTTGTTTGGATTGTGATTGAACTCGCCTGGCCTGTCTGGTCCGAACAAGTGACCAGGCAGGCTTTGCTCACCAATTCCTCTGTCCTGCCACAGTTTTACATATCTGACAAGTTTGTTTTCAATTTCATCAATGATAAAAATATTTATAACCATGTGCTCTATTAAAGGATAGAAATCTTAATTGCAATTCATACATTTTCCGCGTAATTCCGCCTACATACGCCGGGTTACGTACGTGTGTGCCATAAACACAACTAGAAAAGCCCTCTTTTACGAGGGCTTTTTTGGTGGGCGATACTGGAATCGAACCAGTGACCTCCAGTATGTGAGACTGGCACTCTAACCAACTGAGCTAATCGCCCGTATTTGAAAGTATAATTTAATACATTTCACTAAAAATGCAAGTATTTTTGAATTCTTACAGATTTTCAATTTTGTTTTTTGAATTGGCTGGTTTTTCTCTTACATTTAATGATCAATTTTTCATCCGGGATGAAGGAACCACATTTCAGTATGGAACATTCCAAAGCAGAGGTACTGCACATCGGCCCTGCGCCTCCGCAGTTAGGCGGCATGGAAGCATTTGTCGGGCATCTCTTGAGTTCGGACCTTAAAAAGGATTATCACCTTTTTTTGCTGGACATTTCAAAACACAAAAAACGGCGCAGCGCCTACAAAGTTCATGTGGGTTATGCCGGTTCGTTTAAACGAAGCGTGAAAGAAATGTACAAAAGTTACGCCCAATCCACCCGGTTTTTAGTTCGCTTTTGCGTAATACTTTTGGCAAAACACATCAAAATTTTGCATATACACACCGGTTCTTATACTTCTTTTTGGGAAAAGAGTTTTTATGTCTTTTTGGGAAAAATGTGGCGCAAAAAGATCGTCATTCACATTCATGGCGCCCTTTTTCAGACATTTTATGAACAAAGTCCCAAAATGGTTCAGGGGCTCATTCGTTCAATTTTAGGATTATGCGATGCAGTTGTTGTGCTGTCAAAAAGCTGGCAGGCGTTTTTCCGGCAATTGATTGATGAAGCAAAAATCACCATTGTACCCAATGGCATTGATTTGTCACAACTCCAATATGTTAGAGTCAATAAAACAAAACATCCGTCCATTGTTTTTTTAAGCGAGGTGAGCAGGCGCAAGGGTATTTATGATCTCATCGAAGCGGCATGGCGAATGAAAGGCAATGGCATCGACTTTCAGCTCATGGTAGTAGGGGGGGGTGAAATTGACCAGGTTAAAGAGCTTGTTTCCAGGCGGCAGCTCGAAAACGTGGTGACGTTTCACGGCCCCCAGCACGGCCGGGACAAGTTTGCATTTTTCAAAACTGCCTGGTGTTTTGTTCTGCCATCGTATGCTGAAGGTTTTCCGCTGGCAATTATCGAAGCCATGGCTTCTGGTTTGCCGGTAGTTTCCACAAATATCGGCGGCATTCCGGATATGCTGGCTCATGGCGAGCACGGTTTTCTCTGCAAACCCGGCGATATTGATGAGCTTGCCAGGTATCTGAAACACATTTTAGCAGATTCATCCTTGCGAACCAGAATGGGAGAAAAAAGCCGTGACCTCGCATTTAGATCTTATGATATCAACAAAGCGGCATTACGGATTTCCAGTTTATATAAAAGACTCTTGAATTAAAGTAATTTGCTCAGCCCGCTTTTAAGGCATTTTTTGGCTTGATTTTTAATGTATTTATAACTATAATTACCAATGAGTTGATTGGGATTGTGCCTTAACGACGGCACAATTTTTTTATCACAAGCAGAGAGTAAAGTCATGGCTAAAAAAAGTCAGTTAGGCCTGGGATTTCTTGTCGCATTTGTGCTCATTGCACTTGTTGCTGTTTTAATTCTGTTCGCAGGATTGGGAACGGGCGGAGATATTGATATTGTCCGGGGACCAAGGGTGGGCATTGTCGAACTGGAAGGGCCGATCTTTTCTTCGCGCCCGGTTGTCCGGCAGTTCAAAAAGTTCGAAAAAGAGGGCAATGTAAAAGCTATTGTTTTTCGCATTAATAGTCCCGGCGGAGGCATTGCCGCTTCTCAAGAGATTTATCAGTACGCCAAGCGTGTGCGCAAGAGCGGCAAACCAGTGGTCGTATCTATGGCCAGCGCTGCGGCATCAGGGGGGTATTATGTTGCCCTGGGTGCTGATACTATCATGGCTAATCCCGGGACCACCACCGGCAGCATTGGCGTGATTGCCGAGATTCCAAATTTCCAGGGTCTGATGGAAAAAATTGGCGTGAGTATGACGGTCATCAAGAGCGGTGAATTTAAGGATACAGGATCACCCTATCGCGGAATATCGCCGCAGGACCGGCAGTACTTGCAGAATTGGATCGACAATGGCTATGAACAGTTTATCCGAACGGTCGCTGTAGAGCGTGGTATCGATCTTGATTCGGTTCGCGCTCTGGCTGATGGCCGTGTTTACTCTGGCGAACAAGCTAATAATCTTGGATTAATCGACTCGCTGGGAACGTTAGAGGACGCGATTCATCTTGCCGCCCAATTGGGTGGCATCACCGGAGAACCCAAAGTCGTACGTGTCCACCGGGATAGATTTACTCTTTTCGATTTGTTGACATCAGATATACGCGAACTTTTACATTCACAAATCGCCACCTGGCCGAGAATTCGTTACATGATGTCCTTTTGAATGATAAATTGTGCCTGAGGAGGAGTACATGACTAAAGCGGATATTGTTGATGTTGTTGCGCAAGGCACGGGATTAACAAAAGTGGAGACCCAGGCAGTTATTGACGGCTTTTTAGCGACAGTGAGTTATGCTCTGCAAAATAAAGAACGTGTGGATTTGCGCGGATTCGGGAATTTCAAAACAGTCAAACGCAAAGCCCGAAAAGCGAGAAATCCTTCCACAAACGAACCGGTTTACGTACCTGAACGTTATGAAGCGGTGTTTAAACCGTCCAAGGATTTGAAAGAATATGTCAATAGAAATACGGAATAAAATAATTGCATCGTGGATAGGAGGTGATACCCATGCCAAGCGGAAAAAAGCGGAAACGACACAAGATTGCCAATCACAAACGCAAAAAAAGATTGCGTAAAGATCGCCATAAAAAGAAGAAATAAACCAATTGAGGGCTAAGAAAGCATCTTGGCCCTTTTGTATTCAAATGTATATACCCTGTGGGCACATATCATATGTCTACCATAAATTTTTTGGATGAATTGGAAAGTTATTACACGGTTAGTGAAGTAACCAGAGTCATTAAAGACATGCTTGAAACCAGTCTGCCAGTGGTTTGGGTGCAGGGCGAACTTTCCAATTTTGTACGACACGGTTCCGGGCATATGTACTTTTCACTTAAAGATGAATTTGCCCAGATCCGAGGTGTGATGTGGCGCGGTAACAATGCGAGTTTGTTTTTTACGCCTCAGGACGGCATGCGCGTCAATGCTTTTGGCCGTATTCGGGTTTATGAAAAACGAGGTATTTATCAATTAGATGTGTTAAAAATGGTTCCGGCCGGTATCGGCGAGTTGCAGTTAGCTTTTGAAGAATTGAAAAAGCGCCTCTCCCGGGAAGGATTGTTTGAATCCATTCACAAAAAGCCGCTGCCCATTTATCCGGATCGTATCGGAATTGTCACTTCGGCAACCGGAGCAGCGATACGCGATATTCTCAATGTTCTTAACCGCCGATTCCCGTCCGTGGTAAAAATACTTCGTCCGGCATTGGTACAGGGAGAGGGTGCCGCACAGGACATTGCCGATGCAATAAGGGAATTTAATAAGTATAAAAATGTTGATGTGCTCATCGTGGGCCGTGGTGGCGGTTCACTTGAGGACTTGTGGGCTTTTAACGAAGAAGTCGTAGCCCGCGCCATTTTCGAATCTGACATTCCGGTGATCTCTGCTGTCGGCCACGAAGTTGATTTTACCATCAGCGATTTTGTTGCAGATATGCGCGCTCCCACACCATCGGCCGCTGCTGAAATGGTGGTCATGGATAAACAAGATCTCATTAATAACATCCGAAAAAATGTAGAACGGTGCGCACTGGCGGCACAAAACAATGTGCTGAATAAAAAAGAGCAGCTTCGCTATATCAAAGCAAGCTATGGATTGCGCCGGCCGGCCGATGTGGTTCGACAGCACCGGCAGCGCGTCGATGAGGTGACGCAAACAATTTCCCGGAATGTAATTCATACTCTCACTGTTGAGAAAAACCGTTTTAGCCATACGAAATCGCGGCTTGAAAATTTGCATCCCGCATCTGTACTTAAACGCGGGTATACAATAACCTTGCGCAACGACAACATTATTAAAAGACTTTCGGAACTAAAGCCGGAAGATTCAGTAGTCATTCAATTCATAGACGGCACGGCTGACAGTTCGATCCATCAGATCAATAAAGATGAAAAATCCCAAATATTATTTTCGGAATGGGGAGCAGATGAGTGAAAAGTCAAAGAAAAGCTTTGAAGAGGCGCTGAGCCGTCTTGAGGACATTGCCGAACAGCTTGAAAGCGGTGATGTCGATTTGGATGAAACCATGAACTTGTACGAAGAAGCCACAAGCCTGGCAAAATGGTGCCACGAAAAATTGGCCAGGGCTGAAGAAAAGCTTTATAAATTATCAAAAGAGAATGAAACCTTTAAAGTTACAGAGTTAGAGTAAGGTTTTCAATTTATGGAAGAATTATTACCGACAATAAACTCTCCAAAAGATATCCGCAACTTGAGCGTACCCGAGCTCGCCCGGTTAGCTCGAGAACTTCGCCAATTTGTTGTTTCCAATGTCTCAAATACCGGTGGTCATCTGGCGCCTTCTCTTGGCGTAGTAGAGTTGACACTGGTTCTCCATCATCTTTTTAATGCGCCAAAAGATAAAATCGTCTGGGACGTCGGTCACCAGGCTTATGTACACAAAATCATCACCGGGCGCCGCGACCAGTTTGCATCGTTACGGCAGCATAAGGGTCTCAGCGGTTTTCCGCGTATCGAGGAAAGCGAATATGACTGCTTTGGGGTGGGGCATGCCAGCACCTCAATTTCCGCTGCGTTCGGCATGGCCTGTGCCCGGGATATGGCAGGTGAAGATTATAAGGTTATATCAGTTATCGGTGACGGTGCCTTGACCGGCGGCCTGGCATATGAGGGCTTGAACAATGCCGGCTCTTCAGGACGGAATTTTATTGTTGTGGTGAATGACAACAGCATGTCGATTTCTCCCAATGTGGGTGCTATGTCCAAGTATCTTACCACGATCATTTCAAACCCAATTTACAACAGAATCAAGAAAGAAGTCTGGGACCTTACCGGCAGGTTCGACGGGATGGGCACTCTGATTCGTAAAGCGACTCGCCGGGCTGAAGAAAGCATTAAAGCATTTATGATGCCCGGTGTGCTGTTCGAGCGCATGGGTTTCCGGTACCTGGGTCCGGTTGACGGTCATAACATTGCCAGTATGATACGCTTGTTCCGGCAAGTGAAAAAATTTAACGGGCCGGTGATGGTCCACGTTTTAACCCGCAAGGGCAAAGGATTTGCTCCGGCAGAAAATAATGCGCCGGTTTTTCATGGACTTGGCAAGTTCGATCCGGTCACCGGTCAACTGGTCAAAAAGCGCACTGGACCGAGTTACTCCAAAGTGTTTGGCCAGGCTATGAACGATCTTGCTGAACGTCATGATAATCTTGTCGCTGTCACAGCAGCTATGCAAATCGGCACTGGTCTGGATGACTTTGCAAAAAAATATCCGAACCGTTTTTACGACGTTGGCATTGCCGAAGGCCACGCTGTGACTTTTGCAGCAGGTCTGGCCACTCAAGGCTACAAACCGGTGTGTGCTATTTATTCGACTTTTTTACAACGTGCCTACGATATGATTATACACGATGTGGCATTGCAACAACTTCCGGTTATTTTTGCGCTGGACCGGGCAGGACTTGTCGGCGAAGACGGCCCCACTCACCATGGCGCTTATGATATGGCTTTTTTGCGATCCGTTCCCAATATGGTTGTTATGGCGCCAAAAGATGAACAAGAACTCCGAAATATGCTTTATACAGCCGCACATTATTATGGCGGCCCTATAGCGCTTCGTTATCCGCGCGGACAGGGAGAGGGAGTTGAACTTTCCGATAATTATCAAAGCATTCCAATCGGAAGCAGTGAGGTTGTCAAGAAAGGTCATGATGTCGCTATTCTGGCTGCCGGACCTTTTGTCTATCGCGCCCTAGAAGCGGCGCATCAGGTAGAGGAGGAAAACCATCTCTCTGTCGAGGTGATCAATGTCCGGTTTATAAAACCCATTGACAGTGCCATGCTCGAGCGGGTTGCGAATCATTTCAAGTGCATTGTTACTGTAGAAGACGGCACGATCAAAGGCGGCCTTGGCAGCGAGGTCTCAGAATATTTTGTTGATAATAAACTCTCACCCCCGGAAATGATACGTCTTGGCATCCCGGATCATTTTATCGAACACGGACGTCAGGATCTGCTGTATCATCAAATCGGTCTGGATGCAGAAGGAATTGCCAATACTATACGGGACAGCGAATATGTCAAAAAGTCCAGATTCCTGTTCAAACTGAAAATTTTCCAACACTCACACGCTTCATGACAATCGGCATTGTCGGAAATATTGACAAACTAAAAGCGCTGCAAGCTATCAAAAAGTTTGTTTCTATTCTGTCTCAATATAATATGGATTACGTTTACGCCAGGGAGCTGGTGAATTACATTCCGGTTCAGAAAAATGACAGAGTGGAGGCTTTGGCAACACTAGCAAATGTCAGTGATATTATAGTTGCCTTTGGCGGCGACGGTACAATTTTGTCTACTGCCAATATTATTGGCAAATCCGGTGTCCCCATTCTTGGCGTAAACGTTGGCACGCTCGGTTTTTTGACAGAAGTAGTGACTGAAGAGCTTGAAGATACAGTCAAGCTGTTGGTTGATGGTAATTATTCAATTATCAACCGCATGGCGTTGCGGGTTGAAATTCTGCAAAATCACTGCCAGGGCATTTATCATGCCTTGAATGATGTTGTGCTTGATAAAGGAGCCGGGTCCCGGCTTATTTATATTGATGTGTATGTGGATGGCCGGTTTTTGAATTCTTATCGAAGTGACGGTCTGATTGTGTCCACGCCTACGGGTTCTACAGCCTATTCCATGTCCGCCGGGGGACCGCTTGTGGTACCGACCATGCACGCTGCTGTGGTCACACCGATTTGTCCGCATTCTGTAACTATGAAACCGATCGTGCTTTCGGGTGACAGTGCAATCGAACTCTCTATTCGAGAGGAAGCCACTGGCGTCCAATTAAGTGTAGACGGCCGGACAAAGTGTCAGGTTCGTTACTTTGAAAAAGTCCAGGTGAAAAAAGCTGAATATGACGTGAAATGGATTTCTATTGGCAGGCATGATTTTTTTGATATTTTACGGACAAAACTCAACTGGGGCGCCGGGCAGCCAGATCCTGTCACTTAACATGACTGCAAATTAAATCTGTTGTTTTTTTAAAAACTATTCATATCTTTCGTTCACTGAATGTTTTCATGCAATAAATACCACTAAATGTGCGTTATCTCTGAAATCAATTGTTGCCAAATGCCTTAGAATAGTCATTCAAAAGTAAAGTTATAGCCAACATTGAGCAGCAAATCAACAACAACTCCCTTGATGGAGCAGTATCTGGCCATCAAAAAGCGGCATCAGGATGCGGTGCTGTTTTTTCGCATGGGCGATTTTTACGAGATGTTTTACCAGGATGCCAAAATTGCTGCCCGGGTTTTGGGCATTCAACTTACATCCAGGGCTCACGGCAAGGCAGCAGATGTGCCGCTGGCTGGTTTTCCTCATCACGCCCTGGATAGCTATCTGGCAAAAATGGTCAAGGCAGGATACCGGGTAGCCATTTGCGAACAGGTGGAAGATCCTAAAACAGCTAAAACGGTGGTCAAGAGAGATATTACCGAAGTGGTCTCGCCCGGAACAGCAGTGTCGGATGATTTGCTGGACACAAAGAGAAATAACTTTCTTCTCGGCGTTTATCTTGATAAAAAGAATTGTGGCATTGCCCAGGTGGATGTTTCCACCGGAGAGTTTAAAATCGGCGAATTTCCAATCCATTTGCTTCAGGAAAAAGTGGCTTCTATCGCACCTTCAGAAATCCTGGTCAGTGACGCACAGGCTGAACAGTTTTATTCTGAAATGGCAAATCTGCGCCATATCACATTGACGATGCGCGATGACTGGACCTTTCATTACGATTATGCCATGGAATCTCTGACCAATCACTTTGGAACGGTTTCTCTCAAGGGATTCGGTGTTAATGAATTGAAGAATGGCGTATCTGCGGCCGGAGCGGTTTTGGTTTATTTGCGCGAAAATCAAAAAGAAAAACTGGTTCATATCAACAGTGTGTCCCGGCTCACTGACGATGACAAGATGCTCATTGACAGCACAACCCGGCGCAATCTGGAACTGATTAAGCCCATGAACAGTGATAATAAAAATGGTACGCTTCTTGCTGTTCTCGATAAAACATTAACGCCAATGGGTGGCCGCAAACTGGTGAATTGGCTGCTTTACCCGTTATATGATGTGCAGCGCATCAACGAACGATTGGATGCTGTTGAGTTTTTCGTTAACCATAAAGAGCTGCGCACGAAAGTACGTGAACACCTCTGCCAGACCGGGGATGTGGAACGCTTGCTGGCAAAGTTTGCCACCAGCCGGGCAAACGCCAGAGACGCAAACACAATCAAGACATCGCTTTGCGTCGTCTCTGAAATAAAAACGCTTCTCAAAGATAGCAGCGTTAAAAAAATAGCCGAGATTCACAAGGGTTTTCATACGTTAGATGATTTAAGAGAGCGGCTGGAAAAAGCAATTGTTGACAAGCCGCCGCTATCAATAACCGAGGGCAGTATGATAAAGCGCGGCTATAGCAAAGAGCTCGATGAGTTACGAGAGATCGCGTTTTCCGGCAAGGACTGGATTGCGCGGCTGCAGAAAACCGAGCGCGAAAAAACCGGAATACCTTCGCTAAAGGTTAATTTCAATAAAGTGTTTGGCTATTATATCGAAGTGACCAAACCCAATTTATCCAAAGTACCAAATCATTACATTCGCAAACAGACGCTGGTCAATGCGGAACGTTATATTACCGAAGAGTTGAAAGAATACGAAGAAAAAATACTTGGCGCTGAAGAGAAAATGGCGTCGATCGAATACGAGTTGTTTCGAGAGCTGTGCGATTTTGTGTTGAGCCACACTCGCGAGCTTCAGGCAAATGCGCGTTACCTGGCAGAGAGCGATTGCCTGGCTTGCCTTGCAAAAGTTGCTATTGAAAATAACTATAAACGCCCGGAATTGAATGAAAGCGATGTCATTGAAATAAAAGACGGTCGTCATCCGGTGGTGGAAAAGCTGCTGCCGGCTGGTGAGTCTTTTGTGATGAATGAGACTAAAATCGATAACACTTCAGAACAGCTTTTAATTGTCACTGGTCCGAACATGGCAGGAAAGTCAACTTACCTTCGGCAGGTGGGCTTGCTGACCATCATGGCGCAAATGGGCAGCTACATTCCTGCCAGGTCGGCTGAGATTGGCATCGTGGACCGGGTATTTACCCGTGTCGGGGCTTCGGATAATCTGGCAGCCGGTGAGAGTACTTTTCTGACAGAGATGAATGAAACAGCCAATATTCTTAACAATACCACGCCGAAAAGTCTGATTCTTTTAGACGAAATCGGCCGCGGTACCAGCACATTTGACGGTTTGTCTATCGCCTGGTCTGTAGCTGAATATGTGATCAAAAATCCAGATATTTCGGCAAAAACAATATTTGCAACACATTACCACGAATTAACGGAACTCGAAAATGTGTTACCGCGTGTAAAAAATTACAATGTTGCCGTTCGCGAATGGGCGGACAAGATCGTATTTTTAAGAAAGATAGTTCCAGGTGGCTGCGATAACAGTTATGGCATTCACGTCGCCCAGTTAGCCGGGTTGCCTGCTGAGGTTATCGAGCGAGCCAAAGAAGTGCTGGCAAATCTGGAAAGCGAGTCCAGAGATGATTCCGATACGCCGAAACTGGCACATCATCGCATTAAAGAAGACAGAGTTCAACAAATGAGTTTGTTCGAGGAACTGGAACACAAATTGAGAAAAGAACTGAAACAAATAGACCCGAATGAATTGACACCCATTGAAGCCCTCAACAAACTGGATCAATTAAAACAATTAACAATTGACGACAATTAACCCGCGATTTATCAAGGTGGATAAAACATGAAAAAGACGTTAATCAATATACCTGGCCTTTTACTGTTAGGCGGATTGACCTGCGGACTTGCTGCGGCTGAAATTGCAAAGTATGCAGGTGAATTCTTTAGCACCGGCGTTGGCGCCCGGGCTCTGGGCATGGGCGGTGCGTTTGTCGCTGGCGGAGGCGATGTGACATCCGGCTATTGGAATCCGGCTGGCCTGACCAGAGTGAATTACCCTGAAATTGCTGCCATGCATTCAGAACGCTTTAGCGGTATGGTCAATTATGATTACCTGGGTGTGGCGGTGCCGTTCCGGGTAACAGAAAGTTTCGCTATTTCCGGTATACGGCTTGGCGTGGACGATATCCCTGTCACAGCCATTCCCCGCCCGGATTTGCGAACTGACACAACGTTTACAGATGAAAATGGCAATCTGGCAGTTAATCGGCCTTATATAGACCACTGGGTGAACGATGCCGAATATGCTTTCTTTTTGAGTTACGCCCGCATGACCAGTGCCGCTTTCTCTTATGGCGTTAATGCCAAAATTCTTCACAAAGGAGTGGGCGAACATAGTGCCTGGGGTTTCGGTTTCGACATTGGCATGACCTGGAATCCGTGGAAGAAAGTTATGCTGGGTGTCAATCTCCAGGATGTCACGACCACTATTTTGGCGTGGAATACCGGAACCAAAGAACTGATTTCACCGACATTGAAAACCGGCGTGGCTTATCCGTTTCATTTTTCCCTGGCTAACACCAAATTGCTTTTAGCTGCCGATGTGGACACCCGTTTTGAAAACCGGGAATTTGCCTCTCAAATGAGCGCCGGACCAGTGAGTTTTGATTTTCGCGTGGGCGGCGAACTTTTGGTGTATAATGCCGTTGCTTTGCGTTTAGGACGAGATGATTTGGGTTATTTAACTGCCGGTGCCGGTTTGTGCCTGCCGCGTCTGGATGTGGATTACTCTTTTATGAACCACACGGATTTGAAAGAAACACACCGCATATCTTTGCGGTTGCGATTGGAAGAAAATAAATTCGCGCGCAAATAGTTAATGATATATATCAACAATTTCTAAAGGCTTCAGGTGGTTTTTCATAACTTGGAGCCTTTTTTACGGTTTGAATAGTTAAGTGAAAAAATTCAGTTGACTATGATATATTTTTTTAGTAAAATGTAAACTATGTTAAAATAATATTTTAAGAAGAAATTTCCGGTGAGTTAATGATTGCAAGTATGACAGGCTATGGCAGCAGTGTTAAAAAATCCAGAGATATCGAAGTTTCGGTTGAGGTTCGAAGTGTTAACAACAGGTTTATGGATATCTCGCTCAAGCTGCCAAAATCATTGTCCAATTATGAGCAGAATATCCGAGAGCTTGTCAATGATTATGTGACACGCGGGCGTATCAACATCTGGGTTGTTTTGAAACAGGAAGAAGAAAAATACGAGAATCTGGAATTGAATCACGGTCTTATTGAAGCTTATCTTCGATTGGCCGGAGAAGTTTCGGAAAAATACAATGTAACAAATAATCTTGATGTAAAGCATATCTTTGAGTTGCCAGATGTTATCTCATTCGAACCTGAAGAAGCCGCGGATGAGCGCATCTGGGCGCACACGGAAGAAGCTCTGAAAGAAGCCATGAGCGGGCTTAATAGCATGCGAAAGCGTGAAGGTCTGGAAATTTACAAGGATTTTCAAACCCGTATTGCCTTGCTACAGAAATATGTGAGCGAAATTGAAAATATCGCAGAAAACGGCCCGGAAATTGAAATGGATAAAATGCGGCAACGGGTGCGTAAAATTATTGCCGGTAAAAAAGTGGATCAAGAACGTCTCGAAACCGAAATGGCAATGATTGCGGATAAGATCGATATCACTGAAGAATGCACCCGGTTTCGCAGCCATAACACTGCGTTTTTGGAACTGCTCGATGCGGAAACATCTCAAGGTCGAAAACTGAATTTTCTCTTGCAAGAGATGAACCGGGAAGCCAATACCATGGCGTCAAAGGCGTTCACATCCGATATATCGCATCTGGTGGTGCAGATTAAAGAAGAAGTGGAAAAAATCCGCGAACAAGTACAGAATATCGAGTAACTATGATTGTTTTAAACCGGGATGACATCAAAACAACAACGTCAAAATAATGGATTGCTGGTCGTATTATCATCGCCATCAGGAGGTGGGAAAACAACAATAATTCGAAAAATTATTCAGTCTGGTCCGCCGGATTATGTGTATTCCATTTCAATGACATCACGGCCCAAGCGCAACGGGGAAACTGACGGACACGACTATTTTTTTGTCGATGAGCAAACATTTGAACAGCACATTAAAAACAATGATCTATTAGAATACGAAAGAGTGCATGGCTGGCATTATGGTACCCCAAAACTGCCCGTTGAAAAATGGATTAAAGAAGGTAAAGCGGTTTTTATGGATATCGATGTCTTTGGTGCAAAGCATATCAAGCAAGAGTTTAAAGAAAAGGCACTTCTCATTTTTTTAAAGCCGCCAGATGAGAATGTGTTAATAGAGCGGTTAAAAAAGCGGTCTACAGAGGATGATGAACAAATTAAAAAACGTTTGCAGCGTTTGCCTGAAGAAATGGCATGCGCTGATGATTTTGATGTTGTCATTATTAATGATGACCTGAACGAAACAGTCAATAAAGTAAAACAACTTGTCGAGCAAAAACGGCGAGTTTGAACATGAGAAGGAGTTGAAAAATGGCAGAAACATTACCTCTTGATGAACTTGAGAATAAAGCTAAAAACTTGTACGAAGCGATTGTGATTATTGCTAAACGTGCGCGGCAGATCAATGAACTGCAAAAGCAGTTAGTGGATAAAGAAATTGAAGCTGAAGCCAATGAAAGCGGGAACGGAAGTACAGAACCTGAAACTGAAGATTTTGTTGAACATAAATATGTAAAACTTCCCAAGCCAACGCGACTTGCGCTGGACGAAATGTACCAGGATAAGCTTTCATGGGAATATATTGAAGAAGATAAATAATTAAATGCTCTTTGAAAAGAACATTCTGATTGGAGTCACAGGCGGGATTGCAGCTTACAAAACCGCTGACATTGTTCGCGATCTTAAAAAACAGTCTGCCAATGTCAAAGTGATCATGACCAGAGATGCAACCCGCTTTGTAAATCCGCTGACGTTAAAAGTATTGTCCGAACAGCACGTATACACGGATATGTACGAACCAGCAGAAACCTCATATACGGCGCACATTAGTCTGGCGCGCTGGGCAGATGCGATTCTGGTGTGCCCGGCAACAGCCAATACCATAGCCAAAGCTGCGCATGGCATTGCGAATAATCTGCTCACTACCAGTATACTCGCAGCAACGGTGCCTGTGCTTTTTTGTCCGTCCATGAACACGGCGATGTATAACAATCCCATTTACCGGGAAAACGAGGACCGGTTGCTTGAACATGGTTACACAATTGTGAGCCCGGAATCCGGAGAACTGGCATGCGGTGAATACGGCGAAGGACGTTTGGCAAACAAGATGCAAATTTTAAAAGCGCTGTCCGATGTTCTGACCGAAAAAGCGGATTTGAATAACATCAGAGTGTTGGTCACTGCCGGACCAACTCGCGAACCCATTGATCCGGTGCGTTATTTGACCAACCGGTCATCCGGCAAGATGGGATATGCACTGGCGGAACAGGCCCGGTTGCGCGGTGCAAAAGTGACGCTGATTACCGGTCCGACGAATTTACCGGATATCAAAGGTGTTAAAACTGTGCGGGTAGAGCAGGCTGAAGACATGGCTGCCGAGGTTTTTAATTATTTGAACAGGACAGATGTTTTTATCATGGCGGCAGCGGTGGCTGATTTCCGGGCAAAACAGCCGGCCTGGCAAAAAATGAAAAAAGCGAAAACCGAACCGGTAATTCAGTTAGAACCGACCGTGGATATTTTATCAAAGGCAGCGCAGTCCAAAGAGAAACGAATTCACGTCGGATTTTCGCTGGAAACGGAAAATGTGCTGGAACATTCAAAAGATAAAATGCAGCGCAAGAAGTGCGATCTCATGGTCGTTAACAATCCAAATGAAAAAGGCGCCGGATTTGAAGTGGACACCAATGTAGTCACTTTGCTGGCAAAAAACGGCGAGGCGACAAAGCTGGAAAAAATGGATAAAAAAAGAGTTGCAGATAAAATACTGGACCGCGTCGTCGAGATGTTAAAAAAACAAGAGTTGTATGCTAAATATTGACAAACTGAAATCTTTTTTCGAACAACAGGTTGAAATATACGGCAACGAGTTGGCATTTGCCCGGGCATTGCGAAAGAGTGACCAGGACCTGCCCAATGATCAAGGCGTTCTAACACCCGGTACCAATGCCTGGCAGCAGGCGCAATCATTGGACGAGCTCTATAAATATATTCATGACTGCACCGATTGTCCACTGTCGAAATCCCGGCACAACTTTGTTTTTGGCGACGGTAACGCGCACGCGGATATTGTGCTTGTTGGCGAAGCGCCAGGCGCTGACGAGGACCGGCTGGGCAAGCCGTTTGTTGGCAAGGCCGGCGAGTTGCTGGATAAAATTTTGGCTGCTATCCAGTTGAGCCGGGATAAAGTTTATCTATGCAATATTCTGAAATGCCGGCCGCCGCTTAACCGCGATCCTTCACCAGAAGAAATCGAACACTGCTTTCCCTATCTTGAAAAGCAGCTCAATTTGATCGATCCGAAATTTATACTGTGTCTGGGACGAGTTGCTGCGCATACGCTTTTGAAAACCCGGGAACCGCTGTCAAGACTTCGCGATAAAGTACATGAGCTAAATGGCAGAAAAGTGATTGTCACTTATCATCCCGCCGCATTGTTGCGGGATGCTTCAAGAAAGCGACCAACATGGGAGGATGTAAAACTGCTGAGAAGATTGTACGATGAATAGAAATAAGAAAAATATTAATAAACAGGATGATTCATTAATTCAGATGCCGCCCCAGGCGGTGGATGCGGAAGTTGCCGTACTGGGGTCTATGTTAATGGAACCCGATGCAGTGAACCTGGCTATTGAAATGCTGGATGACACTTGTTTTTATAAAGATGCACATAAAAAAATATTTCTGGCTTTTATGGCGCTGTACGAACGCAACGAACCCATCGATGTGTTGACCGTGTCTGACGAGCTGGAAAAGAGGTCCCGGCTGGAAAACATTGGCGGATTATCCTATTTATCAGAGCTGGTCAAACGGACAGTGTCAGCAGCAAATATTGAATATCATTGCAAGATCGTTCGGGACAAAGCGTTGCTGCGCAAGCTGATTACCGTATCAACAGAAATCCAGCAGCAGTGCTATCAGGCAAGCCAGGATGCTGCCGATATTATTGACACGGCAGAGCAAAAAATATTTTCCCTGTCCGAGTTGCATGCGCGAAAGGATTACTCGCATATTTCGCCGATATTGTACGATGCCATGGAAAAAATACAGACCTTTGCTGACAGCGAGCAAGGCATAACTGGTGTGCCAACAGGTTTTGACAAACTTGACAATTTGCTGTCTGGTATGCAAAACTCGGATTTGCTCGTGCTGGCGGCCAGACCTTCTATGGGAAAAACCGCTCTGGCACTCAATATTGCCAGAAATGCGGCTGCGAGTAAAACACCGGTGGGTATTTTTAGTTTGGAAATGGCAGCATACCAGTTAGTAATGCGGTTATTATCTTCTGAAGCGCGGGTTAATTCCCACAAAACCCGAATCGGCAAGTTATCTGATGAAGAATGGGCTCGTCTTAGCACCACTGCCGGCAGACTAGCAGAGTTACCAATTTACATTGATGATACGCCGGGCATTTCCGTACTGGAACTACGTTCAAAAGCACGCCGGCTCAAGGTTGAGCATAATGTTGGATTAATTGTGGTCGATTATTTGCAGCTTCTAAGGCCGCCTTCACGCGCAGAAAACCGGCAAAACGAAATTATGATGATTTCGCAGTCATTGAAAAATCTATCCAAAGAACTGGATATTCCGGTGCTGTCTCTATCACAGTTGTCGCGTGCGGTTGAAACGCGCGGTACAAATGCAAGACCCATGCTGTCGGATTTACGAGAATCTGGCGCTATCGAACAGGATGCCGATGTGGTGATGTTCATTAACCGTCCAGGCGCCTACGGGCGTGAAGTCGAGCCCGAACTTGCAAATATGGCTGATGTTATTGTTGCCAAGCAAAGGAACGGTCCGACCGGCGAGGTCGAGCTTGTATTTGTCAGTGAATATATTCAATTTGTTAATAAAGAAGAACATCACGAAAATATTCCGACAATTTCTCAGGACAGATTTTAAGGATGTTTATTTCTGATATGACAGAGGTTACACTCAAAAATAGCCAATACGCTTCTATTGTCGAAGGCTTGTTGCGCCGTATTAAACGTTACAATCACAGCGCAAACCTTGACGAAATTTACCGGGCCTTTGAGTACAGCTACCGGGCGCATTATCACCAGGCCCGGGAAAGCGGTGAACCGTATTTCGAGCATCCCCTGGAAATTGTCAAGATTCTGGTCGAGCATCGAATGGATTATCAAACCATTGTCGGTGGATTACTACATGATGTTGTTGAAGATGCTGGCATTTCTCTGGAAGAAATCGAAAAAGAATTTGGCGGCAATGTCGCTCTGCTGGTTAACGGTGTGACAAAAATATCCGAATTGAAATTGCTCGAGTTTGAAAAAAGACAAAGTGAAAATTTCCGCAAAATGCTGCTGTCCATGGTCAAAGATATCCGGGTCATTATGATTAAATTTGCAGACCGCTTGCACAATATGCGGACCCTGGATTCTTTACCCGAAGATAAACAGACCCGAATTGCCAAGGAAACCCGCGAAGTGTATGCACCTCTGGCGCACCGGCTGGGGTTGGCAAAGATCAAAAGTGAACTCGAGGACCTCACGCTCAAGCATCTCAATCCTGATTTTTATGAGGATATTGCGCAACGCATCAGTGAAACTCGCAAAGATCGCGAAGAAGATTTACGCACCATTACCCGCACCCTGCGGCAAGAAATCGTAAAAGCAAAAATTCATGCCCGTTTTGAAGGCCGAGCCAAACATTTTTACAGCATTTATAACAAGATCACCCGTCGCGGTATCCCTTTTGAAGATATTCAAGATTTGCTGGCGATCCGAATAATCGTCAATCGTGTAGATGAGTGCTATCATGCTTTGGGCATTGTTCATTCATTGTACAAGCCAATTCAAGAAGGAATCAAGGATTACATTTCTACACCAAAGTCCAACGGTTATCAATCGATTCATACCATTGTTGTTGGGCCAAAAGGCAAAAAATACGAAATCCAGATTAGGACCGAAGAAATGCACCGCACCGCAGAAGAGGGAATCGCAGCACACTGGCACTATAAAGAAGGCAACTTTAAAGAAGATGATCTCGACCGCCATTTGCACTGGTTGCGCCAGGTACTTGATAACGAAGAAGAGGAAACCGATCCCTCTGCTTTCATGGACAATCTCAAGGTCAATTTGTTCCAGGATGAAGTTTTTGTATTTACGCCCAAAGGTGATCTGCACAAACTGCCGGTAAATTCCACGCCAGTAGACTTTGCCTTTAATGTGCACACCGAAGTGGGCATACACTGTCTGGCTGCCAAAGTGAACGGCAAAATAGTCCCGTTAAGCCGCAAGTTAAAAAATGGAGATAGTGTGGAGATCATCACATCGCCGAACCAGCACCCCAATGAAGATTGGCTGCAGTTCACAGCCACCAGTAAAGCGCGCAGCAAAATACGCAAGTATATTCGTGACCGCGAGTTTGACAGCAGTGTCACTCTTGGCGAGGAAATGCTTGCTAAAGGACTTGCCAAGTTTGACAAAAAAATTTCCGATATTCAATTTGACGATATTTTGCAGCGCTATCATTCTAAAAACATGAAGCAGTTTTTTGCCTCTATTGGCCGGGGCGAAACAAAGGTTGATACGGTGTTGCGGCGCCTGTTCCCGGAAGAAAAACCTCAGAAGAAAAAGCAGCCGTTTCTGCCAAAGTTTATTGAACGTGCCCGCAAATCCAGCGGCGGCGTTCGCGTGGCCGGATTGGATAATGTGATGATTAATTTCGGCAAATGCTGTAAACCCGTTCCCGGCGAACCGATAACCGGTATTGTTACAAAAGGACGGGGCATTGTCATTCACACAAATACTTGTAAGAATCTTCTTAATCTTATGCAGAATCCGGAACGGATTGTTGATGTGAGATGGGATGTGAGCTCGAGCAACCGGTTTCCTGCCGGACTGCATGTATTGTCAGAAAAAAGAAAACAATTTTTATCCGAGCTTTCGGAAAGTATAAATGCCGCAGATTCGAATGTCATTGATGTGCGGTTGACATCGGATAATTCGCTGTTTAATTGCGATGTTATGATAGAAGTTTATGATTTGAATCATTTGAAAAAAATAATAAACAAAGTAAACAAGCTCGATGGGGTTGTTTCTGTAGAACGGCTGCATAACTGACCGTGAACAAAGAGTAAGAATATATGTTTCCATAAAAAAGGAGTGATAAAATGGACGAAAAAAACCAAAAAGAAACCATTACGAAAAAGGATGTTTCAAAGCGAACGGCGAGAATAGTCGGCGAAAGGATATACTTGACTGAAAAAGTCGTGGACGGTGTTTTTCAGGCATTGCGGGAGTTCATGTCAGAAGCCAATCCGGAAGTCAGGATCGAGATTCGTGATTTTGGTGTGTTTGAAGTCAAAAAGACCAAACCAAAACCCAAAGCCAGAAATCCGAAAACCGGTGAAATCATTTATGTGCCAGCTCGACGAAAAACGCATTTCAAAGCTGGTAAATTGTTAAAAGAAGTATTGAAAACGCCCCTTGACGATTTAGAAGTAAAGCAAAATCAATGATATTAATACAAACCCTGTAAACGTGGAACGAGATGTTAAAGAATTACCGTCGGGGCGACTTTTAGGCATCGATTATGGTCAAAAACGCGTCGGCATCGCTATAAGCGATCCTTCGCAGTTTATAGCCTCGACGTTAACCACGATTGTCTATGAAGACAATGCTGTGCTGATGAGAGAAGTAAAAAAAATACTTGATCATCATGACATTGCAGGTGTTGTTATCGGGCGGCCGGTTAATATGGATGGCACAATCGGTGAGATGGCAGAAAAAGCCGCTGAAATAGCTAAGCAGATTGAGGAACAAACCCATCTCCCGGTTTTGCTATGGGATGAGCGCTGGTCTTCTGCAAGCGCGAAAAAACTTTTGCTGGAAACCGGCAAGTCGCCATCCAAAAACAAAAAGCGCATCGATCAGATTGCTGCTGCTTATATTTTACAGAGTTATCTTGATTATCTTGGTCATTTAAAACGCAAACACCATTAAAATGGACATGTTAACCCAGGAAGTATTGGTTCTTCACAACATGGTAAACAGACCTTTGGTTGTATCCGGCAGACAATGAAAAAAAATTTAATCTTTTCTCTTTTAACAGGGATCTTGTTAGCCCTTTCTTTTCCGCCTTTTAAAACAGGTTTTTTAGCTTACGGGGCTTTGATCCCTTTCTTTTTGTTGTTAGAAGATAAATCTTCTGGTCAGGCGGCAAAATGGGGCTATGTAACTGGTCTGTTTTTTTACTCCGGTACTGTGTTTTGGATCGGTGTGATAACGTTTCCTGGTTGTATTGGCACGCTCCTTATAATGCCGCTGTATACTACTTTTTTTGCTGTCATTTATAACTGGCTGTCAAAAAGGATCGGCAGAAACGCCCTCCTTGCTGTCCCTTTTCTATGGACCTCGATTGAATATTTGCAATCACTTACTGATTTGGCTTTTCCGTGGAATTATGTGGGATATACCCAGTCCTATTATCTCCCGCTCATTCAATGGGCCGAATTTGTCTCGGTCCATGGTATCAGCTTTTGGGTGGTGATGCTAAATGTTCTGTTTTTCGTTCTTTACAGCGAATATAAAAATGCCAGGTTGCGCAAGCGGCTCTTCATTTTTCTCTTTGGATTGTTTGTCCTGCCAATGGCTCACGGAATTTTTGTCTTAGCAAGAGCTCTGGATACCGGTGAAAAAATTGATATTATCCTCGTGCAGGGCAATATCGATCCCATCGCCAAATGGGAAGGCAATATTTACAAACTGAATTACAACACGTACGAGCGCATGACTCTGAATGCACTGAAAGAGCGGAGCACTGATCTGATTATATGGCCGGAAACAGCCATGCCTTTCTTTTTGCGGGGCAAAGAAAAATATCTGGATAAAATTCATCATTTGGTCGATTCCACAGATACGCCTCTGCTCACCGGCGCAATTGATTATGGATTTACAAAAGAAGGCAAAGCCATGCATTACAACGCGGCTTACTTGTTCGAGCCGGACAGTCGCTATGTCCAGCGCTATCATAAAATAAAATTGGTGCCGTTTTCCGAAAGGATTCCTTTTAAAAACAATTTTCCATTCAAATACATGCGCAATGTGCTTTATGATTTTGGCACAGGCGATTATGCCAAAGGAGACTCGATTTTAGTTTATTCATTCAGTTCAAAGGAACATTATCAGAAGGGCAAGCGTTCATTGATAGATATGAATGAACCCTATAAAACAGCATTAGCTATATGTTATGAATCTGTGTTCCCGGTCCATGTCCGGTATTACGCCAAAAAGGGTGCCCAGTTTTTCCTGATCATTACCAATGATGCCTGGTTTGGAAAAACCTCCGCTCCTTATCAGCACACACAAATTGCGGTATTTCGCGCTATTGAGAACCGGCGGGATATTGCCCGATGCGCAAATACCGGCATTTCCTGTTTTATCGACAAATATGGTCACGTCCGAAAACAGACAAAACTCTTTGAACAAGCCTTGATAACAGATAAAGTCGCGTTAAATAACGACAAAACATTTTATACAAAATATGGTAATATCCTGGCGCAATTTACTGTTGTCATGAGTGTGCTGTTCATGGCGGTTGCTTTTTTCATAAAGGTTAAAAACCCGAATTGAAAAATATTTTATTGACAATATCTTTGTTGATTTCGCTTGCAACAAGTTCGTACGCAAGGTACAATTCGACATATTATACAACAAGCTCTGTTTTCGCCCGGGCAATGGGTATGGGAAAAGCCTATACCGCTGTAAAAGATGGTCTGGCGTCAATTATATACAATCCCGCTGCTTTTCAAGAACAGCCGCCGGGATCACCTTTCCATCTTTATATTAATCCGGTTGGCGCCTATGCGGTTTCAGAAAACTGGCGTGTGTTACAGAATACTGACGAAAATCGCAGTATCAAAGGGCTCGGACTGGCAGGACTGGTGTTCCGCTCCGCTATGTACGCTACATCGGCGTTTCGCTTGACGCTGTTGTTGTCAGAAGAATTGCCCGACTGTCCGACAGATATCGGCGGTTCCGGTGAGTTTTCCGGTGAGCGCGTCCTGAATTGGCACTACCATACATTATCCACCCAGGTTCGCCTGGCAGAACAGGTCTCTATTGGAGCTTCCGGTTATGCGTTTATGCTGATGAACGAGGAGGACGATCGCTATCAAAAAAAATTCGGCGGCAGCTATGGCATTATAATGAATCCTTCAATAAAGTTTTCAGCCGGTATTGCGTATTATGCCTTGCCGGATATTGCTGATTCGCTGTTTTACAAACAGCATCGTATCGTCAACGAAACAGTAAATGTAGGCATTGCCTACCAGCCTTCACAAAATGTCACCGTTGCTCTTGACGTGCGCAACGTCACCGAAGAGGACAAGCTGTCCAGTCGAGAAATCCATGTCGGTGCTGAAGCTGTTTTGGGTTCATTTTTTGCACTGCGTGGCGGCTATTATCACAGAATAGATCAAAACGATATCTATTCATGCGGACTCGGTCTTGCCGATCATAAGCTGTATCCTTCTCAGGAAGAGCATTATTTTTTCAACCGGTTGTCACTTAATTACTCTATGGAAATTTTTAAACAAGAACCCGATTATTCGTTAACTCATTATGTGACCATGCTTTTCCGGCTATGAGTGGAGTTTAAAAAATGTACGGATTTGTTTTTTGAGAACATTGAAAAAGACAATTTTTTTCATTATCTTTGTATCTTTTGCATCTGCTGTTCATTCGCAAGATATAAAAACGAACCTAGATGTTTTGAAGGAATTATATACCCGGGCGTTGCAGGACATTCGCTTTTCCCCGGATGATTCTTTAAATGAAATCGCTTTGGTAAATTTAAAACCAGCAGAATCAGATGCCTGGCTTGTTGAAGATGCCCTGATTGACTATTTTGAAAAAATCGCTATAGAAAAGGTTTATTCCCGGACCCTGGACGACAAGGCAGACACAACGCAAGTATGGAAACTCTATTACCGGCCTGTGCAGAATAGCGTTTCGTATCAGCAGAAAAAAAATCAACTCTTTAGAAGAATTTCAATAGCTGTTTATTTTAAAGGCCTAACGGCAGACAGCCGTGTGCTGTTTTCTGAAAATGTTGAAAAAAGTTATTCTGATACGCTTCAGTTGAATGACCTGAAATATATCGAAAATAAATCTCTTCCCGTTACTGTTGGTGAAAAGCCGGCTGGATTTTGGGAAAAAGTTGTTGAACCGGCTCTTATTTCTGTCGTTACTGCAGCAGTTATTATAGTATTTTATTCGTATAGAAGTAAATAAAGGATTGGTGAGAATGCAAAGAATCGGATACATTATTCTGATTGCAACTTTGACTTTTGGTATTGGGTTAACTTCTTGTTCAAAGTACAAAGTCAAAAAGGGAGCCACGCTTGAAGAACGTATGAACGTGGCGATGAAAATGTTTAACAATGGCGGCTATCACAATGCCAAATCCAATTTTAGGATTATTACGCTGAGCCATAGCGGCAGCCAATTTGCAGATAAGGCTCAGTTTTATCTCGCGGAATGTCATTATAACATCAAGGAATATATTTTAGCGGCCAGCGAATATGAGCGTCTTCTTAAAGTTTATCCCACTTCGGAGTTTGTTGACGATGCTAAATTCAAACTCGGTATGAGCTATTTCCAGTTATCGCCGCATTACGGACTGGACCAAAAATATACCAGATTAGCGATCAAGCACTTTCAAGAATTTTTAGAAGACTATTATGCCAGCGATCTGGTCGAGAAAGTAGAACGCAATTTAATCAAAGCCAGAACAAAACTCGCTCGCAAAGTTTTCGAGTCCGGTGAAATTTACCGGAAAATGGGGCATTATACTTCTGCCAAGATCTATTACAATAAAGTTATGGAAGAATATTACGACACCAAATACGCGCCAATGGCACTTTACTGGATCGGCCAGTGCAATCTGAAACTGGACAAGCCAAAACTCGCCCTTGAAGTCTATAAAGAATTTGCCAGAAAATACAGCAATCATGAGTGGATGGACAAAGTCAGGGAAGAGGCACAGAAAGCTCAAGAAATGATTGGTCAAATGTAAATTTTACATGAACAAGGAGGAAATGGTTCTTGCGAATCGGGATTTATGGCGGGACATTTGATCCGATACATATTGCGCACATGATTATTGCTGAATGCGCACGTGAACAATTGCAGTTAGACAAACTTTATTTCATTCCCACTTTTATTCCTCCCCATAAAAAAACAGTAACTGTCAGCGATGCTCAGGACCGTATCGATATGGTGAAATGCGCCATTCAATCGGATAAAAATTTCTATCTCTCTGACTATGAAATAAATCGAAAAGAAACCTCATACACTGTTTATACCTTGCAGCATTTTCGCCAAACCATGGGACTCGATCGCGAGCAACTGTTTCTGCTCATTGGCGCGGATAATTATATCGAATTCCACAAATGGAAAAATCCTGAAGAAATTGTCAAGCTATGCCGGCTTTGCATCGTCGACCGGCCGAATCTGTCCGGCAAAGATGCCGGCCAACCTGTGCAGACTGATGCTATCTGGATCGATGCACCGTTAATGGGAATCTCTTCTTCAGATATACGCGACAAAGTCAGACAGGGAAAGAGCATCCATTATCTGGTTCCACTCAGTGTTGAAGAATATATTATCAGTCACAACCTTTACAGGCAATCCTGAAACTGACCAATGAGAAATCTTGAACTCAAAGCTATTTCCCCTTTTCCGGATTCTAAACATTTAACGGATATTATAATTGACGTTGGCTATTACTAACTTTTAAAACAGAAAGTGATATAGCATGCTGCGTAAACTGTGCATTTTTTATGGACACAGCAACCCAACTCTGGCGCACCAGATTTGTGACCATCTCGGTGTTGCCCCGGGGAAAATTACTATCCACAAGTTCAGCAATGACAATATCAAAGTAAAGATCGAAGAGAACATCCGCAACGACGATGTTTTCGTCATTCAAACGGCTGCTTTGCCAGCCAACGAACATCTCATGGAATTGCTGATCATTATCGATGCGCTTAAATACGCCTCTGCCGGGCGCATTACCGCTGTGCTGCCAAATTATTTTTACGCCCGTTCCGATAAAAAAGACGAACCGCGCATTTCCATTACCGCCCGCCTGGTGACCACGCTTTTGGAAGCGGCCGGCGCCGACCGCATTTTGACCATGAAACTGCACGCCCCGCAAATTATGGGCTTTACCCGCATTCCTATCGACCAGCTTTTGGCGACACCAGTGCTGCTGAACCATTATCGCAATAAAGACCTGAGCAATGCGGTTGTTGCTGCACCGGATGTGAATAGCGCGAAAAGCTCCCGGGTCATTGCCAGGGCTCTGAATCTGCCCATGGTTGTTTTGGACAAGGAACGTCTTGGAGACAAAGAACAGGTGGCTGTGCGCAATATTATCGGTGATGCCCGAGATAAGGATATATTATTAGTAGATGATGAAATTCTTTCTGGCGGCTCTGTTATCGAATCGGCGCGAGTGCTAAAAGAACACGGCGCAAATCGAATTTGGGCAGGATGCACGCACGGATTCTTTACTTACAATGCAATTGAACGGATTCAGGATTCTCCCATCGAAGAAGTGGTGACAACAAATACGCTGCCGCAAGATCACGATAACGCGGGTAAAATTAGAGTGCTGTCTGTTGGCCGCATGTTTGCCGATGCCATTCAGGCGATTAACAGCGGCAAATCTGTGGGCGCTTTGTTCAAAGATTTTTAATATTATCAACCTGGAGATATACTATGGAAAAAGTTGATTTATTTGTACCGGGACGACTCTGTCTTTTCGGAGAACACTCTGACTGGGCTGGCGGTTACCGGCGTATCGATTCGTCGATTACTAAAGGTTTTTGTCTGCTGGTTGGAACAAACCAGGGCATTTACGCAACTGCCAAACCTCATCCGTCAAAACTGGTCATTCGAACTACCTTGCCGGATGGCACTAAATTGGGGCCGCATGAAATTGACATGGATAAAGATGAACTCTTGCAAGTTGCCGAAGAAGGCGGATTTTACAGTTACAGCGCCGGTGTGACTTATTTTGTCAATTGCCATTACAAAGTCAAAGGACTGGAAATTGACAATTACAAAATGGACTTGCCGATCCGAAAGGGCTTGTCATCGTCAGCGGCAAATAACGTTCTTTTGGCACGTGCTTTTAATAAAATATATGATTTGAAATTGACCCGGCGCGGCGAAATGGAATTGGCGTATCAGGGCGAAATCATTACCCCATCCCGTTGCGGCCGCATGGATCAAGCCTGCGCTTACGGCAATACGCCCGTGTTTCTCACCTTTGACGGCGAACGCATGGATGTAGAAGAGCTGGAACCAAAACACAATTTTTATTTTGTGGTGGCGGATTTGAATGCCGGCAAGGATACGCAAAAAATATTGGCAGACTTGAACAGCGCTTATCCAGGCACTGGCGGTAAAATTGCCGCAGATGTGCGTTACTATTTAGGTCCGGTCAATAAAGAACTGGTTTCCCGTGCCAGGAATATTATGAGGGATGGTGAACCCGAGAAACTGGGATTGCTGATGGTCGAAGCCCAGCGTCTGTTCGACCAGTTTGTTGCACCGGCCAGTCCGATTGAACTGCGCTCGCCCAAGCTGCACGATATCCTCAACAGCGACAAAGTGGCGCCGTATGTCTATGGCGGCAAGGGAGTCGGCTCGCAAGGGGACGGATGCGTCCAATTTCTGACAAAGGGACCAGATGCACAAAAAGAACTCATTGACATGCTCCGAACACTGAATACCGATCCCTATCCGGTGGCGATTTCAAAACGCACCCACAAAGCTCAGAAAAAATAATTTTTTTCAAAAAACGCTTGCTTTTTTCATACATTTTTCTTTATAGAGAAACAAGTCTGGACTTTAGGAGCTAGTGTCATGTCACATCTGTAGTGTCGGATAAAGCCGCTTGAGTTTTATTCG
>CAZSMC010000023.1:19089-63566 GCA_964607755.1 uncultured Cytophagia bacterium | reverse complement strand
TTTTTCAATATGTTTTTGATGAATTTATCGCTACCCCGGACAAGATGAAAATGAAAATTCTTCCAAGCGCCTGAATGCATCAAGCGCTCTGTCTTGTTTTACTCTTCCCCATGTAATATGGATAATACCTTTTCAGCGCTTTCTGCTTCAACAAGTTCATCACAAATTGACTGGAATTTAGACAATCGTGCGATTTCAGATAAAAGTTCAATATGCGCTCCGGATCCAGCGGGTGGAGCGATAACCAGAAAGATGAGTTTTGAGGGGGCACCGTCCAATGATCCGAATTCAATGCCTTCTGGCGAGATACCAATAGCTGCTGTGAGTTTTGTTGCCGCTTCTGTTTTGGCATGGGGTACAGCGATGCCTTTTTCCAGTCCTGTGCTGCATTTATCCTCCCGCGTCATGATGGCATCATAAACTTTTTCTTCATCTGTGATTTTACCGTTATTTTTTAAAAGTTTTATTAATTCTCTTATGGCTCCGTTTTTATCGTGAGTCTTGAGCGGTACAGCAATAACATCTTTTGTCAATATATCAAGTAAAATCATCATAAGCTCCTGTAGTAAATCAACATTATTCTCTGCATATTAGTTCTCTTTATAACAGGTTGTCATACATTTTCCATACCCGGTCTTCATCTTTAACCATGAGGACTGAGCAGGTAACGCTTCTCATGGCACGTTCTGTTTCGTCATAAAATTGATCGCGGCGCGACTTTATCCTGGACAATTCTCCAATAATCAGCAAATCGATATCATTTTCTTTAACGCACTTTTTAATTTCGCCGCTAACTGATCCACTTTGGTGTAACAGCTTGATATCTACGCCTTTTGCCTGGCCGATCGCCTTGACATGTTTCAAGTAGCGCTCAGCATCGGCGTTCAGGTCACGACGATACTCCATTTCCTCATCTCTGAGAAAAATTCGCGATTTCACCAGCGTGCCGAGAGCTTGCGTGTTTACAACAAACAAAGCCGATAGCTCTGCATGAAGCGTTTTTGCCAGACAGACAGCATAGTGAGCAGCTACTACTGCATGTTCAGTTCCATCAATATATACCAACATATTACGGATAATATCGCTCATGCGCTTCTCCCTAGTTGGCCTTTTTTTCCAGCCGTTGTTTTATTTTTTTAAGTAGAATAACCGCATCCCGTTCATTTTCTTCAAGCCGGTTTTCGATATATTTAATTGCTTGACGGTATTCAGGGATAGCGATTTTTTCAAGAGCATTAACTTTTCTTATTGTTTTTTTTACTTCTGCAGCAAGACGCATAACGGATATTTTGAGTTCAGAAAAACGTCCCATGATTTTAAGCGCCTTTTTAAAATGGACAATAGAACTATCGATGAAAAAATGTGTGTCTAAAGGACTGAAATAAGGAGAACGTTCCTGGAAATTTGTTTCCACTACCGGCAGAGAGACGCCCATTATATTGCGTGCACCTATGTTAATATCCGCATCAATATGGACAGCGCTGGAAAGACAAAAAACTTTCATCTTGCCCATTTTCAGAACAGCTTCTTCCAGGGAGCTATAGGCCGCCTGTAATGCTTCGTCAACGAGATTTTGATAATCTACAGTCTGGTCGACCAGATCCAGGAGCTCCATCACCAGAATATTTCTTTTTTGATCGAGCAGATCATATCCAAGGGTGGCAAAAGAGAGATCGCGCTTGAGTTTGAGAAGAGTTGTTCTCGTGGGGGTATAGTTATTAAGCATCATAATAGGTATCAATTTCCTCTTCAGTCAACCGTGTCAATTCTTCAACGGGAAGGGTTCGAAGCGCTTCCCAGCCCAGATCAAGTGTTTGCTCTATGGACCGTTCTTCACGAATTCCCTGAGTAATAAAGTTTTCTTCAAAGACTTTGCCAAATTCAAGATATTGTGTATCCAGGGGGGTCAGTTCTTCTTCACCGATCACCGAAGCAAGGTTACGCACATCTTTTACATAACTGTAAGCTGCGAATAACTGGCTTGCCAGATGTGGATGGTCTTCCCGGGTCATGCCTGTACCGATGCCGTCTTTCATAAGCCGTGACAGTGAGGGAAGGCCTGCAACCGGAGGATATATACCGCGCGAGTTCATTTCACGGTCAAAAACGATCTGTCCTTCTGTGATATAGCCGGTGAGATCAGGGATCGGATGTGAGATATCGTCATTGGGCATGGTTAAAATAGGGAGCTGAGTAATTGAGCCGTTCGAACTTTTGAGCATACCGGAACGTTCGTACAGCTCTGCCAAATCCGAATAGAGGTAACCAGGATAGCCTTTACGTGAAGGAATTTCGCCGCGTATTGTTGAGATTTCCCGCAACGATTCGCAGTAATTTGCCATATCAGTCAATATGACAAGGACGTGCATATTTTTCTCAAAAGCAAGGTACTCTGCCAGTGTAAGAGCGCTTCGCGGCGTGATAAGCCGCTCAATAGACGGGTCATCAGCAAGTGAAAGGAAGAGTGCTACTTTGTCGGCCACACCGGATTCTTCGAATGAGCGGATAAAATAATTCGCAACATCGTGTTTTACGCCCATGGCGGCAAAGATAGTGGCAAAATCGGATTCGGTTCCGCGTATTTTCGCCTGTCGGGTTATTTGCGCGGCAAGTTCATTATGCGGCAGCCCGTTTCCGGAAAAGATAGGCAATTTTTGTCCGCGTATAAGGGTGTTCATGCCGTCGATCACCGAGAGACCAGTCTGGATAAAATCACGCGGATACTCGCGCGCTGTTGGATTTATGGCTTTTCCGTTCACATTGAGATACTTTTCAGCGCGTGGCGCCGGGCCACCGTCCAGGGGATGCCCCAGTCCGTTGAAAACCCGGCCAAGCATTTTTTCTGATACGCCCAGTTGATGAGCCTCTCCTTTAAAGCGAAGCCGCGTATTTGGCAGTGTCAAGGAAGCGGTGCCTTCAAATAGCTGAACCACAACCATATCAGCCGAGGTGTCAAGGACAATTCCGAGACGCACTGCTCCGGATGAATCAATACATTCAACCAGTTCTCGAAAACCAACATTGTGGGTGTTTTTTATGAACAAGAGCGGGCCGTCGATTCTGTCTATGCCGATATACTCTTTGCCGCTTTTTAGTTTGTCGATGAGCATTGACGGCAAAGGCAATGATTTCTTCTTTACAGCTTTCTCAGCAGCTATTTGTAGATCAGTATTTGTTTTACTGGAATCACGGGTTATTATTTTTTCATTGTCCAAAAATAGCCTCCAACTGGTCAAAGGAGCGTCCCAGGCGCCTCATAGTTTTATCAAATTCAGATATATCCTCATTTGCAATTGAAAATTTCATTTTCACAAGATCCTGGTAAACTTTCATTTGTCTGAGTTTCACCAGGGTGGCGCCGTTTTTTATTGCTCTTTGGCCGCGATTATAATAATACAGTACAAGTTCGAGCATTTTATATTGTTTTTCAACAGTTGAGAAACGGTCGTTTTCATCAAAAGCATTCTGTTGCAGAAACGCATTTTTGAATAGGGTACACACATCGATAATAAAGCGCTGGGAATCCGGGAGCGCATCGGGCCCTACGAGTTTTACCACCTGGTTAAGTCGGACTTCTCGTTGCAGTAGTTCCATAATACTACTCCGGTAGCTGCTCCACTCTGTGCCGGCATGTTGTTCCCACCATGGCGCTATATCAGACAGGTATTCGCTGTAACTTTCCAGCCATGATATCGCGGGATAATGCCGTGCATTAGCGAGTTGACGGTCAAGGCTCCAGAAACAGCGCACAAACCGTTTTGTGTGCTGAGTCACTGGTTCGGAGAAATCGCCGCCAGGCGGAGAAACTGCGCCAATCAGGGTCACAGACCCGGTTTTACCGCTCAATGTTTCCATAAATCCCGCTCTTTCGTAAAATTCTGCGATACGAGTCGGCAGATAGGCGGGGAATCCCTCTTCTGCTGGCATTTCTTCCATGCGTCCGGATAACTCTCGCAGGGCTTCAGCCCAGCGGGATGTGGAATCAGCCATAACGGCAACATGATACCCCTGGTCCCGGATATATTCTGCAAGGGTTACGCCGGTATAAATGCTGGCTTCCCGTGCAGACACCGGCATGTTGGAGGTATTGGCAATCAAGATAGTGCGCTCCATCAAGCTTCTACCGGTACGCGGATCGACGAGTTTCGGAAAATCACTCAAAACATCGGTCATTTCATTGCCGCGTTCGCCACAGCCGATGTAAACGATAATATCGGCATCGCACCATTTGGCAACAGCGTGCTGGGTCATAGTTTTTCCGGTGCCAAAGCCTCCGGGTATAGCAACTGTACCGCCTTTGGCAACAGGAAAGAGGGTATCTATCACCCGCTGCCCGGTAACGAGCGGTGTGTTCAATGGAGCACGTCCTTTCACTGGCCGGGCGTGGCGTATCGGCCATTTTTGTGCCATGCGAACAGGAATGACCGAATCATCATTTTTAATTTCTGCAATTGTATCTTTAACCGTATAATTTCCTTCAGGAGCGATCCATTCAAGCGTCCCCTGTACAGATGGGGGAATGATGATGCGATGTGTGAACAGTTCAGTTTCTTTGACCGAACCGATGATCATGCCGCCATGAATGGTTGTTCCTTCGGTTATTTCTGGTTGAAACAACCATTGCTTTTCCTGATCAATGGGCGAGGCTGTCACACCACGGTCCAAAAAGTCGCCACTCATGTTTAACAAGGCTGATAGCGGCCGTAAAATACCGTCATAGATCGTTCCAACAAGTCCGGGACCGAGTTCCGGAGATAATAATGCGCCGCTGCCGTAAACAGGCTCTCCGGGTTTTACACCAGTGGTGTCTTCATAAACTTGAATAATTGCTCTATCGCTTTCCAGCTTTACAATTTCGCCGGTTAATTGCTGGCTGCCGACTGCGACTAATTCCAGCATCATTGCGTCTGTAATGCCGATGACTTCAATGACCGGGCCGTTCACTCGAAAAACGGATCCGATGATGCGTTCTTTTTTATCGCTGCCATCCGGCATTAATTTACTCATTGAAAATATCCTCTAGTACAAGTGCTTCAATAGTGTCTTTTTGTCTGTAAAGCCGGTTTTCCAAAAGGTTATTATATGCGGTTTTGCCGTTTTTTGATTGCAAAATAATACCATATCCTTTTTTTATAATCTCAGGGGAGAGTGTCAGACTCATGGATTTGCCAGTGAGTGCGTTGTACCGGCGAACTGCTTCGTTGCAAAACGCATCGTCAGCAAATGATTTATATGATTCGGTAACTTTGAGCACGGCATCTTTTTCCTCAAGTCCGAGCGCCGCTTCCACTGTCCATTCGAGCATTACCTCTCTAAACCCGGGGCTTGAAACGAGCGTATTAAATTTTTCAATAACCCGGTTTGTCACGTAATTGATAATTTGTTTTTTGAGTGCAAGCTGTTGTTTTCGTTTTAACGATGCAATTTTCCGGTTGCCCTCCTGGACAATCGCGGTCAATTGTTGTTCTATTCTTTTCTGGTTTTCTTTTTTTATTTCACTGATTTGTTTATCAGTGCTTTTATTTCGTTCATTTACAATCCGGTGCGCGTTATCCAAAATTTCCCGGGCTTCATCCTGCGCCGCTTTTTTAATGCTCTCAACAAGAGCGGTTTCCTGATTATTTGTGGTCATTATTATCGCCTTGTAAACTTATAATTTTACGCCAATAGCTTCATTCACCATCTGGCGAATACCGGGTTTCCCTTCCATTTTTCCGCTGCGGTCTTGTATTTCAACAATAAGCGGAAAGCTGGATGTAAAAAGATACGCATTGACCAGTGGGCGAATGAGTTCAGCGGTTTTTTCGGTAATGATGATGATGCCTATTTCTTCATTTTTGAGCGCCTCGTTAAATGAACTTTCAGCTTCGGTTTTCGTGTTGGCGACAAAGCCTTTGACACCAACCAGACCGAATCCTAAAACAGTATCTTCATCACCGATGACAAAATACTTCATTAGAACAACACCTTTTTTATAACAGCATTTTGCGGCTGTTGCGTCTTGACAACAGCCGTGTTAAACTTTACCAAGTATCATAAGAGCGGTTATAAAGCCAAAGACAACGAGACCTTCGGCAAGGGCTATAAAAATAAGAGCCTGGCCGGCGATTTCCGGCTTTTCGGCAATGGCGCCCATGGCTGCAGCACCGACGTGAGATATGGCAAAACCTGCAGCGATCGCGCCTGCGCCAAAAGCAATGGCTGCAGCAAGAAATCCCATTTTTGATACATCAGCCTGTTCTTTTGATAGCGGTGGGAGAGTTGTTTCTTCAGTCAGTTCAGGGTCTTCTTCCTGTGCTGCATAGGTGGCAAAGACCGCGCCTGAGATTAACAGGATAGCAGTAAGGATAATCAAACTGATCCTGATGTCCGCTCTTAATTTTTCTGCTGCCGGATGTGTGTTACGAATTTTTTTCATCATGAGCTCCTGAAAGTGTGAATCTGCATAGTTTATTATTTTGAGTGTTTTACAATTTATTCATTTGAGGAAAACGAAATCGGTTTATAACGGTATCCGGTTTCCTGAAAAAACTTTGAAAAGAATTCATAATAATTCAGCCTGAGCGACTGAATACCGGCGGAAAGTCCTTCCAGCAAAATGACAAGAAGATTTCCGGCAAACAGAGTAAAATATGACATCAATCCAAAGGTGCCATCATGAGAAACCATGGTAGCAATTTGATAAAAAGCGATCATTAGACTCACATGCGCTATACCCAGTCCGGCAACACGCATAAAAGACAGCGTGTTCGCCAAAAAGCCGCTGAATATTTCCAGCATTTCGACGATCCACTCCATGATGACATCAATCAGAGTGAAAATGGAAAAAGCATGCTTTTTGCCAGCGTTTTTATCCGGAAAAACAAAACTAATAACCGGTTTTAAAAAAAACAACAGCGCAGGAAGTACAATCATCGTGGTTATGAATCTGCTGTCCGGCAATGATTTATAATCATTTGTAATAAAATAAAACGCGGTATAGACTCCTGAGGCGTAAAGCCAACCGCCGAGCAATCCGGTTTTATCAAAAACAAGGCGTATCCATTTTTTATTACGAATTGCAATTATCCAGTTAAAAATCATGCCAGCGGCGATGATAAAGATACCGAAAAAGATCGCTATTTTTAAGATACCGTAGATGTCTTTAACAAAAGGATTCCCTGAACTGTGTCCTGCTACGATACCGTGATAATCAAACCATACTGGCTCGAAGATACTGAATCCGAAATAGGAGCCGAAAAGAATTCCGGAAACCACGGCAGAACAGCCGCAATATGTGATTAATTGGAAAAGTTTTTTTATTGTATTTTTTCTTTTAATCAGACGGGCACCGAGTAAACCGGAAAGGATTAACAAGAGGCCGTGTCCGGCATCGGCAAACATGAGGCCGAACATGAGTAAATAAGAGAGCGCGACAAAAGGGGTGGGGTCGATTGACCCGTAAGCGGGAATGGCATAATTTTCCACAAGCATTTCAAACGGAGCGAGAAAACCAGGATTGTTCAGTTTAACCGGTGCCGGAGGTTGTTCAACGGGAGATGATTCGCCCGGACTTATCCATTCAAGATAAACATGTCCGGATGTCGCGCGGCGCATGGTATTTTCAAAATCTTGTTTGCGTTTTAAGGGGATCCATCCGGAGAAAAGAAACGTATGTTCAGTGGTGTTCAGGTAAGATTTTACCTTTAGAGAAATTTCATTCAAACGCGCCCGGCTAAAGATATCCACGAGAACATCTTTTTTTTCCGCAAAAATGTTGTCAATCTCAGAGGCCGTTTTTTCCTGTTGCTTTTTTAATCCTGCTATTTTTTCATCCAATTCAGATAGAGCGTTACTTTTAATATCATTCTCGTCTGAAGGTATGACAGCGTCTGTCCAATGATACCGTTCCATAATGCTTTTTACGGAACGCTCATCACGTTTCATATTAATGACAAGAATATATTTTTCCTCTCTATCCGTTCCAAGTTCGATGACCAGTGACGGAAGTGATGCAAATTCTTTCTTAAAGTCTTCTATAAGAGAAGGCTCGATACTGCCTGTATGGGATTGAAGAAACGCATGCGGCGAACTTTTTTGTAAGATGTTTCTAACATCTCCGTAAAGGTCAATTTGCCGTTTAATGTCCTCGGTTTTCAGTATATTCGCTTGCAGTTCACTCTGGCGGTTTCTTAATGATTCTACCCGGGACGCCAGAGAGTCCAGTTCTTTTTCTGCTTGTTCCCGGTTTAAAACCGGTTCTGCATCCTCCGGGAGAGAAGAAGGAGCAAATCCGGAAAAGCCGCCCATATTTAAAAAACGTTCCGCTCGTTTGCGTATTTCTGTAATAGAAGATGTATTAGTTTTTTCACCGTTACCGGAAGAAGAATTCGAGTCTTCTGCAGCTTTAATTTTTTCTTTGAAGCTGTGATCCAAATAATGGATGTTAATAAAATGCACAAGTTCCTGCCGCAAAAGTTCTTTAGTCACTGTTTCGTTGAACCGGCGCGGTACTATGCCGAACACTTGAACCATTTTTTCAGGAAACATCATAACAGTTCGCTTATCCTTCGCGGCTGATAGTTATAGTTTTTCGCATTCAAGATCGTCATTATTTTATTAATTTCAGTTTTTTTCAGTATGAAATAAGCGAGAATGATGCCAATGTTGAATGGCGGTCCGGAAAGTATTTGATGGGCTTTATAGATCAGTATTTGCTCGGTAATTTTTTCAATGAACAAAAGCCTTTCGTTCCGCTCGCGCAGATCCGTCTTGAAAAATGTTTTTAACGAGCGGTCGCTTTTTGCCATCAAAGCGGACAGAATATCAGATATATCTTCATTTTCGTACATTTTTTTAAAAGCATCAATATCCAGGGGGACCAGGCCGTAGGGGATTATGTAATGCAGCACTGTTTCAGCGTCCATGTTATAGAAATGTTTAAACCGGATCATCTTTTCGATATTTTCAAGATCAATGTCGAGATTGACAACTTGAAGAGCAATAGCTTTATCCTTTTTGCTCAGGCAAGAAGAGATCTGGTGAATCACATTGTCATAATAAAATCGGTCCAGTGCGGATTCAATGGAAAAGACAGTTGATTTTTTTTCTAGTTCCTGGGCTGTCGATTTGACTATAACATAGTACGGAGTATCTTTAAGCGCCTCAACAAGCTCTTCCAGCGAAGAGGCGTAAATAATGCGGTCACAACTAAAATAATTGATCATTTTTTCATGTATAAGATAAGGCGTCTGCAGGGAAATGTCACGCCCTCGTATGACCCGGTCAAAAAAAAGGCGGATGCAATTTTTAAGATTGTTAATTTCATAGCGCAGCGCAAGCGCCTTGATATAGTCACCGGTTTTCGAATCGACGTAATTTAAAAGCTCTGTAAATAATGCAATTTCTTTTTTAAGCAGTTCTTTTTCAGCAGTCAATATGTCACCGGTTTCAGTATATGCTGCATAAATGATATCGTATGGAGTGCCCTTGAGATGCTCGATAGTTTCCAGAAGGGATTTTGCTCTGATCATTTCATCTATGATCTCATCAGGCAATTTCTTGCTGATGCGCGCACGAATCTTGGCGTTTATTAAAGCATATTTTTTTAGTGCGCTACTCATTCAGATTTTTATGTTGCGGGGTTTTGATTCGTGCCAATATCTTGTCAACAGTCTGTTCAATTTCGTTGCTTTTGCTGTTCAGGAATTCCGAATACAAGGTGTCTTGAGAGGAAAGAGTGTGCTGAATTTTTTCTTCCCATTCCTTTTTGGCTTTATTAGTAGATGTCATAAGCGATGATGCCGTTTCTTTGCGTGCGGCATCCAAACGGGCTGCATTTTCTCTTTCGGCTTTTTCTTTTATTTCACGCGCTTTTTTTTGCGCTTCCTCGACGATCGTTTTTGATTCGTCTTCGACTTTTATGATAGTATCAAGAATAGATTTCATAAAAAAACAGACCTTTTAACATACATTTTTAGAATTGGGCAACGTATGTAATATAAACAAATTAACTTATAAAATAATTATTCAAGAGGCTAAAATCAAGAAAAAATAAAGAGAGACATTGCTAACAGCGGTAGATAATAGGCCGGCCAAGTTAAATTTTAACCCGGTTGAGAGAATTTTGTTTCTTCCGGGAATTGGATACTTTATTCAAACGCAGTGCACGCCAAGAACAGCCATGTTAAAAATATGGTTTTCGTTTGTTTTGGTAGATTTTTTCTTTTTTATTGATTAAGGAATTATGGAATTATTTATTCTATTTAACACATATATTCACAACATTTGACGTGTTGGAAAAATAGCAAATATTCACCCAATTTCATCTCTTGTTGGAATTATTTAAATGATTAAGTTATCACTTGCTTAAGCACTTGAGACAAAACTTGTTTTTTCTATTTCTTCTTTAATCGCTAAAATCCGGGATATTCGCGTTTCAGTTGTTTGCGTACCAGTCGTGTTATATCTTTGATCTGATTTTTAGTCATTTTATTCTTCCGAAAGTGATAGATTATCGATTTTCGTTAATTGCAATAATATTAATTAGCTGAACATGATTTTTGAAACAAGCTTTTTTAAAAATTCTCTTTATTCCGGCATAAAATTTATTAAAAACACTTGCGATATGCTAATTAATTTTGTATTCTTTTTTAATCACAAGCAGCAAAAGGACTTTTTATGATTATTCCCAAAAGGCGCAAAAGAGCTATTTACATGAGGACAATAGTGGGCTTTTTTTATAACGAATTATTATTCGGACATAATCAGTTTATTCATTCGTAGAACCTGTTTTTATTAAAAAGGATTTAATCTAAATCGTATCAAAAGATCAACAACAAAGATACTAAAGCCTGTGCTGAACGCTGGATTCGCAATACCGAAAAAGTCATCGAGCCGTCCCGACAGGATATTGAAGAAGCGTAATGAATTTTATGACTGATTTCATCTTTTTCAGCGATGGAATCAGTTTGAAATAACAAACCATAAAATTTAAGGAAAGATGTCATGAAAACCAAAATGTTCACTGTCATAATCACTGTTTTGTTTTTAACCGGACTTTTTGTCCCGGGTGCGGTATCACAACCTTCGGATTCGGACGAAAAACTAAATATCATCATTTTTGGCGCGCATCCGGATGATTGCGAACTCAAAGTTGGCGGTATGGCTGCGCGGTGGGCTGCAGCAGGTCACAATGTCAAATTCGTCTCGACCACGAACGGCGATATCGGTCACGCTGAAATGGCAGGCGGACCACTGGCGAAAAGGCGTACAAGGGAAGTCAAAGAAGCCGCCCAAGTGCTGGGCATCACTTCTGAAGTTATGGATAACCACGATGGCGAATTAATGCCCACACTCGAGAACCGCAAGGACTTTGTCCGGCTGATCCGCGAGTGGAAAGCAGACATTGTCATTGGGCACCGTCCGAATGATTATCATCCGGATCACCGCTACACCGGCATTTTAATGCAAGACGCCGCCTTTATGGTTACGGTGACGTTTTATTGCCCGGACGTGCCGCAGCTCAAAAAGAACCCGGTTTTTCTCTACATGTCAGATGGCTTTCAGAAACCCAATCCCTTTGAACCTGACATCATTGTCTCTATTGATGATGTGTTCGAGCAAAAAGTCAATGCCATTTGGAAGCTCGAGTCACAGATTGAAAGTTTGTGGGCTACTGGTAATTTTGAACGGATTGTGCCAATTTCTGATGATCCCCAAAAACGGCAGGAGAGGTTCCAAAAAGTGCGCGACCGTATTGCGCACAGGGACGGCAATATCGCTGACCGGTTTCGGGAAAAGTTGAAAAAAATCTATGGTGAAGAAAAAGGCAAAACTGTTAAAACAGCCGAAGCGTTTGAAATTTGCGAATACGGCAGTCAGCCTACTCAAGAAGAGTTGAGGAAAATGTTTCTGGTGGATTGAGAGACCGCTAAACACACGAAATACGCCAAAAGTAAGATTTATGAAATGTCCCACTATCCTTCACATTGCCCCGACCAACACGTCCGGAGTTCCCGGCCAGCTCGTGGGTGCCGAGCGCAAGCTTGGCTACACAAGCCGGCTGGTGACGTTATTTGCCGACAAGCGGAATTATTTTCAGGACATTTGTCTTGATTTGCCGTTCATTGACTTTGCGCCAACGCGATGGATGAAAAAACTTGTCTCCGATCCCCGAAAAATTAAAGTCGCCAATAAAGTAACGCCGCCGGAGCACATCCCGCTCACCTGGCAGCCGCATTCGCTGGCTGAGCATATTCTTGTGCGTCTGCGGGACGCGTTGTGGCGCCACAAGGTTGAAAGGGCAATTGAAGTTTTTTATTTAGACCAATTCGATGTCTATCAACTCGATGGCGGATTAGGATTTTACCGGCACGCTGCTTTTGTCCGGAAGCAGAAAAATCTTGGTAAAACAATTATCTGCTGTTACATGGGCAGTGATTTGCGAACCCGCGGCGTGATACCAGATATCGATGCGTTCAGCGATGTCAATGTTACAGTGGAATTTGACCATCTGCAATGGCATCCGGATATTCACCACGTTGGATTCCCTTTCGATACGACAGGCTATGCTATGCACGTTCACCATGATAACCAGAAACCGGTTCGCATCGGCCACGCGCCGACAAACCGTGCGGCAAAAGGCAGTGATGTCATTATCCCGGTTTTGCGCGAACTTGAACAGAAATTCGATGCGGAAATGGTGTTGATCGAGGGCATGCCTTATCAGGATGCGTTGGCTATCAAGCAATCGTGTGATATTTTTGTCGATCAGATCGGTGATCTGGGCTATGGCATTAATTCGCTGGAAGCACTGGCTATGGGCATTCCTGCCGTTTCCTGTCTGGCGCCCGGTTTTGCAGAGGCTTACCCCGCTCATCCCTTTATTGACGTTCAGGCCGATTCTATAAAAGAAAAGTTGATCCGGCTTGTGCGAAATCCTGATTATCGCCGGCAAAAAGGACAACAAGGCAAAACCTGGGTTGAAAAGCATCACAAAGCCAGAGAGGTCGTTAAAAAAATTCACCGGCTGGCAAAAATTGATTCGGAATGAGCCGGCAGTAGATGCTGTTTTTATGGAAAATATTTTTGCTTCCGTGTGTTAGACATTGTATCTTTTCGAGGTTGCAAGTTAAAGTGTTCGTTTAAAGATCTGACATAACGATAATCTGTCAGAGAAAAGAGAGAAAAAAATGAAGACATTAGAGATCGAATGGAAACATCTCGAAAAAGAAGGTAATACGTGTTGCCGATGTTCCGATACAGGTAAAGCGCTTGAACGAGTTATTAGAAAGCTTGTGAAAGAATGCAAGCCCTGTGGCTGGGATATAAAATTCAACGAGACCACACTAACGGAAAAGGAACTTTCTGAATCAAATATTATCCTTTTTAATGGGAAACCTATCGAGTCGGTTTTACCAGAGGCAGAGGCATCAGAAAGTCATTGTGAGTCATGTTGTGAGTTCACAGGTGATCCAGCAACATTTTGTCGAACTGTGGAATCAGGTGGTGTTACCTATGAAGAGATTCCGGAACTATTGATACGTCAAGCTGTATGTGAAATCGCCCAATGTTGCTAAACAAATTCTCAGAAAAAAATGTTATCCTGGCAAAAAGCTGCGTTTCCTTTTTTAATCACGCTGCTTTTTGTACTGTAAATGCGAGGTGCAATGAAATTGCTAAAATGTAACTTTTTTGCTTTGGTGTTGTTTATCACTTTTAACGCTTTTGGCGATATCGATCAAAACAGTCACACTATTTTTTCGGACAGCCCGGATGGTGATGAGCTTTACGATTCTTCCTGGGGCTATGTGGAAAAACCGAGCGAGTTAGAGCTTGCCGGCGGGAATGATAAATTTCCAGTCGAGACAGAACACTATTATAAAGGCGTTCACAGCCTGCGGTTGCACTGGACATCCAGGGCAGGCGGAGACTGGGGTTTGGCTGTAGCGTCTCAGGGCTGGCAGCCCATGGATTTTACTGAATATGATAGCCTCGTCTTTTGGATTAACGGTCCCGAATCCATCCCCGCGGATGTTTTGCCAGCGCTCAGTCTGGAAGATATTTCCAATACCAAAGGTCCTCATCTCTCATTAGCCGGCCTGGTTAAAGACGTTGACGCTGATGAAAATACCTGGCAGCGGATCTCTCTGCCAGTTTCGGTTTTCATAGATGCAGGCGGTCCGGATTTTACCAAAATTAAAACTGTCTACTTTTACCAGGACAAACCGGACAACACCGAGCACATTGCCTGGCTTGATGAGATTCGCATTGTCAAAAAAGAAAAAGACGATAATGTGCCGCCAGCGGCCCCGGTTGATCTGGCAGCCGAAGGAGCGGATCAACGCATTGATCTGAAATGGCAACGAAATACAGAAGAAGATTTGCAAGGCTATAATATTTACCGCTCGGATTCGGAAAACGGGCCTTTTGAAAAGATCAATAACACTGTTCACACTGTTCATCTTTACAGTGATTTTTTTGGCGAGAACGACAAAACCTATTACTATCGCGTGACGGCTGTGGATGAAGATTTTCTGGAATCTGATCCCTCTGCCAGCGTTCATGCAACGTCTGAATCCATGACCGAAGAAGAGCTTCTCACCTCGGTGCAGCGCGCGACGTTCCGGTATTTTTATGATTATGGCCATCCGGTCAGCGGTTTGGCGCGCGAGCGCAAAGGTGATACCGACCGCTGTGCCTCCGGCGGAACCGGTTTTGCATTGATGAACTTTCCTGTCGCTGTTGAGCGCAGCTTTATCTCCAGACAGGCTGCAGCAGAGCGCGTGCTCACGATTCTGCAATTTCTCAACAGCAAAGCGGAACGCTACCACGGTGCCTGGGCGCACTGGATCAATGGTACCACCGGTGAAACTATGCCTTTTAGTCAATACGACAACGGCGGTGATCTGGTTGAAACCGCTTATCTGGTTCAGGGATTGCTCACGGTCCGTCAATATTTTGACACCGCCGACGACACCGAGCGTCAAATTCGCGAATTGGCAACATCCATGTGGGAAAGTGTCGAGTGGGATTGGTATCAGAAAGATCCAGCAGATTCTGTACTCTATTGGCACTGGTCGCCCGATTACGGCTGGCGCATGGATATGCCGATCCGGGGTTTTAACGAAACTATGATTGTCTATATTCTGGCCATATCGTCGCCGACCCATTCGGTGCCAAAGTACTTGTATGACAAAGGCTGGGCAGGCTCAGGATACTGGCACGGCAAAACGCACTATGGCCATTTACAATGGGTGGGACCGGAACTGGGTGGACCTTTGTTTTTTACCCATTACAGTTTTTTAGGATTTGATCCGCGTGAGCATACCGATAAGTACTGCAATTACTTTGAAAACAACCGGAATATTACACGAATCCATCGCGATTATTGCATTGATAACCCGGAAAATCATCAAGGATACGGCGAAAATGTGTGGGGACTGACAGCTAGCGACGATCCCTGGGGGTACCGTGCGCATTCGCCGACAAATGACAATGGCACCATAACGCCCACCGCTGCAGTCAGTGCCATGCCTTACACACCCGAAGAGTCCATTGCCGCATTGAAACATTTTTACTATGAACTCGGCGACCGGCTGTGGGGAGAATTTGGTTTCAAGGATGCATTCAATTTGGGAGCTGACTGGTTTGCGACGAGTTTTCTGGCTATCGATCAAGGTACCATCGTACCGATGATTGAGAATTATCGCACCGGTTTGTGCTGGAGTCTGTTTATGGATAATGATGAAATTACCCGTGTGGAAAAAAAGGATTCCGGACACCAGAAAAAGGAATGCTTTGGTTTGATGGAAAATTATCCGAACCCGTTTAATCCGTTTACAACCATCCGCTTTCAGTTGCCTTTCAGAATAAAAGTGTCAATGGATGTTTATGATGTCACCGGTAAACTGGTAGCAACTCTTTTAAATGAAAAACCAATGCCCGAGGGCGAACATCACATCCGATTTGAAAGCCGGGGTCTTGCATCCGGAATTTATTTTTACAAAATGCATACAACGACTTTTAATGAAACCAAAAAAATGACCATTATGCGTTAGAATTTTAAGCTTTCACGCGAGCAAAAAAGTCGATTTAATTTATAAAGTGAGGTTATTATGGCTTTTTTGGTTATCAAAGACAATGTCCCTGAGGCTGAGGAATTTGATTGCGATTATGTGTACTTTGATGAAGATAACCCGGATGAGTTTCAGCGTATTTTGGAAAAGTACTCGGATCGTGTAAAAGAAATTCGTTTCGACCGTCCGGTTAAATTTGAAAATATGCAGCACCTGTCACAAATTTTTTATCACTATTGCAAAAAGAAAGGACACACGAGCGAAGACCAAAGTGTCTAACCGAGGGAAATATGTCAGACCATTTTCTTGAGCACGCGATTGAACTGGCAATGGAACATTCCAATGACGGACATAACGGACCTTTTGGTGCGGTGGTGGTGCGCGATGGTCAGATCATCGGTGAGGGCTGGAATCGTGTCGTAGAAAAAAACGATCCTACTGCTCATGCCGAAATCGTTGCCATCCGGCAGGCATGCCAACACATCGGCAGTTTTAATCTACAGGATTGCACGTTATATTCGAGTTGCGAACCGTGTCCCATGTGCTTGTCAGCTATCTACTGGTCGCGAATTTCAAAACTGGTCTTTAGCAGTACAACCGATGATGCGGCACGTGCGGGTTTTGATGACCGCATAATTGTCAACGAACTGCTAAAGCCATGGGAGACACGGCGAATTGAGGTTGAGCATATAGCCCATGAAAAAGGCTGGAAGGTTTTTGAAAAATGGTTGGGAAATCCGCATAAAAAAATGTACTAAAAAATGATGAGGTGTTTTATGACAAAAACGTTGATTGCATGCTTGATGCTGACGATTGTTTTTTCTGTGATGTCTCAAACAGCAGAACCTGAGGCTTTGAGAAAGGGCGTAAATTTTATCGAAACCAAAGTGTACTCTCAAAAAGAGAATGAAAAACTTTTAAAATTATATAAAGGACTGCGTGTTGCCGATGTGTCAGATGGGATGGATATGGTCGGACTGCCGAACACCGGTCTTGTTGATGCCTGCATTCATCCTGACTGGATTGACCGCGACTCGCTCACGCATCAGATTCGCGGCATTGCCCTTACTGTGCGTTATATGCCAACCCAGCGCAAAGACCGGCCAGCACCTGGGGAGGACTTTTCCGAATGGGAAGGCCATTTTTATAACGCCTATTCATCTGAAACCTGGACGCAAATCATCCAGCCCGGTCATGTGATTGTCATTGACGACAATGAATTTGGCGATGTCGGAACAATCGGTTCCAGTAATATCATGGGATGGGCAACCAGAGGAGCGGTTGGTGTGGTGACAGATGCCGGAGCCCGAGATACCGATGAGGTTGCCATCGAAGGCGTACCGCTCTATGTGCGTAAAAAAAGCCGCGGTATTCGGCCCGGACGTAATGTGTTAGAATCCGTTAATCGTCCCGTTTCAATTGGCGGTGTGCTGGTTGTGCCAGGCGATGTGGTTGTCGCAGATGGCGATGGCGTTATTGTTGTGCCGCGTGAGGTTGCCGAAGAAGTGGCACTCAATGCGCGAGGCGTTCTTCAAAAAGACAAGCAGGCCAGACGCGCTCTTTATGAAGAACTGGGCTTGCCAATGGACCAGACGGTTGAAGAAGAGGAATGATATTTTATGAAAAAACGTATAGCCTGGGAATCCCATTAATTTTTAAAAAGGGATGAAAAAATTCCGGTTTGATTTCAAACTATGAAAAACAAAAAAGCGGATCTAAACTTTTTTATCGATCCGCTTTTTTAGCGCAAAAAAATCAACGCAATACCCACAACGGCAAGCAGGGTTCCGGCAACAGCCCGCCAGGAAGGCAGCCTTTTATTGATAATAATATCCAGCGGGATGATGAGGACAGGAACAGTGGCTAACAAGGTAGAGGCGATGCCGGCGGCTGTGTATTTCACAGCGACGATGGACAGCCATACACCTAAAAAGGGGCCGAAAATCGCGCCGATTGAGATGAGTCCGAGCATCTTTTTATCCTTAACCACATTGATAATGGGCCGGCCTTGCCGGATAAGAAAGCCAAGAAGCAATAGTGCAATGGATGCCGGAAACATGCGCAGCATTGTGGCTGACAGGGTATCCAGGCCGTCTGTCAAGCCGACTTTGGCGAAAATGACACCCAGCCCCTGTCCGAGTGCCGCAATGAGCCCGTAAATAACTCCGGTTGTTTTTGAGCCGTGAATCATGTCCGCTTCGGTGCGCTCTGCCACCACCCAGATAATCGCGGTCACAGTGAGCAGAATCCCCATCAACGCTTTCCAGCCAAGATGCTCGCCCATTATGACCCAGGCAATGATCGTTGTCAACGGCGGGGCGAGCGAAAGCAGCAGCGTTGCAAGCCGCGGTCCAATTGTCACCAGTGCGAAAAACAAGGCGCCGTCACCTATTGCCAATCCGACAATCCCTGAGAGTCCCAGCCAAAATGAAGCGTGCGCACTGGCTTCAACCGGATAAAATAGGTGCTGTTGAAAAAATAGTGTCAGGCTCAATAAGAAACAGGCAAAAAGAACTCTCCACACGTTAATTGGAAAGGCGCCGACGCGCTTGCCAGCAAGTTCAAATAAAAAGGTTGTACAGCCCCAGAAAAAGGCGGCGGTTAATGCTGCAATTTCCCCGATAAAAGGCATTTCAATCCAGAATGGTTCAATTAAAATTAAGCTATCAAGATAATTAATTGTCAGGTGAAATCAAAAGGATCTTTGAACTCATAGTACACCTTTTTGAGGTGTACTATGAGTTTGCACGTCGTATGATTTGGCAATAATTGACTATAGGTGAAATAAATGGATTTGGTTAGCATTTCAAAGGAAATAATTACATATTAAAAACAAAATATATTGAAAAAACAAAGGCAGTTTTAGAAAATATTAAAAAACTTGTTGAATCATTATAATACAATAAATATTATAAAATCTATGGATAAAAGTACTGAAGCATGACAGTGGCCTCAGCACTGACGACTCGCGGCTCGCCCCCGGTGTTGATTCGATGCTTGATTTTATATTCTTGTGGAAGGTGCATTATAAAGATTTTATCCCTAACCCATTGTCTTTTTTGTTGCAATGCAACAAATTTCATAGTCACCCCCTTTTTTTATTAATAACTGTCTTGATAATATGTACTTGAAAGGGCTTAATTTCAATATATTTGTAAATCATATTTAAGATAGATCGTTCTACCGTTATTATGACAAATAGGAAAAAAATGTGAGTCTGAATAGAAAAGATCTAGCAAAAAAGCTCGGCATTGTTGCTTCAGTGCTGTTACGCGAAAAGAAATACATTAGCTTTGTTGATGTTTTCATCAAACTGGGCTATCTTGATCAAAAAGATTATGAACTTTGGCGCTTTAAAAAATTCCATATTTAGAAAAGGTTGTCAACGTAAACCTCAACAAAATCAAATTTATTATGAAAAAGGTTCAGAAAAATAGTCTCACTGGGAACTTGAAACCGTGTTGGACTGTCTATAAAGCATGGGGCAAAAAGGGAAGAAAGATATTTTTACGGTTTTCAAAATCAGGTGAAGAGAATATTGAAAAGCTGTGGGCAACTCATTTTGTGTGGATAGATAAATTGAAATAGTTTTCATCATTAATTTTGGTAAATAAAAAGATGAAAAAAAGCATTGAATTTCTAAATAAAATTTAATACATATAAGCGTCGTTATAATGAATTTCGTGAATTATTTGGAGACTGCTGATATGATAAATATTAACACTTTAGAGGAGATAAAAAATTATCCTGTAAATGAGAAAATTGAATTAATAGAAAACCTTTTAGAGTCTCTAAAGTCTGACATTGCAAGCAAAAATAAAAATACAAACTATACTCCATTCACTGTAAAGAAAGTTAGCTTGGGCCAAGAGTTACATGTAGATCGAGATGAGCTTTACGATGAAAGAGGATTCTAATAATGTATGCTTTAGATACCAATATTATGGTCTATGCTCATAATGAAGATTCTATGTTCAATGAAAAGGCAAGACCATTTGTAGAAAAAGTGATGAATGAAAGGGATGAGAATGGCAATCTATCAGTTTGTATCCCTTCACAAGTTATCGCAGAATTTATGAATGTTATTACTCGCCAAAATCTCGCTCATCCGCTATCTCTTCAAGAAGCAATTTCCATTGTGCAAGATTATCTAAAAACCGGGGTAAAAGTTCTTTATCAGAAAAATAGTCAAATTTCAACGCTACTTGATTTGCTGGGGAAAACGAAAACTCGGAAAAAAGTATTTGACGTTGTCTTGGCAGCAACCCTAAGAGATAATAATATTCGTGGGCTGTATACTGTAAATATCAAGGACTTTGAGGAATTTGATTTCTTGGACGTTCAGAATCCATTAAAAGAAGCTCATCAATCATCTTCAGATGATATTTCTGTTTCATAATATAACAGTCATAACGAATAGTTTCTTGAACGGTTTGTTCGGTTTCGCCGGGTATTCCGATCATATTATAAGCAAACGTCTTTATCCCTGCTTTGTGAAGCATTTGAAAAGCAGCAATAATTTGTTCATTACTCATTTTTCGGTTCAACATCGAACGGCGCAAAGACTCGTTTCCTTGTTCAATCCCTATACGAACTTCCTGACATCCGGCATTTTTCAGCACTATCACAATCTCTTCATCAGTGCGGTCAGCCCGGAGATTGCAGACAAAGGGCAGTCCGATTTCTCGCTTATAACGGTCGCAAAACTCGACAAGCCAGCCTCGTTTCAATGCAAAAGTATCATCCTGAAAACAAATAGATTCAATGTTTTGATAATTGTGCAGTACCAGCTTGATCTCTGTTAAAATATTTGATACACTCCGGAGTCTTACATATCTTCCAGGTGCGAGGTTAATCATTTGATTGTTGATACAGTAAGTACAACGGTAAGGACAACCGCGGCCCACCATAAAATCCGCTCTGTGATCTTGATTGAGCGAATTTTGATAATCGAACAACTCCCGGTCCGGGAAAGGCAGTTGATCAAGGTCTTCTAAAAGTGGTTGTATCGAATTCTGTATAATTTTTCCATCCACTTTTCGAACGAGATTGGGTATTTGGTCCACGGGCTTGCCGTCAACGATATCCAGCAAGGTCTGCTCGCCTTCTCCAACACATACACAATCAAAACGCATTTCTATACGGAAAATGAATGACAGCCTTGAAGATATTGAGTTGATCTAATAAGCAGACTTTTCGGACAATGGATCAAATCATGGCAAATCTTTAACACATCGAATAGAAAATCCGCTTCCCTTGTTTAAAGAACCATGACGATAGACTTTATCAAAATCGGAGCTTATCGTCCGATACCAGGCGTTGGCTTTGCCGTTTTCTGTGGATGTCCAAAAATATGCAAGGTTGCCAAGCCCATAAAATTTACCATTAGCATGACGGCATCCGCCGGCCAAAACACCCATTCCACTTGTGTTTGAGCCATTTTTGTTTTGTGGCCAGCCGGATGATGCTTTCAACTTTTTACCAGCACTTGCTTCTCCGCCAAGATGTTTTATCATAACGGTCCAGTCATTATCGGACGGCAAGCGCCATCCCTCAGGTGCCAGCCCGCGCTGATCATTGACAGCATACCAATTGTATAGTTTTCCATAAGTTTTACCATTCTCAGAATTCTCTTGATAATAACACCATGCCTGCTCACCACTGCAGGCATGCTGGTTTGCCCGCTTTTCCAGCTTTTTCCCATTCTTCACTTGTCCGCGCCTGAGGAATAGCTTCACCGTTTCTAAACGTACTTTTTAACAAATTTTCAGCCATCCATTCCTGGCCGCCTATTTTTACAAAAGTGACTGTCTGTCCAAAAGTTGTAAGTAAACATTAAAAACAATAACCTGCCTGCTCACCTCGGCAGGTAGGAAGAATTTCAGCATAAGATACTCCGCAAAAATAATCAGAAAGATTTAACTTTCTGGTGCTGTTATTTCTTCAAGGAGCCTGGAGATATTTCTTGTGTTCAAACCTTTTATGAAGCAATTGTTTTTCTTACTAAATACCGACATAATAGTTCCTTTTTGCATACAAAAATATCACCACGATGACGATACTGAAAACCGGATTTGACCAGTATAAATCGGAAAAGAAAAGCGACACCCACTCAATTGACATCAATCTGATTTCAGATTGCTTTTTCGCCTCTTTCGTTCGTTCGAATCTTAACGGTATTTTGTACATCAATAACAAATATTTTACCGTCTCCGGGATTTCCGGTATTGGCTATTTCCTGAATCGTATCAACGACCTCATCAACCATATCTTTATGCACCACCAGTTCCAATTTCGTCATTCTTACAAAATAGTGCAATCCTTCTTGAATCGCATCTGGCGACTTTTTGCATTTGCCAAAACCTCTTGTATCCGAAATTGTAATTCCGGGTAGTTCTTTTATTTTGTGCAGTGCGGTAATCACGTCATCAAGTTTAAATGGTCTTATAATGGCTTTAATCTCTTGCATTTTGGTTTCTCCTGTTTTTTTTCAGGGCCCTGCCTGCTCACCTTCGCAGGGGCGTTTTAAAACCGCCCTGACAAGTTTACATTTCTCCATCTTGAACCCTTATAGCAAACCATTTGTAAAGGGCTGGAATGACAAGCAGTGTCAAAATTGTCGATGTAAACAACCCACCAACTACCACTGTTGCCAGAGGCCGCTGTACTTCGCTGCCGGTTCCGCTTGAGAGCAGCAATGGAATGAGACCGAGAGCGGTGGTTGATGCGGTCATTAACACGGGGCGAAGACGACTCAGTGCGCCTTGAACGGATGCTGTGCTGGCTGTCAGGCCTTGTTGCAACAACTGGTTCAGATAAGTGACCAGCACCATACCATTTTCAAGGGCAATGCCAAAAAGGGCAATAAACCCGACTGATGCCGGAACAGAGAGATTTTGCCCGGATATCCATAGCGCCGCGACGCCACCAACCAGCGCCAGCGGGATGTTGAGCATAATGAGAAATGTGTTTTTCATCGAACCGAAACTGATGTACAGCATCAGGCTGATCAGTAACAAGGTGTTGGGATACATTTCCGGCAATTGATTGTGAAAAAGCACGACCTGCGCTCGAGGTGGTCGACAGGGTAGTGCTGATACGGGTTATTTTTCAGGATACATGCGCGTAATGTATTCAATCAAATTATCCGTCGTAATGACGGGAAAGAGCGGAACCACGTATTTGAACGGTTGGGCGGGTTGTTTGACAAACAGATCGATGCTGGTGAGAGAGATGTTTTCGAACGTCTCGAAATCGAGTTTGATTTTTTTGTAATATTTTTGCTGCAGCGAGTCAATGTAGGGATTAAGCCGTGTCTTTAAAATATCATGATAATGGTTGGCAAAGTTGCGGGTTTCGCCAACAGAATCCAAATATTCATGTTTGTGATGCAGAGCCACAAACGTATCCCGCCACATCGCGGCGTTGCGCTGGACGATGTTTGTGTTGTCATACCCTTTTTTGTACGCTTCCTTTGTGACGTAATGGTCGCGCACCAGATCAGCAATGGCCAGCCGGAATTCTTTTGCAAAGTCATCGCTGTCCATTTTGGGATGGCGGAACACCAGCGGATGGGACATGAGTTCGCTGCGGAAATCTGCCACGGTCCAGGTTTGACCGCCAACCGTGAAAAAGGGCTGTTGTAAAAAGTCCTCATCAAACGTGGAGTCCAGTGCCTGGCGAGCCTGACGCTCTTCTTTGCCCCAGATTTTGTTGATCAATTGTTCCCGCTCTTCTTCAAGCGGACGGAAATAGATTGGAAAGAACAATTCTGTGACTTTGTAAAAAACATCGGCATTAAAATCAAGGCGTTTGCCTTTCATGATCAATGCCACCCGCTCTTTCCAGATGGCGCTGGCTTTTGACTGGGTCAATCTTTCTTTGACCTTGTCGAGACGCTGACGCCGCTGCTGTTCGGTCATCGCTAAATTGTTCTGCCATCCATTAACCTTGATAACCAGAACATCATCGGTACCAACTTTAATCGGATTAAGCGTCTGGCCTTTTTGAACATCAGCGGAAAACAGCGCCAGGTGCAATTCTTCAGATTCGCGATCGGAAAATTTCACCGTCCTTTGCGGTATGGACGTGTCACCGGTCAATTGGGTATAAAAATGCTCAAAAAAATTATCTTCGCTCGTCAGTTTCTTACAGACCTGGTCGTCGACCACACTGTCGGGAAAGGTATAATACGACAGATCGTATTCGCGTCCTGCCAGATTGTACATATTTTTTATGTCTGTGGAATCGAGTTTGACTTTGCTCACAGCTTCCTGGTGATACATCCACTGGCGCATGGCCTGTTCTTTGCGTCCGCGAATAAAGCGCTGAAACTCGTCATCCTCGTACAACGGACAATCCTTACCGGCTTCCAGGGCGAGCAGTTTTTCAGCAATCAAGGAATTGAGAATGATTTTTTTATGAACATAGGTATTGCCTTTGCAAAAATCCGGTCGTGGTGTATATTCCGCGCGCCGGATAAACTCGTTGACGCTGATACTTGCCTGGTCCCAGATACTGACAAGTATTTTCTCCTCAGGTTGTTTTTCTGACTGATCGCTGCATTGAATGTGTAGCAGCAGAACGGTTAAAAGGAGGAGGAGATTCCCTGTGATGCGTCGCTTCAAAACGGCCATAAATATCTAAACTCCAAACGTCATTGGTGCGATATAACCTCTGCGCCCATTTCACGATGAACGATGAGCGCAGAAGTTACATGTTGTTTATTCCATCTCTAAAAAATATTTAAAATTCATTTCGTGCCAGTTTTCCCACCTTCCGTTAGTGTCCATGTGGAAATAAATTTCCATAAAGATGCCGGGATCACCTGGTTTCGAAGTAAAGTTTTCATAATCAAGTTCTTCACCGGTCACCCATTTGTCCAGTTTCCATTTGGCATCTTTGTTCTCCCGGTAAAACTTTATGCCAATCCAGACATCATCTGCCAGACCTTTGCGGCCCTTATCCAAAAGATCATTTTCTTCTGCACTGTTGATGCTGACAAGATGACCACCAGCTTCTTCGCATAGTGTCTTCGCCTGTGTCCAGGTACGTATATTTTTGGAAATGTAATAATGATGCCCCTGTAGCGAACCCAGGTAATCGTAAAAATCAGGATCGGCCCAGAATTTTACGATTTTAACCGGAATAATTTTCTCGGCATTGTTGCCGCTGTCTATGATCTTTAACGAAGTGGCTGTGCCGCTGTCGCCAATAGCAATGGCATAAGCAATGGAATCAGCACCGGATTCTTTTTTAACCTGTAAAAGATTCGCATCGGCGGATTCCCAGGAGTATTCTGGCGGATTGACCAGAATAGTGCTGGCGGTGAGCTGAACAGTATCTCCGGTATTAATATAAAGTGTATCGATACCTTGCGGCCGGGTCTCAGTAACATTAATAAGAATTCCTTTGCCCAGCTCTTCTCTGCCATCAGTTTTGTCCGGGCCTGTGCCGCTGTCATCTTCGCAGGCCATCATACCAAGTATCAAAGCTATGGTTCCGAGCATGAGAAATATATGTTTTTTCATGCTGCCTCCTATTATAATCTTTTCTTTCACTTTATTCTCATGTTTAAAATGCGACGCCCATACTGGTACAATGAACGTAACCGAGATCGCCAATCGAACGGTACGCATAATCAATTTGCAATGATTTTGAAGGCGACAGATGCCATCTCACACCGCCGCCAAACGTTGTGCCGTAGAGTTGATCAACGATAAACAAGCCTTTGTATCCGCCTCTTAAAAAGAAATCACCAAATCCCGGGGCGGTGAATTGATACTGAGCGCCAACATTGAGATACTCGCTGGTGTTATTCGGATGCAGCGCATCCACTTCAAAAGTTAAGCGTTGCTGGTTGAGAACGATTGGATCGAACGACAAACCGACACGGAAAATGAGCGGTAGCTCCCAGTCTTCCATTTTGTATTTTCCCTGCAGATTTTGGTAATTACCTTCTGCATCTTCATCAATGTCAACGGGAAAAAGGAGATCATAACCGTCGAACCGCATGCGCGAACCGTAATTGGAAATGCTCATACCGATTTTCATGCCGTCTGTGTGCTGGCCAGTGACCGAGAAAAACTGAGTTTGCACAATAACGCCTAAATCTACAGCAAAAGCGCTGGCAGTAGAATGCCATATTTTTGAAGAGATGTATTTGGCTGTGGCGCCAAAGGAGAACCAGTCTACCAGACTTCGGGCATAGCTGGCGCTGAACGAATAATCATAGGCAGTATACTGCTCGCCGGTGCCTTGCTGGTACTCCATGGTGGTTACGTCGATGTTGCCATAACTCAGACCAAAGACACCAAAGGCAAGATTTCCGATGTTACGCAAGTTCAGTCCGAATCCGGCAAAAAGGGTATTGGCATCCACAACCCAGGGCTGGTACATGAACAGCGCCTGGTTATTTTGCATGCGCGCCAGTCCCGCCGGATTCCAGTAAATAGATGACAGGTTTTCGGTTGATGCGACTACCGCATCTCCCATACCGATGCCAGCACCGCCAACGCCTATTTCCAAAAAAGCAGCGGTGGTTGTGCCCATTCGATGGGGCTCTTTGCTCATGCTCGTGCCGAAAAGCAAAAGCAGGCTCAATAAAATGACAATATGATGTCTATGTATCATGATTCTATCCTTTCATAAATCTTGAATTCATGCTTTACTTTATGACGGCAAATTTACCTGTTTTAACTTTGCCGGTTTGATCGTCTTTAACGTGATAGAAATACATGCCAGCAGCTATATCCAGTCCTTCTTTTGTTTTCATATCCCAGTGAATCATGCCGTTGTTTGCATCGCCGAATCCGTTATAGCCAGTTAACGCATCTTCCGGAGCATTAAGCTCGCGAATCAAGATGCCGCTTACGGTAAAGATTTTAATCGTACACTGTTGCGGAAGATTCGTGAACTGTAGCCGGCGGCGCTGGTTAAGATATTTATTGACCACTGAAGGTTCCATCACATTCGATGCAACATAAGGATTTGGCACCACCCGAATATTATCCATTTCGGATTTTGCTTTTTCTTCATTGATTGTTTCTCTGGCATCGACTGTGAACAGAATCGAATCGCTTGAAAAGAAGGGGCGATTGTATCGTATAGCATAGACATCGTTTGCCTTGGGCAATTCGCTCTCGTCCTGGCAATTCTTAAAATCAAATGCAAAGAGCAAACCGTCCCAGCGGCCTTTTTCGTTCAACGGACCAACCAGGACCCGGTCTTGGAGAATATCGAATTCGCCGTTGCCGTTCACATCATGGACAGCCATATCAAGCAAAAGCGGATTCCCAAGCGAGTCACTAAAAACCAGGTTTTCTACCCGGAAATTAAATTCTTCTTTGGTCAAAATCACACCGCGATCAAAGCGTTCATTGTTTTCATCTCTCAAAGCGATAACGCCACGGGACTCGACCTGAGTCTCATAAATGGGTTTATCTGAGAAAACAATATTATAATCCCAGGCATAACATTGCATATTTTCGTCAACGTAAAGGACATTTATCGGTGACTCACCCGGCATCCATCCGGTGTTGAGAATGTCGCGTTCAGCAAGGCGGCGGTCCATTTTGACGCCAAGCTGAAGTCCGTGAAATATTTCTGTGGTTTTCATCGTGCTGGTGGCAAGTGAATAAAAATCATCTTCGGCATCGCTGGTTTCATTGTCATAATATTCCAAAACAGTGCGCATGTTTTTAGGCGTCGGTTGATCTTTATCGTCCCGCATCAGCACATCTTCAAACACCAACGAGTTGCCGGCGGTCACGTCGTAGATGCGTAATCCGCTGGTCGTGAATGAAAAGCCGTATCCCGGATGAAAACGGTACAGCGAATCCAGTCTGCTGATAGTGAATTTCACTTTGTATGTATGTCCTTTTTTGAGCGAGTTTGGATCGACGACTTTTGGAACGAACGTACCGGATCCAGAGGCGCCGCTGTCATCGATTTCAAAATCGGATTCAATAACTGAACCTGCTGCATCGGTTCCGGGAGTAACGACAGCAACATTTCGGCCGATAAATTCAATATTTTCGAACTCATCCTGACGAATGACCACGTTATTTTCAGATGGAGCGATGCCATAGTTTTCATCCTGAGAAATGACCGACGTTCCTTTCAAGCGCCCCGGTTCAATGCCGTAATCATAGGCCACGGCTGCGTAGTAATAAGTGCGGCCGTTCTGGACAGTCTCGTCTTTGAATGAATAGGCAATTCCGGTATCTTCACCCAGGTTATAGGCTACACCGTTTAGCAAGCCGTAATTTGTAAATCCCCGGCGGCCGTTTTTCAGGTCGCACCGGAAGATCGGTTTAAAGAATGATTTCGTGCCATAGCCATCGGTTATAATCATGGGATCGTGCATATCTTTATCGGTAGAACGATAAATTTTATAACCTTCGAAATCATTTTCCCCGTTAAGAAACGGCTCGCGAGTAATGCGGTCTGCCCGGTTATCCCAGATAAGTTGGACAAAACCGTCTCCGGGAATGGCTTTCAGGGTTGGCATTTCCGGAGGCTGGGCAAAACGGTAATCTTTTTCATAAATGACCTGGACTGTTTTCTTGAGGGTGAACAGCGCTGGTGCCGAGTGAGCGGCGGAAACCAGACCAGCCAGGTCGTCATAAGAATGTAATTGTGAGATAGAAATGAATTCGGTATGACCTTTGTAAAGCGGAAACTTTGCTGTGGAGAACATTTCGAACAGGTTGCTAATATCAGTGGCACCGGATTCCAGGGAATCGATAAGCGTCATGCGCTCCCATATCGATTTGTCATGGCGAAACCAGCCGGTATACGGTTCGTTGTGAGGTACAGCCTCGTAAAAGAGCAACGTTGTCAAACCGAGCATATCAGTTTCAGATACATCGGTCCAGCCAAAATTAGGTTCGGCATAGCCTTCGCGAAGATCGGGACGGTGGTTGCATTCGGTGCCATCGAGGTCAGGACCAAGGTAGTTTTCTTCACCGGGCGCAACACCGTCGAGGCCAACATCATCTCCGGCATATTCATCCGGATCGTAAATGCCATTATTATTGGTATCTTCACCATCAACCCAGTCCTGATCTTCGTCACCGGACCAGTGTTCTTTCAAGTCGCTTTCTTTCAGTCCGTAAAATGAGAGAAATTTGTTCAGATTGGAAATACCATCGTACGGCCCTATGAGTTCACCAGCATCATTGTTCCGGCTTTCATCGATGAGTCCATCATCATCGTTGTCTTTGTTGTCATTAAATATTCCGGGGCTTTCCAGATAGGCATAGCCGGCAGTACCTGTCGGATAGCCGTCTTCGCCGACACCATCTGTATCCCAACTATAAGAAAGGTTTTCTATTTTGTCAAAGCTGCCGTCTTCGCCGGTATTCTCGCCTCCAATATCGTTATCAAGCCAGTAACCGAACGCCATATAAGGTAAATCATAATCAGAGACATTGGCGATTGTGTATTCCCAAAAAATACAATCCTGTGCCATGGGATTGTTCCACTGAAAACCACGCTGTTTAACCCGAACTCCTAAACCGCCCCAGGGCTCTCCTTTCTGGATAGTCACACTGGGATCGATGTCACCGATTTTTAATCCCGGACGCGGATAATATTTCACAATATCATCATCTCCAAGATATTCCAGGTCTTGAGCATCGTTGGCGACACAATAAGATTCCAGGTCGGCGCGGATTTGGCCGCGGCCAAACCGGCCATCCCATTCTCCGGCCCAGCGCCGCTTGCGCCCTTCATACAGCCATCCCTGGGGCGGCCAGGACTCCGGATGGTTACTCATGGCTGGAGTCTCACTGTTGTTATTCATATACCCCGGGGCGGGGTGAAGCCCCCATTCGATTTGCCCGGTTGGATCACGGTCCATTTCTTCACGATAATTTGTCTGGCAATAAAACAGCGTATCAATCAGGCCGTCCATCGCCAGGTTGCGAATTTCGGTCGTGTCTGTAACCGGAATGGTATCTTGCCTCAGGAATACAGGAGCGCTAATCAATAGCCCGAGTCCGTCGTGCATCACGTTGCCACCGATCCCTTTAGGCCAGCGGGCCGCATCTTTACGCGGATAATCACCCAATTCGGTGTTGTTTTTAAACAGCAATTGCACCCGGTTGCCGGTCATAAAACCCTCGCGCTCAAGGTGAGGATCGCCGGCGCCGTCTTCGGGCCCTTCATATTTTCGTCCCTGAGCCAGGAGGACATCCGTCTGCATCAGGATAACTCCTAAACAAAAAATCAAAAAGATTATTTTTTTCATAGCTCGAAATCCTTTTCTTTTACATGCATTAGAGCACTTTTTATCTTATTGTGCTTAGAAAACCAGAGCAACACCGAGTTTGACCAGACGTGGCGCTGACCAGTTTGCCGGACTGTAAATGCGTTCTTCATAGGTGCTAAAGTCGCTCCAGTGACCAAGCCGGTCTTGCGGCCGGATAATAGCCTGGTTGGTGCGTCCGGTGTTAGAGTTTACACCATATTCGTTCATTCGATCGAACAGGTTGTACACTCGCAATGTCCAGCGCAATTTTGTATCCCACAGCATGTCCATTTCATAATGCGCTTTCAAATCTACTGTATAGTGGAAAGGTTTCTTGCTGTTGTTAGGGTAGAGGTTGACCCGGTTCAATGGATTCTGATCGATAGGAGACCATGTATACGCCGAGCCCGAACCAAACCAGCCTAAAAGGCTGGCGCCGTAACTTTTCTTTGTATAGCCGAGAGATAGGTTAAAGGTATGTCGCTGGTCCCAGCTCATGGGAATGAGCGTGGGAATGGGATCCTGACTGTTGCCTGCCCTTGAGAATGTAAACTGCGGATTGTCGGCGTTTCCTCGGGTATATTGCAATGTGTAATTTGCTTCGCCATAAAAACTACCGACGCGGGTGTTATACTTGACTTCCAGGCCGCGGGCGTTGCCATAGTCTTTATTGCCATATAAACCATAGCGTACAGCATTGTAGGTTGTCACAATGTTTACCGTGGAAAGGTTGTAAATGTCCTTGTACCACAGCGCCACTTCCAGGTCCATGTAATCATTCAGCGCCTGCCACAAACCAATTTCGTAATTGACTGTAGCCTCGGGTTCGACCTGAGGATTGCCCAGGGTGCTGGCATAATTGGTGGGCTCGATAATGTAAGAGTTGTTTTGATACATAGTGCTGTGCGGCGGATATTGATAGAAATGACCATAGCTGAACCGCAACAACGCGGCTTCTCCCAACTGGTAGGACAAACCTAACCGGGGTGCAAGATTGAATTTTGCATCCGCGTCTATTGGCACTGATTGCCATTCCGGGGTATCTTCTTTTTGCAGCACGTTGTTTGGATTCCGGTAGTTCGACGGATACGTTGTCCGCGGATCGAAATATTCAGCGCGAACGCCCAGGTCGATGACCATGTCCTGGAATTCCATTTTGTCGGATAACCAGGCTGATAACTGAATTGGTGATTCCTCATACACATCCGCATAAACGGTCGAATCCGGCATGATTTGCGGCGCATAGAGAAGCCCGGATGCCTGTGTATTGCGAAAAGCATTCATGATTTGATGATACGCATTGTCGTAACTGAATTGAACTCCCTCAAAACCGGATTCAACGCTGTGATTATGCGTCATTTGCCAGGTTAGGTCCAACCGGCCGAGATACTTTTCAGTGGTTATTTCATGGTGATTTTTGTCCTGCCCGCCAGTAACAAATCCGGTGTACTGGGCGTTGGCAGAATAACGGTCATGAATGTAGCGGGAGTCCAAAGGATTTTCGTACAGATAATTGCCGTAATAACTGTTAGAGTAGGAGAGCTTGAGCTCGTAAAACAATCGTTGGCCAATGACATGGTTCAGCTTGTATGTGAACATATGGCTGGTGTTATGCCCTACCGACCGGCCATCAGGTTTATACTTGTGAGTGTGACTGTATCCCTGGCTCTCGCTGTTGTTGAAAAGATACATTAGCGACATCTTGATATCTGAGAGCTTGTAGGTCAGCTTACCGTTGAGGTTCAATTCTTCGAACCAGTTCATGGGTACATATTCACCGTCGCCAGTGTGATCGTTCGAATCATACTCACCAGTAACCGGATCGAACTGGGTGCTGTCCTGAAACTGGCTGTAATCCGGTTCATCGGTTATATTGAACCGGCGGATACCGTTGAGATAATTATCATTATCCTGGCGCCGGCCGCTGACGAAAAACGTTAGTTTGTCTTTAAAAACAGGGCCGTGAAGCATGAATTTGTAATCCTGATTGCGGGTTACTTCACCCGGTTTCAAACCGATAAAAACGTCATCGTGCGGGGTGAGGTAATTGCCAAGGTATCCTTCTAATTTTCCATGAAAAGAATTACCTCCCTCTTTGGTCACCATGTTGACGATGCCGCTCATTGCCTCTCCGTACTTGGCGTTAAAGGTTCCGGTGATCACTTCTACTTCCTGAACGGCATCCGGATCAAGTGAAACCATTTGCCCGCGGTTTAACTGGTTGTTCACTGAAATGCCGTCGATCATATATGTTGTTTCTCCGCTTCGTCCGCCGCGAAAGTGTCCCTGAACCACACCGGGCTGCATGGAAACCACACTGCCGGTGTCTTCGATAGGAAGGATTTCCATCTCCTCGGCTGACACGTTTCGAATGGAACTGGTCTGGTCTTTTTTAACAGTCACCCGGTCGGCTGTAACGATGATTTCTTCTCCAACTTCCAGAGTTGTCTCCTGAAGGGTGATGTTTATTGTCGTCGTCCGGTTTACATTCACTCTGACGTCCTGGACGATTTTGTTTGTATACCCCATCATCATGTATTTCACCGAATACGTTCCGGGAGGCACATTGAGAATAAAATACCTGCCTTGCAGATCAGTAGCCGCACCCATTTGCGTGCCTTCGATAATGACATTCACGCCGGGCAAAGGATCACCGGTAGCCTCATCTGTGATTTGTCCGGCTAATTTGCCGGTTGTCTGGGCATAGAGGTGACCGCACATTAAGACTATAAAGAGAGCAACAAAACACAATCTTTTCATCCTTGGTCCCTTTCCTTTTATGTTAGTAAATCTATGATTTGACTGTCGACACTGCTTTGATGGATGATAAAACTGCAAATAAAAAAATCCTTGTTAAAAATTTTGTTTTTAGAAAATGTGTAATACAGAAAGTTTTACTTTTATCTGTCATAGAAAAGTATTCTCGTAGAGATGAATTAAAAATTGCCGCATAACGGCGAGATATTTATAGAAATTGACTACTTTAATCAATTCACACCCCATAGGAGTGAAATATTAGTATCTTACAAGTGCAAGTTAACTTTTTAACTGAATCTGGTAAAAGATTTCAAATCTTTTTTGGTCCCGGTTTAACCGTGTTGGGAAATGTAGAACTTGCTCTGAATTACTGATGCTCAAATTATAAAGATAATCTGTTATTTAGTCAAGTAATTTTTAACATTTATTTACATTCTTAAAAACTATAGAGTCATTTGCAGCGTTCGGCATGGAATGATAAAAACGGGAAGGATATATGTTACTACCCCGGCCAAAGACCACCCAATTAATGCAAAGACAACATCCTGGACTGAAAGAAAAAACGTTTTATCCACTAACAAGCCAGGACAGATGTGTTCAACAAGTGATGTGAAACAAGCCAATAAACGGGCCATTTTGTCGGTTCCAGTTTTGAATAGCTTCCGGGGTTGGCGCAATCTCGATATTGCAGCCTTTTTTTTGAAAATAATCTACAGCTTCATCTGTTAATGTCAAAGCGCCCTGCTGACCGGAACCAATGATCAGTTTTTTGGCGCCTTTTTCATACACATGCTTTGCTTCTTCTTTGGAGAGTTTATGAGATGTGCCGTATATCGCTTTTGAGAGTTTCTTTTTGCGGTTTTTTACATCGCCGTTCAAACGGATAATGATATCTTTTTCGTAGGTAATGCCACGGATAGTTATAAATCCAAAGGCCGTACTGTCGATGGTTGGTTGCATGTTGCACCCTGGGTTTTTTAATGCATTTAATAATTGCAAAGTATTTTTTTTTAAGCGTTATATTGTCTTTGACGTTATGGCTTTGAATTTTTAGAATAGCAGAAATTACAACAAAACATTAATTTTATGAATTCCGTCAGGACTGTCACTCAAAGAACTATTCGGAATATCACTATGAATTTTTATGAACTTATCTTGGTTGTCTTGTATCATTCAAAAAGGAATTTTCTTCAGTTATGTTTTATTTTATGTTTCTAAATCTTCTATTTCCTTCATTATCCGTGCCAACGCCTCCCCGGCTTTGGCTGTGATCGAAATATCTGCTTTTGGAAAAGAGTTTTCAATATTTATTTCAACGATGACAGCGCCGTGGTCCTGGGCGATTTCAGGTAACGAAGCAGCCGGGTACACCACGGCAGAGGTACCAATCAGCAGAAAACAGCGGCACGAGCTGGAGAGCGCATAGGCTTCCTGTATGGCTTCCATTGGCAACTGTTCGCCGAAAAGAACGGTGTCCGGTTTCAACACGCCGCCGCATTCGCACTGCGGCGGCATGCCGTCCGGTATGTTTGGCGCAACATATTGTTTGTTGCATTGCATGCAGTGGCAGATGCGAAAGGTGCCATGAATTTCCACCACATTTTTACTACCGGCTTTGGTATGCAGACCGTCAGTGTTTTGGGTAATAATGCCCGATAAATAGCCCCGCTCTTCCAGTCGTGCCAGGTTGATGTGGGCTGGATTTGGTTTCACATTGCCGTAATTTTTTATCAGTTCGTAACGAAGCGACCAGTATTTTGTCGGGTCTTTTAAGAAATAATCAATCGAAGCGTAAATTGAGGGATCGTACTTGTCCCATAATCCGCCTTTTCGAAAGGTAGGGATGCCGCTTTCCGCAGATACACCTGCACCTGTCAATGCCACGCACGGCTGATTTTTAACAAGTGTTTCTGCTGCTTTGCGATAAAGTGTGTGCTCGTTTTTAGCTGTCATCTGTAAACTCTCATCTGATCATGCATTTACAATCAATTTCTTTATATTACTCCATTTGGCGTGACTTGGTTCATTTTGCCAACGCTGTTACCGGCTGATCTTTGATACAAACAATAAAAAAATGATTAGAAAACTCAAAGTAATATTTTAAAATAATGGTATAAGCTCAGTTATCGGTTGATATGCTCTATCTAAACTAAACAATGGGTCACAAATCTTTTCTGCATCAATGTTGTATCATTTTATAAATTTGGAAATTATAATGTGTTATTTACTAGTTTTGTGACCCATTGTTGAAATTGTAACTGAGGTATTTCAAATGATGTTGATCTTTAACCTTTGTCTTTTATATGGGAACAAGTTGTCGAAAAATTTCATTCTATAAATGAAATAAACTAACAGATTTCTAATAAATTTAGGATGCGAGGAATAAAATGAAATGTTTGTGGGTACTGGTTTTATTTTTTGCAGCCTGCGCCACAGTCAAGCCGCCAGCCACTCAACCGGATATGCATTATGATTCACTTGACGCCATATTGTTATCACAGAGTTCTGATGATTCTCTGGTGTGGAATGATAACACGCTGGAGCAGGTTATCGCTAAAATTGACAGTCTCTCCGGGGACAGCATTTTCATCGCTCCGGATAAAAATATCGAGCGATTGCAAGCAAAAATTGCAAAGCTGGTACGCCTGGATACTCTGCTGCATCAATACGCAGTGCAACAAAAAAATCCGGCTATTGCTATAGCTGCGAATGAGTTCATTTTTCGCGCTCTGGCTAAATCCCAGGCCCGGTTGCACGAAGCTTTTCAAAATAAAGAACAGGACAACTATGGTGAGACCTATCACAGTTCTGAGATGAATCTGACGTTTCATTTTCAACAAAAGGTGTCTCACATGCTGCCGGTCATTCAATCCAATTCTCTGTACAGCGAATTAAAGACAAATATTTTAAAACGAACACTGACCATGCTGCCCGGGCTGGAACAAGCCGAATACAGGCGACGGGCCTGGAAAGCCATAGAAAAAATGTTAGCCGTTGTTGATATTGCCAAATCTGAATATGATTATGAGCCTTTCAATCGCAGTGCTGAGGGACTTTTCCTCAAGCCCAACGAACTGACTCTCATGTTGTACAAGACTTATGAAACTGAAACAGACGCGGACATCAAAGCTTATGCATCGAGTATCGTTGAGCACGCGGAAGAGCGTTCCCGCTGCAAACCGGATTCAACTTTTCTGCACAAAGTGCGGGCGTCGCGCGCTCATCAGAAAGCGTTCCGGTCTTTTCTGCGTGAAAAGAGACAGGAGAAAGTTGAAAAAGATGCCGCTTATTGGTTCGAGAAAGGCCGGAATAGCGATGATCCCGAAAACCAGATTGAGTATTACAGTCAGGCGATCCGGATCGATCCCGGTGCGGCCAGGGCTTTTAATAATCGCGGATTGGCGTACATGGCACTCGATTCTCTGAAACAGGCGGCTTTTGATTTCAAAAAAGCCATCGAACTCGATCCGCAGATGGGTCTGGCTTGTTATCATCTTGGTATCCTTTATCAGGAACAAGAAGACCATGCCCGCGCTCTCATCTATTTTGACCGCGCCGGAGAATTGCTGTCCGACTTTATAGAGCTGTATAAATCGAGAGCCAAAAGCCACCGGAAAACGGGAGATATTAATGCGGCGATTAACGATTACACCATGATTATTCAGAAAGGTGAAGACTCGCCGGCCATTTACAATAACCGGGGCAATTTATATCGCCAGATGGACAATCTTGAACTAGCCATTGCGGACTATGCCCGGGCCGTGCACATCGATTCGACGTTTGTGCCGGCTTTTTTGAACCGCGGCGGTGCGTACCGTCAAACCGGACATTACCGCGAGGCTGTCCGCGATTTTACCCGCGCCTTGCAACTCGACAGCACTCTGGTCCCGGCATATAACGACCGCGGCATTGCCTATCGACGGTTGAAAAAATATGATCTCGCTTTACAGGATCACCGCATGGCAATCGAGCTCAATCCCGAATCTGCAGCAGCGTATTATAATGTGGGCTGTGTTCATTGGCAACGCCGGGACTGGGCTGAAACCGTTCGCGCCTGGCAGGAATGTTTGCGCGTGGACCCCGGCCACCAAACCGCTGCAACCTGGCTGCCCAAAGCGCGCCAGCGACTGGTACGCCAGACCCCGTAAAATATCCCCAATTTTGAAAGATATGAATTCTCTCGTTTTATTAAGTGATTGACTTGATTTAACCGGATGCGGGTAAAATTAACGTGATATAAAATTAATAAAAAATAAAATAATCTTGAGAGAAAAGCCCTTGTTTAATACTCTTTATAAGTGTGATCGGCGAAAAGGGATCCCGGCAACAAGAGGGGGGGGATTCCAACTTTAGGAGAGCGGGGGCTCTCCTTTTTTTATGTCTCTTTCCTTTTCAAAATTAACAAAAATTTTTTATATTTTGCATGTTATTTCTATATTTAATGATAGAAATGTTTGACAGGTATGTTAAGTCAAACAGGCGACAGGTTCGGTATGCGGAAACGTCATTTAAATAAAATGGGAGAATCGATTTGAAAATTGCATTTGTAACCGGAGGCGGTGATTGCGCCGGGATAAATTCCGCATTAGCGCGTGCTATTCTTCAGGGCTCGGCAAAGTACGGAGACACCTTCATTGGCATAAAAAAAGCTTTTGAAGGTCTGGCTGCCAGCGATATCGAAAACTATGCCGTTGAACTGGACGTTGAAAAAGCAAAATCATTTTTTGATGCGCCCAGCACCATCCTGGGGTCTTCCCGGTTTGCACCTTACAGTGAAAAAAATAAATCCTGGGCAGCACAAAAAATTAAAGATAATTTGCAGAAACTGGGCATCGATGCTGTAATCGCCACCGGAGGCAATGATACAGTCAGTTCCGCTTTGGGTGCACACGAATCCGGTGTGCCAATCGTTGCTATACCCAAAAGCATTGATAACGATATCAGCGGTACGGACTGGATGCTCGGCGCCCAGACAGCCATCGACGCAGCAACACGAGCCTTCCGCAGCGCCTCTATCTCCGCCAAAACTCATGGTCGCATCTCAATTAATGAAGTCATGGGACGTCAGGCTGGCTGGCTGGCGTTTTTTGCCGGAGTAAGTAGTGGCGCTGATTTTATTCTGGTGCCGGAAAAATCGTTTGCATTAACCGATTTGATCAATGATATTAAAGAATGTTATGACAGCCAGGAATATGTGAATCTGGTGGTCTCTGAGGGCGTCAATATAAACCAGGACGATCCGGTTTATCAAAAAGCAGTTGCCCCGGATGCAAAAGATCATATTCTCAAAGCCATGCTCTCTGAAGAACCTGACGTGGATCCTCATGGCAATATAAAATTAGGCGGTGTGGGCATGATTATGCAGCGATTTGTTGCCCACGGTCTTGGCGTCAAAATGAGCCGTGTGCGACAATCCAATGTGGGCTTTACGTTGCGCGGACTGCAGCCGAATGCATTCGATATTCAGCTTGGACAGCGTTTTGGCCGCAAGGCCATTGAATTGCTACATGCCCATCAATCCGGCCTTATGGTAGGACTTGCCGGTCAGTCTGTTCGGGCTGTAAACATGGCAGAGGCGCTTCCGCAGTTCACTCTGGAAGCAATGGATGCCGATGAATTGCGGGATTTGGGTGTCTATTTCAAATAGAATTTTGCACATACCAGGAGATAATAATGCAAGCTCAGGTCAATAAACTCGTTCCGGCCGTATGGGGCGGTTTGGTCATTGGTTTACTCACCGGCGTACCCATTCTTAATTTCATTAACTGCGCCTGTTGCGCCGGTATTCTAATCGGCGGTGCGTTGCCGGTGTATTTGTATCGCCGGCAGCTCGGTCCTGATCAACGAATCGAAATGGGCGAGGGAGCATCGCTGGGACTGCTGGCTGGATTGTTCGGCGCGGTGCTGGCTACAGCGCTAAGCGCCGGGTTTGGACCATTTTCCCGCGATTTTTTTTACCAAATGTCCAGCTATACCTCAAATCCTGAAATCCAGGAACTCCTGGATAACATAAATCCAGAAATGATATCGCGCGGATTTGTGTTAATTTCTTTCTTGACGTCTATTGTTATCGATTGCATTTTTGGTCTGTTTGGCGGGCTCATCGGCGTTGCGTTTTGGGGCAAACCCAAACCCGGCGCTTCGCCAGAGGTTAAAAAGACGCAAACGATTCGCGATGAAGATATTGTTGTTGAAGATAATGAAACTGCAGACAGCCGGAAATCTGGCACGGACAGTGAGCCTCCGGATGAATCAACGGATTCTCCGGGAAAAGAAGATGATGAGAAAGGACGTGTCTAAAAAATTTAAATGCTTCACCAATTGTTGACATATCTTGAAAACGCTAAAAAACCGGTTTCTTCTATCGAGCTTGCGCGCCATGTTTTCAAGCTTGAAACCGTTTCACCGGATATGGCAGAAAAATTAGTGAGTTCTGCATTGCGTGAAACGGATCGGGTCGTTCGTCATGATGATGGCACGTGGAGTGTTCAGCAAATATATCATCCTATCCCAGAATCTGCGAACGACATTGTGCTTTGTCAAATTGTGCCCGGGCGAGTGGCACACTGGCGGAACATTGTGGTGATTTACTGTGCCCGGCTTTTTAAAGCTGAAAAAATAGTCATTCCGTTGCATCAGGCACTTAAAGATGACGCCTCGGTTGAGGCAGCGGCCCGGACGTTTCTGTCCTTTGCCAGCCGTTTACCGGTTTTATTCGACGGATTTGGCAATCAACTCAGCGCCTGCCGGCGGTTTCTGTTGGAGACTGTCGGCCATGATGTTGACAATCCGGTTTTTCTGCTCAACCGGATCGTCAAACAGCTTTTCCCGGAACATCCGTGCCGCTCTGTTGAAGATTGTGCCAGGGTGCTGGGGGGTGATGTTTTAAAAGATGCTGAACCTGGTTTGCGGTTTGAATCTTTTGTCGAACAGGTGAAAAGCGCCTGGTACCAGCTTGAACAAAAAGATATCAAGACAATTGATGAATTGAGTGACTGGTATTCTCCCACCCTGCATGCTGCCGATTTTAGCAGGTTCCATTTTGATAAAGAATTTATCGAGGCGCTACCGGCACGTCCTGGCGTTTATGTCATGAGAGACCGGCAAAACAATGTCATTTACGTGGGTAAAGCCATGCAGTTACGCCGCCGGGTGTCGTCCTATTTCGCCGGCATTGAAAAGCCGGACGCTAAATTGAAGTGCATCCGTGAACGCTTGTACGATCTGGAAATCATTCAAACCGGATCGGAACTGGAAGCTCTGCTTTTGGAACAAGAGTTGATCGAAAAACACAGTCCGCCGTTGAATACACAGGTGGAAATAGCGCCACGGATCAGCAGGCAACAACAGCGCTATCCCAGAATTCTTGTGCTGCCGTCCTTTGAAAAAACGGCGCAGATTTACTGTATTAATAAAGGCAAAAGTGCAGCATGCGCGGTCGATCATGTCCGGGGAAAAGATATTCACGATATGCTGGAGCATATTTTTTTCACAAAGCATGAGAATTCTGGCCAGGATAAACGCGAAGAAATCATTACAAGCTGGCTTACGCAACATGCCGACGAGGTGCAGAGCATTGACATGCGACTTGTCTCTACGGTTGAAGAAGCAAAGCGTTTGATCCAGGATCACATAAATAGCTTACACTCGGACTATCAGAATATAGTCCATATCTAAATTACATAGGGTGAAAAATGAACGAGTATACAAGTCCATTTGTGCTGAAAAATCAATCCTGGATCATAAAAAATGTTCTGGCGCATTTTTTACGTGCCGCTAATTTATTCGCTGAAATTTATCGCACATTCGAATCATCACAGAATTCTGATGTGTCGTTTGAAAAGTTGAAACAGCTTAGCGATGTACTGTTTACAGCCAAGGAGCAGTTGCGACTGATTTACCGGCGCACAGGTTATTACGATGATGAGGAGTATTACACCGGGCGTTATGATCCAAATTCTGTCGAGTTTTCATTTATCAATAACATTGGCGTGCTTTTTCACAAGGCTACTATTGCCCGTGAACTGAAATATATGGCTGAATTTTATCAAACAGACTCTGATGATTATCTTCAAATGAAATCGAGTCTGGCAGATTATATGCAGAAATTAAATCTGTTTTTTGAACGGGGCAAAGAGTGTGCTTTGCCGTTTATGAAAGGCTTTTCTAAAAATGTGGTCATTTTGGCGTTTCTTTTGGAAAATGAGCATTATTTCAAGTCGACTCTGGGAAAAGATATTCCGGCGATATTGAAATATTTCGAACCGGATCATGGTATTGAGGATTTCTATCTTTTGGTAATCGACTTTTTTCTGGAGAGCGGATGGCTGGAGCGGGCGAAAAAAATGATTAAACAGGCAAAAGGCATCAATCCTGACAACCCCCAAGTCAGAGAATATGTTAAAGAATATTTATAGCGATAAAGCTATTCTAAATAATAAATGTATAAACTCAGTTATCGGTTGATATGCTCTATCAAAATTAAACAATGGGTCCACAAATCTTTTCTGCATAAATGTTGTATCATTCTATAAATTTGGAAATAATAATATGTTATTTACTCGTTTTGTGACCCATTGTTGGAATTGTAACTGAGGTATTTCCAATAAATTTATTTTATACTTGCAAGAGACGATAAAAAAAGGTAATTTTTACAATTCAGAATAAACAAGGAGATCGAAATGGCAATAAAAGAAAATATGATCGGTGGTGTTTCTGTACTGGAATTAAAAGGTAATCTCATGGGAGGACCAGAGACGACCGAGGTGCACAAACGCGTTAAAGACCTGGCGGCAAACGGTGTTAAAAAAATTGTTGTCGATCTTGGCGGTGTGTCCTGGATGAACAGCACCGGTCTTGGCGTGCTTATGAGTTCACTGACGACCATGCGCAATAACGATGGTGATCTGAAAATAGCCCGCGCTACTGATAAAGTAAAAAGTCTTTTCATTGTGACGAAACTGATCACTATTTTTGATTCATTCGACAGCGTCGATAAAGCACTAAAAGCCTTTAAAGGGGAATAGCTTTTTAGGATTTTGGGTTCCATTGAAAACCGGCATGGACCGGTTTTCAATGGATAAACGAAAACCAGGCCTGCCGGATGAATGTAACTATCCTGTAATAGCTTGCCTGTTTATGAGAGAAAGGGCGCATTATGAAAATTCGTGCACTATGCATCATTTTGTTCATTCTGACCACTACTGTGTTTGCTGCTTTTAACCGTGATCTGGATGCCGTTATTTTGAACGGAGCACAATTACACGATTTCCTGGGTCAGGATGTCACGCATTTAAAATGTTATTCCTATAACCAAACCACCAGTGAGTGGACCGCCCTGCCTCTGCAGGCGGACGAGCTCGATGGCACGGATTCATACTTTGGCGACAAAAATGGCACGCTGGACAGCGACGACAAGGTTGTTGTTATGGTCGAGCGTTTTGGCGACCCGGCTTTGCCCTATGAGTGGGTCAATGACATTGAAGCCAGAAATAATTCGCGCTACGAGATCACTGTCCAGGATTCTGCGAGCGGCGAACGTGCCTATGCCTATGTTTTTCTGTCTTCGACCCTCGCTGGCAGCGATTACGAGTACGTCTCTTACACTCCTGACCGGGTCACCGGAGAAACGTACGGCATGTCGCACAATCCGGACGTTGCCAGTGGCTTTCCCGATTCTCTGGCCATTGCCGGCAGCAATGTGGATTTTTTGGACCGCTGGCGGTTCCGGATTAAATTCACTTATATATCTGGTACTTTTGGAGGTATTGGCATTTCAATAAATCAGGATATTTTCTTAACTGAACGAACAGAGAAAAATGTCAATATTGGACTGCTGGGCATTTCTGTTAAACTGAAAACATTTCAAAATGGCTCCCCGCAGGTTAAAGCTGGGCCTGTGCGGGTGATTCGAAAAAACCTCATCGGTCTGTCCATTTCGAATTCAACCCTGGGCGTTAAAGATACATCCGACATCCCAATTGTCATTCATTATTACCGCAATTTTACCGAGTTCGAACCTCAGGTCTCGTTCACATTTGCTAGCATCAATGAAATTGACACGGAATTTATCTCGTTCTCAAAAGCGTATACAAGCGATGCTATCGGTATGACGTTTGACGGTCCGGAATTTTATCACCCGGCAACGACAGAAACGGATGACCTCATCGATTCCGGTTCAAACGAGATTTATAAAAAAGAACTCGATGCGGCCGACTGGCCGGGATGGCACTGGTACGGATTCAGCGGCCAATCCGGGGAAACGTTGAACAACTTGTCTGTTTTTAACCTGGTCCAATTAAAGGACCAGGCCATGGATACCGGTCAATTGCCAGCGCTGTTTTATTATGACATTAAAAATGATCAATATGAAGATTATTCGGTTCACGGAGTGTCCGGTCTGCGAATATATCAATGGGAATATCCTGAAAATGAGCTTGATTTTCACGTCGTTTCCAGAGAGTACTATTTTGATGAAAACAAAACCGCGGCGGAATTTGCCGATCTCTACGATACCTATAGCCAGGGGCTTGGTGTGCAGCTCAGCGACCAAACCGAAAAAATTGATCCTGACCCGGTCGATGACCTTGTTGTGCATGCCATTGATGATACTACGATGGAACTGATCTGGACTGCCACCGGTGATGACGGCGGCAGCGGCGGACCGGCGTCCTGGTACGTCATTCGGTACAGTCAAATTCCGCCTGAAAATATGATTGGTAATGACTGGACCTGGTGGAGTGCAGCAACCACGCAGAAAGTTCAAAATCCACCGGCTCCGCTGGCGCCAGGAGAAGAACAAAGATTTGTTATTGAGGGGCTGTCCGTAGCATCTCAATATTATTTTCGACTCAACGTGGTTGACGATAGCGACAATGCATCCGGTTTGTCCAATACGGCAACCGGACAAACTACGCCTGTTGAATTGGCGTATTTTGAAGCGAACGAGCAAGGTGATCATTCGATTGTGCTTTCCTGGCAAACCGTTACCGAAACAAATAATTTGGGTTTTGCTGTTGAGCGCCGCAAAGACGAACGTTCCGCCTGGCAAGAGATCGGATTTGTCCGCGGCGCCGGCACGACCAACGAACCGCAGCACTATGCGTTCCGGGATACCCCGGGGCGAAGCGGCGAGTGGCAATACCGGTTAAAACAAACAGACACTAATGGCAAAGTGACATTTAGCGAGGCCGTTTCAGTAAAACTTGCCGCACCGGAACAGTTCGCTCTGACGCAGAATTATCCAAACCCGTTCAATCCGTCCACAATCATCGAGTATACCGTCCCGGCAGAAGTTACCAGACATGTTACGTTGCGGATCTATGATATGCTGGGACGGACTATTCGGACGCTGGTGGAACGTCCGGCACTGGCTGGCATCTACCGTGTTTCATGGGACGGCCGGAATG
>CAZSMC010000023.1:12024-18989 GCA_964607755.1 uncultured Cytophagia bacterium | reverse complement strand
GTGGAACGTCCGGCACTGGCTGGCATCTACCGTGTTTCATGGGACGGCCGGAATGACAATGGTGAGCTGGTTAGTTCTGGCGTTTACATTTACCGGCTTACAGCGCCGGGATTTACAAAAACGCGCAAAATGATAAAGCTGCAATAAAAAGTAGCATGTACTTTGAGTAACGAATAAATGATTGGCATAAAAACCCGCATGTTTAAAAAGACAGTGGGCGATGTGCAAATTGATGATGAATCGAATCGAAATTGAAAAGTGACAGAATATGAAGCTTAAAACCGGAATTTTCGTTCTTTTATTATTTCTTTCTGCGGCGGCTATAGCTCAAATGCCGAGCCCAAAAGGAGCTGTCAATGATTTTGCTAATGTTATCCCTGCAAACTATGAGCAACAAATTGAATCTCTTTGTCGGGAGATTCATCAAAAAACCGGTGTTGCTGTAGTTGTGGCGACGATGAAAACGATCGGCGATAATGATTACCGGTCTTATGCCAACCGGCTTTACGAAGAATGGGGGGTGGGTTCCAAAGAAAAGAATGAAGGAGTGCTGATTTTCAATGTCGTGGATGAACGCAACGTATGGATTGAGGTCGGTTATGGCAGCGAACCGTATCTGAACGATGCGCGTGTCGGCGATATTTTCCGGCAGGACATTCGTCCGCACCTCGGGCAGGGCAATTACGGACCTGGATTTTTAGCCAGTGTCCAGAGTATTGCCGCCGTTCTTGCCCAGGAATACGACGTCGAGTTCGCTGGCAGTGCTCGCATGCCTCAGCGCACCAGTCAACGCTCATCTGATGGCCGGGGCAGTCCGTTGTGCACGATTCTCGGCCTTTTGTTCTTTTTTATGCTGTTTGGCGGCCGCGGACTGTTGCCATTGTTATTTCTCGGCGGACTGTTCGGTGGCCGGGGGGGCGGCTTTGGCGGTGGTTTCGGCGGTGGCGGCAGCTTTGGCGGTGGATTCGGTGGTTTTGGTGGCGGCATGAGCGGCGGCGGCGGCGCTGGCGGAGGTTATTAACCGTGAATTTTTGCAGTACGATGCTGTATCCTTGCATAACATTTTTAAAAGTTATTTGACACGAGACCTTAAATTTTTCATTCAAACCGGAGGATTTAAAATGGCGAAAAAACCACATTCGCCTCAGGAGATATTTGAAGAGTTTACCAACGAGGTAAAACAACTGTTCGATAAAGAGCTCAAAAGTATCATTCTTTACGGAAGCGGTGCCAGGGGAGAATACCAGCCCAAAAAATCAGATATCAATTTTCTTGTCGTGCTTACAAAAGACGGCATTGGTCAGCTCGCCAAAGCCATGTCTTTGACAAAGAAATGGGCAAAGCAAAACGTCGCTACGCCGCTGTTTTTGACCGAAGGATATATTCATTCGTCGCTCGATGCTTTTCCGATCGAATTTCTAAATATGAAAAAGTATCACCAGGTGGTTTACGGAAATGATCCTCTTGAATCCCTTGACATCGCAGAAAAGGACCTTCGTTTGCGTTGCGAAGAACAGGTCAAAGGCAAACTGCTGCATTTGCGCGAAGATTTTCTGCTCACTCGCGGCAAAAAACGACTTTTAGAACAACTCATCAGCATTACAGTTCCAACGTTTGTGTCCATTTTTACAGCTCTGTTGGACTTGAAAAAAGTCGAGGTTCCCACGTTAAAAAGAGAAGTGTTTTTAAAAACGGCTGACGAATTTGAACTGGATCGCTCTGTTTTTGAGCGCGTCATTAATGTGCGGGAAAAACAAGTGAAACTGGATAAATCGGCACTGTTACATTTGACTGAACAATATATCGAACAAATTCGCCGCCTGGCTAATATTGTCGATCAATGGTAAAAAAAGGAGAATTATTATATGGGTAAAAAAATAATCGGTATTGTTATCGTTGTTGCGATCGTTATACTGGTTCTGATTGCTTTTTCAAATTATAACAAATTTGTCCGCCTGGACGAACAAGTGAACAGCTCGTGGGCACAGGTTGAAAACGTGTTACAACGGCGCATGGATTTGATTCCAAATCTAGTAGAAACGGTGAAAGGCTATGCAGATTTCGAACAAGAGACCTTGCAGCGGGTGATCGAGGCCCGGGCCAAAGCAACACAAACCCAAGTCAATGTGGATAACGTTGGTCAAAATCCCCAGCAAGTTGAACAATACTTACAGGCTCAAAACGGTTTGTCCTCTGCATTAAGCCGTTTAATGGTGGTCGTCGAGCGCTATCCGGATCTGAAAGCCAATCAAAATTTTATGCGTTTGCAGGATGAACTGGCTGGCACAGAAAACCGTATTGCTGTAGAACGCCGGCGCTTTAATGAAGCGGTCCAGCAATATAACCAGGCCATACGCATGTTTCCTGCCAACCTGGTTGCCGGAATCATGGGATTTCAAAAACGGCCTTATTTTGAAGCACCGCCCGAGGCTGAACAAGTACCTCAAGTGGATTTTGGCGATTAGCACAATAAAGATAGCCTCAATTATTCACCACAAAGTGCATAGATCACAAAGTTTAGAAAAAACAAAATTATCGATGAAATAAATATTTTTTTATCAGAATTCGTAGTTTGAACTCGTTAGTACATATAACCTATTGTTCTTTGATCTTCGTGTGCTTTGTGGTTAAATTCATGAATTAATCAGGATAGATTCTAAAAGGGCGGTATTGCACTGCCCTTTTTTGTGTGAACAGAGTTCTTTTCCCACCATTTTGCGACCATTCCCCATCGAAGTAATTTCTGGTTGACTTGTCTTATTGAGAATTATTTCCCCCCTGCAATTTGTTCTCTTTTTTGAATGTCATTAGGTAACCGGAAAAATGAAAGGTGAATCATGTTAAGCAAAAGTATTCGCATATTCAAGCTGTTGGGATTTGAAGTCAAAATTGATTTATCGTGGCTCGTTTTGGTGGTCCTCATTTCCTGGTCGCTGGCACAAAGCTTGTTTCCACACCTTTACGAAAATTTACCCCCTTTTACGTACTGGTGGATGGGGATTGCCGGGGCGTTTGGTCTGTTCGCTTCAATTGTATTCCATGAACTGTCGCACTCGTTGGTCGCTCGGCATTATGGTATTCCGATGCGAGGCATTACCTTGTTCATTTTTGGCGGCGTGGCTGAAATGACCGAAGAACCGGAGAACGCCAAATCAGAGTTGCTCATGGCTATTGCTGGTCCGGCTGCCAGTGTTGTTGCCGGAGCCCTGTTCCAGGGCGCGCGATTTTTAGGCCAAAGTGCGCATTGGCCGACACCGGTTGTTGGCGTGGTTGCTTATCTTGGTCTGATTAATTTCGTGCTGGCAGGTTTCAATTTGCTGCCGGCTTTTCCTCTGGATGGCGGCCGGGTGCTGCGCGCGATTTTATGGAGTGTGAAAAAGAATATCCGCGAAGCAACGCTTATCGCCTCGCGCATCGGCTCCGCATTTGGCATGCTGCTCATTGTACTGGGCGGGTTCAATGTACTCACCGGAAATGTGGTCGGCGGGGTTTGGTGGTTTCTTATCGGCATGTTTATCCGTCATGCTTCGCAATTGAGTTATCAACAACTGCTTTTTCGCCGAGAACTCAAGGGCGAGCCTGTAGATCAATTTATGCAAAAGAATCCGGTGACGGTTCCTTCTTGGTTAAACCTCGACGACCTCTGGGAAGATTATATTCAGAAATATCATTTCAAGCTTTTTCCCGTCGTTGATAATGACAAGCTGTACGGCTGTCTGGATATTCGCAAAATGAAACAAGTACCACGACAAGAGTGGGATGAGCATACCGTCAAGGAAATCGCTGATCCATGTTCTGATCAGAACACTATAGAGTCCGGAACAGATGCGGTCAAAGCGCTTTCCCAGATGCGGAACACCAGAGAAAACCGGTATATGGTTGTTAAAGGCGGTAAACTTGTGGGCATGATTGCGCTGTCCGATTTGATGGATTTTCTGTCGTTGAAAATTGATCTTGAACAAGGAGGGAAATAATAAGGAATATTCTATTTTCAGAGTTTAACCTGCATGAGACGCTAAAAAAGGAAAGTTTTATTGCAGCATCATAAGCGCTGGTTTTTAATTTTAATAAAAGGTTTGCAAAAACGCGTCGCCGTATCGTACTTGATGCAGTTCACAAGGTTGTATGAGAAAATGCAAAAATTGAATTATCTCTGTTGCGATTCCCTCTCTTCAAGCCACCTTTTAAAAGAGCGTTGACTCTCTCCTGATCCTTTTGCAGTCAACAAGTTTTCAACGCTAATATCTTCGTCAATGTCGGGCCAGTGAATTCCTTCACCCTTGCCAATTAAGCGCCAATTATTTCTTTCCTCTGGCCGTGCATGTAATAGTCTGGGATACCACGCTAATGGTACTGAGATACTTCGTCCGTCTTCAAGGTCAACGGTGAGGGAATCGGTGGTCATGTTTATGGCTTGCGCTCTTGCATCTATTATTTCAGTCGTTAAAATACTCATTCCAACTCCTTATGAGTCGATGTTGGTTGTCATTTACCAATTTCAATATTTTGTTAATTTCTTTTCGATTGAATCCTTTGCTACTTTGAAGCATAACCGGATCAAGCCATACTTTTGCTGTCTTGTCACCATATTCAACATGAACGTGAGGAGGCTCATCCCGGTCTCCCGCGTAAAAAAAGAATCTATAAGGTCCACTTTTATGTATAGTTGGCATTAAGCTGTCAAATTTTGCATTATTTTTGATTAAATATACAATTATTCGTCACATAATGTCAATCGTTTTTGTTGCTTCTCATATTGTCTGTGGCACTGCAACAATATTTCTTCTTAGCTGCTAATTGAGGAATAATAGAATAATTGTATTATATTATAGTGCTCAAAACTCGGTCATTTTTGAAACAGCATTGATTCGATCTGCGCGTGGTCAACAGTCATGAATTTTTGGTTTAATATTTATCTTGACCAATTAATCTGACTATTTTTATTATCAAGCACTTTCTTAGCCTGATCAGGAATATCTCCCGTCTTTATGGATAATCTAACCATATTCTTTTGTTACATAAACTAAATAGACTCAAATCACATTAACAGGATGAAGTTATGTGTTCCAAAAAAATATATATTTGGCTATTTATTCTCATTTTGATTTTTTCTCCCACTGTATTTTCACAACAGTTTGGTAAAAATCCGATTCAGTATGATGTCAAAGATTGGCGATATATTCAATCCGAACATTTTGATATTTATTATTACAAAGGCGGCAAGCGGCTGGCTGTTTTTGCCGCCTCGGTTGCCGAATCTTCTTATGTAAAGCTCAGCGATACTTTTGATTACCAGTTAGTTGAACGTATTCCCATTCTCATTTACCGCTCGCAAAATGAATTTACCGAGACAAACCTGGCACAAGGTGTGGTAGATGAATCTGTAGGCGGTTTCACAGAATTTCTTAAAAACCGGGTGGTGTTGCCTTTTCAGGGTTCCTATGAACAGTTTCGCCATGTTATTCACCACGAGTTGACGCACGCGGTGATGCTGCAGTTTTTCTATGGTACCGGACCAGGAAGCATTATCCAGGGCGTGCAGCGCTCCCAGCCGCCGCTGTGGTTTATTGAAGGCCTTGCCGAGTTTGAATCGATTGGCTGGGACACCGAATCCGACATGTATGCCCGGGATGCAACCGTGCACGGCTTGCTGCCTCCAATCCCGTACCTGAGTGGCTATCTCGCTTATAAAGGCGGCCAGGCGGTGTGGCGGTATATTGATGAAACTTATGGCAGTCAAAAGCGCACCGAGATTTTGCGGCGCTACGGCACCACAAAAAATTTTCAAAATGCGTGGCGGCAATCTATGAACGAATCGCTCGAAAAAACATCAGAAAAATGGCAGAACTGGATGCGCGAAAAATACTGGCCGCAAATTGAGGGACGAAAAGAACCATCAGAATTTGCCACAGCTCTTACTCATCACAGAAAATGGAAAAACTTTGTCAATAACAGTCCGGCTGTATCACCTGATGGCGGTCAGATTGTTTTTCTTTCAGACCGCTCAGGATATTTTGATATTTATCTGGCATCTGTCACACATCCTGAATGAGAAAAACTCAATTTTTTTCTTGATAAAGAAACAATTTTTTTTCATCGAGAAACAAGTCTGTACTTTAGGAGCCAGATAAACCTAGTTCTGTGCAAAAGACAGTACGATTTTTTGCATCGGTAGAATAATGACGCATCTACCATAGTATGAACTCAGAGATTTGGAATAAATAGTCAAAACAAGTCTTTCAACGCGTAAACTCATTTTTGGGTGATCAAGAGAGTAAAGCTTGCATTTACGAGTTAAGTTTCGTTAATTTAGATTGCACCTTTTACAAATAGAGGATAAAATCATGGAGCAACTAACGATTACTTTGCCCGAAGAAATTGCAACCCAATTAAAAAATGCCTCTGAGAAAGTTGGTGTTAAACCAGAAGATTTCATGCTTGTCAGCTTACAAGAAAAACTGGCAAATCTTGACTCTGAATTCACTGAGGCAATGAAGTATGTACTGAAAAAGAATTCCGAGCTATATAGCCGTCTAGCTTGATGAAATTCCTGTCGCTTTTTCAAATACTCGAATTGCATCGTCAAATCATTTCTCAATCTGGTGGGAGTCTCGGCATTAGAGATATTGGAGCATTAGAATCAGCACTTGCACAACCTAAAATGACCTTTGACAGAAAAGAATTGTATTCAACACTGGAAGAAAAAGCCGCGGCTTTGGCATTCTCTCTTTCTTCAAATCATCCATTTGTGGATGGCAATAAAAGAGTAGCCCATGCAGCGATGGAAGTTTTTCTTTTTCTTAACGGTCATGAAATTAGTGCGCCTGTTGATGAACAAGAAAAATTGTTTTCAAAGTTGGCAAATGGGAAATTGACCAGACGAGAATTGTCTGAGTGGCTAAAGAAAAAAATGATTACGAAAACAAATTAAGCCCAAATATGGCATCATTTTCAATCAGCACATA
>CAZSMC010000023.1:0-11924 GCA_964607755.1 uncultured Cytophagia bacterium | reverse complement strand
ATAATAATATTTAGTGAGGTGTAAATGTTAAATAAAATATTTGGCAAAGCAGCTCAAATTTAAAAGATTATGAGGTTATTATGATATTCCAAGTACGTTTGTTGCTTACACTATTTATCATATTCTCGCTTTCTTGTATTACTAAATAATATAAAGCCTGATACGGGTGGTGGTATTAATTTATTCCAATTTTCCCTTACAATGAGCAATCGAATAGTTAATTTGTCAGAATCATATCACCTTGCATTATTGTTGAGCATTGGATATTATTTAAGTAATGCTCGGGACTATATTCATAGTGAGAATGAAACACAATATATATTAAGTATTGATGGAAAAAATGACCTTTCTTCATCTTTAGGATTCGAGGTCGTCGAATCATTTGCGAATACTAATACAACAGTAAATTTCTCATTTTTGTATAATTTTCTCGGTATAAACAATGATAGCCGAAATTTTTACTCACTGAGATTTGGAATAGATTATTATTTCCCTTAATCAATAAAATCATTTTGAGAATCAATTCAACCTGTAAGAAAATGGTTTAATTATATAGCAAAATAAATGATTTTTAGAGAACAAAACAATTGTTCTAATATCCTGAGTTGAAATTACAAGTGCGTTCTGCACGGCTCTCCTTGTCAGTATTTTTTCACTTTTGGTTCAAAATTCATAACCAAACATATCAATAATTTTATAAAACCGTTTCGCGACCAGCCCGCGGGTTTCATTATCATAATAGTCACGATAATCTGAGCGGCGGGTTGCGTTCAACCGGCCGATAACACCCGGTTCCATGCCAGCATGCTTGCAGATTTTTTCCCAGTCCTGTTGCAGCGTTTCCACGCGTCCTACATAATCGACGATCTTTTCACCGGTGCTGTAATCTGATATCCAGTCAAATAAATTTCCGTACCGTTCATTAATCATGCAGCGGCCGTATTTCGAGCGTATAAATTTTTTGAAATCGCCCTTGCGCTGAATGCGCCGTACATGCCGGCGGTATTGTTTCATATCGATCGCTTTTTGCAGCCACCAGTGATAAGATGACACCATCAGGTCCCACGGATTGCGGACAAATGCAAACGAAAAATAGTTCTGCCACTGTTCTTCTCCCAGCAAAAATCTCACTTCCCAGGCTTTGGCATGTTTGCCAATTTTGGGTGACTGCTTTTCAGAAGGATCAGAATGCTCGTTCAATGCTGTAGTAATGCTGTTGCCGGCGGTTTTGGGAATGTGAATAAAAATGACTCCAAGTTGATGATTGACACGCGGATTATGATATTTCCTGCGCACGCGATAACCGAGCAGCTTTTTATATGCCAGCTTGAGCGGAGGATAAAAATCACTATTCATGGCACTCGCCGGAAGAAGAAACAAAAGACAATAACGCTTTTTGTATGTCCGGGAAATTCTGCAGATGTTTACTGACAGAGGTGTGGTACTGCTTGACAAGCGCTGTTGAATAATCGTATGGCTTTTTAAGCTGATAAGCAGCCATGGCATTGTCAAGCCATTCCTGGTCAGGCTGAAGATTGAGAAATTCAAGCAGGTTCTTGAGGGTCAATTCATCAAAATGATGTTGAATAAAATAAAAGAACCGGTCCGGATAAAGAGATTTCAATTCAATGAACCAGGCGATTTCCTGCACAATAGCGTCAAGGACATTTTCGGTTGTGGGATGGTGAAACTGAAAGTGTTTCGAATGCACATTTTTCATGTTCGAAATAGCACAATCAAGCGGATTCCGAACCGGCATTAAAAAACGTATTTTATCGTTTTGCTGAAAAACAGACTTGAAATCAACATGCTTTTCCCGGATCATATTAGACGTGCGCATCGATTCTTTCCAGAACAAACAATGAATGTTTTCTTTTAAACGGGAATCGCCAAAGCGCTGCTGGTAACGTTGCCGTATCCGCTTGTGGTTGGCAAAGGCATGAGATAAAGTAATAGAACCGCCATAATCGCCCCGTTTTCCGCCCACAGAAATGGCAATGGCGTAACGGCAAAAATTTTCAAAAGTCTCATCAGAATAATGCCTTAAAAAGTTCACTTTATGATTGGCAAAAATACGTTCACCAGCATGATTCAACACCTGGCAATGCGGGTGCAGCGCCATAATGCTGGCTGTGAGTGTCGTCAAATTACGATACGGGCCCAGCAGCATGCACACCGTTTTTAATTGGGATGTATCCATTGTGTGTCGTTGTTTTGATTTTAACGCATAATCAGCATAAGCGGAGATTGTGGATAAAAGGTGATTGGACATAAAAGAGGATTTTCTTGTTGTGATGTTTGTTTGTCATATCTATAGAGAACAATGCTCGTCAGTATTTTTTTTGCCAGGTTTCAGGCTCTCATTTTAATTTTTTTCTACCAGATATTAAATCAGCCACCGATTAACACGGATTTTTATTTTGGTTTCACCTGGATTTTGAAAAGTTGTCTATTTATTACAAAGATAGAAAAAAAATCGTTTAATTGAAACGAAATTTTTTTACATTAAGGGGTTACTAAAAACGTGATCTGATAAAGGGAGGCGTCCTATGACACAGGACAGGGCACGCGCCGGGCGTAACGGCGCTCAATGGAGTTTTAAGAGTTTGTTTCAATCAATGAGTGAAGGCGTATGTTTACATGAGGTTCTTTATACTGATCAGGGAAAGGCGTATGATTACCGAATTCTTGATGTGAATCCTGCCTACGAAAAAATATTGAATATCAACAGGGACAAAGCCCTGGGTGCAAGGGCTTCAGAATTGTATGGCAGCGGGGAACCACCTTTCCTGGATATCTATTCCAGAGTGGCTGAAACCGGGACTTTTGAATCTTTTGAAGCCCATTTCGAGCCTTTTGGCAAATACATTCAAGTCAACAAGGCTTTTACAACGTTCACCGGCTGGACACCGGAAGAGGCTGCTGGCAGAACTTCGTTGGAATTAAATATTTGGGCGGAACCGGTATCAGAACAGCGCCATGCCATGGTCAGTGAACTCAAAGAAAAGGGATGCATCAAGGGTCGCGAGTTTGTGTTCCAGGACCGGAATGGGAAGAAAAAAACCGGTCTGTTATCGGCAGAGATTATTTCAGTCAAGGGCGAAAAGTGTTTGCTTTCCAATATCATCAATGTGACCGAACACAAACGGAACGAAGCCTCGCTCAAACACTATTCTGATTTTCAACATCTCGTGGCAGAAATATCTTCTGAATTTGTCAAATTGAAAATCCATGAAATGGATGCCGGCATAAATCGCGCACTGGCACATGTCAGCGATTTTGCTAAAGCCGATCGAGCCTATGTATTCCTTTTTCAGGATGAAAATGAACTGGTCGATAACACGCATGAATGGTGCTCCAAGGGCATTGAACCTCAAATCGATAATCTAAAAAATATCGACCTTGGGAAAGATTTACCCTGGTTTGCTGAACAAATTAAGAAAAAAAGTGTCATCCACATTCCTGATGTTGAAAAATTAACAAAAGAAGCCCAGAAAGAAAAAAAACATTTCCGGGAGCAGGGCATAAAGTCTCTTATTTGCGTGCCCATGCTGATTAGCGAAAAGCTTATAGGTTTTGTCGGATTTGATTCTGTTCGTCAACAGCGGGTATGGTCTCAAGAAGATCAGACTGTGCTGCGACTTGTGGCTGAAACATTTTCCAATGCGCTGGCTCGTAAACGGGCAGAATCAGAAAAAATAAGAATGCAGAAACAGTTGCAGCGAGCTCAAAGGTTAGAGACCATTGGCACCCTCGCCGGCGGCATTGCCCATGATTTTAACAATATTCTGACACCGATTATGGGATATGCGGACATGGCACTGATGAATCTGCCATCTTATAATCCAATGGTCGATTACATGCAAAAAATCTATGACGGAGCCGAGCGTGCCAAAGAACTGGTCCAGCAAATATTGACCTTTAGCCGGAATATGGAAAAGAAAAAAGATCATCGGCAAACCGATCAATATACAAAATTTAGCGACAGCGCTTCGAAACGCCCTGGGTCATAAAAGTACGTTTTAAATTTGGAATCCGAATAAACAGGGAGGAGATTATGCACGATGAATTAACGCGACGAACATTTTTACGACGGACAGCCTTGACAGCAGCCGCAGGTACTGCCGTTTTATCGACTGCTATTTTTAAGTGCGGGCCGCGCAAAAGACCAAATATTTTGTGGATCATTTCCGAGGACACATGCCCGGATTTAGGATGTTATGGCAACGCCACAGTTCATACTCCAAATCTGGATAAACTGGCAAGCCAGGGCACGCTTTTCACCAGAGCTTATGCCACTGCGCCGGTGTGTTCACCGTCACGTTCAGCTTTTATGACTGGCATGTATCAGACCACAATCGGTGCTCACCAGCACCGGACATTTTACGAAAAACCGCTGCCGGAACCTGTCCAGGTCATTACTGAATATTTTCGCCAGAAAGGCTATTTTGTCAGCAACGGCCAGGGAACAGATCCGGAAAGTCCTGGTAAAAAAGACTGGAACTTTGACATCGAAAATCCAGCATTCGACGGTACTGACTGGCGTCAGCGCGAAGAAAGCCAACCGTTTTTTAGCCAGTTCAATTTCCGGCTCACCCACCGCAAATTCGAACGCGATCCGGATCAGCCTATCGATGCCGACAAGGTCGATGTGCCGCCGTATTATCCGGATCATCCTATTACGCGCCGGGACTGGGCCAATTATCTCGAATCATTACAAGTCCTGGACCGCCAGATTGGCGAATTGCTGCAGCGTCTCGAAGACGACGGATTAGCGGAGGATACGATTGTGTTTTACTTTGGCGATCACGGCCGGCCGCATGTGCGCGGCAAACAATGGCTGTACGAAGGCGGCATTCATGTACCGCTGATTGTGCGCTGGCCCGGACGCGTCAAAGCCGGTAAAGTTGATGATCAACTGGTGAGCCTCATCGACCTGGCGCCAACATCGATGAAAATCGCCGGAATCAAGCCACCCGGACATCTGCATGGAAAAGATTTTCTGGGAAGATGGACCCGGAAACGCTCCGAAATCTATGCTGCGCGCGACCGCTGTGACGGCACTGAAGACCGTATCCGCTGTGTGCGGGACAATCGTTATAAACTCATAAAAAATTATTATCCGGAAAGACCGTACACCCAATTCAACGGCTATAAAAAATACCGCTATCCGGTGTTAACGCTGTTGCAGATCATGCACGAAAACGGCGAATTGACTCCTGCCCAGGAGCATTTTATGGCGGATGCGCGGCCGGAATTTGAGCTTTACGATCTGGAAAACGATCCGTACGAAATTGACAATAAAGTTGATGATCCCGATTATCAAGACGTGAAAAACAAATTGCAAGCCAAGCTGGAAAAATGGGTACAAGAAACAGATAACGGCACTTATCCTGAAGATCAGGAAAAAGTTCAACAGAGCATTGAAAAAATGCATAGCAAATTTAAAGAAAGAATGGCAAGCCGGGGCTTGTCGGTGGATATTTCAAATAAAGAATACATCGAGTGGTGGAAAGATTACCTGGCTGGAGAATTATTAAAAGAAGAGAAAGGCGTTTAATGTCACAACAATTGACATCTAGTTCAAAACGAAAAGAGATATTATTGCGGCTGGCCACTCAGACATATCCGCCTGACCAGAAGCAGCAGCAAAAGACCACCGATTATTTTGGTTGCAACACGTTTGACGAAAAAACCATGCGCGAGATGCTGCCCAAAGATACTTTTCAAAAGTTATGCGCAACGATTAAACGCGGTGAAAAACTGGACATGACCATTGCCAACACGGTGGCACACGCCATGAAAGAGTGGGCGCTGAGTAAAGGTGTCAGTCATTTTACTCACTGGTTTCAGCCGCAAACCGGTTTGACTGCTGAAAAGCACGACGCGTTTCTGGAATTCGATGAAGGCGTGCCTGTAGAACGGTTTCGCGGCAACCAGCTCGTGCAGGGCGAGCCGGATGCATCATCGTTTCCGAGCGGCGGTTCGCGCACAACGTTTGAAGCGCGCGGCTACACCATGTGGGACCCGTCAAGTCCGGCTTTTATCATGGATGGCCCCCGCGGAGGAATCCTGTGTATCCCTTCGGTTTTTATCAGTTACACCAGTGAAGCGCTGGACAAGAAAACGCCGCTGCTGCGCTCGATGGAAGCGATAAACCGGTCAGCGTTGCGGGTGTTGCGGTTGTTTGGCAATCATACCGCCACCCGGGTGACCACCTCTATTGGCACCGAGCAAGAGTATTTTTTGATTGATAAAAGTTTTTACAATCTTCGCCCGGATTTGCAATTGACCGGCAGGACCCTGTTGGGCGCTGATCCGCCGAAAGGTCAGCAGTTGGATGATCATTATTTTGGCGCGATTAAGGAGCGGGTACTGGCGTTTATGCAGGATGTGGAGACTGAGCTTTACCGGCTTGGCGTTCCTGCCAAAACCCGCCATAATGAAGTGGCGCCGCACCAGTTCGAAATCGCGCCGATTTTTGCCGAAGCCAATGTAGGCGCGGACCGGAATCAGCTCACCATGGAAATATTAAAGCGAATCGGCAACCGGCATGGTTTGGCTGTGCTGCTGCACGAAAAACCATTTGACAAGGTGAACGGCAGCGGCAAGCACAATAACTGGTCCATGGAAGATTCGGATGGCAACAATTTACTCGATCCTGGCGATACTCCGGAGCAAAATTTACAGTTCTTGGTGTTCCTGGTCTCAGTGCTGCGTGCCGTGCATCAGTATGGCGATTTGCTGCGCATGTCCATTGCTTCGCACAGCAACGATCACCGTCTTGGCGCCCACGAAGCGCCGCCAGCTATTATCTCTGTATTCCTGGGTCGCCGGTTGAATGATATATTAGATGCTATTAAGCAGGGGCATCCGGTTAAGAAAGTGGATGATTATCTCATCGATCTGGGACTCAGCCAATTGCCATCCATTATGCGCGACAATACTGACCGCAACAGAACATCGCCGTTTGCGTTTACCGGATCGAAATTTGAATTCCGGGCGGTGGGCTCGTCCGCATCGGTGTCTCTTGCCAATACCGTGTTAAGCGCAGCAGTTGCCGAGTCCATTGTGCTTTTGACCGAAGATATTGAATCCGCTATGAAAGCAGGCTCGGAATTGAAAGACGCGGTGCTCGATGTGCTGCAAAAATATATTATCGAGACAGAGCCGATTCGTTTTGAAGGCAATAATTACAGCAAAGAGTGGGAGCAAGAAGCAAAGAAACGCGGACTGCCCAACATCAAAAGGACGGCTTTTGCACTGGATACTTTTATTGCTGAAAAGAATGTTCGCATGCTCAAAGACCAGTGCATTTTTACCCAGTCTGAAATCGAGTCACGTTATAATACCAAATTAGAGCAATACATCACAGCGCTTGAAATTGAATCTGATACGTTTTGTGATCTGGTAGACACGCGGGTGATACCGGCTGCCCTGTCCTATCAGGAAAAGCTGCTGGGAATAGTCCGCGAAATGAAAAGCTTTGACAGTTCTGGCGCCGATGCTTGTCTGGAGTACGAGAATAATTTGCTAAAAAAAGTCAATTCGAACATTGCCGGGTTGTTTCGCGGCGTGCAGCAAATTAAAAAGTCATTGACAGAAGCGCGAGATATCCAGTCACTGCCGGACAAGGCGAAATATTTTAGCGACAATATTGTGGATTTGCTTGCCGAGGTGCGAGCGTTTGCTGATGAACTGGAACGCATTCTGCCGGATGACCTGTGGCCGCTGCCAAAGTATTCTGAAATGCTGTTTATCCTCTAAGTTGATGGTCTCTTTTTTTTCAGTGAACTGATTTTAAGTAGAGAAATAAGATGCAAACCTGCGAACAGATTGTGAACGAGTTGGAACGCTATCCGAAACGGTTGCGAAAAAGGCAAAAGCAGGCCTTCCGGTCGTTCCTTCACAAAACACTAAATGATCTTGGGCTGCCCACGACAGAATATAAAAGCAAGCGATTGTTAAAATCAGTCAATGTTTTTACCAAAACGGAAGCGCCGGATGTAATCGTTATGGCGCATTATGACACGCCTACCATCATTCCGCCATGGATGAATGGCTTTTTTCAACTCATTGGCCATACCAGGCAAATACTATTTATCATTGTTATCATTGCGGTTTTTAGTGTATTACGGTTTTTTGGCAGTGTGGGGGATATCATTCATTATATCTTGTTGGCTCCGCTGCTCACCCTGCTCATTCCCAATCCGCACAATGCAAACGATAATACCAGCGGCGTTGCCGGACTGCTCTATCTCGCCCAACACATTGCCAAAGACGAGGAATTGAAAAAACGGGTGCAACTGGTTTTTGTCGATAATGAAGAATGGGGCCTGCTCGGGTCCTCGGATTTGCGGCGCTATTGGCTGAGACACGGCATTCCTTTTCACCGCAGCAAAATCATTTCTCTGGATTGCATTGGTCAGGGCAACGTTCCCATGGTGATACAGAATGGTGAATCAAATATCGCCGGGATACTCTTTGAAATCATGAATAAAGACCGTCCGGAAACTCGCTTGAAAAACATGAAATTTATCCCCCTGTCCGATAATTTCAGCTTCCGCCATGAAGGCGCGGTCAATATTTCGTTGTTCAATAAAAGCCTCATTCCCGGCGGATATTATATCGTTCACGCTCATTCGCCGCGCGACAAATCTGTGAATGCTGAGCATATTTCCTGGGTAGCACACCGCGTGCTCGATTATATCTATCACCTGAAAAACACTGAATCCGTTCAAAGCGTAACTGGGTCAGAGGAGGTCGAATTGCTGTGAGTGATCCTATCTATCTGGATTATAACGCCACAACGCCCATCGATCCGCACGTGCGCGACGTTATGATACCCTTTCTGGACCAGCATTTTGGCAATCCGTCCAGTTCTCACTGGTATGGCGTTCAAACAAAAAAAGCTGTTGAAAAAGCCCGGAGTCAGGTAGCCAACGCGCTGGGCTGCGATGCTGATGAAATTATTTTCACCAGCGGCGGCAGCGAGTCTAATAACCTGGCCATCAAAGGCTATGCTATGGCGCACCGGCAACAAGGCAGGCACATTATCACCTCGGCTGTGGAACATCCGGCTGTGATGAATGTGTGCGCTTATCTCAAAGAAAACGGATTCCGAGTCACTATTGTGCCGGTGGATGAATTCGGTATGGTAAATCCGGAAGACATCGAACAGGCTGTTGATTCGGACACGGTGCTCATCACGATCATGCACGCCAATAACGAAGTGGGCACCATCCAGCCGATTGAGGAAATCAGTAAAATCGCAAAAAAACACCGCATCGCTTTTCACACAGATGCCGCGCAATCTGTGGGAAAAATTCCGGTGCAGGTAAATGAACTTGGCGTGGACATGCTCTCCCTGGCCGGACACAAGTTGTACGCACCAAAAGGCATCGGAGCACTCTACATCCGACGGGGGACGCAACTTGAGAAATTGATTCACGGAGCCGACCATGAACGCAATTTGCGCGCCGGTACAGAAAATGTGCTCGAGATTGTCGGTTTGGGCGCGGCGTGCGAACTGGTGTCCGGACATTTGCATGATATAAATGCACATCTCAAAAGTATGGCCGGCAGGCTATTGACCGGCATGCAAAATCATCTTTCGAATATGCGACTAAATGGTCACCCGGAGAAGCGTTTGCCAAACACAGTGAATGTGAGTTTTTACGGCATTGAGGCAAACACCATTCTGTCGGAGCTGGACAATATTGCCGCTTCAGCCGGAGCAGCCTGTCACGCCGATGATGTGAATATTTCCACAGTGTTGCAAGCCATGGGCGTGCCTGCTGACTGGGCCATGGGTACGATTCGTCTCTCTACCGGAAAATTTACCACCAGCGAAGAGGTGGACAGAGCAGTTGATGAGATAAGCGCCGTTGTTCAGCGTCTTTCCGGAGAATCTTCTCCTGCTGCGCCGTCAATCGGTGAAGAGATTAAGCTCACCCATTTTACCCACGGACTGGGTTGTGCCTGCAAAATTCAGCCCCAGCAGCTTGAAGTCATTCTTCAGCACATGCCCAAACAGCAGGATCCGAATGTCCTGGTCGATACTTCGGCTGCAGACGATGCTGCTGTTTATCGTCTCGACGATGAAACAGCCATCGTGCAAACACTCGATTTTTTCACCCCCATTGTTGATGACCCGTATCACTTTGGTGCCATTGCCGCAGCGAATGCGTTGAGCGATATCTATGCTATGGGCGCTGGGCCACTTTTTGCGCTCAACATCGTCGCCTTTCCGACCAATCGTTTGCCCATGACGGTTTTGAATCGTATTTTACAGGGAGCCGCGGAAAAAACCGCAAAAGCCGGAATCCCAATCGTTGGCGGCCACAGCGTGGACGATACTGAGCCGAAATACGGTCTGGTCGTTACCGGTCGGGTTCATCCTGAAAAGATCATCAAAAATCATGGCGCTCAACCTGGTGACGTCCTTATTCTGACCAAACCTCTCGGCACAGGTATCATTTCCACGGCAATGAAGCGCGGCCTGGCCGAATCTCAAACCATGGCAGCGGCGATCGAGACCATGAGTACCCTGAATCGCCAGGCTGCCGAGATTATGCTGCAATACAAAGTGCACGCCTGCACTGATGTTACCGGTTTTGGTCTGCTGGGGCATTTGTATGAAATGATCAACCCTGGCCATGTTAATGCTGAATTGAATGTAGACAACATTCACTTTTTGCCACAAGCCCGGGAACTGGCAGAAGCCGATGTTATTCCGGGTGGTTCTCGCGCCAACTGGAAGTACGTTTCTTCGCATGTGGAAAGGGATTCCTCTGTTTCACAGGTATTTTGCTATCTCCTTGCTGATGCTCAAACCTCTGGCGGGCTTTTGATCGCCTCGGCGGAAAAAGACGCCACTTCCATGCTCGATGAGCTGCAAAAAGCAGGTTGCGATGCCCGGACTATTGGACGCGTCACCGGGCCCGGAGATGGAATGATGCGGCTTGGATAGCGTTGTATCATTAGACCAGAAAATAGATACCCTGGATGTTTCAATCCCAACAATCATATAGAACATTCGAGAGAAAAAATCGTTATTATACCTATGGAACCAGTTTAATTGTTGCACATTAGATTTTGAGGCGCGGACGAATGTCAAGTTTTGTAAAAAATTAGAACGAACATGAATGGTCGATGTTATCAGGAAAACACCCCGGCAGTTTTTGGTACGAATTAACAAAAAGAAGCAGAATTCAAATTGAACTTTTTCTCCCCTCGTTCGTCTGTTTTAACAAAATTATCACAGGGACACCACTTTGCAGCATGAGGAAGAACATTATGATCTGATTATGGCCTGTAAGCAAGGAGACCGGCAGGCGTTGGAATCATTGATTGATTTTTATGCCCAGCCAGTGCATAGATTAATCTATTCTGTGCTTCGGAATGGCAGCGTGGTGGACGACCTGGCACAGGAAACGTTTATGAGAATGATTACGAATATCCAAAACTATGAATTTCGTGCTCCGTTTCGGGCATGGCTGTTTAGAATCGCAGTGAATTTATGCCGCGATCATATACGCAAGAAAAAAGTACGCAAAATTGTCACATACTTTGAGGTCGATCCTGAGACCGGCGAACAACAGACTTTTCACGATCAAAAACAGAATCCATTGAGTGATGTGCAGTCAAATGAAACTATGGATGCGATTCAGAAAGCTATTTCTAAATTACCACAGCCATTGCAAACTGTTTTTATTTTGCGTGAGGTGAATGATCTCACTTATGAAGAGATCGCCAGGTCACTGAAAATCCGCGTCGGCACGGTAAAGTCACGGCTTTTTCGGGCGCGGAAACAACTGGCAGATGTGCTTTATCCTCAACTAAAGGAATTGTCATGACACATCGATATTACAAAAAAAGGTTATCTTTATATCACGATAATGAATTGGAAGCCGCTGAACGCA
>CAZSMC010000022.1:0-63666 GCA_964607755.1 uncultured Cytophagia bacterium | reverse complement strand
CATTCATCCCCCAGGATGAAATTAATAATTGATTGATTATTTTAAATGCTGACGTTCCGCACCCGTTACAAACCTCTTCAACCCCTGTCAAGCTTAATGTAAGAGAACTTTATTAAAATGCAAGCGGTTTTTTCACAATAATTGTAAAACCTCACTGATGGGAGAAAATCTTTGCAGCATTACAAAAAATGGGCTAAAGCCCGTTATTTTGAGAGGTCATCTTTACCCGAGCTAAAGCTCGAGGCTATATTATAGCCCCGACTTTTAAGTCGGGGTTGTTATAGAGGTTCCGTTAATAGTCACTTTAGTGCCCAAATATTAAAACTTCCACCCAAGACTGAGCTTTTACCAAGAAATGCATAAATGTGGATGGAAAAAGCAAAGTGATTAAATCCCTGGTAAGATACCTCATGTACTGATCAACGCCCCGGACTCGCGGTCCATGTACCAGAAGACGCGGCCGCGCGGCGGATTGATGTGCGTGGCGGGATATTGGGGTCGCTGTTGTTTGATAACTTTTTGCACGATTTGGGCTTTTTTGCGTCCGCTGACCAGGAACATGATGTTGGCTGCCTGGTTGATCAACTTGTAAGAAAAAGTGATGCGCCAGGATTCCAGTTTTTTGACCCAGTTGCACACCACCAGGCGGTCTTTTTCGTGCAGGGCGGGAGAATGTGGAAACAGCGATGCTGTGTGGCCGTCGTTGCCAAGACCGAGCAGAATCAAATCAAAACGGGAAATGTTTTGCGATTCAAAATGCTCCTGAATGGCTGCTTCATAAGCATCGGCTGACCGGGCTGGCTCGTTATACTGAGTGGGCACGGGGATGTACTGTGAATTGTCAAGACCTAGCGGACGAATCAAATGGCGGATGGCCAGTCCTGCATTGCTGTCCGGGTGGTTGGTTGGCACCAGGCGTTCGTCGCTCCAGAAAAATGTGACTTTGCTCCAGTCCAGTTTGTCGCGCTCGTGTAACAGATGTTTATACAACACCGTCGGCGTGGACCCGCCAGAGAGCGCGATGGTGAACTGCCCGGTTTCACGAATGGCAGTGTTGGCAATGTCAAAAAATCTGTGGGCGGCGTTGCGGCCAAGTTCTTCCACATCCGGGGCGATGATGATATTAATATCCTGACTCATATCATTCTTTCAATAGCTGGTTGAGTTTTTCGAGTGTTTGGTTATAGACTTTATCTTTATCAACAAAATCAAGTTCTCCGCACAGCAAACATTCGTCTTTTGTACTGGCAAGAGCCATAGTGTTCTCAAGGGTGAGAACGCCATTTTCCATTTTTTGCAGACGCAAACAGTTGTCCGGTGTTCGTTGACAGGTAAAGACGATTTGTGAAACGTTTCCACGGGTGGCAAGTTCCACACGTAGCAATCCGCCGTTCTCGACTTTTGAACTCACACTAAAGAGATTGATGTCAAGAATGTGATCATTGTAATGGACAGTAAAATGCTGTTCGCTGCTGCGATTGGCAAATTGCCAGCCCAGCCGAGATGCCAGCCAGCTCATCAACAGCATGGCATGCATGGAATTCGGCGACGCTGATGTGGTGATGGAAAGTGACGAAAGCCGGTTTAGCTGCTCGAGGGACTTTTTGGTGTCAAAAAATTGCGCCAGCGCTTCCCGCCATGTTGTCAGTTGCGACCAGGCCAGGTCGCTGACATTGGTGCCTTTTAAATCCAAAATGCGGTTTGTGAGCTCAAGCATCGAATGCCCGGTTAACTTCGCCGGCAAATGCACAATCATTCTGGTCGATATTTTGACAAAGTGTTCCAGCATGCGTTCGCGCAACAGGTGTCTATCCGGCGCATACAGAAAAACCGGCAAATCGGGCAGCAAAAGCGGCAATACAGCGCCGTAGACGTGCTGAACGTCATTGTCACCTGTTACCAGGTTGATGTATTCGCAGCAGATTTGCTTGCCGCTGTTGTGGGGCGGCTGGCAGTAAATAGCGATGCGGGCAGACATATCTTTTGTTTGCCGGTCCGGATCCATGTAAACCAAAATAATGCGGCCGGGATGGTGAGTGGTAATTTTTGGCACCAGGTCGCGGGCATGTTCATAGTCGGTCTTGCCGCGAACCATGATAATCAGATTGAGCGTGGTTGCCCGCAGCACTGCCACATTTGATTCGCTGCCAGCAATGTTTTGCCAGAATGTGGTCAATTCCCGCTCGATGGCAGGCAAAGCCACGTCATAGCCGTCAATAAATGTTGGTAGCGAGTCGCTCATAATCGCCTCCAGTGATGACCCTTGCGTTCTAAAAGTTCATCTGCTTCTTGCGGCCCCCAGGTTCCGGCTTTGTATTTTGGTAACGGGCCGGGCTGCTGCTGCCAGTTTTTCAACACAGGTGACATGATTTCCCAGGCCATGTCACTTTCGTCGGCGCGGGTAAACAATGTGGGATCTCCAACCATGGAATCTTGCAGCAGCCGTTCGTAAGCTTCCGGCGTTTTGTGGCCAAAACTGGTGCCGTAACGAAAATCCATCGTCACGGGCCGGATAATTTTGGTAGAGCCGGGGATTTTGGAGTCAAATTTTAATGAAATACCTTCATCCGGTTGAATGTTCAGTGTCAGTACATTTGATGGGATATCTTTTTCATCTTTATCAAAAATATGCAGCGGCGCATTCTTGAACGAGATAGCAATCTCGGTGACGCGTTTGGGCAGCCGTTTGCCCGTACGGAGATAAAACGGCACCCCGGCCCAGCGCCAGTTGTGTACATAAAGTTGCATCGCGGCAAATGTTTCTGTAGACGAGTATTCAGGAACACCTTCTTCCTGGTGGAATCCGGGCATAAATTCTCCCCACAAGGTCCCGGCTGTATATTGACCGCGGACAACGTGTTTTGGCATATCATCTGGCGACAGGGGCTGCACGGCACGTAACACCTTGACTTTTTCATCCCGTATCGCATTGGCATCGAATAAAGACGGCGGTTCCATGCCCACTAACGATAGCAATTGCATCATGTGATTCTGCATAATATCGCGCAAAATGCCGACTTTGTGATAAAACTTGCCCCGGCCTTCCATACCGATATTTTCAGCCACGGTAATCTGAACATGATCCACATACCGGCGGTTCCAGATGGGCTCGAATATGCTGTTGGCGAACCGAAAAACCAGCAGGTTCTGCACAGTCTCCTTGCCCAGGTAATGATCGATTCGATAGACCTGATGTTCACGAAAATGAGCGCTCACCACACTGGCCAACTGGCGGGCGCTGTCAAGATCGTTACCAAACGGCTTTTCGATAATAATGCGGGACCACCCGTGGTCTTCGTGTGCCAATCCGGTTTCGCCCAATTGTTGAATGATCGTTTCATACACAGACGGCGGCGTTGCCAGGTAAAAAAGATGATTTTGCGGAAAATGATTTTCCGGCTCTGCCAAATGAGAAACAAGTTTTTGGTAAGCTTCTTTTGTGGTAAAGTCACCGCGGAAATATTCCAGGAGATTGAAAAACTGATCCAATCTGGGCGTGTCTTTGCTTATATCCTCATTTTTAATCAGCGCAGATTTCAGTTCGTCGCGAAATCCTTCGGTGGTCTTTGGCCGGCGGGCAAAAGCGATTATTCTGAAATGAGACGGCAGCATGTTCTGCTGAAACAAACTATAAAGTGCAGGAACCAGTTTTCGCCGGGTTAAATCACCGGTGGCGCCCAGGATAATCATTGTGTTGGCAGGAACAGAACGCTTTAGTCGCAGACCTTCTTTTAGCGGATTTTCCATAAAATATCTTTTCTTTTTGATTCACGTTTATAAAGAAATCAACACCAGAGCAAAAAGTGAAATTCCACATGCCTTTGCAATATGATAAGATAAACAAATATCGAGAATGTTGCATAAAATAATTAAAAAAGAGCCCGAGAATCGGACTCTTTAAAAAGGGAGGATTATTTTCGTTTAGGTCATATGACCTCATCGATTAGCAAAATTTGTAGCACACCTGAAAGGTGTACTACAAATGTCTTGGCCCTATTTGACCAGTGTCATTTTCCTGGTCAGATACTGGTTACCGGCTTGCAAGCGATAAAAATATAATCCGTTTGCCAGCTCTTTGGCGTCAAACGAGACCGAATAATGCCCTGCATTTTTTGTCTCCTGGTCAATGAGCGTAGCGACTTTTTCCCCGCGAGGATTGTAAACAGACAGGGTGACTGTTTCCCGTTGAGGAATGGCGAACGAGATTGTTGTGGCGGGATTAAACGGATTCGGGTAATTCTGAGACAGGGTGAATTCAGATGGCGAGGACGGGCTATCTTCTTTTACCGCGGCTTCCGGGGGCGCCGTTTCGCTCCATAGTACGCTGCCCAAACGTGTGATATCCTTTCCCAGAATACCGGAGGCCCAGTTAACATCTTCATAGGTGCCGGTATCATGATCCATGGCCATTATTGTCACTCGACCAACTGCCCCGGGAACGATCCAGGTCTGCCAATCAATGTCCAATGTCAGTTGCACTTCAAATCGATAAATGTAATAATCAGCGGTTTCTTCGACCGAGGCATGAATAGCTTTGCCGTCTGTCGATGCATTGCCGGATGCGTTGTCGCCGTCCGCAAGCTGCATTTGGGCGTTGGCCCATGGATGGCCGGCCCAATCCCAGTTTGCAAAAAGCTCTTCCCACTCGCCGTTCCAGTCTGTGATGCCAAAACCGAGTTCACAGCCCATATCGTCTTCGGTCATTTCATCATATCCCGGAGGGAGCGTGTGAATGCCAAATTGAATACAATCCCATTTGTGCATATCACCGGGGTTTTCAGGAGTCTCCGGAGCATTGTACATATCATCAATCACCTCGATAGCAACATAGATATTTTCGCCATCCCATAGCATTTTCCACCAGGCAGTGGCATCTTCGAAACCGGTCCAGTTATCATTTGTCTGCTCGGAAAAAATGCTAAACTCTTCAGTATAACCATTGTTTTCCCAAAAGGTCATTACAGACCACGGAATACGGTTCCACACAGGATCGTCATCGATCTCACCGTCGATAACCGGCGGCTCAGTTATCATATAACAGGTGTACTCGTGAATGATATCGCTCGGCCGGGAAAAGTCCACAGGCGAGTCTTCGCGAACGGTTTCTGTGCCGAGCGGAAATGGTCCGGTCACAGGTTCCGGAGGAAAAGTAGGCGCGCTGCTCACATTTAAAAGCTGTGTGGATGCCGATTGCCCCAGCACGGGAAGAGCAAAGCTGGAAAGCAAGACAATGCAAAATAATCCAGTTAAGGATTTTTTAACTGTTGAGTCCATGACACATCTCCTTGTTTTGTTAAAAAATGATTGAATTAAAAGTTTTATCATAGGCAAACCTCCAGTTGAGGGAGAAATAAATGCAATTTTAACATAAAAATACTACAATATTTGCACAAATGTCAAGGAAAAAATAAAAAAATTTAGATACTCAATTAGCTGGTGGAAAATGTGGTGCTTATTGTCGTTTTGAAAAAGAATCAGTATCAAGCTGGCAATATGAGTCTATTTTCGAACTGGTCTCATTGTGTTGTTTCTCAAATAATAAAGTCGTGATTTTTTGCAAATAAATTTCTATTTTTCAGAATGAGTTTTTTCGAATAATATGACTTGTTTTTGCATCTCATCAACAGTTTAAATTAAACGGAACAATTCTTATGACTTTTGTTTAATTACAAAAACAAACAAATACAGGAACGGATTATGAAAACGGCATGGGTTGTGTTATTTAACATAATTGTTATCGCCACCGGAACGGTGTTTGGACAACTTGATTCTCCGGAAGATATTTTAAGTGTCGAGTTATTACCTTCTCAGGAAAAAATCGTTCAGGGTGAACCAATTGATGTGGCTGTAAAACTGGAGATCAATTCGGGATTACATATTAATTCTCATCAGCCTACGAGTGATTTCTACATACCGACGGACGTTTCGTTCGAACCTATGGAAGGATTCAGTTTCGGCAAACCGCGTTTCCCGGACGGAGAAATGAAAATGTTCTCCTTTACCGAGGAAAAAATTTCTGTTTATGAAAATACAGTTTATATCTTTGTGACCGTTTCTATGGCGCCTTTTATCACTATAGAACCAAAGACAATAAAAGGCTCTGTGTCTTATCAGGGGTGCAATGACAATATGTGCTTCCCGCCGGGAGAACAATTATTCGAGTTGACTTTGGATGTAGCAAAATCAAGTGCCACTGTCCAACCGGTGAACGAGGATATTTTTGCCAAAGATGAAACAACAGCCGGCGCTCCGAAATACGATAACGAAGGATTAACCCGTGATGAACAAAAAGCTCTGGCATATCTGGAACGCGGTCTTTTCTCTGCTATCCTGGCATTCTTTGTGGTCGGCCTTGCGCTAAACCTCACACCCTGTGTTTACCCGGTGATCCCGTTGACGGTTGGCTATTTTGGCGGACAAAGTGATAAAACGCGAGGCAAAGCCTTTACCAACGCATTGTTTTATCTGGTTGGCATTGCTATCGCTTTTGCTGTGCTTGGCCTGGTGTCCGGACTGGCCGGTCGACAGTGGGGATTTTTATTCCAGAGTCCATGGTTTGTCGTGGTTATTGCTGCTATTATTTTGCTGATGGCCAGCAGTTTATTCGGTGCGTTTGAGATAACCGTGCCGTCGTGGCTGCTGACCAAAGTCGGTCAGAACCGCCAGGGCATCGTGGGATCGCTTTTAATGGGGCTGACCGTCGGCGTGGTCATCGCTCCGTGTGCCGTCGGCATTATTATCGGACTCGTCGGTTTGGTCGCCAAACTTGGACTGGTCGTTAAAGGCACATTGTTATTCTTTGTGATGGGATTGGGGCTCGGATTGCCATACCTTATACTGGCTACTTTTTCCGGATTGCTCAATAAATTGCCGCAGTCTGGCATGTGGATGATCTGGGTTCGCAAGCTGTTTGGATTTTTGCTTATCGGTGTGGCGCTTTATTTTATTGCCCCGCAACTGGAACGCGTCAACGGACAACTGCCCTTTTTGCTGGGCATAACGGCAATTGCCGGTGGCTTACTGCTCGGTTTTCTTGAGCACAACAAAGGTTACACAAAAGGTTTTAAAATATTCCGGGCTATCATAGGACTCGTTTTGATTGTGCTTGGCATAAACTGGGTGCACAGCGGGATTCACGCGAAAGAATCAGAGATCGATTGGGTGCACTATAACGGCCAGCAGGTTGAAGAATTATTGCCGGAAGGCAAGCCTGTTTTTATCGATTTTTATGCTGACTGGTGCGCGCCATGCAAGCAGATGGATCGCACCACTTTTACGAACGATGCGGTCGCCGACATGGCCGAATCGTTTACCATGATCAAAGTGGATTGCACCCAGCCCGATGCAACAGTCAAGTCATTCATGAATCGTTTTAACGTGACCGGTATGCCGACGCTTGTCTTTATTGACAAGAATGGAAAAGAACTCAAAGAATTGCGTGAGATCGGCTATGTGCCGCCAGACACGTTTGTTGAAAAAATGGAAAAAACATTGCAATCCGAATAACAACCAAATCAAAAAGGTCGTAATGAAAATCAGTGGCTTTTCATTTGTGCGCAACGGCAGCACGCTTTATTATCCGGTTGTGGAGTCTATTCAGTCCATTTTACCGATTGTCGATGAGTTTGTTATTGCAGTGGGCAAGGGCGATGAGGATGATGATACTCGCGACCGGATTGTTGCCCTTGGCGAGCCCAAAGTGAAAATTATCGACACCGAATGGGAAGAAAAATATTTCAACAAGGGCGTTATCAACGCACTGCAAACGGAAATTGCCAAAAACGAATGCAGCGGAGACTGGTTGTTTTACCTGCAGGCAGATGAAGTGGTGCACGAGAAATATCTGCCAGTGATAAAAAATCGATGCGCAGAGTTATTGGACAATGAACAGGTTGAAGGTCTGTTGTTTCGATACAAACATTTTTGGGGGGATTACAATCATTATCACATCAGCCATGGATGGTACCCGCACGAAATTCGTATCATTCGCAATCGCCAGGATATCCACTCCTGGCAAAGTGCGCAGTCGTTTCGGCGTTTCGACTATTATGATAATCCTCGCCAACCTGAAGGACATCACAAATTGCATGTCGCCAAAGTTGATGCGGACATTTTTCATTACGGCTGGGTTCGGCCGCCGCACCTCATGCAGAACAAACGCCGTGCTCTCGATTCGGTGCACTGGGGATTGTCGCGGGCGAAGAAACATTATGACCGGGTGCCGCAGGAATTCGATTACGGCCCCCTCAATCGTCTGGTAGTTTATGAGGGCACTCATCCACAGGTGATGCAAGAACGCATTGCGCATATAAACTGGCAGCACAAGCTGCAATACAGCGGCAAGCCCAATCCCGCCCGCGCCCCGCACAAACACGAGCTGTTGAAATACCGACTGCTCACCGCCATCGAGCAAACGTTTTACAAAGGGAAGGAAATTGGTGGATTTAGGAATTATGTTTTGGTGGATGTGTGAGATAAATTCATTGTCATATATAATGTCCAAAATGCTTTGCAAATAATGAAAAAATATTTATCTTAAAGCAACAAAAATAGACAAAGAATTGATTTATGCCACATCTCAAAGCCAAAATAAAACACGGGGATTGCTTGGAGGTATTAAATAAGTACCCCGATAATTTTTTCGATCTCATTGTCACTTCTCCGCCATACGCAGATAGTCGAAAGAATACCTATGGCGGCATCCCGCCTTCGGAATATGTGCAATGGTTTTTGCCTCGGAGTGAACAATTTTTACGGGTTCTAAAGCCAAGCGGAACTTTTATTTTGAACATCAAAGAAAGAGTGGTCAAGGGTGAAAGGAGCACGTATGTGATCGAGTTAATATTGGAACTCAGGCGACAAGGCTGGTTGTGGACGGAAGAGTTTATTTGGCATAAGAAAAATTGTCACCCTGGCAAGTGGCCCAACCGTTTTCGCGATGCATGGGAGCGTTGTTTGCAGTTCAACAAATCAAAAAAGTTCAAAATGAACCAGGAAAGTGTGATGGTTCCCATGGGCGATTGGGCCAAAACTCGATTAAAAAGTTTAGGGAAAAATGACGTTGTGCGCTATGACTCTCAAGTTGAGAGTGGATTTGGTAAAAATATTTCAAACTGGGTTGGTCGAAAATATGCCTATCCGAGTAATGTGTTGCACATGGCAACTGAGACGGGCAATAAGAGTCATAGCGCCACTTTTCCGAAATCCCTTCCCAGATGGTTTATTCGACTTTTTACAGATCCAGGCGATTGGGTGCTCGATCCCTTTGTTGGCGCCGGGACAACATGCAAAGTGGCTCAAAAATTGGGCAGAAATACCGTAGGTATAGATATTATGGAAGAATACGTTGAAATGGCACGGCAGAAATTAGTAGAATACGAAAATATTCTTTTCGAGGAAAAAGCTGACTATGACAATTCTTGACGAAGAGGCTCTTGACCATTTTATTCATACCAGAATTTATGATTATCATAACAAACTCTTGTCTCGTTTGCAAAATCTTAAATTAAACGCAGTTCTTCGCCGTAAGAATCCCTATTTGTTCAGAGCCAAATCTCTCAACACTTCACAAGATCTGGTTAAATGTATTTTAGATGCGCACTTGTCTTCCCAGGAAGAGGGAATTTTTGGCGCTTTTCTGGAAGAACTTTCGATATTTGTCTGTGAAAAAGTTTATAACGGCAGAAAATCATCTGCTGAAGGAATCGATCTAGAATTTGATAAAGATGATATAAGATATATTGTTTCCATTAAATCCGGTCCGCATTGGGGAAACAGTCAACAAATAGCGCGGATGCGAGATAATTTCAAAAGAGCTACAAGAGTTTTGAGAACGAATGTTTCTGAAATTAACGTTCGAGCTGTTAACGGATGTTGTTATGGCCGGGAACGCAACTATGATAAAGGTGATTATTTGAAATTATGCGGACAAAGATATTGGGAGCTGGTTTCTGGTCAGGAAAATTTCTACAAGAAAATCATAAAGCCCATCGGCCATAAAGCCAAACAACGCAATGAAGAATTCAAAGAAGAATATGCCAAAGTGATTAATAAATTTTCATTCCAATTCATGCAAGACTATTGTGATAAAGAAGGTGCCATTAATTGGGATGCCTTGCTAAAATATAATTCCGGGAAAGTCTAAAGAGTAATCTGTTGCGGGTCAAACACAACTTAAAATTGTTTGAAATCTCCACAATCAAAGAAGCAGAATATTAGTTTGCGGTCAAGTTGGCAGATTTTAAAGAAAAATTATTTCGGATAGACATATCCTGATTAATTTACGAATTTAACCGCAAAGATCACGTAGAACAATAGGTTATATGTACTAACGAGTTCAAACCAAGAATTCTGATAAGAAATATTTATTTCATCGATACTTTTGTCTTTTTTAAATTTCGCGATCTTTACTTCGTGGTAAATAATTGAGGTTATATGCCGAACAGGATATTAAGGAAGTGGGAATATTATAAACAAAGGTATTTAAGGGGAATGAAAAAATGACAAACAAAGAAATAGTAAACAGAAATATAGGATTGACATTTGATTTGATTCGGAAAATCCTCAAAAATCCCGAGTTGGCTGATAAAATACCCGATAATAGTGTTATCGAATTTGTGGAAAAAGATTTCGAGGTCAAAAAAAATCCTACTCGGAAAAAAGCAAATTGATACAGGTCAAAAATCAAATAGAAATATAAACTGGTAATAATTTTAAATTACATTGTACACCGGAAAAGCCTTGTAACAGAAAAAGCAGGTTATTAACTGAACATTCCTCTCAAACAGATATGTCAACGAAAACATCGAAGAAACGAGAATCTTTCTGTGTACAGTGTGAGAGGAATACAAACAAGTCCTATGCAAATCACCTTCATAACCACCACCAACCACAACGTCGGCGATGATTTTGTTCGGGAAGGTTTAAAATACCTCTTTCGCCAGTCTTTTCCGCACGAGCACATGTCTTTTGAAAATATTCACAAACATGCTCCGATAACAGCCCGGCATGGATTCGAGCACTTTCGAAATTACCGCAAACAAAAAAAACTCGACAAAGTCCTGCCCTTGTGGCTTACCAAAGACCGAATACGTCGAGCCGATATAGTCGTGCAAAGCGGTGCGCCGGTTTACTGGTGCCACCGCAATCCTGAGGCACACTGTTTTCAGAATGAATGGTATGTTCCGCTTATCAAGCGACGTCTTGCGAAAACACAATCAACCGTATTGCTGAACCTTGCCGCTGGTACATGCCAGCGCTATCATTCGGACGGCTCTGAATTTTGTGATCGCTGTAAAAATTACATTCGGGACTTTTATGCGACATCTCAAACCACGACATTGCGGGATGAGCTGGCACAAAAAGTTCTACAACAAATCGGATTGACCGCACCGGTTGTCCCGTGCAGTTCACTCTTTGCACCAGAAGAGTATGGCTTACAGAGTTCCGGGCAAGACTATGTTGTGCTCAATTACATGCCGGGAGGAGCTCATTATCACTTTGGCCAGGAGATTGATTTTGCGCGCTGGGAGGAAAATTTTAAACGTTTTTATGAGAACTTGAAAAAATATGAAAATGTGGTGTTTTCTTGTCACGATGAGAAAGAAGTGCACGCTGCAAAAAGGATCGACCCGGATGGTTCGATCTTTTTCTCGAAAAATAATTTTCTCGATTATATGAAATTCTATTCACGCGCTGCATTTGGCATCGTTAACAGGGTGCATGCGGCGTTTCTAATGGCCGCGTTTGGCAAACCTTCTGTGGTCGTCGGCAATGACACCCGCGCTCACATGACCCGCCAGATTGGTTTGGAAAGCGTGTATGTTAACGATGCTGATAGGGAAAGGTTGTTGCATCATTACGAAGTGCTCAATAACAACAGGGACGCTTTTGCTGAAAAAATATTTTCAATCAAGAAAATGGCGTATGCAGATTATATGAAAGTGCTGACTACTTGCTACGATTCATCTACTTGATAACCGGATTCGATCACAGCGTGGACAATCTCTTCTTTCGTCACATCTTTATTGTAATTTACTGTTACAAATTTATTCGATAAATTGACAGAATAATTTTCCACGCCTTTGACATTTTTAATTGCATCTTTAATCGTATTGACACAGTGATTGCATGACATATCTGGTACACGGAAGGTTGTTTTCATATCACTTACTTCATCGCTTTGTTCAGGTGTGCTTGTTTTTATTTTATTCTGAATAAGCGTTACCGTCAACAAGACGGCAAGGGCGATTGCTGAACTCCACACCAGCCAGCCGGGCAGCAATGATTTGTGTATATGCTCCGCCATGGAAAACTGAATATTGAACGCGCCCCAGAGCGCATCCAGGCCAAACGCCAGTGTCACACTGATGATGGTCAAGGTTGCCAGATAAATGATCGTTGTTTTTCTGCCCAAAAAGCGGGAGACAACAGTGATTGTCACTGAGTTTGTCGCCGGTCCTGCGAGAAGAAAAACAAAAGCCGCGCCAGGATTCAAACCTTTCAGCATCAATGCAGCGGCAATGGGAATGGAGCCGGTCGCGCACACATAAATGGGAATACTGACCAGGATCATGAGCAGAATCGTTTGCCATCCGGCTGTGAGCGTCTCGCTGAAGAAATTATCAGGAATGACAAAGGTTATCAGGCCGCCGATCAAAATTCCGATCACCAGCCATTTGCCGATTTCAGAGAGCAGCTCAAAATAGGCGTAATGAAAAACGCGCCGAATTCGCTGCCAGATGTTGACTCTTTCCTGAGCGTCTTTGATCGGCGTGTTCGTTTGTTCAGAAACCGGATCGTTTTTAGATGTAAGGTTGGCAAAAACTCCGGAAAACAGTCCGGCCAAAAAACTTGCTGCCACACGGTAAGCGGCGAAAAAAGGTCCCATAAGAGAATACGTTGCCAGTATGGAATCAGCCCCTGATGTTGGCGTAGCTACCAGGAAAGAAATGACCGATCCACGGCTGGCACCGGCTTTTTTCAAGGACATTGTCGGCGGAATAACGCCGCACGAGCATAACGGAAGAGGAATGCCAAAAAGAGCAGCTTTTAAAACCGAGCTAAAATTATTTTTACCAAGATTTTTGGCAATTTTTTCTGCAGATATAAATTCATTTAAAATTCCGGCAACCAGGAATCCGAACATCAGATAAGGCGCCATATCTAATAAAAGTTCAAAAGCGTTTTGTAATATGCTAAAGATAATATTAACAAGAGTAGTCATATTTGTCTGTTTCTTTCTATTTTAATCCTGCTTTGCTTATTGCATTTTTAATAACCTCTGCCGAGTGTTGTAGTGACTTGAGCTCGGATGCTGTCAACGGCACAATCACTCTGTTCGATACGCCGTTTCTGTTAATCTGAGCCGGAATACTCAAGCAGACATCGTTAATACCAAGATAATTTTCAAGATAGGTTGAAACGGTAAAGATAGTGTTTTGGTTCCGTAAAATACTCTCTAAAACCGTAACGGTTGCCAGACCAATGGCATGATATGTCGCTCCCTTTTTTTCGATAAGGTGATAAGCAGCGCGGCGAACCTGATCCACAATCGTATCCCTTGTTTTCGGATCGCAATTCCTGTGACATGTAGATTGGCAGTAATCGTCCAAATGAATGCCGCTGATATGCACCAGACTCCATGCCGGCACTTCACTGTCGCCGTGTTCGCCTAAAATATAAGCATGAACATTTCGCGGATCGACATTGCAGTGGCGACTGAGCAGGTAACGAAATCTGGAGCTGTCCAGAGTGGTGCCGCTGCCAATTACGCGTTCTGGCGAAAGATCGGAAAATTTCACTGTAGCATAAGTTAAAACGTCTACCGGATTGGACACCACAAGAAGGATGGCATCCTTTGTGTATTTTGTGATATTAGGAACGATTTCCGAAAAAATGTCGACATTTTTTTTGGTGAGGTCGAGGCGGGACTCACCCGGTTTTTGCGCTGCACCAGCCGTAATGACGACAATGTCGGCATCTGCGCATTCTGAATAATCGCCGGCGTAAATTTGTGCGGGGCGAACATAGGGCAAACCGTGACTCATGTCCTCGGCCTGGCCCTGAGCCAGTTTTTCATTAATGTCGATCAGAACGATTTGTGAAGCCAGTCCCCGTATCATAAGAGCATAAGCAAACGTGGATCCAACCTGACCGGCACCAACAACACATACTTTGGAACTGAGTTTCGATCTTTCGTTCATTTTAATCCTCTTATTTTTAGTTCGCTTTAACGAAATGAATAAAGAGGAACAATTTGAGGAAATTAATTATTCAGATTTTTTAAATTTTGCGATGAGAAAAGTTGGAAGGAGAGCTGCTCGAGCACCTCTCCGTTAAAATTTTCCTGGAATGATTAAATGAGCTCGAATTGTTTGCCCACTTTTTCGAAAATGCCCAGAACTTGGTCCATTTCTTCTTTTGTGTGCGTTGCCATGTAGCTGGTTCGCAACAGCGCCCATCCCGGGGGCACCGCCGGACTGATAGAGGCGTTGACAAACACGCCGGCGTCATACAGCGCGCGCCACACGGCAAATGCTTTTTCATCTTCGCCAATAATAATAGGAATAATTGGTGTTTGCGATTTTGCCGTATTAAAACCCATTTCATCAAAAGATTTTTTCATTTTATGGGTAATTTCCCAAAGCCGATCGCGGCGTTCTGGCTCTTTTTCGAGAATATCTAAACAAGCCAGAACCGTGGCAACCGCAGAAGGTGGAGGGCTGGCAGAGAAAATAAGTGCCCTGGCTTCGTGTTTGACGTAATTGATCACGTCTGCAGGCCCGGCAATAAATCCGCCGATTGAAGCGAATGATTTTGAAAACGTCCCCATGACGACATCTACTTTGTCTTCAAGGCCAAAATGTTCGGCTGTACCGCGGCCGTGCTCGCCTAAAACACCAACAGAATGAGCGTCATCGATCATAACCCGAACGTCATGTTTCTCCGCAACTTTGACCATATCCGGCAGGTTGACAATATCGCCGCCCATGCTAAACACGCCATCGCTGACGACCAGAGCGCCGCGCCCGTTCAGGTGATGTTCCAGCACACGATCCAAATCTTCCATATCGTTATGGCGGTATTTCAACGCTTTTCCGAACGCCAGGCGGGTGCCCTCAACGATGCTGGCGTGATTTTCTGCATCACCGATGACAAAATCTTTTCGCCCGATAATGGTAGAGATAAATCCCTGGTTGGTTTGAAAACCAGTAGAGAACAGCAGGACAGATTCTTTCTTCATAAAATCAGCCAGTCGTTCTTCCAGTTCTTCGTGAAGAGAGAGTGTACCGTTCAAAAAACGGGATCCCGTGCAACCTGTACCGAATTTTTCAATGGCGGCGATCGCCGCCTTTTTCACCCGTTCGTCCTGAGTCAAACCCAGATAATTATTTGAGCCTATCATGATTAGTTCATGACCATCAATTATAACTCTTGTATCAGCTCCCGATTCAATTGCCTTAAAGTATGGATATAATCCCATCTCTGTCACTTCTCTGACGCGATCCAATAGTCCAGTCGAACACTTTCCAAACAGGTCTGCCAATTTTTTTTCTCCTAGTGATTCACATAGTCATTTGAATAAAGATTAGGAATGCTTATACTTATTATGCATGGTAGCATGTGGATATGTAATTTACTTTTAATATACTGATTCAGCTTCATTTTGTCAAGCGCAAACTAATATGTCTTATTCAACAATAACATAAGAATTTTCAAAGGTTAATAACGGATAAATCGTAACCAAACATGGGGTTGGCAAAGGATAGCAGAATTTTGCATGTTAAATCTTTAACCCGGAGAACGGTTACGGAAAATATATAGCAATCTGTAATTTGAAGGAGATTTTAATGCGGGCATTAGTGACCGGCGGAAACGGATTTATAGGTTCTTTTTTGGTTGAAAAATTGCTCCAAAAGGGATGGCAAGTGCGCTGCTTTGTGCGTACCACCAGCAATCTTCGATGGATTCAGGATTTAGATATAGAATTTATTTACGGCGAATTGCGCAATCCGTCAAGCCTTGTTCAAGCTGTCCGGGATGTGGATATCATTTACCATGCTGGTGGCGTGACCAAAGGGTTGAGCGAAAAAGATTTTATGCAGGGAAATTATCAAACCACTGTAAATCTGTTACAGGCATGCCAGGATCACGGACCTGCGCATCAAAAGTTTGTACTGGTATCAAGTCAGGCGGCTGCCGGACCGAGTTGGAAGGACAAACCGCTCACAGAAGATGACCCACCGCAGCCGGTATCCAAGTACGGCCGCGCCAAAGCCCAGGCTGAAAAAGCGGTCCTGGAATATCGCGATATCCGACCGGTCGTTGTTATCCGTCCGCCTTCTGTTTACGGTCCCAGAGATACAAATTTTTACCTGATGTTTCGAAATATCAACCGGGGAATTATTCCCATGGCTGGCGCAGGCAATCAAAAAGTCAGTATAGTGCACGTTAGTGATCTGGTAGACGGTATCATAAACGCTGGTGAAAGTGACCGTGCCAATGGTCAAATATATTTTCTATCTGCTGATGGTGAATATGACTGGAACCAGCTAACGCAAAAAATTGCCAGAGCTCTGGGGAAACGTGCAATTACCGTTCGCATCCCTTTATGGGCGGTCGACATTGTCTCGTTTGCAACTGCTGGCTGGTCCACGATGACCGGTCATCCGACTCTGTTAAATCGTGACAAGATCCGGGAAATGAAACAACCGGCGTGGCTGTGCAGCAATCAAAAGGCAAAAGCAGAACTCGGCTTTAACCCGCAGATCGATGTGGATTCGGGATTTAGACAGACCGCGGACTGGTACCGGCAACACGGATGGCTTAAAAATTTTGTTGTCTAAGAAATAGCATGCTGTGGATAAAAAGAATCTAGGAAATATATTCCTTGTATGGCGTATAAAAATATACAAAATTAAAATTGAAATAATGGTCGTCCTGGTTTGTTTGAAAATACAAATAACTGCTTGTGTTTAAACGCTTTTTTTATAACATGCTATGAATATTATTCAAGGTATTTGGAATGCTTAAATTTTTAATAATAAATTTCCTGATTTTGACCGGACTTGTTTTACAATTGACGGCTCAGGATTCCTATGAAAGTCGCCTGTTAAGAGGAACTTTGTTATTTCAAAAAGGCGATTTGAATGCCGCAGCCCGGGTTCTGGAAAAATGCTACCAGGACTCGTCAACAGACTTGCGCGTTCTACAACTGTTGAGTGAGGTTGAAACAAAACGGCAGCGGCATCATACCGCGCTGGACTGGCTGAAAAAGGCTGACGACATTTCTCCTGACGATATTCTCGTCCGTTATTTAAAAGGAATTTGCCGGCGCGAAATCGGCAAGTACAAAGCCTTTCTCCTTCAGCGCCGGGAGTACAAAAAGTCGGAAAATAATTTTAAATATGTGATAGAAAACGAGCCGGATTTCCGGGATGTTTTTTACCAATACGCGATTTTGGAAAATTACCAGGATAATTATGCCTCAGCTGTCAGCTATGCGGAAATACAGCGCAACCGTTCACCTGGTAATCTCGACGTTGCCATCGGTACACACCGATTCTATGACTCGTTTTTGCATAACAGAAAACTAGACGATTATTTGCAATGGTTCGAATCGCACAGAAACAGCCGTGCACACATTTATCTTGGCGAAGCTTTTCGCCTTGACAGGCAGTATAATAAAGCTGACTCTGTTTTTCAGCTTGTCTTTCAGGAACATGATTCTACCATGTCGTTGGTCCCTCTGAGGCTGGCAGCCTCCAAGCTCAGTTATCAAATGGGAAACGAGCGAAAAGCGCAGCGGCTTTTCGAACAGGCAATCGATTCGATAAAAACAACCTTGGACGCTGCATTGATGTTCCGCAATGTGCTGTACATTATGGAAGATAGTGAACTGCAGGAATACCGCTCGTTGAAAACGCCTGAAGAAAAACGTGACTTTTTTAACAAAATGTTCGTCATTCGCGATCCCATGCCGGCTTCTCCTGATAATTATCGTATTATCGAACATATCCGGCGAGTGATCTACGCGGAAGAAAATTATTATTATGATGGTTTCCGTACAGAATTCAGCAATCCGGATAAACTTCACTTTTTAGTATTCCCAAAAGTTTTTGATCTGAACGAGCGGTTTAACGACAAAGGTCTAGTCTACATTCGTCACGGCCAGCCGGACGATGTTGCTTTTGATGTTAAGGAAAATGCACCTCAAAATGTTTCATGGCTTTATTATCCAGGTACAGCAGCGCAGGAAAAACTTATGTTTCATTTCCTCCAAGGTGAAACACAAACCGGAAACAACTGGCGACTTGTGGCAACGCTGCCTCGTTATTTGCTGGAAAGCCGGATGCAATGGGACCCTGTTTTTTATCAAATTATGACAGGTACCGCAATTGAGGCTATCAGTCTGGAACATGAAATGGCGATGAAAAGTCGTAAAAGTGTGCGGGAAGGCTTGAACTCCGACCGGCATACCTGGCAAAAAGATATCCAGACGTTGATGTTTCCGTTTTATGTATCGAGTTTTCGCGGTGACAGTGATAAAACGCTATGCGAGGTGTATTATTCATTCCGCAAGGACGAGTTACTGGGGAAAAAAGGAGACATCTCTGCAAGCGACACCCTTTCTGTCGGATTTGCGGTATTTGACAACGACATGAATAAACGACACAAACAGCATAGAAAAATTCCCATTCAACAGATCGTCAGAGCAACCGATTCGCTCGGATTTTGGCCGGATGTTTTTGCGTTTCAGGAATTTCCGGGACAATACCGGCTCAGTCTAAGCGCCCAGCTAACCAGTGTGCAGGCTGTTGGGGGCTATCGATTTAAATTCAATGCCGCTTCCTACCAGGGCTCTTTGCCGATGATGAGCGGGTTGGAATTGGCAGAATCGATAAGAGTTTCTCAGGGAACCGTCCGTTTTGACAAAAATGAATTGACTGTTATGCCTATGCCAGAAAAAGTATTTAACCGCAAAGAACCCATTCATATTTATTTTGAACTGTATAATCTTGCTGTCACGGACCGCCGGCTGGATTTTATGGTAGATTACAAAGTCCGGCTTTTAGAAAGCACGCAAAATTCGATTTTTGACCGCATATCCAGCCTGTTCAGAAAACGTCAACCCATGATTTCCAACAAGGTTGAGCGATTCAGTAACGAACCGACGTCAATCGAATATACGGCGCTCGATCTGAGCGAAAATGATCCCGGACTTTATGAATTAGAAGTTGTCACTGTCATCCCGGCACATCAAGATACCCTGTCCCGTCAAATAAAATTCGAGTTGAAATGATGAAAGACCGCAATATCCAAAATGAAGAACAGATCGACCTTATTGAGGAGATGATTCAGTTCATCATCCCAAAGTACAATGAAGCGCACGATATCATGGTTTCGTTACTGGACTTGCAATCTAACTCGGAAACCCGCATCGCCGATTTGGGCTGTGGTTTCGGAGACCTGACCTCAAATGTAATGCATGTTTTCCCACAAAGTATTGTATTTGGTGTTGAGCGTCATCAGGATATTCTGTGGAGGGCGCACCAAAAACTGAAAGAAATATCCGATCAGTTTTTGCCGATGCAACGGGACCTGAATGACGATACATGGATGAATGATATTGATCATTTGCACGCTGTGATGTCTTCGTTCACGCTCGACTATTTGCCAGTTTCCCGGCACAAACAAGTGATTCAGGAAAGCTATGATATGATGGAAAAAGGCAGCCGCTGGATTTCGTGCGAATTTTTTCGTTCCAAGGACAATCGCGTCAATCGTGTTTTTCACGATTTGGAGATGAATTTTATCCAAAAAGCATTAGCAGACGGCAAAGTCAGCAAAGAGCAAATCGACCAACTCTCACAATCCACGATTTTGCGTCAGGAACATCATGTGGTTACGGTGGAAGAAAAAAAGCAGTGGCTCCAGGATGCCGGATTTCACACCATCGAAGTGCCATGGCGATTTTTAAATTTAGCCATTATAAGCGGGGTGAAGTAACCGGGAACATACAGTTCCCGGTTTTACTTTTTATTTGAGATAGATCATTGGAATTGTAGCCGATTCTTGTCCCAATTTGAATCTGGCCAAATACACTCCAGATGACAGAATTTGACCGTTCGAATCCGTTCCGTTCCAATTTATTGTGTGTTGGCCGGGAGAGAGATGCTCGTTCAACAATGTGGCCACAGGTTTACCTTGTATGTCGTAAACGATGAGCGTAGCGAAACCGGGGCGATTAATAATGAACTGCAGACGCGTCGAGTTATTAAATGGATTCGGATAATTCTGCATTAACTGAAAGTGATCTGGCGTTTTATTCGCTGCCAAACTTACCGAAACGACGCTTTCCGGATCTCCCGGATTTGTTACCAAGTCGCTCTGCCCCGGATTTGGCTCACCAATTTTCCATTCGCCGGCCGGGTCTTGCAACTCTTCGCCGTTCGTTGCACCATCATCGTCGGCATCGAGCCCAGCAAGTTCAGCGCCCCAAATGACATCACCGTTACCATCCAAATAGTTCGTACCCACTTGTTGACCAAACACATTACGCGGCCCGCCAAAACCCTCGTGGCACGTTTCACAATTGAATTTTGAACCATTCGGAATCTGGTTTACTCGTTTGGAACGGGAGTAACCAATGGTGACAATAACCAGGAGTAAAATGATTGTAGCTGATTTTTTCATAGCATATCCTTGTTTTTTATTTTCCAAACAAATATTTGTAAAAATGTTTATAAAGTTCTCGAGATCAGAAAACCAAATCGCCAGTTTTGGGGATCGTTAAAATCAAGATCGGCACCGGCAAGATATTGAGATGTGTTGATGTTTCCATTGTTAGTAAAAAATAGCTTGAAAAAGTGTCCACCTGTTTCCAATTCCACTCCAAAACTAACGGAATTGTGCCATTGTCGCCATCCGGTTACTGTTGGTGTCCATTCAAAAAGCACGCTCCAAAATCTGGAAACATAATATTGACCATAGGTGCCCACAGCAAATGCGTATTGTCTTTTTTTGCAAAAGATATGAGAATTGTCAAGATAGGAAGGCACAAGACCCATGCCGAATTTATCTTTTATTAATGTATTAAAAACCAGTTGGCCATAATATTGCCAGCGTTTGGATTCATTTTCTAACGGCTCGTTTATTTCTGTGTTAACCGCTGCTCCGGCCTGAATTGTCAACAGAGTGGGCGCCAGTTTATTTTCCCATTCCATGGCTTTGTATTTTAGTTGCACATCTATATTATCATATACATTTGTACGTCCGAGGTTAACTAAAAATCGATCCGTTACGCCATACCCCAGCGCCAAACGAATATTTGCAGGTCCATCAACACCCCAAAAAGCCTGAATACCATTTCCAATGGATGGTAAGAATCGATGCGACACTTCGAACAGGATATCACCTTGTGACAGGGTTTCAGCCGTGGGCAACACAATAGCATGGGGTGAATGAAACAGTTGTAATATACGGCTCTCAGCCTCGGGGCGCTGCCAGCTCGATCGCTCTGTTTGCGCGAATAGCGCTGTGCATGTAACAAAAATAAAAATGCCTATCAAAAAAATAGTGTGTTTCAAAACAGGCCTTTCATTCTTTTACTTTTTTTGTATAAAATTGTATTTCGATATTAATGATTTCGTTCAGTTTCATAAACATGAGTTTGGGAATTTTTATGTTATAATCCCCAAGTTTGATCTGAAACGCAGATTTTGCAAAATAACCGTTAGTCGTGGGTACAATTTTGCCTTGTGCAGAAAGGGGATTTTTAACACCATGAATAGAAAATGTCCCCTTTACATTGACGATGAGTGTATCCGCATCAGTAGAATCAATATTTACCATCTCACCCTCGTAGGAAGCAAATGGATATTTTTCCGTCTCCAAATAATTTTCCCGCATATGCCGGTTACGGAGTCCAATGCCGGTATCCAACGTTGCCAGATCGACTTGGAAGAAAAATTCATTTTTATTTAACATTTCCGCGCCTTCCCACAGCACGTATCCATCGATCGCATCTGTTATACCGTCAAATTCCTCAAGAGGGGCTTTAGAGATGAATCTCACCACATTGTCTGCTTCAGTATCTACATGATACTCTGCGGCATGGTTTAGTGAGATAAATAAGAGCAGAATGAACGTGAAACGTAAGAACATGATAATCTCCTAATTTTGTGGAGCGCCTCGGTCAATCCAGGATGCTACCGAGTCGATTTTGGCCTGGCCTATCCGCCCGTTTGGAGGCATTAAAGGGGCTGATGTGCCATCTAAGACAAGATATAAATAACTGTTTTCGCTGTCGTAAGGAACAACAAGTTTATAAGACGACGTTGCACTGTTGACATTAACAAGATTATTCCATGATTCACTTTCTGTCAGGTCTAATCCGCCGGAGGGCCGTGTGCCAGAGTGGCATGAGACGCAGCTCGGATTGAAAATTTGTTCCTGGATATCTGTAAATGTCATTTTCTGAAAAGATGGTAAATCATCGATGCTCTTTTCGCATTCTGAAACAATGTCATCTGAGCAGTTTAAAAAGATAATCGATAAAAAGATCAAATATACTCGTTTTTTCAAAAATCCTCCTTTAATTTTTCAACTTAACACTGAAAAGAGTCCTTGTTATTCCACTGAAAAGAGCCATTTGTCAGTGTGTCTCCACCTATAACTGAAGAAATACGCTGTCAACTATATTAATCTTGATTTCATAAGAAAAATTGTGCATATTGTTAACTATCATACTCATAGAGCAAATGCGGCTATGATGATTATTTTTAATAAGGATTAAATTTCATGTTACGTCTCATATTAATTGGCTTTCTCATGTATTTTGCCGTAAAAGTTGCATCGTCTCTATTAAAGCCAAAAAAATCACCAATTGAAATTCATGGAAAAGGTAAAAATAAACCTCTCGATCTTTCTGAAGAAGATATCCAGGATGTAGAAATAAAAGAAGAAAAGAAAAACAACTAATGGTTCAAAGCTTTGTCAATGCCCCTTCAGAAAGTCCAAAATACGGGCCATGTTCTCACACACCCGAAGCATCATGAAAAATTAAAAGTTCTTTTTACTATCACGCGCAACATCACTCAAGAGCTCGGCATTGATCGTTTGCTTTCACTTATTATGGATGAAGTGAAAAAAGCGCTCAATTGCGATCGTTGCGCTGTGTTTCTTTTAGATAAAGAAAAGAACGAGTTGTGGTCACGGGCAGCGCATGGGAATGCGCGCATACGTTTCCCAAAAACAGCCGGTATCGCCGGACATGTGGCGACAACAGGCCGGATTCTGAACATTCCGGACGTTTATTCTGACCACAGGTTTAATCCGGATATCGACAGGCAAACAGGCTACGTGACGCGTAATATTTTAGCTGTGCCGTTAAGAAATAATATGGGCAGCAATATTGGCGTATTTCAGGCGCTGAATAAATTCGGGGGACCTTTTACTAATGAGGATGAAGAGTTGCTCAATGCCATTTCTGTGATTTCTGCATCCCAGCTCGAAAACGCCCGACTTTATGAAGAGCAGAAAAAGACCTTTGATAGTTTTATCGAAACCCTGGCAAGTACCATAGATGCCAGAGATCCCTTGACGGCCGGGCATTCCAAGAGAATTGCCTTGTATGCTGATGAAATCGCTCAAATTTTAAACCTGTCTGATCAAGAGCGAGAAGTTCTTCGAACAGCCGCATTGCTGCACGATTTTGGCAAGATCGGAGTGCGCGAAGCCATTCTGACAAAAAATGGCGCATTGACAGATGAAGAATACAAGCAGATTCAACACCATCCGCGGTACACGCGCACGATACTCGAAAAAATCAATTTTACCCGGGAACTGGGCGATGTTCCGCTGATAGCTTCATCTCATCACGAACGCCTGGATGGCAGCGGCTATCCTGTTGGGTTACGCGATAATGAAATTCCAATGTTATCGAAAATAATTGCTGTTGCAGATGTGTTTGATGCCCTTACTTCCAAACGGCACTATCGCACCCGCATGAATTTTTTCCGGGTTATGGATATTTTATCACAGGATACCGGCACAGCTTTTGACGAGTTTGTTGTTGCTGCGTTTAAAAAGATCAAACTGGATCGAATTGTAGCTATCCTGGAAATGCAAAACAGCGATATACTCAATGAAAGCGATTTGAACTTTTTGCAGAATTTTAGCATCAGTGACATAGTGATGTTCAATAATAACGATTCCACAAATCAGGAGCAACAAGAGGTGATCGAAATATTCATAAAATATTATTCAAAAAACATATTTGCAGGATTGAAAAAATGAAACTCATCAAGACAACCAAAGCGCCCAAAGCCATTGGTCCGTACAGTCAGGCTGTCAGCACAGGATGTGAAAAATTTGTTTTCACCTCTGGTCAACTCGGATTAGATCCGGCAACAGGCGATTTTGCCGGCAGCGATGTTGCGGCTCAAGCCCGGCAGGCTCTGCACAATATCCAGGCAGTTTTACAGGAATCAGGGGCAAACATTAACGGTATCATAAAGACCACAGTTTACCTTGTTGAGATGGACAAATTTTCTGCGGTGAATCAGGAATATACCCATTTTTTTAAAGAGCATAAACCCGCACGTTCTGTAGTTGGCGTTAAACAACTGCCAAAAGGTGCTGTTGTCGAAATTGAAGCTATTGCTTGTGTGAATCAATGATCCATTGTTTCGCGCATAAAAATTCGTTAGTGATTCTGGTTTTTTTACTGTCTTTTTCATCTGTTATTTTTTCGGCGATGTCTCAATCTTTTGCAAATGCGGACAGCACGACCGCATCGCCATCTGACAGCATTTCCTTGCCAGACCCAACCGGAGCCATGCTGCGGTCGTTAATTTTGCCGGGCTGGGGGCAATTTTATAACGGTAAATGGTTCAAAGGCATTTTAATTGGCGGCGCTGAAATTGGATTTTTAACCAACGCCATTGTTTTGAATCAATATCTGCAAAGCGCTGAAACAGAAATAGACCGAAATTATTATTGGGAAAACCGGAATCTTTCCATCTGGCTGTTAGGCGCGACTATTTTATACAGCATGGCCGATGCCTATGTCGATGCGCATATGGCAGATTTTGAAGCAAGTCCTGATCTTTCAATGGTAACTTTTACTCAATCCGAACCAAAAACCGGATTAACTTCTCGGTTTTATACAATTCAGTTTACGTTTAATTGGTAAATCAATAGTCAGAGGAGGTTTTTTGCACAAAACAAAAGATCGTGGTGCCTGGGGATCTCGTATTGGTTTTGTATTGGCGGCTGCTGGTTCTGCTATTGGTCTGGGTAATATCTGGCGCTTTCCATATGTGACCGGCGAAAGCGGAGGAGCGGCTTTTGTTTTGCTTTATATTATTTTCGTCGTATTGATTGGCGCGCCGGTCATGCTCGCTGAAATTTCTCTCGGCCGCCACACCGGATTAAATCCCGTGGGCGCTTTTCGTAAACTCGCCCCTGAAAGCGCCTGGAAGCTGGTGGGAATTCTGGGCGTATTAACTGGCATCGGTATTTTGTCCTATTATTCGGTGATTGCCGGCTGGACGTTTGGTTATTTTATTAAAACCATGAGCGGTGTGTTCTCACAAAATATAACATCCGAACAATCTGTACAAATTTTTAACCGTTTTGTCAGCAATCCAGCGGAAACGGTATTCTACTTGCTTGTTTTTTTAGTGCTAACAGCTTTGGTCGTTGTGGGCGGTATCTCCAGCGGCATCGAGCGCTGGGTGAAAATTCTCATGCCAATTTTACTGATCCTTTTGTTTGTGCTTACCTTGCGGTCTGTCACACTCCCGGGCGCCGAAGAAGGGCTTACTTTTTATCTGAAACCTGATTTTTCACGCCTGACACCGGGCATCGTGGCCATGGCGTTGGGACAGGCGCTCTTTTCGCTGAGCCTTGGCATGGGGGCAATGATCACTTATGGGAGTTACATTGCCAAAACAGATAATGTCGTTGTGTCGGCTGGCTGGGTGTGTTTGTTTGATACTTTTATTGCCATTATGGCTGGATTTTTGATTTTTCCGGCCCTCTTTGCCATGAACCTGGACCCCGAGGGCGGCCCGGGTTTAGTATTTATCGTCATTCCGACAATTTTTAACAAAATGCCGCTCGGTGGAATCTTTGGGTCCGGTTTTTTTCTCCTGCTCACAGTTGCGGCGCTTACTTCAACAATTTCACTTTTTGAGGTGTGTGTCGCTTTTATGGTTGACGAACGAAAATGGCGGCGTAAAAAAGCCACAATTTTTATCACTATTATAGCTTTCTTTTTAGGACTGCCTTCGGCATTATCGTTCGGTGGCGTGGAATGGTTGTCCAAACTACCCGGCATCGGACTCGGATTTCTCGATATGCTGAATATCACATTAGGCAACTATTCTCTAACCGTTGGCGCTTTTTTTATCTCGCTGTTCGTTGCCTACCGGTGGGGCATTAAATCTGTCCAAGCGGAAGTCGAGGAACATGAAAACTTTTTTTACTTTCGGCGCACCTGGACGTTTCTGATCCGTTTTATATGCCCGGTTGCGATTTTTTTGATTTTTGTTTATATTATTTTTACTGGAAATTATTTTTAGGTCAAACGTTCAAGGACCTACACTTTTGCGGAACAAGAATAGACCAGACGTACAAGTTCTAATCTGTAAAATAATTAAAACGATTCTCTTACAGTACTTCATTAAACATAACGGTGTGCGAATGACACGCGAACAAGCTTATAGTTTGGTAAAACCACGTTTCTCTAACAAAAATCTGTTTAAACATGTACTTGCTGTCGAGGCGGTTATGCGTGAGTTAGCCGGTCACTTTGATAAAGACATTGAAAAATGGGGGCTCACCGGGCTGCTTCACGACCTGGATTACGAAGAAACAGCAAAAACGCCGGAAAGACATACGCTGGTCACTGAAGAAATTTTGCAGGATTACGATGTGCCGGAAGATGTCGTTCATGCGATTAAATGTCACAATAACATTGTTGCGTGCGAATCGCTGCTCGATAAAGCTCTTTATGCTGCAGATCCGATAACCGGGCTTGTTGTGGCTGCAACTCTGATGCATCCGGATAAAAAGCTGGAATCTGTGACACCTGATTTCGTTTTAAGGCGTTTTAAAGAAAAAAGTTTTGCCAAAGGCGCTGACCGGGATCAAATTCGCACCTGTGAGGAGTTTGGTCTCTCTCTCGAAGAATTCACAAGTTTGGCGCTTAAAGGTATGCAACGTATCAGTGATGATCTCGGACTGTAATATGGGTCGATTTGTTCTGTTCATTTCTGTTCTGTTCATATCTGCTGTGCAGCCTGTCCCTGCCGAAACAACATGGGAACTCACTTTGCCGGATACGTTAGTCAAAAGCGACACGCCTTCTGTAACGGATAAATGGTTTGCCCCGGACAAGGCGCACCATTTAATGGCAAGTGCTTTTTTGACAGGATTCGGTTATTATTCAGCAAAACAGGAACTGAATCAATCTCAACATGCCTCGCAACAAATAGCTGTCGGGTTTTCTTTATCTCTGGGACTGGCAAAAGAAGCTTATGATAAATATGGTCGCGGCGGGCACGCGAGTGTGAAAGATATTGTCGCAGATCTAGTTGGAATAACTCTTGGAATAGTGTTAATAAATGCATCAACAAAATAAAAATAATAGCTGCCTAAAAACTTTGGATAAACCCGAATCAAATTGCGGGGTTGTCGCTGTTTATGGCGATCCACAGGCTGCGTATTTGTCTTATTTAGCGTTATATTCTTTGCAACACCGGGGCCAGGAAAGCGCCGGTATAGTTAGCCATGATGGCAAGCATATGCATAAACATGTAGCTCAGGGACTGGTAGCTGATGCCTTTGTCGATAAGAATATTTTTGACCGGTTACAAGGATCGATGGCCGTGGGACACAACCGTTATTCCACTACAGGCTCTACAAATATTTTGAACGCGCAGCCGCTACTGGCCAGCACCAAAGATGGGCCGCTGGCAATAAGTCACAATGGTAATTTTACAAATTCCGGTTTTCTGAGACGAAAACTGGAAAAAGACGGCTCTATTTTCCAGACCACCACTGATACAGAAGTTTTAGCTCACCTGATAGCCAAATCCAAAGCGCAGATCATGACCAGACAAATCATTGAAGCCCTTCAGCAGATAAGCGGCGCTTTTTCGATTACCTTGATGACCCGGGAAAGTGTTTATGCAACTCGAGATCCGCATGGCGTGAGACCGCTTTGTATCGGCGAAAAAAACGGGGCTTACTTTGTTGTTTCCGAAACGTGCGCTCTTGATTTGCTCAAGACAAATTATGTTCGTGATGTAGAACCTGGCGAGCTTGTGGAAATCAATCAGAAGGGTATAACCAGTCACAGGATTGGGGAATCAACAAAAACGCACAAATGTATTTTTGAGTTCATTTATTTTTCCCGACCGGACAGCCGGATTTTTAATGAAAACGTTGACAAGGTGCGGCGAAAGTTAGGCAAGAATCTGGCACTGGAAAGTCCGGCAGACGCCGATATTGTTATTTCTGTCCCAGACTCTAGCAACACAGCAGCGGTTGGTTATTCGCGTCGATCAGACCTCAAGTTTGAACTCGGCCTCATCCGCAATCATTATGTCGGCCGGACTTTTATCAGTCCGGAACAAGATATGCGAGATTTCGGCGTACGGGTGAAATTCAATCCAGTTCGTGGCATTCTGGAAAACAGACGCGTCGTGGTTGTCGAGGATTCAATTGTGCGCGGCACCACCCTCAAACAACTTGTCAAGCTCATCCGTAAAGCTGGTGCCAAAGAAGTGCACGTCCGCGTCAGCTCGCCGCCAATCACATCGCCTTGCTTTTACGGTATGGACTTTCCTGAAAAAGACCAGTTGATTGCCAATAAAAAATCTGTGGAAGAGATTCGCGATTATCTTGGTTGTGATAGTCTGAATTATTTGTCCGTGGAAGCGCTGTTGGACTCGGTACCAACCGAAAACGGCGGTTACTGTACAGCCTGTTTTACCGGTGAGTATCCGATACCCGTGGAGAAAAAGATCAGTAAACATCAGCATGAATAAACTGCTGAAGGTTTTTGATCATATTTTTTTGATGCGTCCGGTTTTGTTTATCCCGGGCTGGGCAACGCTTCTATCCGGATATGCCGCAGTAACGCAAAACAATTCTATTGTTGCTGTGTTTTACCATCAAAATAATGAGCCTGTTCTTTGGAATCCTTTACTTTGCATGACTCTGCTGGCGTTTGCATGCGCCATGGGTGGCAGCTTTGTGCTCAATCAAATTTGTGACATTCATAGTGATAACGAAAATAACAAACTCTTTTTAATCGGAAATCAATATGTTTCCATCCGTTCCGGATTTGTGCAGGCTGTTTTGCTCATTGCTGTTTCTTTAGGTGTTTCCTTTTTTATAAATATTTATGTTTTTTTCACCGTTCTCTTTTTCAATATTCTTACCGCTTTTTTCTATAATTTTTATCCTTTTGAATTAAAAAACAGACCATTATGGGGTGTGGGAGCAAACATGTTGATGGGGTGGCTGGCATTTGCATCGGGCTGGCTGCTGGGCAACGCAAAGCTGATTGATCTTTTAGTAGCTTCATTGCCTTTTGTTTTTTATAATACAGGATTATATTTTCTGACCTTGTTGCCGGACATAGCCGGTGACAGGGCAAGCAAAAAAATCACATTTGCCGTTCGTTATGGCAAACAAACTACCATGCGGGCGGGATTATTATTTTTTGCATTGACGCTGCTCGTCAGCCTAATCCAGCAAAATCAGTTCATGCTTCTGGTCGGTTTACTGTACCTGCCGTTATGGATACGGTTGATATCTCACCAAACGATTGTCTTTGCATTTAAAACGTGTAAAGTAGGCATCACGGTTTTTGCTCTGTCTTTATGTTTTTTTTATCCATTTTTTTTAATATTTTTAGGAATTGTTTTTGTTTCATCACGGTATTATTATAGCAAACGTTTCAATTTTAAATATCCAACTCTAAGTGGTATATAGCCTATTAACTCTTCTTCCGGGATTTTGACTATGGATGCTATTCTTAAAAAACGATTTCTATGCGATCTATGTGGTGCATGCGTTGCTGTTTGTCCGACAGATGCCATTGCATTATCAGAAACAGAACTTGCAATCGATGAAAAACGATGCACAATGTGCTTGAACTGCGTATATGTTTGTCCTGTAAAGGCTTTGGAGGTGGTGCATGCGGAATCGGTATGATATAATTATAGTGGGCGCCGGACCAGCCGGGAGCACCGCCGCCCGTTATGCCGCTGCATCAGGTGCTTCTGTGCTGTTGCTGGAAAAAGACCGTGATATCGGTATACCGGTTCGTTGCGCCGAGGGAGTAAGCCGAAAAGGACTGTTAGCTTCTGTAAAAGAAATCAAAGACCGCTGGATAGCCAATGAAACAAATGGTGTGATTTTTCATGCGCCGAACGGTAATCAGGTTGAACTGCATACTGAAACCGGGTACATTCTCGATCGAAAAATATTCGATTTCGATTTAGCCCGGGAGGCAGCCTCCCAGGGCGCTTGCATCCTGACAAAAGCTCATGTGTATGATGTGATAAAAAAAGACCAGCAGGTTATTGGCGTTAAAATGAACTACTTGCATGAGAGTTACGATGTTTATGCAGATATTGTTATTGGTGCCGATGGCGTGGAATCACGCATTGGCACATGGGCAGGATTGACAACCCGCTGCAAATTGTCTGATATGGAAACCTGCGTTCAGGTTACCGCCAGTAATGTGAATATAAGAAAAGAGAACATACATCTTTATTTTTCTGCCAGCCGGGCGCCGCAGGGCTATTTGTGGGCTTTTCCAAAAGGAAACGGTTTGGCTAATGTGGGGCTCGGAATTTCCGGGAAAATGGCTAGCGAAAAATCACCTGTCGATTACTTGCAAGAGTTTCTGCAAACAGATTTTCCCAACGCTTCCCGGTTGACAACCGTTGCTGGCGGAGTGCCATGTGACAAGACGCTTGATAAAATCTTTGCTGATGGTTTGATGCTCGTCGGCGATGCCGCTCATCAGGCTAATCCTATCAGCGGCGGAGGTATTTCAAGCGGCATGTACGCCGGAATGCTGGCGGGCCAGGTTGCCGGCAAAGCCATCAAGGAAAAAGACGTATCTGCCAAACGTCTTGCCGAGTACGGTCAACTCTGGCATAAAAAAGAAGGCCGGAATCATAAAATGTGTTACAATTTAAAAAATTATGTGTATAACTTGACAGATCCGGAACTGGACGAAATTGCAGAAAAAGCGTTAAAAATAAATAAAGAAAAGCGAACATTGCTCATGCTCTTTCGGGCTGCTCTGGTTAAAAAGCCTTCTCTTATTATGCAGGCATTAAAAGTCTTTTCTTAGGAAAACAACCAAATGAAAGAGACGATTGTAAAGTTGATCAAAGAAGATGAAAATATCGTTACCGTGCCAAACCTACTCTCATTTGCGAGATTAGTTTTTCTTCCGTTCATTGTTTATTTTTTGAGCAAGGATACCCGAAGCGGAGATCTCTATGCGCTTTTATTTATGGTGCTGTCGGGTTTAACCGACTTTTTCGACGGTCGCATTGCCCGGCATTTTCATCAAAAGTCAAACCTTGGCCGGTTGATAGATCCTTTAATCGACAAAATTTCTGTTGCTACCGTCGTGATTGTGCTGGCTATGCATAAAGATTTGCCATACTGGTATGTTGGTGTTGTGATTGGTCGCGACCTCTTGCTTTTATTAGCCGGTCTTTTTGTTATTTCCAAACAAAAGCTGGTTGTAGAATCCAATTGGCTGGGAAAATGGACAGCATTGGTGCTGGTTTTTGTCATTCTGACTTTTACTCTTGACGTGCCTGTGATAAAGTGGGTGTTGTTTTATTTCACCTTGATTCTAATTCCAGCGACACTGGTGGATTATTTTTGGACGCATCGTACATTGTTTCATAAAAAATTTCAGTTGAATTCGGATAATAAATGAGGACGAGGCAGCAGTCGTGCTGAAAAGTTTTTCAAAATTATCAAAAGGACTCGCAAAAACAAAAAGTGGATTAATCGACCGGATTGCGAGTGTGGTCTCTGGTAAAAATATCGATGAGTACGTTCTCGAAGAATTGGAAGAACTGCTTATCTCAAGCGACGTGGGAGTTGATACCGCAGAACGAATTATTGATGACATCCGTGATCAGGCCAATAAAATTAAAACAATTGCGGCAAAAGACGTCATAGAGCTCTTAAAAGATGAACTGGTCTATGTGCTGGATCAAGACGGAGCGCTTTCTTCGCGCGTGCGGGAAAAACCGTATGTCATCAGCATTGTTGGCATAAATGGCGTCGGTAAAACGACAACAATTGGCAAGCTGGCGCATCGATATCGTTCAGAGGGACAAAAAGTGATGCTGGCAGCGGCGGACACATTTCGCGCTGCCGCTGTTGACCAGCTAAATATCTGGGCAGAACGGGCAAAAGCAGATATCATTCACACCCAAATGGGCGCTGACCCCGGCGCAGTCGCTTTTGATGCGCTGAAAGCTGCTCAAGCGCGAAAGATGGACGTTCTGATTGTCGATACAGCCGGCCGGCTGCACACGCGTACGAATTTGATGGCAGAGCTGGCAAAAATACATCGTGTCATTCAAAAACAAATACCGGAAGCGCCTCACGATGTTTTTCTGGTCATCGATGCTACCACTGGTCAAAATGGCCTGGCTCAGGCCAGGAAATTTGCTGATTCGGTTGATGTGTCTGGCATCATATTAACCAAACTCGATGGCACAGCCAAAGGCGGTATTGTCTTTACGATCACCCGGCAATTAGGCATTCCTGTTCGCTTTGTCGGAGTCGGGGAGGGGCTCGATGACCTGGCAGAATTTGATCCCAAAACATTTGTTGAGGCACTGTTTCAGTGATGAGATTAGCGTACGTTAACCTGGGATGTCCCAAAAATCAAATTGATCTCGAATATATTCTGGGAGGTGTACAGGCTTATTGTACCCTGACAGATTCGATCAATAACGCAGATGCGGTTTTGATTAACACATGTGCCTTTATTAAAAATGCAAAAGAAGAATCAATCGGAGAAATTTTTAAAGCTGTGGCTCATCGGCAGCAAAATCCAGATCTGAAAATCTTTGTCAGTGGATGCCTACCGCAACGTTATAAAGAAACTCTCAAAACAGAACTGCCCGAAGTCAACCACTTTTTTCAGTCTACTGATGCATTTCAAACGCAGCAGCAATTGTTACGTTATCTGACATACCAGAACGCTACTTGTGTTTCTCGAAAAAAGTTATCACCTTCTCATTACGCCTACTTGCAAATTGCCGATGGTTGTAACAATCGCTGTTCCTATTGCGCTATTCCGCTGATCAAGGGTAAATATAAGAGTCGGCCTTTTGATGACATTATAAACGAAGCGCAACAGCTCGCAGCAAGTGGTACGAACGAGCTCATTCTTGTGGCGCAAGATTCCACCATGTACGGCCAGGACTTGAAAACTAACAAACAGTTATCCGATTTACTGTGCGCTCTTGACGAAATTTCAGGTTTCCGCTGGATTCGATTAATGTACACCCATCCGGCTCATTGGAATGATCAACTCATCGATACTATGGCTGATCTGGAAAAGGTGGTCAATTATGTGGATATGCCCATTCAACACATTTCCGAGCCGGTTTTAAAACGTATGGGCCGGAGAGTAACGCGTCAGGATATTGTCAATGTCATCCAAAAATTACGCCGAAAACTCGATAATGTGACGCTTCGAACAACTGTGATCACCGGATTCCCCGGTGAAACTGACGACCATTTCAAGGAGTTGCTGTCTTTTCTGGAAGACGTCCAATTTGACCGGTTGGGTGCCTTTACCTATTCCCATGAAGAAGGAACTCGCGCCTTTGAATTTTACGATGATGTACCGCCAGAGGTCAAAGTGGAACGTCAGCAAGAGATTATGGAATTGCACGCTGGTATCTCTTTACAGCATAACGAGGAGATGGTGGGACAGCGGTTCACCGTGATCGTCGATGAATACGAAGAATCAAATAACCTTGCTATAGCCAGAACACAACGAGATGCACCTGATATTGATAATACGGTATTGCTTTTTCCTGATGTTAAAGTAGGTCATTTTTACGACGTTATCGCTACAGCCGCGGATACGTACGATCTGGAAGCACAGGTGATTGTCGAGTGTTAATGTTTTATGCTGCGATGGAAAAGCAGCCTTTTTGCTTAATTAGAGGAACATTTAACATCTAGCTCCATTAAAATTATTGAGCTAAAGTTAAAACTTTGAGGAGCAGTGTATGAGAAAAGTATTATTTTTAATGATTTTAATAGCTATTTTATCTGCTGCCAGTCTCTTTAGTCAGGCAGAGATGAAGATCAAGCAAATATCGCCAAAGTTTCATTTTGATATCATCAACAGTGCACCGCCAGAGAATTTTGATCAGAGCCGGTTGACCATCCTGGCGGAGGTAGTTTACGATGAATTGCTTTTCATCAAAATATCCGACGGTTTCGAAGCTACCTACGAAATGACCACCGTTATTTTGGACGGCAAGGAACAGGTAGACGGCAAAATATGGGAAGAGACCGTAAGAGTCGACGGCTATCAGAGAACCAATAGCCGGAGTGACGTGAGTCTGACAAACCAGGTGTTCGATGTTAAACCCGGAAAGTATAATGTCCGTCTCACTTTTAATGATATCCAAAGTCAGGAAAAGTTTCAGGCCGAAGCAGAGGTCAAGGCGAATGACTTTTCTGATGGTCAGCTAAACGCCGGTGCCTTTTCTTTTGCCAGAAAAGTCGAGTTTGAAAATAACCAGATCAGGAGCATTCTGCCCGATGTGACAAATCCATATAAAGGACTGAGTTCGCCGTCAAATGTATATTTTGAAATATATAATCATGGAAATGTTAAAGATGTTCAGGTCAATTACAGCGCAAAAGGCCAGGGCAGTGCATCCGAGTATAAAGACGCCTTTTCAGCAAACCTAACAGGTGAACGCACGGCGCTTACATTCGAGTTACCAGTTGATAGCCTGAATCACGACGAGTATGAATTGACGATAAAAGTATCCAGCGATGATAACACGATCAAACTCGTCAAACCGTTTTATATCCGTTGGCAAGGCTTGCCCCGCAATGCCGAAGACCTCGAAACCGCAATAAAGCAGGCGCATTACACGGCAAATGGCAAAGAGTGGAAAAAACTGAAAAAAGCTCCCAAAGAGAAAAAACTAGAAGTTTTTAAGGCATTTTGGAAAAAACGCGATCCAACGCCTGCAGATTCTTTTAACGAGGCTATGGATCAATATTATACTCGTGTTGAATTGGCGAACCGTCATTTTACTGTCATGGGACGGGAAGGCTGGCGTACTGACCGCGGCATGCTTTTCATTATTCTGGGCCCACCGGATAACATCATTCGCAATGATTATCCGTCCAATTCAAAACCATATCAAATTTGGCAGTATTATTCTATAAACCGTCAATTTGAGTTTTACGATGATACCGGTTTTGGAGATTTTAGGCTGGTCTACCCGATTTCGATTTACGAAATTCAACGCTACGCCCGTGATTAAAACAATGGGTGAAAGACACAGTTTTTTATGATTCTTAAACCGTCCCCGTGCCGTGTGGGAGACACCATCGGCGTTATTTCACCGGCCAGTCCGCCCGGCCGCCAAAAAGCTGCTCTTTTACAACGAGGCATTGCTTATCTTCAACAAAGAGGATTTCTCGTCAAACAGGGTGAGGCTATTCAGCGTGAAACTGGTTATCTGGCCGGTTCGGATAAAGAACGCGTTACCGATTTGAATAGTATGTTCAGCGATCCGTCAATTACGGCGATTTTCTGCAGCCGGGGAGGATTTGGCTCGTCGAGAATTTTAAAAGAGATCGATTACGAGACTATTCGTCAACATGCAAAAATATTTGTCGGATACAGCGACGTTACCGCATTGCAAATGGCGCTTTTAAAAAAAACAGGACTGGTGACGTTTTCCGGCCCTATGGTTGCCACAGATTTGGGCCGAGACATCGATCCTGAAACCGAAGCATCGCTTTGGTCCGCTATACAGCGTCCTGTTGTAAAAGATTTAATCCAATTTCCTGATCATGTAAATTGCCAGCCTTTCCAGCCAGGATTAGCCACAGGACGTTTATTAGGTGGATGTCTTTCGGTACTGGTAACCTTGCTCGGAACGGCCTATTGCCCGGATTTTAAAAATGCTATTTTGATTTTGGAAGATATCGGAGAAGATTTGTATAAAATTGACCGATACCTGGCACAGCTTGAGAACAGCGGAGTTTTGAACCAACTCAGCGGTGTGGTGTTGGGTGATTTTTTAGATATTAAACCGGATGAAAATCCCAATCCAATGAACTTTGACAAAGTAATCAATCGCTATTTGGGCAAGTTGAATTGTCCGGTAATCACAGAATTTCCTTATGGACATGGCGCCCGAAAAATCACCGTGCCCGTAGGATGCCAGGTGGAGATTGACGGAAATAATGGACGGTTGAATTTTTTAGAGACAGGTGTTGCCGATGCCTAATAAAAAGATGCTTCGCATTACCGCGTTCGCATCCGGACGCGGATCCAATCTGGATGCCATTTATAAAAATATCGATAACGGAAAGCTCGATGCCCGGGTTGTTGGCGTGATCAGTAACAATTCACAATCCGGCGCGCTTGAAAAGGCCAGAAAACGCGGCCTCTGCGCTTACCATATTTCCAGACGACAATTTGATTCGGATGAAGCTTTTACACAAAAACTTGTTGATGTGCTGCACGAACTTGACACCGAATTTGTCATTTTAGCCGGTTACATGAAAAAAGTACCTTCCGCTATTATCAATGCCTATAATAACCGGATGCTCAACATTCATCCTGCATTGCTGCCGTCCTTTGGCGGCAAAGGTATGTATGGCCGGCACGTTCACGAAGCGATGTTAAATTATGGCTGCAAAGTCACTGGCGTCACCGTGCACCTGGTAACTGACGAGTATGATGCCGGTGCGCCTGTCATCCAGGAATGTGTGCCCGTAAAAAACGACGATACGCCAGATTCTCTGGCCGAACGGGTGCTCAAAGTTGAGCACAAGGTTTATTCCCAGGCGATTCAACTTTTTGCTGCAGACCGCGTCCGCATCGAGGGCCGGCGGACTATTATTTTGCCGGAACGTTAATAAAATGCCGAACATACGTTTTGATAAAATAGCAAATTTTTGCCATATTGTACAACTGATTCGAATAAAAACGAGGGATTTATTGTGAGCGACCCAAAGGTGAAACGTGCTTTGATTAGTACCTACGACAAATCAGGTCTTGTTGAATTGGCCCGGGTGCTTTGTGAGAACGATGTCGAAATATTGTCTACCGGTGGAACAGCCCGGCATTTGCAGGAAAATGATATTCCGGTAAAAAATGTTTCCGATATTACGGGATTCCCGGAAATTTTAGACGGACGCGTGAAAACCCTGCACCCGAAAATTTACGGCGGTTTGCTGGCAAAACGCACCAGTGCCGAACATATACAGGAATTGGCTGATCAGAATATTGCGCCGATCGATATGGTGGTTGTCAATTTGTATCCGTTTGAAAAAATAGTGGCCAATCCGAATGTGACTATGGATGAAGCTTTGGAAAATATTGATATTGGCGGTCCGTGCATGATTCGTGCGGCAGCCAAGAATTATCCGGCTGTTGCTGTGGTAACCGGACCTGATCAATATAAAATGGTGATTGCAGAATTGAAAAGCAACAACGGCGCTGTGACTGAAGAAACGCGCAAGCAGTTGGCATTGGATGCCTTTCGGCGAACCGCTCAATACGACCGGGCGATTTCCTCGTTTTTATCACAGAAAGAAAAACAGCAAACCGGTTTCGGTGACGAGGTTACTTTTCAGTTAAAAAAGGTTCAGGACTTGCGCTATGGCGAAAATCCGCACCAGCAAGCCGCTTTTTATGCGGAGCCGTTGAAACCGCCAGGCGGGGTGGTGGCAGCCAAACAATTGCATGGCAAAGCGCTTTCGTACAATAATATTATGGATATGAATGCGGCTATCGGTATGGTCCTGGAATTCGACACGCCAACGGTTGCTATTATCAAACACAGTAATCCCTGCGGCACCGCTACGAATAAGAATTTGGCTTTGGCTTATGAGAACGCGCTAAAAACAGATTCCGTATCCGCATTCGGCGGCATCGTTGCCATGAACCGCACAGTAAGCGGCAGTGTAGCTGAACGCATTGCCAAAATATTTACCGAAGTGGTTATTGCACCGGCATTTTCCCAGGACGCTCTGGACATCCTGACCCGGAAGAAAAACATCCGTCTCATCGAATGGCCCACAGATCAGCCGTTGCAGGAGGGATTGGAAATAAAAGCAGTAGCCGGGGGGTTCCTGCTGCAAGACCTTGATGTTGGTTTTGAAAATCCGGATGAATTCAAAGTAGTTACGAAACGTCCTCCTACAGACCTTGAAAGACAAGCCATGCTGTTTGGCTGGAAATTGTGCAAATGGGTGAAAAGCAATGCAGTGATTTATGTCAATGAAAAACAAACGCTTGGAATCGGAGCTGGTCAGATGTCAAGAGTGGATGCTTCAAAATTTGCTGTTGCTAAAGCCAAAGACGCCAGTTTAAGTCTCAAAGGCTCTGTTGTCATTTCTGATGCGTTTTTCCCGTTCAGGGATGGCGTTGATGCAGCCGCACAAGCAGGCGCAACAGCAGTCATCGAACCAGGCGGTTCTGTTCGCGATGAAGAAGTGATTCAAGCCGCCGATGAACGGGACATGGCCATGGTCTTTACTGGCAGACGGCATTTCCGTCATTAAGATTAAGAATTTGATGATAAGATGCAAAGAGGTGTTTGTGATGCAAAAAAAACTCACTGTGACCATAGACGAGGAGGTTTATAACGGCTTACATAGGGTGATTGGACCACGGAAAATCAGTCGTTTTATTGAAAAGTTAGTTCGCCCGCATGTTGTAAAGAAAGATATGTATGCTGCATACAAAGCGATGGCAGATGACAGGGTCAGGGAAAGTGAAGCCCTTGAGTGGTCTGAAGGAACAGTTGGGGATATTGATGATGAAGAGAGGTGAAGTGTGGTGGATTATTCATTCATAAAAAATTCACTTATAACATCTAGACTGATCTGTATAATTTTATGTTAATGTTGATATTATCCAAGGATGTGTGAACGTGAAAAGAAGGTCACAAAAAAATATTAATAATAAGCGAAAAAAAACAATTCCTCTTTTTTATAAATTATTTTTCTCACTTTTAATTTTAGCATTTCTTGCCGGAACCGGTATGCTGTATTGGTTCGGTCGTGATTTGCCTTCTTTTGATCAATTGGAAAATTACACACCCGAACTGGCCACCAAAGTTTATTCAGCAGATGGAAAATTATTAGAAGAATTTTACACTCATAAACGCTCGTATACTCCTCTTTCCAAAATCCCCAGGCGAATGATTGATGCTGTTCTGATCACCGAAGATAAAAAATTTTACCATCATTGGGGAATTGATCCCACAAGATTTTTACTGGTAACATTCAATTATCTGTTCACAAAGAGCAAGGAACAAGGCGCCAGTACGCTTACTCAGCAGCTCGCCCGCCGGCTTTATCTGACGCCTGAAAAGACAGTGACACGAAAAATAAAAGAAATTTTAACAGCCATTCAACTTGAACGCACTTATACGAAAGATGAAATCCTGGAAATGTACATGAATCAAATGCAGTTCAGTTATGGCACCTATGGTATCGAATCGGCGGCGGGCTATTTTTTTAACAAATCTATTGATGATTTGACGATTTCCGAATGTGCGTTATTGGCGGGCATGTTGCAGCGTCCAGGCGCGTTGAATCCATATAAACATTACCAGGACGCAATAGACCGCCGCGATTTGGTGTTAAAATTGATGCTGGACAGGGGCGTTATTACTCGAGAGCAGTATGACCAGTCGCTTGACGAAGAGTTGCAGTTGGTCGTACACGAGGACAAAATTGATATTGACGATGCGTCTTATTTCGTCGAGCATGTTCGGCGAATGCTTTATAAAAAATATGGATATGAGATTTACGAGACGGGATTGAAAGTTTACACCACATTGGACAGCCGCGTCCAGGCTTGCGCCAACCGTGCCATCCGCCAGCATCTGCCCACCTTGCAAGAACGAGTTAACCGGGAGATGCGGCGCCGGGATAATTTTGCTGATCTGGTTCCGCCATCCGAGCTGAAGAAACGAACGTTGGAACAATTGAGGGCAGATACGGCGTACCGGGATTCCCTTATCGAAGCCAAGTGCCGCGTACAAGTGGCGTTCGTGGCAATCGAACCGTCAACCGGACAAATTCTGGCAATGGTCGGCGGCAGGAATTATAATGAAAGCGAATTTAACCGTGCCACTCAAGCTGTCCGTCAGCCTGGCTCTGTTTTTAAACCCATTGTGTACACCGCTGCCGTAGACAATGGTTATATGCCATATTATGAAAAACTCAACCAGCCCGTGGTTTTGGAGATGCCGGACGGTTCAAGATGGACACCATCCAACTATGATTTGTCCGTGGGCAATGAAACGACGTTGCGGGAAGGATTACGGCGTTCGCTCAATTTGATCGCCGTGCGACTGGTGCAGGAAAATGTCCCGCCCAGACAGGTTATCGAATATGCCCGCAATTTCGGACTCACGACCGACATACAACCGGTGGATGCCATCGCACTGGGCTCAACCGGTGTGATTCCATTGGAAATGGTTTCTGCTTTTAGTGTCTTTGCAAATCAGGGCGTTCGGGTAGAACCCACTGCGGTAATGCGAATCAAGGACAAGTATGATAATTTACTGGAGCGTGCCAACCCGTCCAGCAGAGGCGTGCTCAGGGAAGAGACGTCTTATATTATGACAGATATGCTAAAGACTGTTGCTCAGCAGGGAACGGGAGCTGCCTCGCGCTCGGTGTATAAATTTCTGCGCCCTGCTGGTGGGAAAACCGGCACGACCAATGATTTTACTGATGCATGGTACATTTCGTTTACGCCACAAATTGTTGCCGGTGTATGGGTAGGCCTGGATGATCCGGCTATGTCACTTGGCGACCGCCAAGCCGGCGCCCGGGCGGCCTTGCCCATTACCGCGCCTTTTATGAAAGCAGCCCACGATACCCTTCACTTGCCGGTTGTCCAGTTTGAACGACCGGATGGTGTGGTGGATGTGTCGATTTGCCAGGCTACGAAAAAGCTCGCCACAGAATTTTGTCCCAATGTGATCGAAGATATTTGCGACCGGCGATATCTGCCGCAGGAAAAATGCGATGTCCATACCGGAGAACAAACCCAATCTCGCGAGCAAAACAATAAAAAAAGACGGCTGCATTATTGATGTGATTCCCAGAACATGTTTTGCCAGTACTTTAAAAGATATACGAATTTCACCGTACTCTAATGTAAAGTAAAGCTCTTTAATTGACATCCTGGTACGGTGAAAATAATTCATGGGATTCGATCAACTCGAAATAACGTTTTCTTCACGAATAGCCTGCATTTAATAATCGCTGCTCAATATTCACAATATAAGTCAAATACAAATCCTTAACTAACATCAATTGCCTTTTATTGGATAAATGTTTATTTTAGACGATTATAAAGTACCAGAACCGGTCATCAGTTGTTAGGAGAAATTATGCTCAGGAATCACCCACAAGGATTGGTCGTTCTTTTTTTCACGGAAATGTGGGAGCGCTTTGGTTATTATTTGATGCTCGGTATCTTGTTCCTGTATATGACAGATATAGACACCGGCGGACTTGCATTGGGCGACGCTACCGCTGCGGATATTATGGGAACGTATCTTGCGCTTGTTTATCTTACCCCTTTTTTTGGCGGGCTCTTGGCGGATCGTGTCCTGGGTTACCGGTTAGCTGTTTTTATTGGCGGCGGCTTGATGGCAATAGGTTATCTGGGTTTAGCTATCCCCGGGAATACCGCTTTCTGGATCGCTTTGTTTTTAATCATAGTTGGGAACGGTTTTTTTAAGCCCAATATGTCAACTCTTGTGGGAAATCTTTATGCTAAAGACCGTTATAAAAATCTCAAAGATTCGGGATATAACATTTTTTATATGGGGATTAATGTCGGCGCTTTTGTCTGTAATTTCGTAGCCGCTTATTTAAGAAACAATTATGGTTGGGGGTATGCCTTTGCCGCGGCTGGGATTGGTATGATTATCGGTCTTGTCTGGTTCGCAACAGGACAGTCAAAGCTCAAAGAAGCAGACGTGCGAAAACCAGTTGAAAAAGCGGATATGCCACTTGGCAAAATTTTTAAACTGATCCTTTTACCAATGCTAATTTTTGGAGCTATTGGCTGGTTTATACCAGGAACCATTTTAGGGCGTGACTCTACGGACGCTTTTTTACTGGCTTGTATTCCTATTATTGGTTTTTACTCGTCATTGTGGCTACGGGCCTCTGACAGGGATAAAGAGCCAATTGCCGCGCTTTTATTTATTTTTGTTGCTGCTATTATTTTCTGGGCAATTTTCCACCAAAACACCTCAGCGCTGACGTTATGGGCTGAAGATTATACGGACCGGGGAATACCCGAAGAGGTGGTGCCTGTCGCTGCAACTTTTGGGATGGTACAGGAGGTTGAATCTCCGCTCAAGGTATCGTCAAAGAATACGATTAATAATCCTGCAAAAGCACCGGATATAGAAATTGAAGAAAGTGCAAAGCGGGATAATTATTTCTGGAATGTCCCCAAAGCAGAGTGGCCGCCGGCGGGAAAAACGAAAAAATTGATTTCAACTGAAATCTTCCAGTCAGTCAATCCATTTTTTGTTGTCATTTTTACTCCCGTGGTAGTCGCGTTTTTCGGATTGTTGCGTCGAAGAAACCGGGAACCATCAACTCCCGGCAAGATCGGCTGTGGCCTGGTTATTACAGCCGCATCATCTGTGGTCATGATTGGGGCTGTTTTTGCTTCTCAAAATGGCATGCAAAGAAGCTCGCCAGCCTGGCTTATTGCCTCTTATGGAGTGATTACAATAGGAGAGCTATTTCTCAGTCCTATGGGGCTGTCACTGGTATCAAAACTCAGTCCAAGCCGGTTAACAGCCTTGATGATGGGAGGATGGTTTTTATCCACGTCGCTGGGCAATAAATTATCCGGTGTGCTGGCCAGTCTGTGGCATACGTATGATCATAAAGCCTGGTATTTTATTGTCAACTGTGCTGGCGCAATGTTTGCTGCTTTTATTATTTTTGTGATGATTAAATGGCTCCGGCGTGTTGTTGCCGAACATATTAATGAATAGTGCTTTCGTTTGTTTATAATCAACAGATTTGTGATATTTCAAGCTTTATAATTATTTGCAAAAACTAATATTTATAATATATGTTTACCAAAGATTTTTATCAATCTGCGAGAGCACGAGTGCGCTACGCCATTATTTCTGATATACACAGCAATTTACCTGCTCTGAAAGTTGTTTTGGAACGGATCGAGGATTTGCAGTGTGACCGGGTGATTTGTCTGGGAGATATTGTCGGTTACGGTCCGTTTCCGAACGAGTGTTGTGATCTGATACAAGAGAGGGCTGACATGGTGATTGTCGGGAATCATGATCACGCAGTAATTGGTCAGACAGATATTTCATATTTTAATACCTATGCAAGGCGCGCCATCGAATGGACGAGAACAATGCTGTCGGAAATGAATAAAAACTATTTATTTGGGCTCCCTGCAAAAGTGGACATCGAAAAAGCCTGTTGTGTGCACAGTACCCCGGAGGAGCCTCTCGAATGGCATTATATCATGAGTTCGAGAGATGCTGCAATAAGCTTTAACTATTTTGAACAGCAGGTGTGTTTCATTGGCCATTCTCATGTTCCCCTGATCGCGAAAAAAAACACAGATCAAAAAATTAATGTGTCCCTGCTTATTGGAACGGTTGAATGGAGTGAGGATGAAAGATGCATCATTAATGTCGGCAGTGTCGGTCAACCCAGGGACGGTAATCCCGATGCCTGTTTGGGCGTTTATGAACCGGCGCAAAACCGTTTTACTCTGGAACGAATTGAATATGAAATTACTGAAACACAGAAAAAAATGCGAGAATATAGTTTACCCGGATTTCTTATCAGTCGTCTTTCGTGGGGAAAATAACAGGATTAAATTAGAGGACGAAATATGACATGGCATTACAATAACAATGGGAACAGTGAGAATAAACTGATCTTTTCACAAAACACTTATGAAAAGATTTCCCGTATTGTTTACGAATTACGCGTTCGGCTAAAAGCTGATCTTTGCGTTTTTGCTGATGTGAACGGCTACCCTGTAGATTACAGCGGTGATACCGGAGATATCGATGTCTCTGATCTAACTGCAGTTGCGGCTGGCAGTTTTTCAGCGTCAAATGAGATGTCCAGATTAATTAGTGGCGAACCGTATTTCGACCACGTTTTTCACGAAGGGCAAACGAAAAACAGCTATATGTGTAATGTGAATGCCGATTTTTTGATGATTATTGTTTTTAATAAAAAGGTGCCCGTAGGACTCGTCAGACTGCTAACACATCACGCTGTTGAGCGATTGAACACCTATCTCGATAATCTCAAGGATCAGAACCGGCAAGTAGCAAAGTTCCTGGATTCCAAATTCCGCGACAAACTGGATGACGAACTGGATAAAGCTTTCGGATAATTTTTATTCATGCACATTGACTGGCAAAAAAAGGAAGTCATTTTTAAAATTGTTTATTTTGGTCCCGGATTAGGGGGAAAGACAACAAACCTCGAATATATCCACCGAACCCTCAATCCTGAATTGCGCGGAAAGCTAATTTCTTTTAAAACCAAAGAAGAGCGTACGCTCTATTTTGATTACTTGCCGTTATCCATCGGACGTATTGACGGCAAACGCCCACGTTTCCATTTGTATACTGTGCCCGGTCAAGTTCATTACGGATATGGACGCAAAATAATCACATCTGGCGCCGATGCTATTGTTTTTGTGGCTGACTCTCAGCGACCCCGAATGCAAGATAACATCGCCAGTATGAAAGACCTGCAAAATAACTTGGCTCTTCAAGACAAGGATTTAGCGTCTTTTCCGTGGGTGCTGCAGTACAACAAGCGCGATTTACCCAATATTGACAGCGTTCATGTCCTGGAAAGCAAGCTGAACCAGTTTGATGTGCCTCACTTTGCCGCTTCAGCGCTTTACGGCCAGGGTGTGATGGCCACACTAAAGTGCGCTATTAAAATGGCAGTGTCCTATGCAAGTCAACCCGAAACGAGTTGACGTATAGTGCAAACAACAATTCAACATTATTTCACATAGCTTTTAATACATTCTAAATAACTGTATTTGTTTCAATTCATAAACCTGAAAAACGACTCGAGAAATAAATATTTATTTCGTGACTCTGTCATACTTTTTTTCTATATTCTGAAAAAATATCTGGAATGTAAAAGGTGATATCCGGCGCCCGCATGAATACACCCCGGAAAAACAAACCGAAAACAATAGCTACAGTTTCATGGATTTTATACGACCTGGCCAATACAGCATATTCAATGAATGTTGTCTCTCTGTACTTTAGCACCTGGGTTGTGCTGGGATTAGGTCAAAGCGATTTCTGGGTTTCTCTGGTCAATTCCGCATCCATGATATTGGTTGCTCTTACGATGCCGGTATTGGGCGATTGGTCGGACCGTAAAAGCAAAAAGTTGCCAGCATTATTTGTTTTTACATTCACCTGTATAACAGGCACTTTTCTCATTGGTCTGCTGGGACAAACAATTCAAAATGCATCTCTTTTGCTGCCTGCTATTTTGGTGTTATACGTTATTAGCAATTACAGTTATCAAGGTGGATTGGTGTTTTATAATGCACTTTTGCCCGAAGTCGCAACTGAACGCTCGATGGGCCGGGTATCTGGATACGGCGTTGCTTTCGGTTATATCGGCTCTATTATTGGATTAATTGTTGCCCGATTATTTGTTGAAGGAGATGCGTTTGGATTGACTATACCGGGTGTTGAAGGCAATGGACGTGTGGCTGCTTTTATTCCCACAGCAGTTGTATTTGCGTTATTTGCTATGCCTGTTTTTATGTTTGTGAAAGAAAGGACTGTCGGGTACATAGAGTTCCAATCATGGAAAATAAATGATTCTTACAGACGAGTGTGGCGTTCTTTAAAAAATACCAGAGAACATCCGGGCCTGCTGCGGTTTTTAATCGCCAAATTTTTATATGAAGACAGCATCCAAACGGTTATTATTTTTATGGGACTATATACGCAGGCGGTCATGGGTTTTTCCAATGAAAAAGCCAATCAGTTTTTTATCATGATAATTCCGGCGGCAGTGGTAGGCTCAGCTATTTTTGGTATGTTAAGCGATCATTATGGTCCCAAAAGAACTCTTTTCACTGTTATTCTCATGTGGTGCGCCGGATTGCTTGCGGTGATTCTGACAAATGATGAAACTTTATTCTGGATCCTCGGGGCCTGCATCGGCGTTTTGCTGGGCGCCACCTGGACCGCTGCCCGGCCTCTGCTTATCACCCTGGTACCGCGCGAAAACCTGGGCGAGTTTTTTGGCTTGTACGCGTTATCCGGTAAAGTTGCTGCCATTACCGGGCCACTTATTTGGAGCGGTGTAGCCTATCTTTTTGCCAATTATGGAAATATAATCAAATACAAGGCAGCGATTGCTGCTCTGCTGATTTTGATGTTCTCAGGAGCGTTTATTTTACGCGGTGTGCCGGATTTGCATGTAAAATTTAAAAATAATGAAACGAGATAAATTTATGAAATATAACGGAATTAGAAAACAATTACAGCTAAAGCGCGTTTTTTTCTGTTTGAATATTTTATTGCTTTTGTTTTTCTTGTCAACAGGCCGGGCGCAAGAAGAACCATCAAAAAGCGAATATCTTCTCGGCACTGGAGAAGAACTGGAAATGATTGTCCATATCTGGGGAGAAGTAAAGTCACCTGGAAAATATCGTGTGACCTATGAAACGGACATCATCGAGCTTATTTCCGAAGCTGGCGGCCCGACCAAAGATGCCAATCTGACAAAAGTTCAGCTCACCCGCAAACAAAAAACAACCCGTCTGGATCAGAACGCTATCGAACTTATTGTTTCCAAAACTGGCGCCAGAGAAATTGACGAGAATTATCTGAAAGAACAACTGCAATCTATATCGAAACAGGTTAGTTTTTATAATGTGAAAAAATATCTTGCTGATGAGGAAATGAATACTGCTCCTCCGGTGTTAAAACCCGGCGATGTCGTTCACGTCAGAACATCAGGATGGTACAAATGGCGTGAATTTATTCGCGCTTTTCATGAAGTTGCCCTTATTGCCAGTGTGTATGCCTGGTATTTGCGTTCAAAATAAGAGAGGTGTTTGTTGGATACAAATTCAGCACAAAATCGAAATAATGACCATACTTTATTGCATGACTTTTTTACAATACTGCAGAAACGATGGTGGACCATCGCGCTGTGCTTGACTGTTATTTTGATTCCTGTGATTTATTACAACAAGACAGCGACGCGAATATATGAAGCATCCACCACCATCATTTACGAAGAGCCGCAGACAACCATCAATGTCATGGACCAGCGTTACCGGAGTCCGGTGAAAGAGACGCTGGTCAATCAAATTCAGGAAATTAAAAGTCGCTCTGTGGCGATGGAAGTTGCACAGGAATTGCCTGAAGACGTGCTGAAAAAGCTGCCGATGCCTGAGGATCCGCCACCTGACTTTGACAGGCAATCTTATTACGCGGCTATTGTTCGGAGCCATACATCCGCCGCACCGCTCGCAGAATCGGATATTATTCAAATTAAGGTTAAAGCAGAGCGTTACCCCCATGTTGCAATGAGTATTGCGAATACGTTGTGTGATGTTCTGCGAAAACGAAATTTACGTTTGCGCAGCGAAGAAGCAGGAGGCGTTCGTTCGTTTATTGAAGAACAAATGCAAAAGTATAAACAACGTCTTGAAGAGGCAGAGACTGCGTTACGTCAATTCAAAGTGAATAACAGAGTTACTTCTCTGGACAAAGAGGTTGAAGAACAGCTAAAGATTGCCGGTTCTGTAGAGTTACGTTATCAGGAAGCGAGATCGGAACGGCAAAAAACAGAAGAATCTCTTCAGCGCATCAATCAAAGAATTGCAGCCAAAGAGGAAACGCTCGCCCCTTCGGTTGCTGATATGTCAACAAATCGCATCGAACAGTTGAAATCACAACTTTCAACATTACAGGATCAATATATAAATCTCCAGCTTCGAGGCGTCTCTAAAGAAAATTCTAAAATGAGAGAGCTGCAGAACTCTATCATTGCAGTGCGGGAAAAATTGGCCACAGAAGCCACGCGATTTGCCGAGGCAGAAGATGTCATCGATCCGGTTTCCCAGATGGCTAATTTATATGAACGTAAGGTGAATTTAGAATTAGAATTACAGATGTATCGAAGTCAGGAGCAATCCTTAAAACGAGCGTTGGAAGAATATGAATCTTCTTTAAGCAGGCTTCCTCAAAAAGAATTTACTCTGGCAAAACTTCAGCGTGAACGGGATTTGGCAAATGAGTTATACATGATGCTCTCCAAGAGCCACGAAGAAGCCCGCATCAAGCAAGCCGAGAAAATCGGTAATTTGCGTATCATAGACCGGGCAACATTACCGAAATCGCCAGTACAGCCGCGTTCCGTGCTCAATCTGGCTATTGCTATCATGCTGGGGACGACAATTGGTCTTGGACTTGCTTTTTTCATGGAGACCATGGATACAACCATAAAGTCGGCTGAAGAAGTAGAACGAAAGATAAAATTGAATGTGCTCGGTTCTGTCCCTCTACTGCCAAAATCGAAAATGAACGATAAAACTGAAATCCGGTGCGGTTATCCAAGCGGTCTGGTCACTTATACCATGCCTTCATCGCCGGCAGCAGAATCCTATCGATCGCTGCGTACAAATCTGCAGTTTTACGATAATGCCAAAGGATTATGTGTAGTCATGCTGACGAGCACCGGTCCTCAGGAAGGCAAATCCACAACCTCAGCCAATCTTGCAGTGACAGCAGCGCAAATGGGATTGAAAACGCTGCTCATTGACGGCGATCTCCGTCGGCCCACGGTTCACCGTATTTTCAATCTGAACCGTGATCCGGGTGTGGCGGAAATACTACTCAGTCATCAAAAACATGAAGAGAATGAAGAATCGATTGACACGGCGGACGATCAAGAGACGTATGAGGACAGCTACACCAGTCCGCAAACATCCATCCATGCCAGAGCTGCGGTGCAAAAAATGATATCCATGGATTTATCCATCTCTGCTGCTGTTCACAAAACCAAAGTCAGTCACCTCGATGTGCTGACCTGCGGCACCATTCCGCCAAATCCCGCTGAGCTTTTAGCCACAGAAAAAATGAAAGACCTGTTGACCATTGTGCGGGAAAAGTACGATTTTATTGTCATTGACGCACCTCCCTTGATAGCTGTGACCGATTCCGCCATTTTGGCACCTATGGTGGATGGAACACTTTTAGTAATAGAATCCGGTCGCAATGAAAAACACATTCTGGACAAAGCTATTTCTATGCTAGATAATGTTGGCATCAATTTGCTGGGCGCGGTGTTGAACCGGGTGCGCATAAAGCAGCTTTACGGCGGGTACGATTATTATTATACGTATTATGCTGTTGAGGGCAAGTCAGGAAAACGGCGCAAAAGCAAGTTTGGAGGAAATGAAAACGTTCCGAGTTGAGATCTGAGGAAATTTCGATTCCTTTAATTACGATTCTTTTGAATCCTCGCCGAGCCGGTAAAGCCATAGTCCCCACCCGGCGCCCGGTTGAGCGGGCCGGCGCACTGTTAATTTCATCCTGTAAACACGGTTTGCTGACAGCAAAATCGTGCCTTTTTCTTCCGAGTGCCACCAGTGGAATCGCGGCTCTTCACTGTTGCCTGTCTCTTTATCTCCGTAATGAAATTCTTTACGAAACATAGTTTTGTTTTCTTTCACATCAATGAGTTCGATGACGAAATAGCCATTTTGCCACAAATACCCGCCTGCCCACCATTTCACCTTGTCCACGCCTTTTCCGGCGGTGCGAAACACTTTATCCACTGTTTCTGCTTTTTTTGTTTTCAAGCCTGTCCATGACGTAGCTATCGGCACGTCAGAATCGGTACATGAAAAGTGTTCTGCTAAAAATAGAAATAGTACCAGCGTCAAAATAAGCTTTTTCATTGGGTCCTTTCTAGTTATCGCAATAAAACGAGTTTTTGTGTTTGTTGAAATTCAGGAGAGTTAAAATGTAGCAAAAACGTACCACTGCTAACAGATTGGCCGTTTTCGTTCTGGCCCTGCCAATAAAAGCGATGATGTCCTGCTTTGCATTCTCCATTAAAAAGTGTTTTTACGAGCTGTCCGCGAAGATTAAAAATCTGCAAGGAAGCGTTATCAAGATGTTGCGGCACATCAACTGCGATGGTTGTCGACTCGTTGAACGGATTGGGAAAGTTCGGATGCAAACAAAAATCTGCCGGTAGCAAAGACTGTTGAACGATACGCACTATTGGATTATCGAGCCACGCTAACGCGCGCTTAAAAATAATATCCGGCTCAACAAACGAGGAGTGGTTTCGCTGCAGGAAATGAAGTGGAAACGCAAAGTAGACAAAATGATAATCGCCGGCGTATTTGACTGCTGCCACATGATCCTCTTTCAGGTAATGAAAGACCGGCACCGCCGGCGGTATAGGTCGCAAGACATCCTTGGGCGCACTTTGAACGTTCACTAAAAATCCGGCATACTGTCCCTGCGAGATGGATTCATCAGAAATGCCTAAAAGAATTGGGTCCTGCACTTGCTCACCGACATCGACGTTTAATATGTTGTTAAATAAAGATTTATCCTTTGTGTTCAGTGTGATTTGGTCGCCAATCAGAATGAGTTTGCCGTCATTCTCGAGAAACCCCTCAAGCTTGTCCTGAGCTGTATTGTCCAGGGAATCCTGCGCGACCCAAATCAAAGTCGACCGTTCGTTTAGAAAATACGGCGCTGTGGAATCAATTGTCTCTACAGTTTCGTAAAAAAGCGGCAGACTGTCCAGAACGTTTTTATAAAATGAAATGACTTCATTTTGAGATCGGTCATTAACCAGAAGAGTTTGAGCAAAACCGATTGGCAATGAAAACGGCAACGCAAGACTATCGCCGTTGCTGCTCTCAAGTTTGAGACGAAACTCGATAGTCTGTGGCTCAAAATTATCTGCTATGCTAACGGTAAATGGCGCGTGATCGTTTGAAAAACTGCCTTTGGCAATTGTGGGAAAACTCAGCGTGGAATCAACGAGATGAACACCGGGTGCGTCGCATAAAAGCGAGACATCGATATGGGTGAGCGGATCGCCCTGGTTGTAAAGGTGACACACGAGGCGGCTGGTTTCACCGGGCTCGATTCTCCCATTGTTATCATCAGGGACAGAAACCTCCTTTATGCTGAGCAACAATTCATTGGTATATGGATAAAGTGAATAGGAATAACTGACCTGGTCGCCAATACGGGAGGTAACCGCCGGAATCAAAATCAATTTGTCAAAATTTTCAAAACTGAGGCGGGCAGAGTTTTGTTCGAGAAAAACCGGAGACAAGATCTGGTATTTATTTTCTCGAATACCCACAACATTAACTCCCCAGCCATAAATGTCCAGACCTTTGAAAAACAATGTTTTTTTCGATAACGGATCGACATGAAATTCCACGTAATTGCTTCCCAGACCATCTGGTAAGCGACTGGCATAAGGGGTATAATCTTTAACCGGGAAATCCTGATGAAGCTGCGTCAAGCTGACCTGCGGGTAAAAACGGGCGTCCTCATAATGAGGAAATGGGGGGCTGCCCCGTTCGCCAAGACCAGTAAAATAATTCCATAATGTAAATTCGGTAAAAGCGTGACTCAGAGAACTGCCAACGGTCTCAAGCCCGTTATCAATGGCGTTTAATGCATTATTTTTAACAGCTATGTTCCATATTGTATGCATCAATTTCACATCAAATCGTTGACTCAGAAAGAGAGCCCAGACTACAGAACCGTATTCGTGAGCGCTGTTAACCAGGGTCAACGATTCCCAGGGCGCGGAGAAAAAATCGGGCAGATAATCAAAATAATCGTTAATATCTGGCCAGGCTATATCTTCCATCCAGGTGGACGAGACTTCCATGAACCAGATGTTTTGGTTGTCAGTGTATCCGGCATTGTATCCGAGTTGAATGGCATGAAAAAGTTCGTGCGCTGCCGTTACTTTGGCAGACTCATCCGGTGAGCGGGGGAAATTATCGAAATTTGGATGAATCTCCATATAACTGGTATAAGCATAGTGACCAGAATATTGCAGGGTTGGTGATTCCGGCTGAGTCAGACCATAGGTGTTTGTACGGGCTTTGAGATAGGCATCGTATCTTTCATCGCCACCAGCACCCATGTCGCTCGGCGGAGGCAAATAGTCCAGCGAATCTACCATTAATGAGTAGGCATATTCCAAATAATTGCCAATGCGGTTGACAAAATCCGGGTGACCGTCACGCGGAGAATGATCAGCGTAAGGTTGATATACTGCATCCTGGCCTGTGGTATTATAATGGACTTTAAAGTGGCCTTCCGGTGTATCATAATTATTTTGTAGAGACGGGCGCAGAAATGCTTTTCGCAGCGAGGCTTGAAGAGAGGGAGAAAATTGATGCATGCTATTAAATATCTGCAAAGCGTAACCCGTTCCGCATTTCAGAGGTTTCCCATGTTCAGTTGCGCGAGAATCTCCCAGACCGTACAAAGACTCAGCGATACGCACGAGTCGTTCGTGTGCAGAGATTTCTCCGAGATGATAAGCATGCTCTGCAGCATGAATCGGATTGTTTTCTCCTTGACTATTCAGCCATGAAAATAAAAGGAGTGCCCAAACAAAGCTAAAAATATTACGACTGTTTAAAAAGGTCATACTTTGCCTTTATGATGTATACACCACAAATCTAACAAATTTATGCTCAAAAACAATAAAATCTGGTCAATTATTAATGTCAAATATAAGAATTTTCTTGATTTTTTGTAAATTTATTCCTATCTAATATAGTACGTTAATTTTTAGAAAAGGTAAAATAATTCATTAATCATTACACTTTTTATCATACCCTTTTAAGAACAGTCAACAATTGCCATTCATCATAAACAAATATGTTTATTCATCGATCAAAGAAACCCATTCAATTTTTCATCAGATACAGGAGGAGTTATGCGAAAATTGGTACATCCCGTTTTGCTTTTGGTATTAATAACCAGTTTAACAATAGCAAGTGAATATCCACAAGAGTCTAAATATCGGCAATCTACACCCTCTGCGAAACGTCTGGCAGATGTTGATGGCCGCGAAAGCGTGCAGAAAAAAGGTCCGGTAAAAATTGTCACTCAATTACCCTCTGCTGCTGTGCCTGGCACAAAAGTTGGCGAAACGGCTTATAATTATCAAACCAATGATAACCTCCACGACCGCATTTATTATAATCAAGATGGCACGATCCACGTCCAGTGGATGTACGGCGACATTGCTGAGACTCCGGTATTTCCCGGCCGCCGCATGTATTATGATTTCTATGATGGCTCGAAATGGGTAAACGCTGCAAGTTTGGGTGTCCCCATCGAAAACGAACGTGCCGGTTACGGATCGTTAGCCGTTAATCCGGAAAACGTGGCTTATCCGGCTTCTCACCATACGATTACGAATGAAGAAGCAACCAATTTATGGTACGATTTTATGCCGGGATTTGGCTTTTTTACTCAGGCTCCTGTTTGGCAGGCGCGTGCCAATGATCTAAATTTTGAGCCCTTTTGGCCCGATGTGGCTGTCGATGAATTGGGTACGATTTACGTCACTGCAACGAATAATAATCAGGATGACTGGGTGTCGCTGATCAATAATGTGAATGACAACATCCTTTTCTGGAAATCTGTTGATAATGGCGCGTCGTGGTCTGATTGGTATGCCATGTTTCCGGATACGACAACCTATCCGCTTGGATCCGGCGCCTCGGGGCCCAGCGAAGCTGGCAGCCATCAGATTGCCGTATCCGATGCAGGCGATGGCAAGGTTGGCGTTTTAGTTGCAGACACCGGACATGATTTCTACTTTTTCGAAAGCAATGACCGGGGCGATAGCTGGCAGGATGCGATAAAAATAATTGGCAATGAATTCCCCGATCCCGAGGATAGCTTGACCTATCCGATTCTGTGGGATGTGGCTGTAGAATACGATTCGTTAACTGGCGCTCCCATTGATACTTTCTTGACTGTGTTTACCGGCAGTGAAAATGAAGACACTGGTGTCACAGAATTAGAACCTAACATTCGTCCTCGTCCGCATGGCCCGGCCGATTTGTTCTACTTGAATGGTGAACCTCATGTGGTGTGGAATGAGACAATTTGGACAGATGAGAGTTCTTATTATCCGAATGGCTATGGGCATTACTGGACTAGCGATAGATTCTCTTATCTTGATGGTTCTGATTCTCACGAAGAGGGCGGATTTTCAATCAAACACTGGAGCCCCTCTACTGGCGTCAGCATCATCTACAAACGTGATGCCACTACTGATGTCTGGCCCGGAACATTTCAACAGTACGTAACCATGCCGCAGATTGGCGCGGATGCGGATGGCAATCTCTATTGCCTGTTCACAAAATATAGTGATACGGATACCTTGCTCGCAGAAGATGATATTAAACAGGCGGAAACTCAGTTCGGTCCATTAAGCTTTGGCCGAATCTGGGGTGCCAAATCTACAGACGGCGGCGCTACCTGGATGGACGCCACTCAGTTGATTCCGGAAGAAGACTGCATCCATCAGAATTTACGCTATATCGGTGTGGCAGATTATAATGACAATGATGCCATTCACATCGTTTATCAAAATACACCGGGTGTTCCGGGCGTGCCTATTGGCCAGGGTGCTGATCACTCCACATGGGCCAATGCTGAAATCAAGCACTGGGCAGTTCCGACTTTTGATTTTCCGACGACGGATACACCCATGGGACCGGAAATTGCCCTTGAAACCAGCAGCAAGCTCGGCGGCCTGGATTTTGGCGATATCGGCGATGCCGGCGAGGTGAGCAAAACATTTATTATCAAAAATACCGGTGACCAGGATCTGGAAGTGACCGGCATTTTTGCTGGCGACAAAACGTTCGTTGCCAATCCGGCAACTTTTACAGTTGCTCCCGGAGCTGCTCAGGAAGTGACAGTAACCTTTACGCCGCATAATACTGATACCTTATCGACTTTTCTCGCCATTCCGAACAATGACCCGACAGAAGGATCTATTGGTATTCCGGTGGAAGGTGTGGGCCAGCCTGTTGGTGTTGCTGAAAATGCCCCATCCCGGCCGGCACGGTACGAACTGGCACAAAATTATCCCAATCCGTTCAACCCAACAACAACAATAGAGTTCTCCCTGGCTGCTGACAAACACGTCCGGATCGCTGTGTTTAACACACTCGGCGAACAGGTTGATGTCATTCTGGACACAAAAATGACAGCCGGTACGCACAAAGTACAATGGACACCCAAAGATCTGTCAAGCGGTGTTTATTTCTACCGGATCGTAACAGATGTATTTCGTCAAACTCAGAAAATGATCTTGATGCAGTAAAAAAGTATTCCCGGGATGTTGCTCTAAAACATCCCGGGTTTAGATATGGTTTTTTTGCTCTGATAAGAATCACCCTTGTTCAATGAAAATTGCAAAGTATGGAGTTCTATCAGGAACATAAGAGGTTTTTTATGAAACGAATGATCGCAGGGTGTATTTTTGCTCTTCTTTTTATCTATACAATACAGATGGTGCAGGCCGCGACAGTCGGAAAAATTGTCGGCCGCGTTGTGGATAAAGAGACCGGCGACCCTCTTCCCGGATGTAATGTCGTTGTGGTCAATACCAGCATGGGAGCAGCCACAGACCTGGACGGGTATTACGTTATCATTAATGTACCACCCGGGAATTATAGTGTCAAAGCGAGCATGATCGGCTATCAATCGATTCAGAAAAATGATGTTCGCGTTACCATGGATAAAACCACGCAGGTTAGCTTTTCACTTGGAGTGCAAGCTATCGAGGGTGAAACGGTTCAAGTCACAGCCGAGCGTCCTCTGGTTGAAAAAGACGTGACGGTTAAAAAAATGGTCATGACTGAAGCTGAGATTCGTACCGCTCCGGTTCAGGATTTGACTGATATGCTCACCCTGCAATCCGGTATTATTGCTATTGAAAATCAATCTTATGGTATCCCCGGTTTTGCTGAACGTGGCGTGGAACAAATTCACGTTCGCGGCGGACGGTCTGGCGAGATTGGTTATATTTTCGATGGTATGTATATCGAAAATCCCACTTACGGCGGCATTGGTAAAGGCACCCGGCTCAATAAATACGCAGTCAGCGAAGTTGTTACAGAGACCGGTGTTTTTAATGCGGAATATGGCGATGCGCTTTCCAGTATGGTCAACTGGGTGACCAAAACCGGTGATTTTCAGGAATATGAGGGTATTTTTCGGTACCGAACCAGCGAAATCGGCGGTACGATGATCGAGCGCGGAAACGATTTTCTGTTTCCCAGCAACCTGCAAGGTTTAAAAGACTTTGCCGGTGCTTTTGGCGGTCCGGTTCCGTTTCTTAAAGGCAAGGCTTCTTTCTTTGTCTCTGGTGAAATGACTGGAGAACGTTCCCGGGTTATGGAATTTGACAATAAAACCTGGACCGAAGGACCGATTCCGGGTAATCATCCGATCAATCCCAAAGTCAACTATTCCCCGCCGTACAATCCCAATGACCCTGACGACCACTCCGATCCTTTGGACACCCAGGCCGGATGGGCGGCACTGGGCCACGAAAACACCTCAGACCTTTTTGCCAAATTGGCATTTCGTATCAGTCCGAATATGAATTTAACATTGACGAACTGGATCGTTGACACGGATATGAAATTTTTCAGCAATTCCGGTGAATCCGTGATGTTCCGTTATTATCCCCGCGGGAAAAACCATACCCTGCTCAATTCCGACCGCCAGTCTCTTGAATGGCGGCATCAGATTTCGAGCAAAACATTTTACACCATTCGAATGGCTCGTTTCTGGCAGCGCCGGCGTTACCGGGTTAAAAACCACGATAGTGACGGCGACGGCTATAACGACTGGCTGGAAACTCGGCTGAACACCGATCCATATAATGGTAACAAAAACGATGACAATGCCGTTCCCAAAGACAGGGATGGCGACGGCTATCCGGATGATGTCGAGGATAACCCCACTATTTTACGTGATGATATCCAGACGCCACTGTTGGATGAAAACGCGGCGAAAAATCCGGATATCACTCCTGATCCGAGTATTTATCCTTTAGAAAATGAATGGCTGGAACCGTGGCAATACAACGGCTGGGTCGGCGTGGCTCCCTACTATAATTTTATCCGCGAAGGATCGGGACGGTACTGGCATCATTCGTACACAGACACCTATGAAATGCGCGTGGATGTGACCAGTCAGGTCAGCCGCCATCACCAAATACAGGCCGGTGTTGATGGCAAGTATCACGATCTCTATTTTAATGAAGTGCAACTGCCGTGGCTGGATCAACCTTATACCGATCGCTATCACAAATATCCGAGAGAGTTTTCCGGTTACGTACAGGATAAAATCGAATATCCGTACATGACTATCAATGTTGGATTGCGCCTGGATGCGTCCAACAATAACACTACAGCATGGTCAGACCCCAACGATCCCAACAGTGAAATTGTAAAAACGAAAACAGAGGTCAACTGGAGTCCCAGGCTTGGTATTTCACATGTGATTACAGATAGAGCGACTTTTACATTTGGCTATGGCATATTTCACCAGAATCCGATCTATCGCAATATCTATGTGAACACTGACCGTGATCTGACAACATTTTCTCCGATCGTTGGCAACCCGCTAATCGGTTCCCAAAAACTAACTGCCTATGAATTTGGCGTTAAAAATCAATTTACTGATGAATATGCAGTCAGTGTCGTTGGCTGGACAAAAGAATACAGTGAACTGGATGCCACAGAGCGCGTTCCTGCTTTTCCGTTCAGCTACACTATCAGCAAAGGTATAGATTACGGTGTGTCAAGAGGTTTTGATGTTACACTGGAGAAAATCAATCTCTATTCGAACTGGGCTGGACGTTTGACTTATACCTATTCAATAGCAAAAGCAAATCGCGCCGACCCATGGGAAGGTTACCGGAACACGGATACCCCCGAAACCATGCCTAAACGGGAAATACTAATGAACTATGACCGCACCCATGATTTCAGCATCATTGTCGGTTATCGCGTTCCCGGCGATCAAGGGCTTGATGTGATGGGATATAAATTGTTCAATAGAACCCGGTGGGATGCCATTTTTTATGCTCAAAGCGGTGCGCCGTATACGCCAACTATTGAGGGCATTCCTCAGGAAACAAACTCGGAACGCATGCCGTGGATTCATCAGCTTAATTTGAGTTTTCAAAAACAGTTTTCACTGCAGGGTCTGAACTTTAGACTGGGACTGCAAATAGAAAATATACTTGACAGAAAAAATGTCATCGATGTTTATCCGGAGACCGGACGACCGGACGATCCCGGCCGCCGGGCAAATAACCGGATTGCCCAGGGTTTGAACTCGGATACAGCATACGATATGCCGTTCTTTTACGGACCGCGCCGCAGTATTCAATTTACCACAGAGGTGGAATTCTAATCGATGTCTGAGGTTTTCGAAATAATGAGGTCTTTTATGCATAACACTAGATTGTTTGTTGCTCTGTTATTTTTTTTCATACTTTCGAGCGGACTGTGGGCTGTGGACACAAAACGCGCCGAACCCACGGCCGAATCAGAGCAGCAGAGTCTTGGTAAGGTGACGTCAATCGTGGATGAAACTCCGGAAGAAGCCATTGCCCAGCGCGCAAAAGGTTATCTTCTCAAAGGCGAACTGAAAACAATGACTGCCAATACAGGCAAAATTGTCGGTCATGATTTTTCCAACTGGTCGAACCCTGAAGGACTCTATAAAGGGTTTCAATATCTGGCAGCCGTCGGTATGATGGTTGGTGTTAACGGAGCGCGAAATGACGGCCCGCAAAGTTTAAAAGATAAATATCCGTGGTCCTACCGGCCGCATCCAACGATTCCTGATAGCGTTTACTGGTGGGGACCAACGGTTTCGGAATCCCATTTTGACCGGACAAACAATTTAATAAAAGCCGACTGGATGCCGATTAAAGACCATCGGGGCCGGCTACATTCCGGAATGGCGATATCTTCCGAGGTTACAGAATATCAGAAATGGGCGGCTCTGAACGATCAAACACCCATTTTGGCGACGAGTGACAAACCATTGAGCTGGCCAACAGGATATTATGACAGCAATGGCGAATGGTGCAGAGCGCCATCGGCAGAGTATAAAGATTTGACTGACGAAGAACGCGCTGTTGTGGATAGTTTGAAAGCGCAATGGGATGAAGAAAATGAGGTGTGGCATTTTTGGCCAGGACCGTGGGCTCGTGATCCAAATCCAAATTCACCGACATTTCAGCAACCGATGCCGGGTTCATTCTATTCCGATGTTGATATATTTATGGCGTTTGATGATCGCTGGGCTATTCGGGACATTGACAAGGAACAAGGCTATTCCATGGGCGTGGAGGTTCAATGCTCTGGTTTTTCCTACGGTCGCTCTTTTGCCGAGGACATTATTTTCTTCCCGGTCAAATTGATCAATAAAAGCGATAAAGTCGGTATCAGACAGGACGGGCGGAAATTTAAGGAAGCAACTAATAACGGACAGGGCTGGAATTACAAGGATATGTATGTCGGTTTTTATTTTGATGTCGATGCTTATAACAAACAAGCCGATGGAAACCTTGCCGGACGTACAAACGATGATGATATGATGGCCTATAACCAGGAACTGGATTTTGCGTACATTTGGGATCTTGATGACGAAAGCGGCGGTTTTACCGGAATGGCTTATACTGCTCTTAAATTCCTGGATTCACCACCTGCAGCAGAGGCGCTGGATATCGATAATGACGGTGTTATAGATATCCAAAAAGGCGACAAGCTCGGTTTAACCGACTGGCATTGGTTCGACTGGTATGCGCGCCCCGGTGTGCGTTCGGTGGAAACCAATAGCGGTCCTTTTGCTGGTGATGGAACCACACCAGTCGCCAGGAATAAAGAAGAAGTCATGTACCGGGTCATGAGCGGTGATACCACAGGATTGACCGAGTCGCAAAAGGACTGGTACTTTTGGCATGGCCACAAGGCGACAACCGATAACCTGCATTTCAACTCTCTGGAGCATCTGTTTGCCGACTATCCCAATGGCCTCGATTGCACGCTCATTGCCAGCGCCGGTCCTTTTGACCTGGCGCTCGGAGATACGGTCAATGCATCGTTTTCGATTATTATGGGAGATAGCCCCATTGATCTGGAGCAAAACGCGGAAATTGCTCAACTTATGTATGATAACAATTACCAGGGACCCAATCCGCCAAAAGCACCAAAGGTTGAAGCCGTTGTGTCTCAATATAAAGATGAAACCGGGACCAAACGAAATAAAGTCACCCTGTTTTGGGACAGGCGCTCAGAAACTTCCACGGATGTGATGACGGGTTACAATGATTTTGAGGGATACCGCGTATACAAGAGCACTGACGGTGGCGAAACCTGGGGCGATCCAAAACGGGATCTGATCCGGGATGAACTTGGTATCGCCCGAACCTGGAAACCCATAGCCCAGTGCGATAAAATTGATGGCATTGGCGGCCGTGATCTATTCGCTCCCTGGATATATCTTGGCGATGATGAACGTGATGAAAACGAAGGCCAGGACGGACTTTTTCATTCTTTTACGGATTATGATGTCAAAGATGGTGTCACTTATAGTTATTCTGTAACCGCATATGATTACGGAATAGAAAGAAACAACCTGCTGTTGAATCCTTTGCAATTCCAGTTCAATCTCGAATCGCTGGAAAATTTCCGCGGCAATAGCGTTGCAGAACCTCAATTTGTAGAGGTTACACCTCAACCTCCCCCAAGTGATTTTGTTGACGTGAAAATCGATACAAGCAAAGATGGCACAGTGAAGCGGATTGTAGGTTCAGGTTTGGCCAAGATTTCAGTGGATGTTGTTGATCCATACAAGGTGACCGGCCACAAATACCGCATTTTGTTCCGAGATTCGACCATTTCAACCATGGTCCCGAAACTCGACTCTGTAGCTGTTGATACGCTCTATGGCCGTCTGGATACTTTGGTTGTTTACGACCATTATGTGGATTCGTCTACTGTCAAGTCCAGAACAACCCTGGTTTATAACGTAAAGGATATGAATACTGGTAAATGGATTTTTGTCAACGACAAAGGCGAACCGCAATTCAGCGACCGTATTTATAGCATCGATGGCAGCGCTGCCGGTGTGGGATTGACAATAGACAGCTTGAACACCGGGTTGATCGACGGCACCGAGTACGCACCAGTTTTTGATGGTATGCGCCTCAAGATTACAAATGTCGCGAACAAACCATATTTCCGCCGCGCTGTGTGGTCCAGTGACTGCAACTGGGAGTTGTCATTCGAAAAATGGGCGGAACAGACGCCTAAAGATTATATGCTGGTCTGGAATCGTTCCTTCCCGGATTCTGCTTATCAGCTTGAAGGTACAAATATTAATCGTATTCCCCTGAATTTTAAAGCCTATGATATTACAAATGGCAAAAATAATCCCGAACCGGTCGATGCGGTGTGGATGGATATTGACAGGGAACCGCTCGGAGAATTCAGCAGCAATGATGTTCTTGGTTTCATTGAAAATGCTGACTTTTTTCAAACGCCAAATGGTGTGCTGCCGAGAGGCACAAAAACATGGCGACTCAAATTTACCTGGTACGAAGAAGACCAGTGGGTTGTTTTTCCGGCGGATACACTCATAAGAGAATCGACTGATCCGGAAACAGGAGAAGTTTACGCGGATACCACAGTCTTTCCGGCAGACTCTATGTTTGTCAGAGAAAGCAAAGACTGGGCAAATGGTGATACGCTGTTTATCACCACCTGGAAGCCGCTGTCTACAGCCGATAAGTTTGAATTTGATACACAGCCGTATAGTATCGACGAGGAGATGGAAGGCCGGTTGGCAAATATTCGAGTCGTCCCAAATCCGTACATTGTTTCTGCGGCATGGGAAACAGACCCGAATCATTTGAAATTACAGTTTACAAACTTGCCGAAAAAATGTGATATTTATATATTTAATCTCGCCGGTGAATTAATTAATACGCTCGAACACTATTCCCCGGATACAGAACCTGGCACCGGTACAGAAGACTGGAACTTGTGGACTGTAAACCGCCAGGAAGTGGCGGCTGGTTTGTACGTCTATGTCGTGCAAACGCCGGACGGTGAAAAGAAAATGGGAAAATTTGCCATTATACGATAGGCTGATATTAAGAAATTAATGTGGAGTTTATAGATATGCGAAGAGTATTTATATACGCAATGCTTGTCATGTTAATCGGATGCCGGGTCTCGGCCGCAGAGTTCTCCAAGGTTGGCACGTCCATGGCACAGTTTCTAAAACTGCCGGCCGGTGCCCGAGGTGCTGCACTGGGTGGCGCGTATGCGGCTGCGACCGAAGATGTTTATTCCATGGCATGGAATCCTGCGGGACTTGGTCACGTTCGCCAATTCACCTTTGGCGGTTCGTATCTCAATTATTTCGCAGATATCAATTTCAGCTACATTGGTGTAGCGATGCCAGTGGACCGGGTATCAACGTTTGGGCTGCATGCGCATTTTGTCGGCACTGATCCGATTGAAATTACCACGATCGAACAACCCAATGGCACAGGCACTTTTTACGATTATCGCGGCCTGGTTCTTGGCGGATCCTACGCACGCTGGCTCACTGACCGGCTGACGATTGGCGTTAATGTTAAACTCGTCCGGGAAGTGATTTACCGGGAAGAAGCCGGGACGTTCGCTTTTGATATCGGTTCCCAGTTTGACACCGGTTTGCACGGTATTCGCCTGGCTATGTGCGTTGCCAATTTTGGCGGCAAAATGCGTCTGGACGGTCCTGATCTTAACACAGAAACGGATACTGATTCTGAATTGCAGGGTGACCGTACAACCGAAAGTCAACTTAAAACCATCGAGTGGCCGCTGCCAATGATATTTCGCATGGGTGTTATGATGGATATGCTGGGCGGCACAAACGATATTATTCCGAACGAGTCGAACCGGATTACACTGGTTGCAGATGCGAATGACCCGATCGATCATATATTGCGCTACAATGTCGGCGCGGAATATTCCTGGCAGGAGATGTTTGCCCTGCGCGCCGGCTATCATTTCAACTATGATAAGGACACATTAGGTTTAACACTCGGTGCCGGGGTAAAATTAGAAACCGGAGGGACGAATATTTCAATCGATTATGCGTTTCAAGATTTTGGCATTTTAGATGCAATTCATCATTATAC
>CAZSMC010000021.1:11213-63815 GCA_964607755.1 uncultured Cytophagia bacterium | reverse complement strand
GCTTTTATGGTTTATATTCTTTAGTCCTGCCGCGACGAACTCGTCGCGCCACAACCTGCTTGTAGATCGACGAGTTCGTCGACACATAAAATCCATGCATTACGATGAATTTGTCGACGTGTAGAATTCAATTATATTATAGTATGAGCAACACCAGAGCGGTTTTTTGCACTTGCTGTTATGATTTATATTCTGTACTATTGCCGCGACGAACTCGTCGCGCCACAACCTGCTTGTAGGTCGACGAGTTCGTCGACACATAAAATCCATGCACGACGATGCGTTTGTCGACAGGTAGGATTCAATTATATTATAGTATGAGCAACACCAGAGCGGTTTTTTGCACTCGCTGTTATAATTTATATTTTTTAGTATTGTCGCGACGAACTCGTCGCGCCACAAGTGCACGCATGACTGTCATTTCGCAAAAAAATAACATAGTCATGAACATCCTTTTGCACCTTTTACGCCTGTGTTGATGTGATACTGAAAAGCTTTGCTGCATTTGCAAAAACCTCATCCCCAAATTTCATTTTTTTGACAATTCTGTAATTTTTATCAAGCGGATTTTTGGTCGTCCAGACTTTGAACACGTACTTTATCCAGGAGAAAAATCCTCGTATTTTGTTGTAACTAAACTCGGATGCAGGGATCGGATAATCACTGCCAAACAATAACCGGTCCGGAGGGATTTCATTTCGTACAGTTTCCACATACGGCGCGCGCAAGGGGGTAGCGATGGCAGACAGGTCAGCATAGAGGTTCCAACTGTTGTGCTCTGCTTCTTTGAACAGTTTTAGAAAATCTTCAAAATCATCATAATAGTCGGTATCTAAAAATGCAAAATACGGCATGGCGCAATGCGCCAGAATAACAGTGACACCCTCATCCAATGCCTTGCGGAGATATTTCGGATTGTTGTACACATCAAATTGCTTATTCGACGTGGGAATGGCGTATTCGGGGCCGGCGTGAGCGAGAAGCGGCAGTCCTGCCCGGGCAAGCTTTTTATAGAATGGCATGCATTTGGAATGGTCCGGTTTTATTTGCTGGGAGGAAGGAATCCATTTACACAGCACCGCTCCATTTTCAATGCAATAGTCCAGTTCATCTTGCCAGTCATTCCGGTACGGATGCACTGACGCGCCCAAAAGAATACGTGGATTGGTTTTCTTTAAATGAACCAGATAGGAATTGGGCACATGTAGATGAGTCATGTCCGGATGTACCCGGCCCTGTTCATCGTACACCTCATCCAGTGCCAGCACCACACTGCGGGAAACAAATTTAGCGCCATTAATGACGTTGAGCAGATGCTTTTGCATGCGCTGCAAAGTTATTTTGCGGAAAAGTGAATTTGTGATAAGGCGCATGGCATAATAAGCCGCGGTTTTCTCAAACTTTTCCGACCAGTAACAACCGCTCTGCTCGTCGGCAGGCGCGCCAAAATGAAGGTGAACATCAATGATGTTGTTCTCCATATCATCCTCGATTATTTTTTGAATTTATAGATCACATTCCACACCACATTACAAAAAATAGCAAAAGCGACAAAAAACGCGATATAGACTGGTTTAAACGCATGCTGATCCAGCCAGATGTAGGATAACAAAATGAGCGGCAAGAAAAAGGCGCCCCACTTGACCAGATGCCACGCCAGCCAGGCCTCGCCCCGGCATCTTTTTGGTATCCATCTGTCGCGGAATGCGTCTAGCACGGTGGTGACAAAAAGTATGATTAATATGAACCAGTTCATGTCGAATCCTTTCATTGATTTTGCCTCTTGTGTAAAAACTCAAGTGAAAATCTACTTAATTTATGACAAATCAATTTTTTACTAATTGTTAAAACAGGCAAGAAATCGTTTTGACCAGCGCTGACATTTACTGTTTGATGGTCTTTCCTTGCCATAAAAATAATGAAACATCTTTTAAATGTTTTTTATGGCGACTTTTTGATATGTTACTTTTTAAACATACAATCTTGTTAGATATTCTCCTGATGTTTTCGCTCATTATAGAGAATTCTTTTGTATTATCCAACAGTAATTGAGTTCTTCCAAGGGTTTGATTTGGCAGGTTTCTGCATCACAATTATATGGCAGTGTGCCATTTCTTTCCTCTGGCGATTCATTTGTATGTCTTTATTATGTCCCATGATTAATGCGAAATTTGTACCTGGCCTGTGTGCAGAATCATTCAGAAATATTTAAAATCACAACGCGCAATTATTCTTTGTTTTTTCGAAAAATAAATTATATTTTGAATATTCGTTAAAATGAATGAACGACAATGTGTTTTAAAAGCTTTAGATATTCACCAGGACATCTTTTTATTCGAGTGAAATATGGCTGCAAAGAAACGACTGTTTTTATTGGATGGAATGGCCCTGGCATATCGGGTTTATTTTGCGTTTGCCCGAAATCCTTTGACTAATTCGCAGGGTGAAAATATAAGTATTGTTTACGGGTTTTCACAAACCTTGTTCAATTTGCTCGACAAAGAAAAGCCGGACTATTTTGCCGTTGTTTTCGACACGTTTGAACCCACATTTCGTCATGAGTTGTACAAAGAATACAAATCCAACCGGGTAGAAATGCCGCAGGATATGGTGGAGCAACTGCCCCGCATCGAAGAGATGCTGGAAATGTTAAATATCCCCACCATACGTAAAGCAGGTTACGAAGCGGACGATATCATCGGAACGTTGTCCAGGCGTGCGAGCGAGGAAGGACTTGAAGCTGTCATCGTGTCTGGCGACAAAGACATGCTGCAACTGGTCGACTCGAATATTCGTGTTTTAAATCCGAAAAATCGCGGCGAAGACGAGGAGTGGCTAAACAGGAAACAAGTGAGAGGAAAACTGGGTATTGAACCGGAACAAGTTATTGATTATATGGCACTCGTTGGTGATAGCTCGGATAATATTCCTGGCGTCAAAGGTATCGGTCCGGTAACTGCGTCAAAGCTGCTTAATAAATACGGTAATCTGGAAAATATACTGGACCACATCGATTCTCTTTCTAAAAGCGATAAATCCAAATTGCAGGGCAAAGAGGAACTGGCACGTTTATCTAAAAAACTGGTCACTATTAAATGCAATGTTCAGATTGAAGAACAACCGAGTTCGTTCAAGTTAGATGAAATTAACAAGGAAAAAGCATTCGAGTTTTACCGGAATATGCAAATTCCCAGTCTGGCTGAACGTTTTGCCTCCCGGGAAAAAGATATTAAAACGAATTATATTTTGGTCGGAGATGCACTTCATCTCGATGATTTTCTCGACCGGTTAAAGCAGACCCATTTTTTTACCTTTGACACGGAAACCACCAGTACCGAGCCCATGCGCGCTGAACTTGTAGGTTTATCTTTTTCATGGGAAAAAGGTACAGCCTATTATATTCCGGTTAAAGGACCAGATATGTTGACCGAGCAGTTTGAGCCATTCGATGTAAATCAAATTTTAGACCTGCTCAAACCTTTTTTCGAAAATAAAGAAATAAAAAAGTGCGCCCATAACGCCAAATATGATATGCTTGTTTTGTCGAACCACAGCATCGAGGTTCAGGGTTTGAGCTTTGATACAATGATTGGCAATTATCTTATTGAACCTTCTGCCCAGCAACATGGTCTTGATGTTGTAAGCCTTAAATATCTGCATCATAAAAAAATCCCTACATCTTTTCTGATTGGTTCCGGTAAAAAGCAAATCACCATTGATCAGGCGCCAGTGGATAAAGTTAAAGATTATGCGTGCGAGGATGCTGATTTCACTCATCGACTCTGGTCAAAACTGGAACCGAAACTGAAAGAGTTGGGCCTTCAAAAGCTGATGGATGATGTGGAAGTGCCGCTCATTTATGTGTTGAAAAGTATGGAACAGGCTGGCGTGGCACTGGATCAGGCCTACCTTAAAGAGATGTCGGCAACGCTGGGCAAAGAATTGACGGACATCGAGAATCAGATTTACGACTTGGCTGGCAAACGATTCAATATCAATTCGCCAAAACAGCTTGGAGTCATTCTTTTTGACGAGCTGGAACTGCCCAAAGTCCGCCGCACTAAAACCGGTTATTCTACAGATGTTTCTGTTTTGGAAGAATTAGCCGGCCAGCATGAACTTCCCAAACAGATTTTGGAATATCGTCAGTTATCCAAGCTCAAATCAACTTATGTAGATGCGTTGCCGAAATTGATTCATCCACAAACCGGACGACTTCACACCTCCTACAATCAGACTGTTGCGGCTACTGGCCGGTTGTCTTCGAGCAACCCGAATTTGCAAAATATTCCGATTCGTACCGAATATGGCAGACGTATCCGCCGGGCTTTTATTCCACGCGATGAAAACCATGTCATTCTGGATGCTGACTATTCTCAAATCGAGTTGCGGATCATGGCTCATCTTTCCGGAGACGAAGCATTGATCAAGGCGTTTGACAACGACCAGGATGTTCATAACAGCACGGCAGCCCGTATTTTCAATGTCGATCAGGAACAGGTCACTGCTGATCAGCGACGTAAAGCCAAAACTGTAAACTTTGGCATTATGTACGGCATGGCTGCTTATGGTTTGGCTCAGAGGCTGGATATTTCAAAAGAAGAAGCAGCCGATTTTATTCAATCTTATTTTGCCAATTACCCGCAAGTGCAGCAATTTATGGTTGATATTGTTCACAAAGCCAGGGAGCAGGGATTCGTTACGACCCTGTTGAACCGGCGTCGTTTTGTGCCGCAAATTAAAAGCGATAACCGGCGCATGCGCGAATTTGCCGAACGGACCGCCATTAATACGCCCATTCAGGGCAGTGCGGCAGATTTAATCAAAATAGCTATGATTCGCATAGACGACCGCATTCGTCAAGAGAATCTTGATGCAAAAATGATTCTGCAAGTCCATGATGAACTTGTGTTTGATGTTCCAAAGGACGAAACAAGTACGATGGAAAAGCTCGTGCGCGAAGAAATGGAAAATGCAATTCATTTATCTGTGCCGATTAAGGTTGAAGTGGGCACAGGCCGGAACTGGTTGGACTCTCATTGATTTAATAAATTGAAAAGTCTGTCATTTGTTAACATGAATTCAGGAGTGCATAGAATGACAAAAGCAGTGACAATAAATGAGGCTAAATCCCAATTGCAAAAATTATTATCATTTGCCGAGAAGGGAAATGAAATCATCATCACGCAAAATAATAAACCATTGGCTCGATTAGTTCCTGTTTCATCAACTTCCGAATCGCGAATAGCTGGGCTAAACCGAGGAAAGATGTCAACGGGCGATGATTTCGATTTGCCTTTAAAAGATGAATATTGGTTAGGCTTGAAATGAAAAGATTATTATTGGATACTCATGTATTTATTTGGTGGGCGAGTGAACCTGAGAGACTTTCAGATAAAGTCCTTGCTTTGTGTGAGAATCGCGATAATATCCTTATGTTAGCAAAGATTCCAATATCAAAAAATATTCGGCAAAAGTAATTTGGTAATTGTCGTACAGCATCAATTCAGAGGTTTCCATGTTTTACATAAAAACTGCTAGTTTTTATTACTTATTATCAACAAGATGCTGTATTAATGCTACATTCATTTTTTGAAAAAACATTAAAGCGATCATTTAAATCCATGTTCAAAACCGTTGAAATTCATTTCCCAAGTGATCCGGAGCTGCTTTCTGTAATGCGGGCTGCGGTGGCCAAAGTCTGCCATATTGCCGGTTTTAGCAAAAAAATGACCAGCAAGATTGTTCTGGCGCTGGATGAAGCGTGTTCCAATATCATTCGTCACACATACAAAGGCGAGGTGGACCAGGAAATAAAAATCATTTCGCGAATAAAACCCACCAAACTGGAGTTCTATTTACTGGATCAGGGGGAGCCTGTCGATGGCACTAAAATAAAGTCCCGGGAAATTCACGATGTTCGCCCCGGTGGCCTGGGTGTCTATCTTATCAAATCCGTTATGGACGAGGTAAAATGGGAAGAAGGTTCTGACAACGGCAACAAGTTATATATGTATAAAACGAGACCAAAAAGGAGACAGAGTGAATCTTGAAATCAATAAAGAAATAAATGGGCAAAACGTTTTTTTAACGATTCGGGGTGAAGTGGATATGTATTCTTCACCGCTATTGCGAAAAGCGGTTATCAAGATCGCTCAGCAAAAGATTGATAATATTTTAATAGACCTTCAGGATGTCAATTATATGGACAGTTCTGGTGTTGCCACACTCATAGAAGGATTGCAGCATTGTAAAAAATATGGAGGCACTATTCTTTTAGCTGGCATGCAGGAGAATGTGCGCGAAGTGTTTGAACTGACCCGGCTGGATAAGATATTTAAAATTTATAACGATGTGAACATTGCCAAAGCTGAACTGCAGGAATGAGGCATTTTTACGATACAATGGGGCGTCTCGGCCGCAAGGTCGAAGTTTTTTTTGCAGATTTTGCGCGCGTGTTCGGCATGATGGCTGATACTATGCTGTATGTATTTGTCGGCCCTTTTCAAGGCAAAAAAATTCGCTGGCGCTCCACTGTAACTCAAATTGTCCGGATTGGTGTGGATTCGGTGCCCATTGTTGGAATTATCGCATTCAGCACCGGTTTGATTATCGCCATGCAGGCGGCTTATCAGCTTGAACAATTCGGCGCGTTGATTTATGTGGCTGATCTGGTCAGCGTGACTATGTGCCGTGAACTTGGACCGCTCATAACTGCAATTGTCATTGCCGGGCGCAGTGGTTCCGCGATTGCCGCTGAAATTGGCACTATGAAAGTGTCCGAAGAAATCGATGCGCTGAAAACGCTCGCTCTTCATCCGGTCGGTTTCCTTGTAGTGCCGCGCACACTCGCCATGATGATCGTTTTGCCGTGTTTAACCGTCATTGCCGACTTTATCGGCATTTCCGGTGGATTTGCTCTGGCGCTTACAGATTTAAAACTCTCTTTTGTCGCTTATTATAATCAAACCGCTAATGCATTAGTGGCCAAAGATTTTATTACCGGATTGATCAAGAGCTTCTTTTTTGCTATAATTATTGTGCAAATTGGCGCATTCCAGGGATTGAATGTGAGCGGAGGCGCTGAAGGTGTTGGACAATCGACCACTGCTTCTGTGGTTAAATCCATTTTTCTGGTGATTCTGGCTGACCTGGTTTTTACTATGCTTTTTTACTCAACGCTATAATTCTTGTAAAAAGTTTATTATTTCAAATGAGAAAATTGTGAATAGATCAGGACAGTCATTATTTCAAATGCCGCAACAAAAGCTGTGCATTTAAAAATCACAATGTTGAATTTATGAATGAACCGATTATAAAAATACGTGATCTATACACCAGTTTCGGAAAACGAACTATTCTGAACGGCATAAACCTGGATATTTATCCTTACGAGACTATGGTCATTCTGGGCCGGTCCGGATGTGGCAAAAGCACGCTGTTACGTCATATTGTCGGATTAAATCAGCCGGATTCAGGTCATATTTTTATAAAAGATGTTGATATCGTTCACGCATCTGAAAAAGAAAAAAACAAGCTGCTTACCATGATGGGCATGCTGTTTCAAAACAGCGCGTTGTTCAATTCAATGACCGTGGGTGAAAATGTTGCCCTGCCTCTGGTAGAACACACACCTCAGGAAGAATCGACTATAAAAATCATGACCCGGATGAAACTCGGACTGGTCGGGCTCTCCGGATTTGAAGATTTTATGCCGTCTCAGCTTTCAGGCGGCATGAAAAAACGGGCCGCCATGGCAAGAGCTTTGGCCATGGACCCTGAGATTTTGTTTTGCGATGAACCTTCAGCAGGTCTTGATCCCATTGTCGGCGTGGGTATTGATCATCTGATTCTGAAATTAAAAAAAGCGCTCAAAATGACCATTGTCGTGGTGACACATGAAATGGAATCTGTAAAAATCATTGCCGACCGGATCGCTTTGCTTCATGAAGGCGAAGTTAAATTTGTCGGAACACTTGCTGAAATGAAAGAGAGCCGGGATCCTCACATTGAACAGTTCCTGAAACGTCAACCGGACCAGGAAGAACTTGATCCGGAAAAGTATCTGAAGAATCTTGTCGGAGAATAGATGAATCGTTTAAATGACTTTTTGAATGGAGACTATCTGATCTATGGATTATAAAGGGCATGAAGTCAAAGCTGGCATTTTTATTTTCGTTGCTATTGTTCTGACAATTGCTTTTCTGATGATCATCATCGGTGCAAGCAAGTTTGAGGACAAGGTCAGCTATCGCGCCCGGTTTAGCTATGTCGGCGGTATTGAACCCGGCTCTATAGTGCGGTATGCCGGTGTGCAAGTTGGACATGTTACAGATGTAAAGCTCGCTGGAAAAAAATTTCCTGGAGCAGAAGTGGTTTTTGAAGTTAAAGAAGGCACGCCTGTCAGAACAGACAGCAAGGCTTACCTGACTACAGTCGGAATTATGGGTTCTTATTACGTCGAGATTTCTACTGGGTCGGCAGACGCTCCGCTTTTGCCGCCAGGTTCTTTGATTCCGTCAAAAGACGTGACCGGCTATGCGCAGATGTCCGATGAGGCATCCGAGATGCTGAAGGAAATGACCGAACTTGTCGATGGTATGAATGCATTGCTAAATCAACAGAATCGCGAAAAGATTTCCAAAGCCCTTTCTGCTGCCAGCGACATTGTTGTGACGACGGAAATGAACCTGGATACAACGCTTCAAAGCGTGCATACATTAACAGTGCAAATGGAAGCGATGCTGGGAAACATGGACCGGATGATCGCCCAAAACGAGTCCACGCTGACACAGAGCGTTCAAAATTTGGAGCAGCTACTCAGGTCAAGTCAAGAAACTGTAAAGCATGTCAATAATCTGCTCCAGGGCGTGGACAAAAGCTTGATGAGCAACAAATCGCAATTTCAACAAATCATTGAAAATTTGAATTCAATGACCAACAATCTTGACGAATTTAGCCGGCAACTAAAAGAACGGCCGTGGAGTGCGGTGCGTAAAACTCATCCGCCAAAAAGAGAATTGCCATGATTAACCGGGAGGGAAAATGAAATATTTTATCATTTTTCTTGTATCGCTTTTGGTTTTTTGCAGCCAGGTTCCTCAAACCAGATATTTTATTCTGGGTGAAAGAGATGTATCGCCTGCATCTGAAACTAAAGACAAAACACTGGTGATCCGGCCATTTACCGCCGATCCTTTGTACGAACAGGATCAAATGGTTTATAAGGAATCACCTTTTGAGGTAAAATATGATCACTATCGTCGCTGGGCATTGCCGCCGGCAAGACTGCTGACTCTGGAAGCGGAAAAATATTTCCGGGCTTGCCGGCACTATCGAAACGTCAGTCGAACCGTGCAGGGTGATGATAATTTCGACATGCTGGAGGGACATATCGAACGGTTTGAAGAAGTCTATCAAAACAATCAGCGAGTGGCTGTGGTCGCTATCCGTTTTGAATTCCGTAATATGGATACGCGTCAATTATTGTGGCGAGACACGATTGAGAAAAAAGTGACTATTTCAGGCGGACATTCAAAAGATATTGTAAAAGCAATGAGTGAAGCAACGTTTCGCGTTTTTCAAGCTGTTGCTGATAAGTTTTAAAAAATTCTTTTTTATTTATTTCTTTGTTGCTTTATTATCCATCACGTTTAATCAGAGGTACATTTATGAGCAAATTGTCCATTATTAAGGAATTCTGGGATTTCATGCGCATCCGCAAAAAGTATTGGCTGATGCCAATTGTTATATTTTTAGTGCTTTTAGGATTGCTGGTTGTGTTTACTGAAGGTACGGCTATCGCTCCGTTTATTTATGCATTATTTTAATCCTGGTTGAATCGATTGAATGTACGCTGCACCTTGTTTGAAAAAAGAATGCAAGAATGTCTATAAAAATAAAGTCAAAATATCCTGGTATCCTACAGCCAATAGTAATCATTCCAATTTTGTGTATTTTTGTTATTTCTTTTATGAATTGCAGTGGCAGGGACCCGCACACTCTGGTAATCTGGCATTCCCTTCGGCCAACCGAGCGCGAAATACTCCGCAAGGCCCTGTCTGATTTTGGCAGCCGCCATCCTGGCTGGACGTTTCGCGATCTTTTTTACGGCCCGGAAGAAGCGCGAACCAATTACATTATTTCTGCCCTTGGCGGCAGCGGTCCGGCACTGTTCAGGGGAGCTAACGACAATATCGGTCCACTTGTAGAATTGGGTGTGATCCAGCCTATGGAATCCTTTATCGATTCCACAACACTGGACAGTTTTCTAACTGATCCAATCAACGCCAATACCTGGATGAACGGTCACCTGTATCAATTAGCTGACCGGGTGGGTAATCATTTATGCCTGGTTTATAACAAGGCGCTTATTGATGAGCCGCCCAACACCATGAACGAGCTTATCGAGATGGGCAAAACGCTGACCAAAGATATTGACGGGGATGGCGACCCGGATCAATATGCCCTGGTGTGGAATTACACTGAACCATTTTTTGCGGTGCCGTTTATCGGTGGGTATGGCGGCTGGATTGTTGACGACAATTATAATCCTACCCTGAACACTGAAGCGGTTGTTAAAGCGGCTCAACTTATTTCTGACCTGGCTCGGGTTCATAAAATCATTCCAAAGGAATGTGATTATGAAGTGGCTAACGCACTTTTCAAAGATAAACTGGCTGCCATGATCATTAACGGAAGCTGGTCCTGGGGCACATATATTGAAAACGGCATTGACATCGGTATTGCCCGTATCCCTAAAATTGATGAGACCGGGCTCTGGCCAACCCCGGCGGTGCAGCCGATGGGTTATTCTCTCAATGTCAATTTAGAGGGGGAACGGTTAGATATGACCATCAAGCTGCTAAAGTATCTCACATCGAGCACGGTGCAGCTTTCGTTTACGGAAACATCCGGAGCGATCCCGGCGAGAAAAGATGCGTTTAACAGTCCGTTGGTACAGAACAGTCCTCTGGTCAAATCGTCTTTAAACCAATTGCTTGTCGGGCGCGTCACTCCTCCGGTAACCGAGTTGCGCTGGATTTGGGATGCTATGCGGCCCGGGTATCAGGCTATTTTCACAGGCCGCAGATCGGCAGAAAAAGCGGCGCAGGATATGCAAAAACTGGCAGAACAATTAATACGAGAGAACAGGGAGTAATATGGGCGTATCCGGTCCGTTAAAAATTAACCGTCTGGTGCTGTTGTACGTGATGCCGGCTTTTATGGTCATGGCAGCCGTGGTTTTGTGGCCGTTCATTTACAACGTAGTGATTTCGTTTTCCAATATGAATCTCACGCATTTCCGGGACTGGAAACTCATTGGTCTTGGAAATTACATCACTGTTGTTACAGACAAGGCCTTTTGGACATTTTTTGGTAAAACGGTTTTATGGACCAGCATCAATGTTATTTTTCACGTTACGATTGGTGTTTTTCTGGCGATATTGCTGAACAAGGATTTAAAAGGCCGCACATTTTTTCGTACCATTCTTATTTTGCCGTGGGCTGTGCCGCAATATATTACTGCCCTGACCTGGCGCGGGATGTTTAATTCGGAATATGGCGCCATTAGCCTTATTCTTGAACGCTTTTTCGGCTTAAACATCGCCTGGCTGACCACAGAATGGGGCGCTTTTTCGGCATGCTTGATCACGAATATTTGGCTCGGTTTTCCGTTTATGATGATCATTGCCCTCGGAGGTTTGCAGAGCATTCCCAATGAACTTTATGAAGCAGCAGACATTGACGGCGCAAGCTGGTGGCACAAGTTGAACAACATTACCATTCCGTTGCTAAAGCCGGTAATGATTCCGGCTATCACTCTCGGCATCATCTGGACTTTTAATAATTTCAATGTTGTGTGGCTGGTTAGCAATGGCGGAGAACCATCAGATACGACGCACATTTTGGTATCGTGGGTGTATAAAACCGGTTTCACGTATCTGCGCCTCGGTTATGCGGCCGCTTTCTCAATGATTATTTTTGCGATTTTGCTGCTGTTCAGTCGTAATTTTATAAAGAAAACAAAAGCAACCGAAGCTGTTTACTAAACCAAATATACGAAAAAATAAAACATGAAAAATCCGCGCGGATTATCACTATACGGAAAAATAGCAGCCTATACTGTATTGTGCCTATTTTCAATTTTTGCCCTGTATCCCATTCTCAGGGTGTTCGCCATTTCGATTCGCCCGGGAGACCGGTTGCTGAGCAAATCATTGGCTATTATTCCGGAAAATGCTTCGCTTAATACCTATATTCATCTTTTTACGGAAGAACCGTTCCTTCGCTGGATGTTAAACAGTATAACCGTCTCCGGTCTGGTTACTTTTGTCGCTGTCACGTTGGCGGCAACAGCCGGATATGCTTTTTCAAGGTACAAGTTCAAAGGCCGTGATGCTGCCATGATCAGTCTCATTACAACGCAAATGTTTCCGGCGACAATGCTTTTGCTGCCCATGTTCATTTTGCTTATAAAAATAAACGCTTATGATAATTACATCGGACTTGTTATTGCTTATACAGCCACAGCTTTGCCGTTCACGATATGGCAAATGAAAGGGTATTACGACACCATACCTTACAGTCTGGAAGAGGCGGCACGCATAGACGGCTGCAGCGAATTTAAGATTTTTTGGCAAATCGTTCTGCCGCTCGCCGCGCCGGCTCTTGTCATTACCGCTCTTTTTGCGTTTATGACCGCCTGGTCCGAGTATTTAGTGGCTGCGGTTATTATTCAGGATCAAACGCTTTTCACTTTGCCGCTGGGCCTTAAGACTTTCCAGGCCAATATGGAGGTTTCCTGGGGCCTTTACTCGGCAGGCGCTGTTATTGTCAGTATACCTGTGGTGGCGCTGTTTCTGTTTCTAAGTCGTTGGTTGGTATCAGGATTAACATTAGGAAGTGTAAAGGGGTGATTGATATGATTCATTCAAATTCATCTGTCAGAGATAAATCAGACATGTTAGGCAAAGTCATTAAAAGCTGGATTTACGAGCCGCCGAAATCTAATAAATTTGTTTATTATATTATCGGCTTGCTTTTACTTGTAGCCATTTTTGCCGTAACTATTGGAGAAGAGATTTTACCCATTCTGAAAGATTTACCAGATTTTTTTATCTATGCTTTGCCTTTTATTATTGGGCCTCTGGTCAGTTATTTCAAGTCCCGGGGCAAAGACCACGAGTATACTTTGTACGAGCACGGTTTTCACATCCGTTATCTAAAAGACAAAAAATATACCGGCGAAGAGGAGATGAGTAAATGGCATGATTACGACAAAGTCACTTATGATGAAAAAGGCGTCAAACTCATTTCGAATAATCCGGCTAAACGCAATTTCCGGATACGTGCTCAGGTGAATGTGATGGAGATCTATTCTATTTGCCGGGAACGGATCAGCATTGTGCAGGCAGAACGTTTGGACAGCAAGTCAAAAGCGCCGGGTCCGCCCAATACCAAAGAGCAGCGCCGGGTTGCGAAAATGGAAGAACGGCATGGTGAACGGCAACGCGGTCAACAATGGGAATGGGACAGATATTCCTGGCAACATGGGCAGGAAGAATAAATGACGTATCAGAATCATACGGCGGAATGAGAATAATGCCCGAGTTACCTGAAGTGGAAACAATTTGCACTGGACTGAGACCGGTTATCGTTAATCAAAGGATTAGCAGAATTGGGGTCACGCAAGAACAGCTAAGATGGCCGGTTCCGGTTTCGCGATTGAAATCGTTGGCAGAAGGCCAGAAAATCACAGCCGTACAGCGGCGGGCAAAATATATCATCTGGACGATGCAAAACGGCGCATACATTATCATCCATCTCGGGATGAGCGGGCGGCTGGTCTGCTTTACCCCGGATATGCCAGTTGAGAACCATACTCATATTATTTTTCAGTTGCAGGATAGCTGTCAAATACGCTACCGTGATCCGAGACGATTTGGTTTTATTGATGCCATATCCACGCATGAATTCGATGACTATTTTCGATTCCGGCTTTTAGGCGTTGAACCGTTATCTACAGAGTTTAATCCAGAATACCTCCATGGTAACAGTACTCGCTCAAAAAGAGCCATCAAAAATGTACTGATGGATGCCAGGGTTGTTGCAGGTATTGGAAACATCTATGCGAACGAGGCACTGTTCAGAGCCGGAATTCTGCCGAACCGGCCGGGCGAGTCGATATCAAAAAAAGAATGTAAATCAATTGTAAATGGTACGAAAATTGTACTTGAAAAAGCGATTGCAAGAGGCGGCACCACTGTTAATGATTTCCAAAATTCGCAAGGTGATGCCGGATTTTTCCAACTGGACCTGGCTGTTTACGGACGTTCGGGCGAACCGTGTAAGAGTTGCGGCTGCACGATCGAGAGAATAGTCATGACCGGACGAAGTAGCTTTTACTGTCCGGGTTGTCAACAATGAAAAGAGTGTTGTTCCAAAAAAAGTGGTTTATTCATAAATGTGAAGGGGCTCGTTATGAAAAAAAGTATGCTTTTTAGCGCTGTGATTTTAGCTTTTACATTGCAGGCATTCGCTCAAACTCATCCCGGCAGTTCAAACTTGTCCGCCAGAATAACTGATATTGGAGAAGAGTTTGGTTACGGAGAAATGGTATCCACTATGTCGATGTTTCTTTTCTACGTGCAGGGGGCATTCGAGCGGACGACCGAAGATGTCAAGAATGGCGACGACAACATCAAAGGGCCAGATAATATCACGTATGGTTTGACCATCCTTCCGGAAACCCGGTTCTATTCCAAACCTGATAATCGTGTGAGTCCGTTTTTTGGCGTTTTTGGTCTGTTTGGATACAGAGGAGTTCTCTCTGAATTTATTCAGGGCGGTGAAACAATCGAAACAAATACAACAGAACTAAAAGTAGGGGCTGGATTTTCTGTAGGTGCTGAATTTTTCGTAAATGAATTTCTAAGTCTGTCTCTTGATTCCAGATTGTTCAAATATCAGTATAAAAAAGCCTCCACTGATAAGGATTATGCAGACAGTACGATAAAGGAAGAGACAACCGGCCATCATGTTTCTCTGGATATTGAACCTGCTGTTTATGTTCGTGTGTATTTTTAAAAAAGTGCCGTTACCAGACTAGGAAAACATCGCATACCGTAACAGACAGAAAGCTGATTAATGAAATTCATTTCCAAACTCGTAAGAAAACTTGGTCTAAACAAAATAGATGTTTGGCGAGATTACTTTTTCATTCTTCTCGGTTCCGCGATAATGGGATTTGGCATCGGCGTTTTCCTGGTCGATGCCAAAGTTGTCCCCGGCGGTGTCAGCGGACTTTCCATGACAGTTCACTATTTGACCAGCGGCAAAGTACCTGTGGGGTTAATGATGTGGCTTTTCAATGTGCCTCTTTTTATCTGGGGGTTGGCCGAGTTGGGAAAGAAATTTGGCGCGCGCACGTTTTTCGGCTTTACAATCAGCTCGTTTTTTGTGGATTTTTTTCGCGGTGATATTCCAGCATTTTCTTGTATCCACTTTCACGATTCCCCCAGTGTGGTTAATTTACTGCAACACGATTTTATTATGGGCGTATTGGCCGGCGGGGTGCTGCTCGGGATTGGCCTCGGCATCATCTTTAAATTTCGCGGCACAACAGCCGGAACAGATGTTTTTGCCGCCGTGGCTCAAAAACGATGGGCTGTTAAACCCGGGCAAAGCTTTTTGGTGGTGGATTTCCTGGTCATTACTTTTGCCGGATTTGTTATTCATTTTAAAGAGCTGTCCGAATTACGTCCAGCGCTGACGCTTTCACTTTATGCTTTTCTTATACTCTTTGTATCTTCAAGAATCATCGATGTCATCATCGATGGTTTTGATTATGCGCGCTCGGCAACAATTATTTCATCAAAACCCGAAGAAATCTCTAACATTATTTTATCACAACTCGAGAGAGGGGGGACCATCATCAAAGGCCGGGGATTGTATACCAATAAAGACCGGGACATCGTTTATACCGTACTGGGGCGCCGGGAAGTGAGCCGTCTGATTCCAAAAGTCAAAGAAATCGATCCTGACGCTTTTGTGATTGTTGAAAATGTGCATGAAGTTTTAGGCGAAGGTTTCCGGCCCAGGATTTAAATTGAATCCTTTCAAGGGGACATGCATCACACTACTTGAATCCATAACCACGCAAAGACCTCAAAAATTTTATGAACATTGTGCAAAAAAAATCTTGATTTTTTATTTAAATGTTGTTATTTTATTAGCACTCAATAAAAATGAGTGCTAATAAAAATTCAATCACAAACACATAAAAGGAGGTCTACATGAACATTAAACCGTTGGCAGACAGAGTGGTGGTCAAGCCAATTGAAGAACAGCAACAAAAAGAGGGTAATATTATTATCCCGGATACGGCAAAAGAAAAACCCCAGCAGGGTGAAGTTGTTGCTGTTGGCCCCGGCAAAACTTCGGAGAGCGGCGAAAATGTGGCTATGGAAGTCAAGGTCGGAGATAAAGTCCTTTATGGAAAATACTCTGGTACAGAAGTGACTATCGATGGCGAGGACTATCTGATCATGCGAGAAAGTGATATTTTAGCTGTGATTTAACTGGAATTCAATAACAGATAAAAAAATGGAGGTTTAATAATATGTCAAAGCTGATTGATTTTGATGTTGACGCCCGAAATGCGTTAAAGCGAGGTGTAGATCAGCTCTCGAACGCTGTGAAAGCTACGCTCGGTCCAAAAGGCCGTAATGTTGTAATTGAGAAAAAGTTCGGTGCTCCGACTGTCACCAAGGACGGCGTAACCGTAGCGAAAGAAATCGAACTCGAGGACCCATTGGAAAATATGGGCGCTCAGATGGTAAAAGAAGTTGCATCTAAAACCAGTGATATTGCCGGTGATGGAACGACGACCGCAACAATCCTGGCACAAGGGATCTTTCGCGAGGGATTGAAAAATGTGACCTCTGGCGCCAACCCAATGAGCATTAAGCGAGGAATAGAAAAAGGCGTCAAAGCGGTGGTTGAGGAACTCAAAAATATGAGTAGACCCCTTCCCGGTAAAAAAGAAATTGCCCAGGTTGGCTCTATTTCTGCAAATAATGATGAAGAAGTTGGCAACCTGATTGCTGACGCGATGGAAAAAGTCGGCAAAGACGGGGTTATTACTGTCGAAGAAGCCAAAACAACAGTGACGAATCTTGAAGTGGTCGAAGGTATGCAATTTGATCGCGGCTATCTCTCTCCATATTTCGTTACTGATACCGAAACTATGGAGACCGTGCTGGATGAGCCATTGATTTTAATTCATGACAAGAAAATCAGCGCAATGAAAGACCTTCTTCCCATTCTCGAAAAAGTATCCCAAATGGGAAAACCTTTATTGATTATTGCCGAGGATGTTGAAGGAGAAGCATTGGCGACACTGGTGGTGAATAAATTACGCGGCACGCTTAAAGTCGCTGCTGTTAAAGCGCCGGGATTCGGTGATCGCCGTAAAGCTATGCTGGAAGATATCGCTACCCTGACAAATGGCCGGGTGATCTCTGAAGAAGCTGGATTTAAACTGGAAAACGCGACTGTTTCCGATCTCGGTCAGGCTAAACGCGTTTCTATTGATAAAGATAACACCACAATCGTTGAAGGCGCCGGGTCAACAGAAGACATTCAGGGCCGCATTAAGCAAATCAAGAGAATGATCGAAGACTCGACTTCTGATTATGATACAGAAAAATTACAGGAACGATTGGCAAAATTGGCAGGTGGCGTTGCTGTACTGAACGTGGGCGCTGCCACAGAAATTGAAATGAAAGAGAAAAAAGCCCGCGTTGAAGATGCATTGCATGCGACCCGCGCTGCTGTAGAAGAAGGCATAGTTCCAGGTGGCGGTGTAGCTTATATGCGTGCATTGGGAACTCTGGATAATGTCAAAGCCGATAATGATGATGAAAAGATTGGTATTGACATACTGAAACGAATCCTTGAAGAACCTGTCCGCAAAATCGCTGAAAATGCTGGCTGGGAAGGTTCTATTGTGGTTCAAAAAGTTAAAGAAGGTAAAGATGGTTATGGATTTAACGCCGCAAAAGAAATTTATGAAGACCTGTACGAGGCCGGCGTTATTGATCCGACCAAGGTTTCCCGTATCGCCCTGGAAAATGCAGCCAGTGTTGCAGCGTTAATGCTGACTACAGAATGCACGGTTGTCGAAAAACCTGAAGAGAAATCTGAGGGTGGCGCCCCCCATCCTGGTGGAGGAATGGGTGATATGGGCGGTATGTACTAATTTTCATTATTTCTTTTTTTCCTCCCTTTTTATATGCCCTTGCCGTTTCAACGGTAAGGGCTTTTTGTTTGCCAGTCCACCGGTTCTTATTATTCATTTTTCTAACAGTGCATTTGATTTTTTATCTGATTTTGAATAATTTCTAAGCTTTTCGTGTAATAGTTATTAGACTTTATTCAAATGAAAAAATATCCATTTGGTTTTGAATTATGATTGAGATAAACACTGGCACAAAAATACCGGATTCCGAACTTTACTATACAGCAGAACCGAGCAGCGGACCGGGCGGCCAGCACGCGAACCGGGCTCACAGCCGGGTGACTCTGCATTTCGATGTCAATAACTCGCTCAGTTTAAGTGATCAACAGAAAGAAAAAATTAAAAAACGCCTTGGAAATAAAATCTCCAAAGATGGCATATTAAGCATCTCTTCTCAGCGCCATCGCAGTCAGTATGCTAACAAGAGAGAAGTGAGCGAAAAGTTACAGAGTATTCTTGCAGAAGCGCTAAAACAGCGACGAAAACGAAAATCTACCCGTATTCCTGAAGCACAAAAACGAAAACGTTTGCAAGAAAAACGCCGGCGCAGTGAGATTAAAAAATATCGCAAAAAAGTTGACTATTAATGTTGAGGAAAAATGAAGCAGGCAAAAAATTCTCTGAGCAGACCGATAACGCAATCAGCCATTATCGGTGGAATTTATGCGGCGCTGACTATTGTACTGGCGCCATGGAGCTATGGCCCGGTTCAGGTGCGCGTGGCTGAGGCATTAACTGTACTTCCTTATCTTTATCCTCAGGCCATCCCTGGGCTTTTTGTCGGATGTATGCTTGCCAACATTGTTGGCGGTTATGGTCCGATTGACATTTTTGGCGGCAGTTTATTGACCCTGCTCGCTGGATTAACCACCTATTGGCTTGCCCGCTTAAAAAAGCCATGGCTGGCACCGATTCCACCGGTTGCGTTTAACGCGTTCGGCGTTGGATTGATCCTTCATGTTGCAGCCGGCGCGCCCTATTGGTTGACCGTACTTTATGTCGGAATGGGACAGACCATTGCCTGTTTCGGTCTGGGATTACCGCTGCTTTATGCCATCAGACGCCGCTATCAGCAGATTGGATCCTAGATTCAGCAGAAAGTTGCTTTTCTATAGTGCTCGCAAATTGAGCGTCGCAAATCCCTATTATAGCTACTTTTTCGCGACCTGTTATTCGTCCCAATTCTGATGTGGTTAAAAATCTGTATGCCGGTGCCAGTGATGCAAAGTCGAGTATTTTTGAGGATGCATCATTGGATATCAGCACAAGATAAAGCTGTTTTTTCTGGTGCGCGTTCTTCAATGCCGTTCGCCCCACAGCCAGCTTGCCTGCCTTGTTAGCAAATCCCAATAATGTTTTTATTTTTTCAATATCAGAGATACTCATTTCCTATCGGAAAAATAGTGACTGAATTTTTACATTGCCCATTGAGTTGTCAGGAATTTGGAACCAATCAGATGCATGAAAATCCATTCATGTCACACAAATTTAACTCTTCCTGCCTTTATTTATTTCCCATACACTTTGCAATGATTCAAGCTCTTCAAGTTCAACCTCCCCGTAATGCTTTCCGGGTCGCGGCTTTAAACTGATGATAAATCGTGTTCCAGAATCCGGTGCACTTTGCACGCTTAAACAGCCGTGATGTTTGTCGATAATCTCTTTGCAAATGAGCAAACCGTATCCATGTCCGCTGTTCTTCGGTTTCATTTCACCGGAAAAGATATAATTGAAATCATCCTTTGACATTCCGGGGCCATTGTCCGAAATGATAAGCTGCACGAGCGTCTGGTCTTCATCTGTCCGGGTCTCGATATTTATAGTGACATCCGGCCTGGCCTCAACAGCGTTTTTGACAAGATTGAAAAGAACCTGAAGCATCAGCCCGGGATCCAAATGAACGGGAGGGAGGTTCGGTTGCAAAGTTTTACTAATTGTGACTTTATCCTGCTTGTAGATCGGTTTTATAAAATCAGTGAAATTATTAACAAGATCGTTCAAGCCAATATTTTCAAACAACGGTTCAAAGCTGTTTCTATCCAGTAAATTTTTTGACAACACATTCATGCTATCAATGATTTTTTGAGTGCGGCTCAATCGTGTGAAATTTTCTTCACCGGATTGTTCTTTTTTCATGTTTTGCAAAACCACATCGATATTAGCGCGCAGGCCGGAAAGATAATTATTGAATTCATGACCCAGCTTGGCCGCTGCAGCACCTTTGACTAAAAGATTGTCTTGCTGCACAATATTTTGGCGCAGTAATTTGTTTTCCCGGGCTACTTTTTCTAGCTGCCTTTGCTTATTGAAATGAGAGATAGCGAGAGTAATGTGATTGGTAATATAATCTTGAAATTGCCTTTGAAAATTGTCCCCTTTTAATGTCAAAGGTGTTTCAAGATAAAGAGCCCCTGCCATTTTGCTTTCAAGTTTTAAAGGGTAACAACGAAATATTTTTTCTGAATCCGAAAATGAAATATTCTTTACATGTTGAGCGTGTACTAATTTTCGGATATCTTTTTCATTTAACCCAAGATTTTTCAGCGATAAATTGTTTTGATGTTCATTTTTTGCGCAAAATACCAATCCGGTGACTTTGCTTGTTATGATTAAAAATCCCACTTGAGCGCCACTTATATTGAGTGATATATCCAAAAGTTGATTGAGCAATGATTTTAAAGATGTTTGTGGTCTTTTGTCTGAGACCGGGAATGTTTCAGCTTTCATCTGTGTCTTTTTACCGGTTTGCTGTGTCGCTGTCGCTTCGAATTGCATGTTGTCGTTGTTGTCCTTTCTCCTGAGCAGATTCATAGAAAAGAGTTCATCAGATGTTATTTAATTGATTTTTGATTTAAAACATATAAAAGCCTTCTAATGCCTTGCCAAGACAAATGAGAGTACAAACTATATGCCAATCTCGCTTATAGCAATAAATCACGAAAAAACAAAAATTAATAATATGTTTAACTGGAATGCTATTATCTCAAATATGTGACGAAACGCGTTTCTAATTTCAAATTTGAAAATCACTGCCGGTCAATCTGATACTTGAATGCAGCGTGGCAATTTTATTCAATGAAATGGAATCATGACAAAATAACAATATTGAATATTCAAAGTGTTTCCTTTATGTCACATAATTGTTCAAAATCGGGCTATTTTTTGCCCAAAATTGAATAATGCTCATAGCAGTTACGTAAAGACACAATTGAGAGATTTAAAAACAATAACTTACCCATGTTGTAGCATTTCGAAATGAAATTACATCTCACTAAATGACAGCTTGTCCATCCACTATACGCCCCACAGATTCCTGTTAATATGTCTAATAATAAACACTATAAATAACAATAATAATAACAATAGTTAATAAAGAGTATTCAATTAATTAAAAAAAGGGATGAACTTTTTTAGTCGAAAAAGTGACGTAAATTGAACACAAATATAATTGTTTTCATTCAATACCATATCTTTAACAATGATATTACAGTTATGTAAAGCAATAATAAACAAATACATAGTATTGAATGGAAAATAATCTTGTACAAATCTGGCACACTTTTCGCTTTAAAGGAGGTTGAAACATGAATTAATTAACACTTTGGATTTTGCATGATTCACCATTACCAAAAATATTTTCTTTTCTTTTCCGTGATATGCCTATTTTTCTCTTTTTCTACAGGCTTGTCACGGCAGATTTACGATGTTCCGTTAAAAGAATACGAACTGGTCGAAATTCCGCAATCATTATCACATAAATTAGGCAGCGGTGAGTTGCAATATATTGTAAGTACTCATCTCAAGGCTAAATCGCAAGATTACACTATACAAAACATATATGGAAGAGAACAAGACAAAATTGCTGTTGCAATTTATTTTGAACAGAAACCTGCATCGGATCAACTTTTAGAATTGCGCGACAAAGGCATTCAGGTCCTGGAGAATTCCTGGACACCGCCGGTTGGCTCTCACCCATTAGGTTATGTTTTGGCTTATATGCCGCCTGAAAGTTTGGTTGCGACACTCGAGTGTGCCTTTGTCGAGCGTCTCGATAGCGCCGAATTTGAAGCTCAGACTCAAAACAATAGCGCAGCAACAATGGTCGAAGCAAGTTATTATTGGGGACGTGGCTATGACGGCAGTGCAAACTCTGTTCGGGTAGCTGTCCTGGATGCCGGAATTGATGATACCCACCCGGACTTTTCATCTTTTGAAAAGAAAGACTATTCGGATTATCCAACACTCGATGATGATGTCACAACAACAGCAACGGGTCACGGAACGCATGTGGCTGGAACAGTTTTGGGACTCGGCACTCAGTCACAGATGAACACTGCAAATACCGGGGGGCCTTACAAGGGTATGGCACCGGGCGCTGATATGATATTCCTAAAGATCGGCAACGACACGAATGGTTCAGCATCGACGATAGCGATGTATTACGCCCTAGAGGCGGCTGCAACCACTTATAGTGCCGATGTCATCAACTTGAGCTACGGCGGCTGGGATGCCTATCACGATGGTTCCCACATTCTGGCTCAAAAAGTTGATGACATTGTCTATAATTATGATATCCCGGTAATTATCGCCGCCGGCAATAATGGTGACGACAGGCGGCATTACTCCGAAACGGTGCCCGCTCAAGGTGAGTCTGGCTATATCCAGGTTAACGCGAATGTGTATTCCTCAAACACTGTGAAACTCAAATTCAATACATTGTGGTACGATGGAACAGGTGTGAGCGATAGCATTAGCCTTGAGTACTATGACAGCAGTTACAATCCACTTTCGCCAGACAAGGTGTCGCATCTCAATCAAACAGAGAGTACAAAAGGAACGGAACATCAAATTTCCTATTACGACCATTATTTGCCAACAGGGCAGAGCACCTATTATCTAAAGATCGTCAATTTTTCCGATTCCGATCATCTTGTTCACATCTATGAAGATTATAGTCGCGGCGGCATTACGTTTGAAAATGACGATTATTGTTACACTGTATCCAATCCGGGGCTTGCGGATAATGCGTTTACTGTTGGAGCGACTATTTCACGGGAAAGCTATGTGAACTATTTGGGAGATCTTTATAGTTCCGGGACGAAATCCGAGTTGTGTAGTTTCTCTGGCCGAGGTCCGCGAGTAGACGGCGTGAACAAGCCGGATATCATAGCGCCGGGACGAAGCCTGATTTCTGTTCGGGATAGAAATGTCTACACATCACCTGCCTCTAATTGGGTAGACAATGACGGACAAGATTTTGGTGATCCCGATGATGCCGATTATGTCGTCATGTCCGGAACAAGCATGGCAACACCTGTTGTAACAGGAAGCGCAGCCCTGATATTGGACGAAAATCCTGGTTACAGCGCCAGCCAGGTGTACGATGGGTTGCGGGAATATGCAGATCTTGAGGATGGAATCGTTGCTCCTGATGATTCCTGGGGCTATGGCATCCTTGATCTCGATGAAGACGATAGCACGGAACCCGTCGCTGTTACCTTGAGCTCTTTTCAGGTAACAAAACAGGATAATGCGGTTTCTCTCGAATGGACTATTGAAACAAAGATGAATCATGCCGGATTTCATGTGCTTCGGAGTTCCAGAGCTGATGGCGGGTACGAGCAGATTAACGAGCGTCTCATCACCACGGAAGAAAATATCTCAAACACAGGCTCGCACTATGCTTTTCTCGATAAAAACTTTCTAAACGGCCCGAATTACTACAAACTGCACGAAATTAGTCTGGACGGAAGTGTCACTGAATATGGACCACGGTTTATAAAAGCGACCCTCACTGATATTGAAACAGAAACCACTATACCGCTTGAATTTGCCCTTGAACAGAATTATCCGAACCCCTTTAATCCCTCAACGACTGTGGAATACTCTGTTGCGGAACAAGAGCTAGTAGAAATAACCGTGTACAATATGATGGGACAAAAAGTCCGCCAACTCGTGCATAAACAGTTATTACCGGGACATTATACAGCGGAATGGCGCGGCCGCGATGATTCCGGTCAGGAACTTGGATCCGGGATGTATCTGCTTCGAATGTCTGCCGGCTCTTTCCGGCATCAACATAAAATTACCTTATTGCGATAGGCATCTGACACCTGTCCTCCTCAATGTCCGGGTTGTATTTTTACAGATACAATCCGGACATTTTTTTAATTCTTTCGGCGAAAATCCTTTGATACTTTCCTTTTATCTTTTATCTTTTTGATCAACAATTTGAAACAAAACAGTGAACATTTCAGAGGGATTATCCATGAAAGCACTCATAACTGCCGGTGGAAAAGGCACCCGACTCCGGCCTCTTACTCATACGCAGAATAAACATTTGTTGCCCATTGCCAACAAACCCATTCTTCATTATGCGCTGGAAAAAATTGCTGATGCAGGCATCACTCAAGTGGGAATAATTACCAATCAGGAGGCTGACGAAGTAAAACAAGCCATCGGTACGGGCGACAAATGGGGAATTCATATCACCTATATTCCTCAAGCTGCACCTCTGGGTCTGGCGCATGTGATCAAGATAGCAGAAGATTTTATTGGCGATGATTCGTTTATTTTTTACCTCGGTGATAACATGGTTGTTGGTGATGTAAAACGCTTTATCGATACCTTTCAAGCGCAAAAATCAAATTGCCATTTAACGCTTTCTCATGTCAAGGATCCGGAACGGTTCGGCGTGCCACAGATCAAAGGGAATCGCATCGTTGCCATTGAAGAAAAACCGAAAAAACCGAAAAGTGAATTTGCTGTAGCCGGCATTTATCTCTACGATCCGTCTATTTTTAAAGCGGTTAAAAACGTCCAGAAAAGCTGGCGGGGAGAATATGAGATTTCCGATGCTCATCAATATTTGCTCGATCACGGTTACACCATCAGTTTCTCGGAAATTACCGGATGGTGGAAAGATACCGGAAAACCGTCCGATATTTTAGAAGCCAACCGGCTTATTCTGGAACATACAGACAGTGATATCAAAGGCGATATTGACAAAGCTTCACTTGTAACCGGAAATGTGGTTCTCGAAGAGGGGGCACGTATCATCAACAGTACGGTGCGCGGTCCGGTGGTTATCGGGCGGAATACATTGATCGAAAACAGCTTTGTCGGTCCGTTCACTTCGATCGGGCACGACTGTGCTATTACAAATAGCGAAGTGGAATTCAGCATTATTTTTGACGAGTGCACAATCCAGGATGTTGGCGTAAGAATTGAGGGCAGTTTGTTGGGTTTTCGGGCTCGCGTGCTCAGCGCATCCGGCCGGCCGCGATCTAACCGGTTTATGGTCGGGGATCAAAGCTTGATTGAAATTAATTGAAAACGCCATTTCTCTTTGCCGTGTAAACAAGAGTTTCCCCATCCGGTGACCAGCCATGCAAATAAGACGGCGCCCTGTCAGTTACTTTTTGCGGCGTTCCGCCCCGGATAGGCAACGTGTAAATCATAGAGCCACTTTGGGTTTTTGTTTCGGTATGATGACTGATGGCGAGCATGGTGCCGTCGAATGAAATGACGTGATCGTTATTGCATTGCGTTGCAAATCCGGTATCGATTTGCTTTGGTTTCTTTTCTTGCAAATCGAACCGGTAAAGCAAACCCTTGCTGTTATAAATGAGTGCCTTGCCGTCCGGTGTCCAGTTCGGTGCCTCCAGAGGATCTGGCGATGTATACAAAATACGTCGTTTGCCATTTTCCACGTTGATCGTTTCCAGACGGCTGCCGGAATAGTCCTGATAAGGCTGAAAATCCTCGGGCGCTGGGGTTGTGAATCGCACATTGGTCAGCGTGGCTTCTTCCAGCACACCTTTTTCGTGAGAACAAATCGCAACGCCGATATAGAGCTCTTCATCCATCGGTAAATGAACCCGTCCAATCTCCTGCAATGGAAAACCAAACTTTGCTGCTCTCATAATAAACGTATTATTTTGGCGTTCGAACTGAATAAAATCTGGGGATGATATTTGCGATTGAATTTCGGTCGTGTTATCACCTTTTTGGGGACGGAATTGCAAGGATGTCAAACCATCGCCGTGGATAACTGCATCAGCATACATGGCGTCCGGATCCAAGGACTGCCGCGCCATCCAGCCGACTTTGCGGTGCGGATTAACGCCCCCGCCAATAAACTCAAATCGAGCGGTGAGTAAAAAATCACCATCCATTCGCTTCCAAATAAAATGAAAATCATCATGATCTGCCCACATATTTTGCCCGGCCCCGCCGATATGATAACTTTGTTGTCCGGAATCATAGCGGATAAATCCTTCTCGCTCGACCATGCCGATATCAGAGTGATCCTCAAATTGACCGAGCGGTTGAGAGTACATGACAGTCGACATGAGTGATCCTATCAAAAAGAATAAAAGAGTTTTTTTCATTATGTCCTTTCGTGAATATCTTGACTCAAAGCACTAGAAATCTACGAATTCTGTTGGCTACATTTCTTTGTGATGTTAACTTTTGGAAGAGTGGTTTTATACCTTGTTTGTAAGGTCTAGTATTTTTACAACTCTCCAATTTTGCTTAAAAAGTTTTCATATACTTTCTTTGAATACCATCTGCCTTTCAATATCATTTGATCTAACAGAGGTTTAATTTCAGTAATAATTCCAACCTCTTTGGCTTTTAGAAGAATTGATAATGTTCTAGTAACTTTTAATCCCGAGTTTTGAGCTATTTTAAATGCTGTATTTTCATCAATTATCACCAAATCAGCACTTAATTCTTTGGCCAGAATAATGGTCTCTGATTCGCCTAAATCTAACTGATTTAATAACAAGTCTTTGTATAATTCTCCTGTGATTCGTCTTTTCCTGAAAAATTTGTAATCAATCTCCTTATATCCGAAACTTTCTTTTATTTTAATTTCATCATATACTGCTTGAGCAATTATTATCTCTCCATATAGGTCTTTTAATATTTCCACATTATTGATGGATGCTAATGATATGATTGGCGTTGTGTTTGATACAACAATGCTCATAATTTTTTAGCGCTCTCAATTATTTCATTTATCTCCTCATCATTGTAATCGAAAATATATTCCTTTTCTTCATTCATCTTTTCAATGAACTCAATCTTGCTATAACCGGATAACTCTGCTGCTTTTCCAAGTGACAATTTTCTTTTTCTAAATAATTGCAATGCGGATGAAAACATTATTTCCTTTGTGAATTCATCTTTTGATTCTTTAAGTGATAAGAGTATATTTTCCTTAACTGGAAATGAAATATTTACAGTTCGTTCTGACATAAGACTCTCCAAATAATCAAAAACGGATAGATTTTTATTTAATGAATATATTATAAAATTATGAAAATGTAAATCAATTATTCGCTTTTCCATTCATGGTATTACAAGTACTCCACGTCTCAACCCATTTTTGTAAATTTTATAATCTTTCATTTCGTTGTCATATTTTCGATAAAATATTCAGCCGCTTTGAGAATCCTTTTTTTGCGTTCCTGTGCCATCCGGTCAAATGATTTTGTCATCATGCGCATGCGGGGATTGTTTTCAAAAATCTGTCGGTGTTTATCAATAAACCGCCAGTACAAACCGTCCATCGTTTCGCACCACGTCCCTTTTTTATAATTGCTCATTTTCAAGACATAATTTGATCCCGCAATATACGGCTTGGTGGCAAAGCTGCCGCCATCGGCAAATTGACTCATGCCGTAAACATTGGGCGCCATGACCCAGTTAGCAGAGTCAATAAAAAGTTCCATAAACCAGCGATACACTTCGTCCGGATGAATTTCGCTTAGCAACATGAGATTGCCAACGATCATCAGCCGTTCGATGTGATGGAGATAACCAAAAGTCATCACACGCTGAATTACCGTATCAAGAGGTTCGATACCTGTGGTTCCATCGTACCAGATTGATGTCAGCTTTCGCTGGTGATGAAAATAATTTTGATTGAAATCGCGCGAATCATACATGGCGCGAATGAACTCCCGCCACCCGATAATTTGCCGTACAAATCCTTCCACGCTGGAAAAATGCACATCATTTTTTTCTGCCCAGGAAATTGTCTTGTCCAAAATCTGTTGCGGTGTAAGCAGGCCAATGTTGAGGTAGGGCGAGAGAAGAGAGTGAAACAAAAATGGCCGAGTACTGTCAACCGTATCTTCGTAAGGACCAAAATTCCGGAATCGCTTTTCTAAAAAATCATCCAGCCACTTTTGCGCCTGATTATGAGTTGTTGCCAAATAAAAACGATTTGCCTGACCGGGATGAGCGGGGAACATACGTTCAACGAGCTGAGCCACCACTTTTGTATGACGTGTTGACTGGATCACCGGCAGATCAGGAATGTTGATATTCTTTGGCAGCGGTTTTCTATTCTCCGCATCAAAAGACCATTTGCCGCCGATTGGTTTGTCATTTTTAACAAGAATGCCCAGGCGCTTGCGTTGCCATTTATAAAAATGTTGCATACGCGGTCTGTTCTTTCCTTCAAAATAGCTGTGAAAATCATCTGAACTTGTAAGAAATTTCGGCGACGGCACATAGTCAATACGAATACGATTTTCCTGGCAAAAGCTATCAAGCAGGGAGCGAACCGGTTTGTCTTCAATGTGATAGGTGACGATCTTGTTAATCCCGGCATGTTTAAGGGTTTGAAATAGTTTTTCTTCATAACTCTTTTCACGACCTTGTCCGTCGAGTTTCCAGTAGGCAACGTGATACCGGGTTTCTAAATGATCGCGAAACGACCGCATGGCAGAGAGGATGAGTATGAGTTTGAATTTGTGATAGGTGTACCGCCGGCACAATCCTTCATCCTCTGCCATGAAAAACAATGTGTTATCATCAGGCTGTAACGCACGAACATCGGCAAACAGTTGATTGCCCATGATCAAGGCAAGTTTGTTAAAAAAAGGTGCCATGGATACGCTTTTTTTTTATACAAAAAATTGGAATTAATTCACACTACTTTTATTTTTTGCATCAGTTTAAATTCCTGTTCAAAGTTGGGCGTAAAAACGCCGGAGCCGAGTTTGTTTTTTATCTCCTGAATGGGCCAGAATCTGCCGGTTTCGATTTCATCCGACGGCCAGGCAAACGGGCCGTTATGAATGCCCCGAAAAGTATAAACGAGTTCGCTTTCAATTTCATTTCGCATCACATATTGATAAAGCGGTTCGTGCGCCAGCCTGGTAATGCCAAGCTCTTCCTTGATTTCACGCTGCAACGCATCCTGCATCCGTTCACCGCTGGAAATGTGGCCACCGACAGATGTGTCCCATTTGCCGGGCTGAATCTTTTTGTCAGAGGAACGCTTTTGCAGCCACAAATCGCCATTTGAATTGAACACATGAACATGCACTACCGGATGCAAAAGGTTCGGATTACCGTGACATAACGTCCTGGGAGCCCGACCAACAACCTTGCCTTTGGGCGTGACGATATCGAACCACTCATCATCAGCGTATTGCCGCATAAATTTTCGCTGATTTATTTTACTTTTAATGAATTGAAAGGCGAACGAGATGCCAATGAGGATGTAAAGTAATCCGCCGCTGATAAATGCCCATATTTCCTTTCGTTTCAAGTAACCTGCAGAATCCGGCTCGCCCACATAAAGCGCAGAAGCAGCGACAAGCGCAATGTGAATCAAAAACAGCCAAAACATGACGTGCAGCATCCGCCGCATCAAGTAGAGCTGCTGATCACCGAGTTCCATGCCGCCCATGTATCGTTGCGACATCTGGATGAGCACGGGATTTTTGGTGAACAACGTGACGCCAATGAGAATAACAAAAATGGATTCGATAATTGCAGGTTTGAAGAGTATGAAAACCGGATTATCGAATACAAGCGAGACGATGCCCAGTGCGCCGATGAGTCCGGCGTCCAGCAGGGTGAACTTGTCGAACCGCTTTTCGCGGAGATAAATCACCACAAGCTGTATCACACTCACACCGAGAGCAATCGCCAAACTGATGAACAGTTCAAATATCTCATCAGCAATGATAAAAATCAACAGCGGCAGAAAACCGAGTGCTAAATTTCTAAATAGTGTTTGTCGATCCATGAAATGTCCTGATGTTCTGTTAACTGGTTAAAATAATGTAAGGATATTGAGGATTTTAAAAAACCATTTTCCCATGAAACAGGTTGATTTTAAATGTAAAAAGTGTAAATTCCATATTTTGATCACAAAATGGAGGAAACATGCCGTTTCAAAAAATACCCGCTGAAGAATGGATGATCAAAGCATGTGACATCTGGGATAACCAATGGCTTTTATTAACATCCGGGGATTATGCTAAAAACAGCTTTAATTCCATGACCGTTGGTTGGGGAAGTTTTGGCATTATGTGGCAGCGCCCCTTTGCACAGGTTGTGGTTCGCCCGACGCGCTTTACCTACGAATTTATGGAAAAATACGACACTTTTACACTGTGCGCATTTTCCGAGTTGTTTCGAAAATCTCTTCAATTCTTGGGCTCGACATCGGGGCGGGATAGAGACAAAATTGCTGAATCCGGCTTGACCCCCAGGGCATCTGAACACGTGGTCACGCCGGGATATGAAGAAGCAGAAGTCATTGTCGAGTGCAAAAAAATCTATTGGGATGATTTCAAGCCGGAGCGATTCCTTGATCCGGGTATAGAAAAATTGTATCCCAAAAAAGATTATCATCGCGTTTACTTTGGCGAGATTGTCACGATTTTGAAAGCAGAGTAAAATGATTTCAAAAATGAATCTTTTACGTGTCCGTTTTTTAGCCGTTGCACTGCTCATTAGTTGTGAAAATCAAGATGTCAAAGAGAACATCATTGAAGATAAAAACGTTCTGCCGGGCATTGATGTGTTGATGCGTGATCAACTGCAATTGATTGAGGGTAAACGTATTGGCCTCATTACCAATCCCACCGGGGTGACGAAAAATCGAAAAAGTACCATCGATACTCTTTATCAACATCCCGATATCAATCTCGTTGCGCTATACGGCCCGGAACACGGTGTACGCGGCGATGTTCCGGCCGGTGAATACGTGCCGAGCTATAAGGATGAAAAAACCAATTTGCCGGTCTACAGCCTGTACGGAAAAACACGCCGACCGACAGAAGAGATGCTCGAAAAGATCGATGTACTGTTGTTTGATATTCAGGATATCGGCTCTCGAGCTTATACGTATCTTTATACCATGGCTTTTGCCATGAAAGCCGCGGCGGAATGTGGCAAGCAGTTCATTGTTTTGGACCGTCCCAATCCGCTTGGCGGCACTCTGGTGGAGGGTCCGGTGCTGCAAAAAGAATTTTCTTCATTCATCGGCATGTATCCGATTCCTTACGTTTATGGCATGACCATCGGCGAGCTGGCACAGTTTTTCAATACCGAGTATCACATTCACTGTGACCTGACAATTGTGCCCTTGCAGAACTGGCAGCGGGATATGCGGTTTGCAGAAACCGGGTTAACCTGGATTCCGACATCACCGCATGTGCCGTATGATTTTACGCCCTTTTATGTTGCCAGCGTTGGCTGCATCGGAGAACTGGGCACGCTCAATGAAGGTGTGGGTTATACCATGCCGTTTCAACTTATCGGCACCGCCTGGATGGACGGTTCGCTGCTTGCCGATTCGTTGAATGCGAAACAACTCCCGGGGGTATTCTTTCGGCCAATTCATTATCGACCGTTTTACACTGATCAAAAAGACAAACGTTTGCAAGGCGTTCAGCTTCACATCATCGATTATCAAACGTACCGCCCTATGCTGACGCAGATTTCTATTTTGTGTACAATCAGCTCGTTGTACCCGAATGAAGAGATTTTTGCCAGCGACCGAATTGCCATGTTCGATCGGGCCATGGGGACAGATGTTGTGCGCAAGAAAATACAAAACGGTGCATGTGCCTGTTCCATTGCAAAGTCTGGGATTCAGCCGTTCATGCAGAAACGACAACACTATCTTTTATATTAAATTTTCATCCAGGTTAGAAATAATGGGTTGATTTTACCAAATCGTGGAACTATTTAAAAGGTGACACGTTTTTTCATTTGTATGTTTTTCAGAAAAATAAACCTTTTAATCTCTTATTTCTGTGAACTTTAAAAAAAATAATATATGAAGAAAAAGCTATATTTCATACTCGTCCTCTCTGTCTTTTTTACATGCGCAAAAAATGAGCAAAACGTCATTACGCATGCGGTAAAAAAATCTTCCTATACCATCAGTGTTTCTGGTCAGGGTCAATTAGAAGCCAAGAATTCCAGAAAAGTGGTTGTACCGCAAATCTGGGGGCGTCCTGAAATTGCTTATCTTATAGAAGAAGGTACCCGCGTTCAAAAAGGTGATGTCGTTGCTCGATTTGAAGCCTCGGATATGAAAAATAATTATATGAACTTGCTTGATGAACTGAGTATTGCCAGAGCCAATGCCCAGCAAAAGGAATCAGAACTTAAATTACAGATGCTTATGTACACGTCTCAATTGCATACGGCAGAAGCGTCGGCAAAAGCGGCGCGTTTGCAATTGGAGAAACTAGAATTCGAACCTGCGAATGTCCAGGAGAAAAAACGTCTGGAAATTAAACAGTATGAGTTAGAAGCCGAGCGCGCCCGTAAAAAGTTGCAGGCTCTTGACGAAATTCAAAAAGAAGAGCGCGCACATCTTGAAGCACAAATCAAGCAGGTTCAGAGCAGGCTGGATCGGATTAAATCGATGCTCGACCGGCTGACCGTACGGACTCCAATTGAAGGAATTGTTGTATACGAAATAAACTGGCGCACGGACGAAAAAGTTAAAGAAGGTGATGCTTTACGAGACGGCTGGCCTTTTCTTAGCATACCGGACCTCAGTGTTATGCAAGTTGACGTACAGATCGATGAGAACAAGGCACAGAAACTTTGGGCGGGTCAAAAAGCCAGAATCAGGGTGCCATCTATTGGTGAAAAACCGTTTCCCGGACATGTCACCAAAGTTGACAGGGTAGCCAAATCAATTAATCGCGGTTCTAAAGTGAAAATGGTCAATGTGAAAGTTGAAATTGATACTGCCCATGACGCTTTAAAACCAGGATTGAGCGCGGAATGTGAGATTATTATTAAAGAACTGCAAGATGTTCTGGCCGTGCCAAAAGAAGCTCTTTTTACCAGGGACAGTGTAAATATTGTATATGCAAGAAAGAGTCAAAATTTTTCGATTATTCCGGTGGTGGTTCTGTTACAGGATGAGGATTTTTCCATTATACATGGTGATTTAAAAGATAATGCACAACTGGCATTACAGCAGCCTCCACGTTCTGCCATATCTGTGCCAGATAAACTGGTGCAAATAAAACAGCCTGCCTGGGCTGATACGCTCAAAATAGAAAAACCGATAAAAGATTCTACAGAAAATGTAAAATCCTCTCGTCCAGGAGATCAATTCGGACCCCCGCCAATGCCGGAACAATCTGACTGGACCGATATCCCTGAAACAGAAAGACCGGTATCCGATTCGGAAAAAGAAGGATCACCTCGCCGGGGTGATCAGTTTAGGCGACGGCAAATGTCAGGTAAGCCTGGCAAATCGGATACGCTTCAATTGGAAAAACCAGAACTAGATTCTACAGACACTGCTGAACAACCGCCTCGTTTTGATGAGAGTTTCGAGAGACCACCCATGCAGGGACAGGGTCGGAGAAATAACTAATTGTTATAAATTATTTTAAAACGCTTGAATTTGAGGATACTATGCATCGATTTTTCTATTTTTTCTTGACGTTACTCGTTTTATCTTGCTCCGGGAAAAATGAGGTGAAAGAAATCGAGACCTATACGGTAACTCGGGGTGAGTTTATTTCCGCTGTCACAGAAACCGGTGAATTAAAAGCTGTGAACTCGATGAACATATCAGCTCCGCGACTGTCGTGGCGTTTTGGCCAATTAACCGTCACTCATCTGGTTGAAGACGGTACTGAGGTAGAAGAGAACGATATTTTAGCAGAGTTTGATAAAGGTGAAGTTCAAAGAACGTTGGAAGATGCGCAAGCAGAGTTGGAAATTGCCCAGGCCGAACTTCGAAAAGCCAAAGCCACCCAGGCTTCGCAAATTGAGGATCTGGAAGCGGATTTGGAAAGATCAAAATTGCAGCACAGAATATCTGAATTAAATCTCGAATCAGCCACCTATGAATCTGATATTCGTAAAAAAGAAATCGAGCTCGAATTGGAACAGTCTTCGATTTCTCTGGAAAAGGCACAGAATGAGATCGAAAATCAGAAAAAAGTCAATCAGGAAGAGCTAAGTAAACTCAGACTACGGGTACAACAGGCGGAAAGCAAATTAAAAGAAGCACAGGAAACGCTTGATAAAATGACGATTCGCGCTCCCGCTCCTGGCATTGCCATTATTGAAAGGAACTGGGCGACAGGCAATAAAGTCCAGGTCGATGACCAGGTCTGGCCAGGCTGGGAAATTATCAGTCTACCTGATCTCAGTGAAATGAAGGCGGAAGTCATGGTCAATGAAGTGGATATCGCTAAAATCGATACCGGCCAGATCTGCCGGATTCGCATGGATGCTTTCCCGGATACATTTTTCACCGGCAGAGTGACTGAAATTGCCAGACTCGCTCACAATGAAAATGATAATTCCAAAGTCAAAGTTTTTGATGTGAGTGCCATACTCGATGAAACCCATGATATGTTAATGCCAGGGATGACTGTCAGTTGTGAAATTATTATCAATCGACTGACTGATACGCTCTTTGTACCCCTGGATGCTGTTTTTTACAAAGATCAAAAAGATGTTGTCTATATCAAGCATGGTAAAGAATTTCGTCAACGAGAGGTTACACTCGGACAGGACAATGATAATTATGTACTCATTCTTAAAGGATTAAAAGAAGGCGAACGGGTCGCCCTGATGGATCCAACTCTCTCTGAAAGTGTCAAAAAAGAGGAAGAGGAATCTAAATGAGGTATCAAATAATAATTTTGCTAGTTGCCGTTACTCTGCTTTTCAACTGCGGCAAACAAGCAGATGACATAAACCGTGTCAATCACGGCCATTTCAAAGCGACACTTACAGAGACGGGTGAGCTATTGGCTGTCAATTCGCGGGTTGTAGTGATGCCAATGGCGGATTGGAGCTATGGCCGTCCCCAAATCGTGTGGCTGGAAGAAGAAGGAACCCTGGTTGAAAAAGGCGATAAAATCGGGCTTATCGATACTTCTTCAGTAGTCAATGCTCTTGGGCAGGAACGTTCCGAATTGGAGATTCAACAAGCCGACCTGCAACAGTTAATCGCTCAGCAAGAAACAGAAATGCGACAACTGCAAGCCGATTTACGCTCCAGAGAATCTGCCTTGCGACAGGCAGAAATTGATGTCCAGCGGGTCCGGTTTGAATCACAAACAAAACAAAAAATAAATGAATTAAGGCTGCAGATAGCGCAGATCGAATACGAAAAGATAAAAAAGAAAATTGAACACACCCGTTTGATTCATCAAGAAAATCTCCGTATTCAAAGGCTGAATATCGAACAAACAATAGCAGAGATCGAAAAAGCAAAACGAACCATTGAGCGCTTTACGTTGCGCGCTCCATCGGATGGTATTGTTGTTTATATGAAAGCGCATCGTCGTTCTGATGAAAAAATCAAAGTTGGCGATACGCCCCGGCCAGGACGTCCTATAATCAGTTTGCCGGATGTCAGCGAAATGAAATCCCTGACCACTGTTGCTGAAAAAGACATTTTCAAAATTCAAACCGGACAAAAAGTTATAGTACGTCTGGATGCTTTCCCCAGAATCGAATTTCCTGCCCACATTATAAACATAAGCAACACGTGCCGGGAAAAAGACAATGAATCCAATACCAAGGTATTTGATGTTGAAGTGTTACTAGAAAAATCCGACCCGATTCTCCGTCCCGGTATGACAACCAGTTGTGATATCGTTGTCGCAGATCTCGATTCTGTCAATTATGTCAGTAATAAAATGATTGAAGAAATCGATAACAAATATTATATATGGGTTAAGAGAGGTGCGAATATGGAAAAGGTTCCTGTAAAACTTGGTCCCCGGAACCTGAATTTTACAGTTGTATATGGTGATTTGCAGGAAGGAGAACGAATTGTCAATCCGCAACGGCGAGGAGACGTGTAATGGACATTAGCGAATATCTGACAATGGCATTAGACGGCATGCGCGTGCATAAATTACGTTCTATTCTGACAATGCTCGGTATTATTTTTGGCGTGGCTGCTGTGATTGCTATGTTGTCCATAGGCGAAGGAGCAAAACGCGAAGCTCTCAAGAAATATAAAATGCTTGGAGTGAATAATATTATTATCCGGAATAAAAAATTAAGCGACCAGGAACTGGAAGAAGTGAGAGCTAAATTTTCCCCCGGACTATCACGTAAAGATGCAGAAGCAATCAAAAAGATTGTACCTTCGGTAGGTATGGTCTCACCACAAGCAGAAGTAGAGCGCAATGCGAGATTTGAAGATAAAACCGCCAAAGTCACTGTTGTCGGCGTGGGAGAAAATTACAAGGAAATTTTAAATTATGAGGTGACAGACGGGGAGTTCCTGCGACCGGATCATCACGAGCGCCAGGTGCGTGTCTGTGTCCTCGGTGCAGATGTAGCTCATAGCTTGTTTCCGGTAAAAAATCCGGTTGGCAATAAAATTAAATTAGGGGACCAGTGGTTTGAAGTTATTGGTATAATGGGGACGAAATCCCTGTTTACAGAAACCGTTGGTGAATTGGCTGCCCGTAACCTGAATCAGGATGTCTATATACCGCTTTCTTCATTTCTGAGGCGTTTTAGCAAGGACCATGTTCTGGCAAGCGAGTTGGATCAGATTACCGTGCGCATTGCCGAGTCCCCCAGGTTGCCTGAAAGCGCAACTATTATTCGGCGAATTATGGAACGCCGGCACCGGCAGAATGCGGATTTTGATATCGTGGTTCCTTATGAATTGCTCAAACAGGAAGAGAAAGAAACCCGGATTTACAATATGGTGTTGGGTTCCATAGCAGCCATTTCGCTGCTTGTCGGCGGAATCGGTATTATGAATATCATGTTGGCTACAGTGCTGGAGCGTACCCGTGAAATCGGCATCCGCCGGTCATTGGGAGCGCGCCGTAAAGAGATAATGTCCCAATTTCTTGTTGAAGCCATCGGACTCAGTCTTGTCGGTGGACTCATCGGGGTTTTCCTCGGAATTTCTATGTCTTTTATTATTAACTCTTTTGCCGAGTTTACCACCATCGTAACACCTATTTCTGTGATCGTGGCTTTTGGTGTGTCTGGTGCGGTAGGGATTGTTTTCGGTACCTTCCCGGCCAAAAGCGCTGCCAATGTCGATCCGATTGAAGCACTACGATATGAATGACACTTTGCAATTTTCACGTTTCTCATTTGAGGCGACAAAACAGGAGGTATGAATGCGTTCGTTCAGGACAATAATTTACTGCCTGACCCTTTTCTTGTTCAGCATTTCTCAGGCTCAGGAAAAAAGGATGCTAAATTTACAGCAGGCCATCGATATTGCGCTGGAAAAAAGTTATGAAATGAAAGCGGCTCGGCTGGTTAAAGCGTCAGCCGAACATAATCTTGTTTCCGTTAAAAGTAACTTTAAAATGCGCATGGACATGAATCTTGATATGCCGAACTGGTCGGAGCAGGTTTCTGAAATATCTGTGCCGAATGCGTTGCCGCAATTTAATACCACGGGACAGATTCGCTATCAGGGTGACTTGTCGATTTCCCAGCCTTTACCGACAGATGGCTATGTTATGCTCCGCGGTCAAGCCTATCATCGGGACGTGTCTTATTGGTCTGATATTAACCAGGATAGCAAGAGAAAGGATATGTTTACATCTCTGAGCATCCGGTTCAATCAACCTCTTTTTACATTAAATACGTTGCAAACAAATTTAAAACAGGCGAATTTAAATTTCGAGAGCGCTGTTCGACGGTATAATCGCGACCAGTTGGATATCATCTATCGCGTCACCCAGTCTTTTTATCAGTTGTACAGAGCGACACGGGAATTAGAGATTGCCCGGGCGGACGTTGAACAGCAGGAAGAATTGTATGATTTAGCCAAACAAAAATATGAGGCTGGATTGATTCCGGAAGTCGAAGCCTTGCAAATGGAAGCTGACTTGTCTGAAAGTCATAGTAACCGCGTTGCTGCTGAAGCTGCACTCGAACGCAGTGCTGACCGGTTTAAACAACTTATTGGATTAAAGTTGACGGATAATGTGGGTGTCGTCACAGATTTTTCTATCGAGCACGCAGATGTGGATGTCCAACGGGCGATCCAGTTAGCCCTGCAAAACCGGGCGGAAATACGCCTCGAGGAAATCGATGTCGAATTGTCCAAAATCCGGGTCAAGGAAGTCGATGCGCGGCGTGATTTTCAAGCGAACTTGCAAGCCTTTTATGACATAACGGGTGTGTCCGATCCGACACTGCCTTATGGCACGTCACCGGAAAATCTTTTAACATCCAGCCTCGATGATATGGATCGCCGTCCGAATAACAAGGGTGTCATGCTGAACGTTACCGTGCCGATCTGGGACTGGGGCGGCAACAAAGCTGCAGTCCAGGCTGCGCAAGCGGAATTGCGAAATTCAGAGTTGAGCCTGGATGAACAGAAAAAGACCATCACGCGTCAAGTTCGCGATGTTGTAGGACGTTTGAGAGAAACTGAAAGTCAATTAGAAGTGTTGCAGCAAAGAGAAAAAGTGGCGCGCCGGGCCTTTGAAATATCCTTAAAGCGATTTGATAATGGTGATATTACAAGTCAGGAATTAGCACTTGACCGTGATCGTTATATTAGTGCGCAACTTGCCTATTTGAATGCATATATTAGTTATCAGCTTGCTCTTGCCGATCTCAAGCGAACGACAATGTATGATTTTGTCAATGAAAAAAGTTTGGTTAATGAGAGTTTGTAAATTATATGTCTGAACAGAAACAAGATTTTTATCAAAAATTACGAAAAAAAATCGTAAATTGGGCTGAGAGCAAACAAGGCGCCGAGCATAAATGGTCCAAATACATTATATGGGCACCTGATTTATTTTATCTTTTGTGGAAACTGTCAACAGACCCGGAGGTGCCGAAAAGTGAACGCACGAAATTACTGGCAGCGCTTGCTTATTTTATCTCACCGATTGATTTAATACCAGAAGGTTTTTTGGGACCTGTCGGATACACCGATGATATTGTTCTGGCCGCTATTATTCTCAATGGATTACTAAACAAAACCGACCCTGAAATTGTCCGGCGTCATTGGCCTGGCGATGATGATGTTTTGGATGTGATTAAAAATATTCTTGGCGTCGCAGACCGAATGGTTGGACAAAAGATATGGCACAAATTACAGCAAAAATTTAAATAGGAGCCTTTGCGTGAAATACGTTTTGGTTTTATTAACTATAACCGCTTTCGGTCTGACCTGTATTGCACCGAATCAGTGCGATCTGGCTGAGCAATACGATCTGATCCGCAGTATCAAAAAGATTGATGATGGCCACGATAAATATGAATTTCGTTTGGATTTTATCCAGAGCGCCAGGATTTATATTGGTGATTGCGCAGATGAAAAAAACGTCAATGAGACTAAACTCAAGCTGACCAGCTTTGCACCTTGTGAACAAGAAGTCACGTTTAATGTTGAGATGCGATTTGATACAACCTATACTTATGAATACGGGGAACAAAAAGTAATCATTCAGCCAGAGGAAACTATTGAATTTGGAACTATTTTTGAAGATCAAATGCGCATTCAATACGCAGATATTCAGGTTGAATTATACTGTCCGCTTTGCCCTGGGGATGAGTAATTTGTCACTCATCAACGATTAAAAGCTAACCTCTGTTAAAAAATGTTTTCAATCACCATAACCACATGGTCTTCTCCGCTCACTTTTGCTATTAAAGGACTCATGTACCCGACAGGACCAAGAGGCGGGGTTGTCCATTTAATCTTGCCGGTGAGCTTTTCATAAGCGACAACATCGGCTTTAGGTGCTTGTGAGGCTAAAATAACGAGACTACCGTAAATCAACAGATTCTGAGTGATAGCCCGCGTCAGGATTTCATCACCACCAAAATCTTTCCGGACGTTTTTATTCCAGACCAACTTGTGTATGTTGATATCTACGCAATACAAGTCACTGACAATTGCTTGCATTTCACACCATCGTTTTCTATATTTTCAGTATTCATCCCATTATTCATCATTCACAAAAACGAGGGAAACATAATGCGAACATGTCTCATTTGTATTTTCGTTTTAGCCAATTTACTCCTGGCCCTCACATCGCGTCATGTCATAAATTTAAATGGTACCTGGGATTTCGAACAAACTGAAATCGCTTTCCCCCCGGGTGATTTTACCCGCAAAATTCCGGTGCCAGGACTGATAACCCTGGCACGTCCCAAAATCGATCAGTACGATAAAATGGTCGCCAAATCCAAAGTAGCAGAATACAAAACCACGCACGCTTATACTGATATGATGTACGAACCGCGATATAACTGGTATAAAAAAGAGATCGAGATTCCGGCAGATTTGCAAGATTCGCATGCTGTTTTAACCATTCTGAAAAGCAAGTATGTCACTCAGGTTTTCGTCAACGGAATGGACGTTGGAGGTTCGATTTCCTGCTACACACCAATCGATGTACCGGTGACGTCCGCAATAAAATGGGGCGAGAAAAATGAAATCCTCATTCGCGTTGGTGACCGGGCCTGGCTGCCGAGCAGCGCTGCTGGCAGTACAGACAAGGAAAAAGTCAACTACTTGCCGGGCATCTGGGATGATGTGTCTTTATCATTCACCGGACCTTACCGCGTTCATCGGGCGATGTTTTTGCCGGATGCTGAACAAGAAAAAGTCACGGCGAAACTGTTGATCCGTAACTTTCATCTTCCTCAACAGCATTATGGCGATCCGATGCAGGACACCTGTATTGTCAATATTTCGGTGCAGGAAAAGCAAAGCGGCAAAGAAACCACATCTGTTTCTGTGCCGGCGGTTGTCGAGCGCGATAATTTGACAAAAATTGTTACTGATATTTCTATCCCTGAACCGAATTTATGGTCGCCAGAAGATCCATTTTTATACCATGCCAGTGTTTCTATTCATGACCAGTCGGGTGCAGTTAGCGACGAAGTGACAGAAACATTTGGCATGCGCGATTTCGAACGCCGTGGTAATGTGTTCTACCTCAATGGCGAACGCTGCACACTGCTGGGCACCAATGTTACGCTTCACAGATTTTTCGAGGACCCGGATTGCCAGGATTTGCCCTGGAATCACCAGTGGGTAACCCGGCTGCTATCTCATTATCCACAGCAATTGAACTGGAACGCCATGCGGGTTTGTGTTGGCATTGCTCCGGACTTTTGGTATGACATTGCCGACTCTGTTGGACTGATGCTGCAAAATGAGTGGTTGTACTGGCAGGACCACGGCTGGGATGAACAAATCCGCAAAGAGTACACCGACTGGGTCTGGGCTGACGGCAGCCACCCCAGCATTGTGATTTGGGATGCGATCAATGAAAACTGGAATGATTACGTGGGATCTACGCTCATTCCGGAATTGAAAAAACTCGATCCCACGCGCATCTGGGATGCCGGATACATGAGCTCCGAACAGATGAGCCTTGATGAAATGGACGAGCCGCATCCGTACATGCAGCCGGGCTGGCGGGAAAATTTTGCCGAATGGGCTGAACAAAATCCGTATCCATTGGGCGATCTTTTTTATTGGCCAGAACGTTGGCACAAGCAATTTGAAAGCAGTGCCGCTCAACTGGTGAACGAATACGGCTGGGTGTGGCTGTGGCGCAACGGCATGCCGTCGCATCTGACCAAAGGAGTTTATGAATACTATCTGGGTGAGCAAACCACACCGCAGCAGCATTGGGACATGCAGGCTTACTGGCTGCAGTGTCAAACTGAATGGCTGCGCGTGAACCGCAAGCTGGCGGGCATTCTGGCGTTTTGTTATTTGTCGGATAATCTCGGTTTCACTGGCGACTGGTGGGTTGGCGATGTATCGGAACTCAATCCAAGTCCGGCGCTGCACTGGTTTCAACACTGTTTCGCTCCCAGCGCGGTTTTTATCGATGTGCAGGACCAGCGCTATCTCAAAACAGGAACATTTTTTGAGCCGGGGGCGGAACTCGCTTTTAATTGTGTTGGCGTGACTGAAGAATTGCACAGCGTACCTGGTGCGCTCGAGGTTCAGTTGCGAAATTCTTCCGGGGATATAGTGTGGAACGAGAATCGAACAGTTTCTTTGCGGCCATACGAGAATACGATATTTCCAGTCTGTTTAGCACTACCGGAAAAAACCGGTTGTTATACGATTATAGCTGAATTTAAGGAACGAGGCAAGGAACCAGTTATTTCCCGTCGATTTATTCAAATTGGCGAGAAAAATGCGCCAGAGTTTTGGTCACCCGAGCCGGGTGATTTAAAATAGTGGGATTTGCCACAGGGCAATCTTTTTATGGATAACGATCTTATGAAGCCGGAGAGGACGCGGAGAATAGCAAAGGCAAAAATCGAATAAGATTATCGATTTTCCACATAGCGATTTTGGACTTTTCAAAAGCAGTTGTATACCCAGTACTCGGCGTGCTCTCCGTGCGTTGCGGTTTCAAATAGGCATTAACGAAAAGAGCATATAAAAAATGACCATCTGAGAAAATTCGACCAGATGGTCATTTTTTATTCTTAGAAATAAATCCGGTACTGCATCATCGGGAAAATCCCCAACTGATACACCGTTTTAACAGTGCCGTTATTCTCATCAAACTGGCGGGTGAGCACATTGTCGCGATCGGTTACATTTTCAACATAAAACTGCCACTCCTGAGTCATGTTCTGACTGCTGCGCCGGTAGCCAATTTTTATATCGAGTTTGAAATAATCAGGGTGCTGCCTGCTGTAAGCTTTGCTATTTATCAGCTTCCTTTCGCCCGCCTGACGCGAGGCTTCAAGATCGATTGGCGTATAGCGCTTTCCGCCGGCCCACGCTAATTTGGCATCGACAAAGAAAGCATTCTTTTCGTTAAATTGAAATTCTTTTCCAACGAGCACATTAGTAACGAAATCGTTATCAAATTGTGTCGACCGCTCGATACCGTCACTGCCTTTGTATTTGGAATCAAACAATGACGCTGTTAGCAGATAGTAAAATCCATGAGACAAGAAACGCTCCAGAGTGAGCTCAACGCCATAATTTTTTCCGGTGCCCTCGTTCACCATGTTTTCTTCCAGATCGATGCCAAATTCTGAACCTGTGTTTAATATGCTGTATGAAGACGGAAAAGGCGCTACCGGAACGTTGAATAAGGATTGATAATAAACCTCTGCTTTGAGCCGCATGTGTTCACTCAAGCGATGGTCATACCCGGCGACAACATGATGCGCCCGGGTAAATCCAAGATCAAGATTGGTTTCATCAGGATGTGAGCCGACGACGGTATCAATGTAATAATACGTGGACAGCGGCTGCAGACGTGAGTGAAGTCCATAACTCAGCGAGAATCGTTTCGTCGGATCAAGACTGTACGAAACTCCCAGGCGGGGTTCAATGGCCGGGGTTTGATTCAGCGTGAAATACGAACCGTGGAGACCAGAATTGAACGTGAACGCATCGGTGAATTTGATTTTCCATTGCGAATAGAGTCGCATGAAATTCGTCCCGTTTCCAATCGTTCGTTGATTGTTAAAGTATTGATAAAATCGTTTCTCTTCTTCATTATAAATCTCGCCGTCCAGATCGAACCACATCCGGTCAATGGTCATGCCGGATTGCGATGATACCTTGCGATTTAACTTGCGGTTATAGACATAATCCACAGAAAGACGGTTTTCGATATAATCATCATCGATAAAATGCCGGGTAACGGTCGAATCAATGGTGTAAATATCGGTCCAGCTTTTTTGGCGAAACCCGGACAGCCGGAACGCAGAACTGGCTTTTGAATCGTGAAAATGTGTGTAAGTAACTCCACCAACGGTGAGCGAAGAACCATTGTACAAGTCAGTGCCTTGCTGAGAATAAAAATCCTTATCGTCCCATTCGCTATCCAGAATGGCAATCTCGCTGGTACCCCACAGCCCGAGCGCTTCCACCCGGCCGTTTTTCATTGGCAATGCAAATTTTGTAGAAAAATCCTGATATTTTGGAATGCCGCTGGTGCCAAAATCCATGCCGAGTTTATCCATCACATCGAGTGTGGAATAGCGATAATTGGCTAAAAAGGAACTGCCTGAGTTTTTGTTAATTGGGCCTTCGGCACCGAGTTCAAAACCGTTAAAACCGGTTTGACCGAGAAATTCAAAGTTTTCATTGTTGCCGCTGCGCATCTGCAAATCGAAAACACCGGACAGGGCATTGCCGTACTCTGCCGGAAAAGCGCCGGTGATAAAATCCGAGTTGCTGAGTGTGTTGTTGTTGAGCATGCCTACAGGTCCGCCTGTTGTTCCCTCAAAAGCAAAATGATTGGGATTCGGAACTTCAACACCCTCGAGTCGCCATAAAAGAAACGACGGGCTGTTGCCGCGGATAATAATATCGTTCCGCGCATCGTTCGCAAACGACACGCCGGCATAGTTGCTGGCCATACGGGCGACATCGCCGCGACTGCCAGCATATCTCTCGGTTTCTTCGACTGTGAACTGCCTGGCGCTGGCAGTAGCCATGTCATTGATCGGCATAAATCCGGGATCGCCTTTAACGCTGATTTCTTCCATTTCCAGAACCTGCTGCTCGAGTTCAATGTCGAGTACTACCTGCTTGCCGGGTATAACCAGAATATCCCGCAATATGGCAGGGTAATAGCCCATATACATCGCCTTGACTGTAATACGACCTGGCGGTACGTTCTCGATCCGGAAGTGCCCCTGCGTGTCCGTGCTTGCGCCGAGCAACGGATCCGTGCCAACAATGACAATGTTAGCGGAGGGCAGGGGGGAGCCAGTGGTTTTATCTGTCACCGCACCGCGAATGGTCTGTTCCATATCTTTTTCTGCTGTGAACGTTACGGTCGCAAAAATAAAGAATGCGAATATAATTTTTTTCATTTGTTTTGTTTTTTTGTCCTGTATGTTTTTTCTTGTTGATGTTACGTATCATACGAATTCAGGTTTCCAAATAGGACTGGCCAAATTTAAAATGCATTCTATTACTATTAAAGTTATGCAATGTTTGCTACTGATGTTTCTTTTTAAACAACCGCCAGGTTCCTTTCTGTTTTACCAGCTCGTACAATTCAAAATGATCCCGTCCATTTTCCGGAATTGTTCCTTTTGTCAGGAGTAATTCCATGTTGTCGAATCGACCGTCATATTTATTTGTGCCGACCCACGGATTATAATGAGGAAGAGTATCAAAATCAGTTTTACGGTCGACGATCCAGACATTGTAAAAGTCAATGATTTTAGTCACGGCAATGCCATTTTTCCAAAGAATATAATAATTCGGAAAATGATGAAAAATCGGTTGGCCCCGGTAATAGGGCTCAAATATTAATCCTGCTAACCGGTAATTGGGCTGGTTGTTGGGAAATAGATCACTAGTAAACTCGGCACTATCTTTTTGAAACTCCCGGAAATAATTGCCCCATAATCCGAAATGTATAAAAATTAAAAAGATGATTGCGAATTTTAAATGAGCTGACAACCGGGGAGCAAATAGACTGACGAGTGTAATCAATAGCAAAAAGATATAGACTGAAAAGCGAAAGTAAAAGAAAAGAAAATAATGTTTGTGCGGCAGAAAAAAATACCAGATTAAGCTTATACCAAGTATGACCAACAAGAATTTAACGCTTTGTTGATTCTGATATGATTTTTTGTTTATTAATAATCCTGCCAGCAAAATGAGAAGAACAGATACCGAAAAAGCTACCCCCACAATTTTCCCCATATTTCCACTCGCTAAAAAGTAATTATCCCAGTAAAACAAACCTGCACAGCGTTCCCATAGACCTCCCCAGAAGAAATTTAGATAATAATCAATTACAGTGGGCAAAAAGGGATTGTTGCCGAAATCTTCTTTTGTACTGATCATCCATGCTGAAATCAGCAGGGCAAGTGGTAGCATTAATGCCAGCCCGGAAACAATTCGTTTTGGCTTTTTCCAATTCATGATGAGAACAGTTGTGGCAAAGACAGAAAGAGCATACATGGCAGCCAGACCATGAGCGAAAAATATGAAAAGAGATAAAAAAATTAATAGAGCTGATTTTAAAAACAAAGGCTTTAGAATGTAGCCGTATAAGAGATACAGGAAAAATAATACCAGCGGGATAGCTAATGTATATCCTGTAAAACCCCAACCAACGCTATAATTGAACAGAAAAATAAAACAAAGCAAAGAAAACCAGATATTGCCGCCTAATTTTTTTATGAATAATATTGTTGATAGCGGCAATAAGATTATATATAACAAGTAGAAAATTTTGTTGGCAAGCTCGATATTTTGCCATTTTGAGCAAAGAAGCAAATGGAGTATATTCGGGTTTGGAATAACCGGGTTTATTGAGTAAAATGTTGAAAAACTATTTTCTGTTTTCCCAATGTTTGCATAGATTTTTGCACTAGCCAGGTGCATGGGTAAATCGATAAAAGGCAAGAGCCTGCTGCCTGCTATCAGCACGCAATAGCAAACAATAAAAAACAACAGAACCACATGACATTTTTTCATTCATTTTAATCCTTCATGCGATACCGGTTCAATCCCACGACAGCCTCACTTTGTCCTGAATTTTACTCTCATCAAAATCAATCCCAAATCCCGGTTTTTGTGTGAGTGGCAATGTGCCATTTACAGGCGTGGGCGGTTCTTTTTCAAACATATAATAGTAGCTCATTTTATCGATGAGGAATTCAACCATGGGACATGTCATCGGTGATTGACTTGCTACGACGTGCAGGGCGGCGTGAATATTGTGCCCGTGAGGAATAACATGCGCATCGTATGCAGACCCGAGGGTGCAGATTTTCACCAATTCGCTGACACCACCGCACCATTCCGGATCGGTTTGCACGACTTGAATGGCATCGGATTCGAGAAAGCGTTTGACCTCCCAGCGGTTGTAAAAATGTTCGCCGGACGCAACTGGGATCGATGTTTCCCGGCTCAATTCAATGAAACTTTGTAGTTTCGACGGATGAAACGCTTCTTCAATCCATCGAGGCCGGTATTGTTCGACCTCTTTCACCCACTGCATGGCGTAGTTCAAGTCCCAACCCATGAACGCATCGAACATAATGTCACTTTCGTTCCCCAGAGCTTTGCGCAGCTCGCGAACCAGAGCGATGTTTTTCTGCAAGCCTGCTGCCCCATGACCTGGTCCGTAAAAAGGAAACCATTTTTGTCGAGTAAATCCGTGCTGTTTGAATTTTAATGCTTGCTGCGCGGCAGCGTTTGGTTCCACAGAATAACCAAGCGTACTGACATACACCGGAACCTCTTGTCGCGCTGGTCCACCCAACAGGCGATAGACCGGCACATTATAATACTTGCCGCGCAAATCCCAGAGTGCATTATCAATGGCGCTAATGCCCATCATAAAGTGTCCCGCACGCGAATGCCGGTTGATGCGAAACATCTGGTCCCAGAGTATCTCCTGAGCCAAAGCGTCTTTACCGCGAATGAACGGTTTAAGCTGCCGGTCGACGACCACCGCTGCTTCATTGTCGATCGGCCCGTACATGCCTTGCAACTCACTGTTGGTTTTGAGAAACAGATAACTGGCGCTATATTCGATAGATCCGCCTTTGGACGGTTGCTGTTTTTCAAAAGGTGGCGGACGAAACTCCTTGTAAATATGAATCGGCTGACAATTGCTCTGCCAGCGATTACCTTCAGGGACATGGCGTTGTCCATGAAAACGCCAAATTTCCGCATCTGTAATTTTCAGTGTTGATGCACGTGTCTTGTTTTGTGCTCGAGTATAACCCTGATATGGCAGCAAAGCGCCCGCTGCCAATGTTGAAAAAAAATGCCGACGTTTCATATTAAGCCCTGTTTATTTTTATTCGACTTATTATAATAAAATCGTTGAACTTTGGCAAGTTATTTTGAGATGAATAAAGATACCTGAATATTTGACCCGGGCTCATTCAAAATCCAAATTTATCAATTGTGAACATCAATCCGTGTGCGTAAATCCCTTTAACATATTATGAAATCGATGTGTGCTTTTTTCATAAATCCGGCGGAATTTTATTTTGGTCATGTCGTGGCCCTGCACTTGTGCGTCTTCAACGCTGTCAACCTCCACATCCACGCGGTCCTGAATGATGCCCCGCGTTTCTTTCCAGGTCTGGTAATCACGAACGTAGATAACAAATGTCTCACTGGCATTATTAAAAAATTGCAACGAATCCAATCCATTGATAAAAGCATAGCCGATACGCCGGGCATATTCATCTCTGTCGAGATTAAATTCTTGAATAAACATGACTGTTCTTAAAAATCGATTTCTGAAATAGCCGGGCGTGAGGTCAAACATGGTCCGCAGACTGTCTTTGATGTCTGCAATATCACTGTTGGGGTTAACAAATTTTAGCACTTTATCGAGTTGAGGCGATTTCATGATAATACCTTCGCGCGATTTCTCATTCAGGTCTCTGACAAGCTGAAAAAGATCGTTCATTTGTTCCGGATTATATTTCCCGTATCGCGAAACTGCAGGCAGAGAAAATTCCTCGATGAGCTGATATTTTTTTTCAAGATCAAGGAATTTACCATTTTCATCCATCAAATCAAATACAAACATGTGAGCGCCACGGCCAAGTTCAGGGTCACGTTGAAAATTGTACGGATTATCTCCGGTGACCTCTACACAAAGCACATATTCTGGATAGCAGGAAAAAAAGTCGTAAAGATTGTAACGCGCCGCCCAGGTGTCTGCCCACTCGGTGGTAAATGGGCAAACAAATCCTCCCCGTGATACGGCAAGCAATTGATTTTGATGGGAAAATATTCTGACATTATAGCCGTCCAGTTTCTCTTCTACGAAAAAGGATTGATTTTTGAACACACGCTTGACACCTTGTTCCAGCCTGTACACACGATTAATGTGTGGAAAAGAGGATATTCTGCGGCACGTCTTTTGCTGGTTTTTGTCAAACAACAATACGGTTCCGCGGGTAAAATCAGAACGGTCTGTGGTATGGCGCCGGTATTGAATACCGTGATATTGCAGGTCTTGATAATCCATTTTATGTGAGTGATGCATTATGTTCACCTTCCTGATTTGCAGCATACCGGTCGATGAAATCTGCGGCTGAAAGCACTTCCAGTCCCAGTTCTTCCGCCATGTTTATGATACCTTCATCCGCCGACAGTATAGCACCGCCGACTTCTTTAGCCATGAGCACGACATCGAAATCTTCTTCGCTATCAACAATGCCGCTGCGCAGGGCTGCCCGGTAGCGCTCGCGTACCCGTCGAATGTTATCCGGCACATTTTCGCTTTGAATCGCCTTTTCTGCAATACGCAGTCCCTGATTGACGCGATTGCGCAAATCCCGGATAAACGAGCTCAACAACGTCGCCGGCACCTGGATGCTGTACCGGTCTGGTCCACGAACAACAGCATCCCGGCGAAAGGTTTTTAGAGCATCCTCTGTCGCAAAATCTGACAATTCCCGGTAAATAGATGCTGGCATGTAAAGCTGCAGCTCATTCTCGCGCGCGATTTCCAAAAAACGATAAAGAGCTGCATCCACAGAATCACCGAAATATCTCTGCGTTTCAGGATTTGAAAATAAACTGGTATCCAGCACAAGTGGCGGACGTAATTTTCTTTGTGTCGTCATAACATTCTCATATTGGCTCGTTTTCATCTCGTCTTTTATTATTTGCCATGAACACATTGCATCTCTTTTTGCCGGCAAATATTTGGTGTTGTAAACAGACAAGAAATATGATAATGGAGTTATAAGAATGTAATAAATCAAAAAGGAATATCAACAGTAAATTTTAAAACTGCTGCAAGGACTATTATTTTTTTCTCTTTGGTCGATACACATGCGTACTTGTTCCAAAGATCATTTCCGCGGCTTCCATTAATGTTTCTGAAAGCGTGGGGTGGGGGTGAATGGTCATTTTCAGGTCAGTAGCATTGGCTGCCATTTCGATAGCTAATGCACCTTCGGAAATAAGTTCACCTGCCCCGGCGCCAACCAATGCTACTCCAAGAATTCGATTTGTTCCCGGTTCTGTCAATAGCTTTGTCACCCCGTCCGGGCGGTCCATGGTAAGTGCGCGACCGGACGCGCCCCATTGAAAACGCGCAATCTCGACATCGATGCCGCGTTCATTGGCGTCGTTTTCTGTGAGTCCGGCCCACGCCACTTCCGGATCGGTAAAAACGACCGCCGGGATAGCTGCCGGCTCAAAGGATACTTTTTCACCAAGTATGGCTTCCACCGCAGTAATGCCTTCGTGAGACGCTTTGTGTGCCAGCATGGGTTCGCCGGCAACATCGCCAATGGCGTAAATATTTTCTTCAGCAGTTTGGCGCGGGCCGTTTATTTTGATAAACCCGCGTTCACTGGTTTCAATAGCCGTGTTCTCCAGTCCCAGATTTTCAGATTTGGGTTTTCGGCCGACGGAAATGATCGCTTTATCAAACGTTCGTTCCGGCTCGTCAACGTTTTCACCTTCCAAAGTAACCTTTAATCCTTGTTTGGTTTCTTGCATATTTGCCACTTTGGTTTCGAGCAGGATTTCATGAAACTGTTTTTGCAGAGTTTTTTGCAATGTACGCACCAGATCACGATCGGCGCCGGGCAAAATGCCGGGCAACATTTCCACGACAGTGACCTGACTTCCCAGCGCCGAGTAAACTGTCCCCATTTCCAGGCCGATGTATCCGCCTCCGACGACGAGCAGTTTTTCCGGCACATCTTCAAGATTCAATGCTTTTGTGGAATCAAGAACGCGATCGCTATCCGGAAGATTGGGAATGGAAGCAGGACGTGATCCTGTGGCAATAATGGCTTTTTCAAAGTTGAGTTCTGACGTGTTGTTGTCAATATCTTTAACATTCAGTGTATTGTTATTTTTAAATGTTGCTGTCCCGCGAACGTAATTTACCTTCCGGCTTTTGGCGAGCTGGCCAACGCCGCCAGTGAGGCGCTTGACAACGCCGTCTTTCCAGGAACGAAGTTTATCAATATCGGTTTTCGGTTTCCCAAAATCGAGACCCCACTTTTTCGCTTCTTGAGTTTCGCGAACAAGTTTTGCTACGTGCAGCAATGCTTTTGAAGGAATGCATCCGCGATACAAACACACGCCACCGGGATTTTCCTCCGGATCAATTAGGGTCACGTCCATTCCCTTGTCTGCTGCATAGAATGCGGCTGCGTAACCGCCGGGACCTGCACCAATAACGACGAGCTGTGTCGAATTTTCACTCATTTCTGTCTCCAATTGATTGATATTTTATTTTAGCCTTCCAACATCATGGTAAATGGTTTTTCCAGTGCTTCACACACCCATCTCAAAAAGCGGGCGCCGTCCGCACCGTCGATGAGCCGATGGTCGTAAGAAAGTGAGAGCGGAATCATCAACCTGGGCTGCCACTCACCGTCCTGATAAACCGGTTCGAACGTCCCCCGAGATACGCCAAGAATGGCGACTTCGGGCGGGTTGATCACCGGAGTAAAAAACGCACCGCCAATTCCACCCAGGTTTGACACGGTAATATTAGCGCCTTGCATATCGTCCAGTGAGAGCTTGCGGTCGCGCGCTTTTTGGGCAATCTCGGATATTTCCACAGAAAGCTCGATGAGATTTTTTTGATCGACATCGCGGATCACCGGCACCAAAAGACCGTTCTCCGTGTCCACTGCCAGGCCAACGGAATAATATTTTTTATAAATGACCTCTTTATTTTCAACATCCAGACTGGCATTGAACTGCGGAAAAACCTTGAGCGCAGCAGCCACAACTTTGACAATAATGGCTGTCACTGTGAGTTTGCCGCCGGCTTTTTCCGCTTTGGGCGAGTATTGCTTTCGCAATTTGTTCAATTCTGTGATGTCAGCCTTGTCGTGCTGAGTGACATGCGGAATCGTCGTCCAGGCTGTTGTCAGGCGTGTGGTGGCGGTTTTACGGATTTGCGTCATGGGCTGGCGGTCGATGTCACCCCATTTTGTGAAATCAGGCAGGGGCGCCTGTGCCGGCGCTATACCTGCAGCCGGTGCGGTTTTTTCTTGATGGCGTTTTTTTGAAAACGCTTTGACATCATCGATAGAAATGCGCC
>CAZSMC010000021.1:0-11113 GCA_964607755.1 uncultured Cytophagia bacterium | reverse complement strand
TTTTTGAGGTTCAGCTTTGGCCTCCTCTTCGCCTTCAGCTTCCAGCTCGACGATTGTTTGTCCAACCTTTATTTCGTCACCTTCTTTGACCAGAATCTTTTTGACGGTGCCGCCGGATTCCGCTGGCACCTCTGCCACGGCTTTTTCTGTTTCAATTTCTATTAAAGATTGATCTTTTTCAATTTTATCGCCTTCTTTGACCAATATCGAGGAGACGGTACCGGATGTCACATTTTCCCCGAGCTCTGGCAATTTGCATTCAATAGCCATTCCAATATCCTCATTTTATTTTCTGGACCTGTTCGCGGGAAAATCCGCTCTGTGATTTAGGATTGCTTTTGTTGATCGTTAAATTTATGAAAAAACGTGAGGAAAAATCCAACCGTTTATCCTTACGTTATCGACTTTTTATTTCTGTTTTACACAAACACTGGTTGTAATCGGATCGGGTTTATCAGGATCGATGTCCAAATCTTTAATTGCCTGTTTTAAAACAGACTGTTTAATTTTATCTTCCTGCGCGAGCATATAAAGAGCAGCAAGTGTGACATAACGTTCCTCAACTTCGAAAAAACCGCGCAAGTGTTTCCGGCCGTCGCTGCGGCCAAACCCGTCTGTGCCTAATGTGAGCATCGGCTTTGGTACCCATTTCGCAATGGATTCCGGCAAAGCGCGTACATAATCAGAAGCGGCAATAACAGGACCGCGCTGATTTTTGAGCTTTTCGGTGACATATGGTACTCGCGGTTTCTTGTCGCTGTGGAACATGTTCCATCGGTCGCATTCCAGGCCGTCGTAATGAAGTTCTTTGTAACTGGTGACGCTCCAGACATCTGCTGAGACATCGTATTTATCACCGAGAATTTTTTGCGCTTCGATGACATGGTTTAGTATCGTTCCGCTGCCAAACAATTGCACTTTATGACTTTTATTAGCTGGTCCGGATTTAAATTTATACAATCCTCTGGTAATGCCCTCTTTGACGTCCTTTGCTTTGGGCATGGGAGGTTGCGGATAATTTTCATTCATCAATGTGATATAGTAAAAGACGCTGTCCTGCTCTTTGTACATGCGGCGAATGCCGTCCTGGATGATAACAGCAAGTTCGTATGCAAAAGCTGGGTCATATGCCTTTAGAATCGGGTTTGGATAAGCGAGCAGATGGCTGTGCCCATCCTGATGTTGCAAGCCTTCGCCGGCCAGGGTTGTTCTGCCGGAGGTCCCGCCGAGCAGGAATCCGCGGGCACGAATATCGCCGCCCGCCCAAACAAAATCACCGATCCGTTGCAATCCAAACATGGAATAAAAAATATAAAACGGAATGGTGTTGATATTGTGCGTCGAATAAGCAGTGCCTGCGGCAATGAACGATGAAATCGAGCCGGCTTCGGTAATGCCTTCTTCAAGGATCTGACCGTCTTTGGCTTCTTTGTAATACAAAAGATTTTTGGCGTCAACCGGTTCATACAATTGTCCGACGTGAGAATAGATCCCGACCTGCCGGAAAAGCGCTTCCATGCCGAATGTACGGGCTTCATCCGGCACGATCGGAACGACCAGTTTGCCGATTTGTTTGTCACGAAGCATTTTGGTTAACATACGAACAAAGACCATGGTCGTGGAGACCTCCCGATCTTTTGTGCCCTGGTAAAATTCTTCAAACAACGATTCTTCTGGTGTTTGGAGAGAAACACTTGTTTGCCGGCGTCTGGGGATGTAACCGCCAAGCTGGCGCCGGCGCTCGTGTAGATACTGCATCTCTTCGCTGTCATCATCGGGTTTGTAGAACGGCAGTTCGTCAACATCTTTATCTGAAATCGGAATGCCGAACCGGTCGCGAAAATGGCGCAATTCCTGTTCGTTCAAAAGCTTTTGCTGATGGGTGATATTTTTACCTTCACCGGCTTCGCCCAGGCCATAGCCTTTGATCGTTCTGGCTAGAATGACAGTCGGTGCATCTGTGGTTTCCACTGCTTTTTTATAGGCCGCGTAAACCTTTTCCGGATCGTGACCGCCCAGGCGCAATTTTGCCAACTGTTCATCCGACAGGTGTTCAACCAGTTTTAGCAGCCTGGGGTCTCTGCCAAAAAAGTGTTCGCGAATATAAGCGCCGCCACGGACGGAAAAAGCCTGATATTCGCCGTCCAGAATTTCGCCCATATATCGCGGTAAAATGCCGTCTTTATCTCTGGCTAACAAATCATCAATATCGCTACCCCAAATGACTTTGATCACATTCCAGCCTGCACCCCGGAAGAGCTGCTCCAGTTCCTGAATGACCTGACCATTGCCGCGCACCGGCCCGTCCAGGCGCTGCAGATTGCAATTGATCACATAGATGAGGTTGCCCAGTTTTTCGCGTGCTGCCAGGGAAATACCGCCCAACGCTTCCGGTTCATCCATCTCGCCATCGCCAAGAAAAGCCCACACGTTTTCATTGTTCGGTTTTTTCAAACCACGGTCTTCGAGGTATTTATTGAACCGCGCCTGATAAACGGCCATTAGCGGTGACAGTCCCATGGAAACTGTGGGGAACTGCCAAAAGTCAGGTTTTAACCAGGGATGCGGATAGGAAGGCAACCCGGATTTGCTGTGGCATTCGTGGCGGAAATTGGCAACATTATCCACAGATAAAAAGCCTTCCAGAAAAGCGCGGGCATAGATACCGGGCGAAGCATGGCCCTGGAAATACACCTGATCGCCACTGAAATCTTGCGACGGAGCGCGAAAGAAATGATTGAATCCGACTTCATACAATGTCGCAGCCGACGCATACGTCGAGATATGACCGCCCACGCCTTTTTCTTCGCGATTGGCACGTACGACCATTGCCATAGCGTTCCAGCGGACAATGCTCTTGATACGCCGTTCAATCTCACGATTGCCAGGAAAAGGCGCTTGTTCGCCCACAGGGATTGTGTTGATGAAAGGTGTATTGGCAGAAAACGGCAGTTTAATGCCGGCCGTATAAGCGCGCTGTTGCAGCTCGTGAATTATTCTTTTTACCCTTTCAGGTCCACCGCTCTCAATCACATAGTCTAATGACTCTAACCATTCTTCAAGTTCAATTTGTTCAATGTTTTTTTCTTCATTGTTAGCCATAGGAGCCCCGTTTTTTGTCGTTATGTGTTTTTATAAAATAAAGAATTTTAGCAGCTTTTAAAAATGGTATGTGAGTTATTTGCACGTGTTAATTATATTAACTTGCTGAAAACTGTTAATATTCCAATTTGAAATTGAAAATCGAGTGTGTGTGCAAGCAGCGGGGAAGAACAGGATTGGATGTATAAATAAAAACAGGTCCGGTTATCCGGACCTGTGGCATATAACTGATTTTTTAATGCGAGTTTATTTGCATTTAATCGTTCTGGCCATGATCACCCCCTCGATATTCTTGAGCTCATCCAGACCATCGTCACTGATATCGCCTTCGATGTCAATGATGTTATAAGCGTGATCTTCTTGATGGCGGTTCAGCATGTTGGAGATATTCACATCGCGATCTGCCAAAACGCCGGTTATTTTTTGCACCATAGCCGGAATGTTTTTGTTCATCACGATGATCCGAAGATCGCCAGTGAACGCCATCTGGCAATCCGGGAAATTGACGCTGTTCTCTACATTGCCTAACTCGATATAATTCTTGATTTGTCTGGCTGCCATAATAGCGCAGTTGTCTTCGGATTCTGGTGTGGAAGCGCCAAGATGCGGTACACCGATAACATTATCCATTTTCAGCAAATCCTCGTCCGGGAAATCCGTGACATAGCATTGCACGATTCCCTTTTCGAGAGCTTCTTTGAGATCGGCATTGTTCACCAACCCGCCGCGTGCAAAATTGAGGAGCCGCACGCCCTGTTTCATCACTGAAAACCGTTCCTTGTTGAACATGCCTTTTGTTTCATCAGTCAGTGGCGCGTGAATGCTGAGGTAATCTGCCTTTGAAAGTAAATCATCCAGAGAAATGGCTTTGCCGATATTTCTTGACAGTCCCCAGGCACTTTCTACAGAGAGAAAGGGATCGAATCCGATGACATTCATGCCCAGATCGTAAGCATCGTTTGCCACGCCAACACCGATGGCGCCGAGTCCGATAACGCCCAGCGTTTTGCCGGCAATTTCAGGACCGGCAAATTGCTTTTTGCCTTTTTCGATAAGTTTTGGCACTTGATCGCCTTTGCCAATGAGCGATTTCGCCCATTGCACACCATCGATGATTTTTCTGGAAGACAGAAAAAGTGCACACAGCACAAGTTCTTTGACACCGTTTGCATTGGCGCCAGGCGTATTGAAAACGACAATGCCTCTCCCGGTGCATTCGTCTACGGGAATGTTATTGACTCCCGCACCAGCACGGGCAATGGCCATCACGGTTTCCGGTATGGTTTCATCATGGAGATTATAACTGCGCAGGATTATGCCGTCCGGATGTGCCATCTCGCTGGAAACTTCGTAGTCATCGCGGGGCAGTTGATCCAGACCTTTTGTAGAGATTTTATTGTATGTTTTTATTTTATACATGTGACCATCCTTTCTATTTGTTTTGCCGTTCAAACGTTTTCATAAAATCCACCAGTTTTTTCACGCCTTCAAGGGGCATGGCGTTGTAAATACTGGCGCGCATGCCGCCGACGGTTCGATGACCTTTCAGCGTCACCAGGCCCTGCTGTTCGGCATCGGCAATGAACTTTTTGTTTAGGTCATCTGTCGGCGCCACAAACGGCACGTTCATAATCGAGCGGTCTTTGGGCTCGGCTGTGCCCCGGAAGAAATCCGATTGATCGATAAAGTCGTACAGCAATTCTGCTTTTTCTTTGTTTCGCGCCTCAATCGCTTTGACTCCGCCCATTTCTTTCAGCCATTCAAAAACAAGCTTGGCAATGTAAATCGAATAGCAGGGAGGCGTGTTGAACAGCGATTTTTTCTTGGTGTGCGTTTCATAGTTTAACATGGTCGGGATTTTGTCGCTGGCAGCGCTGACAAGGTCATCGCGGATAATAACAACAGTCACTCCGGCAGGACCGATATTTTTTTGCGCGCCGGCGAAAATAATGCCGAATTTGCTGACATCGTATGATTCTGAAAGGATGTTGGAGGACATGTCCGCAACCAGCGGCACGTCACTGGTGTCCGGAAGTTCATTGTATTTTGTACCAAAGATCGTGTTGTTGGTGACAATGTAAAAATAATCCGCACCCGGATCGAATGTCGACGGATCGAGCTTTGGGATGTAGTTGAAATTTTTGTCCTCTGAAGACGCCACGACATTGACCTTGCCAAAACGCTCGGCTTCCGGGATAGCTTTTTTGGTCCAGTTACCGGTATGAACATAATCGGCTTTGCCTTTGTTCATGATGTTCATCGGAACCATGGCAAACTGGGTGGACGCGCCGCCTTGCAGAAACAGCACTTTATAATTATCCGGGATATTCATCAATTCGCGCAAAAGCTCTTCTGCCTGGTTCACAATATCGTCAATCGGTTTGGAGCGGTGACTCATTTCCATCACCGACATGCCTGTGCCGCGATAATCCAGCATTTCATCGGCTGCTTTTTTGAGAACAGGTTCCGGCAGCACCGCCGGACCAGCGGAAAAATTATAAACTCTGGCCATTTGGCTCTCCTTTCTTTATAGTTTGTTTGATTGTGTAAAACGTCAATTTTGCAAATACCTCCTCGTCACCGCCTCTGTCTTTGCATCCCCCAGCTTCTACCACTAGCCTCTGGCTGGGGACGCTCGCGGCAGTCGAAACGCAGCAGAATCCATGCGCAGATGCTCTGCATAATCACTCTTTATTTACTGTCATTAATGCTGTAAGAATAGTAAATTCACCAAAAAGGTCAATGTTGCGAACAAAGACTTGCGGTGACGGCGGTTGAATGAGCGCCTGGGTGAAATTCACAATACCTTTGATACCGGCATTCACTAACTTGACAGTGACGTCTTGCGCTGCTTCGGTTGGCACGGTCAATACCGCAAGCTCGATGTTCATGCGCTGAATGATTTCAGTCATGTTGTATGAAGGAAAAACATCAGCGGATGTGCGCAGTGTTTCGATCTTGTTCACATTCGAATCAAAACCGGCAATCACGCGAAAGCCGTTTTCATGGTTCTGCAGAACATTCAGCAAGGCGGTACCAAGTTGCCCTAATCCCACAATACAGACTAACCTTTCCTTGTCTAAACCCAGTTTCTGCGAGAGAATCGATTTTAGATGTTCAACATTATATCCACCACCGCTATTGCCGATATCTCCGAGATAGCTGATGTCTTTGCGAATATTGTGTGCGCCAACACCCAAACGCTGTGATATTTTGGATGATGAGATGCGCGTTTGTCCTTCCTGGCTTTGTTTTTTTAACAATCGATAAAGATCACACAATCGGTTGATGCTCGGTCTTGGTAAATTTTTCATAATACCACCGATGACTGGTTATTATATCTGTGAAAACTATCACAAATATAACATATATTGGTAAGAATGTCAATAAAAAATATGATAGATAACGATTAATTGTGGATTATAATTCTATTTTCTGTGAAAAATTGTGCAGAATTGGGTATTGTTGGAATTCATCAAAAAATCAGTTACATTTATGTTCAATTGCCACCGATATACTGTATCAAAATCTATAATTGCAAATTTCGATGCGTTGCAGTGTTTATAAATTCAGAGTTCGCCATGATACTATGTTAATCAAAATCTATATTTTCAAAGTTTCGATGGGTTACAAGGCTTTTAGACTAACGCAGAGTTCGCCAAAAACGCAGAGAGGATTCGCAGAGAAAAACGAGCGCTATTTAATGTCGATATTATTATCGACATTGATATTGACCGCAAAACTTTGAATAACTGTAATACCTCAGTCATGGGTGGAAGTTTTAATATTTGGGCACTAAAGTACCCATTAAAGGTAAAGGGATCTCTCTCACAACCCCGACTTAAAAGTCGGGGCAATAATATAGCCCCGAGCTTTAGCTCGGGGTAAAGATGACCTCTCAAAATATCGGGCTTTAGCCCAATTTTGTAATGCTGCAACGATTTTCTCCCATCAGTGAGCTATTACGAATAACTGCATACTCGGTCTTGTTATTAATATTTAATTTTAAAATTTTTACATCACAAAATCGCCAAGACCTTTTTAAATTTATCATAAAATAAGTCAAGATTTTCCTTTGCGACCTCGGCGATCTCTGCGTTGAAGTAAATTGAAGAAAAATTTAATATACCTTAAATTGATAAGGATGAAAATTTACAAAATTTGGAAATGAGGATAATATGAAGGTTTTATTCATTGGCGGCACCGGCGTGATTAGTTCAGCATGTTCCGAATTAGCTGTTGAAAAAGGATTCGATTTAACGGTAATAAATCGAGGCAAAACCAGCCGGGAGCTGCCTGACCATGTTCGCCGAATGACCGCTGATATTCGGGACGTTGAATCGGTAAAGAATGCAATAAGAGAGGAGCTGTTCGATGTCATCGTCGATTGGGTGGCATTTCAACCAGAGCATGTGCAACAAGATATTGAATTATTCCGCGATCGAACCGGGCAATACATTTTTATCAGCACGGCATCAGCTTATCAGACGCCACCCGTGAAATTACCGGTCACGGAAGAAACGCCGCTCGAAAATCCCTTTTGGGCGTATTCGCGTGACAAAATCGCCTGTGAACAGGTTCTGATAACGTCTTTTGAGCAGTCCGGTTTTCCGGTCACGATTGTCCGGCCGTCGCACACCTATGACCGCACCATGCTGCCGTGCCGCGGCAAGTACACAACCATCGCGCGGATGCGCCAGGGCAAAAAAGTATTTATCCACGGCGACGGCGAGTCCATCTGGACACTGACGCATCATCGTGATTTTGCTACAGGATTTGTCGGTTTGCTGGGCAACAGCGCTGCTATCGGTGAGGCTTTTCACATCACCTCCGATGAATGGCTCACCTGGAATCGCATTTACCAGATTTTAGCGGATGCCGCTGGCGGAGAGCTGCATCCGGTGTATGTGCCTTCGGATTTTATCAATGCGTTTGATGCGGAAATGGGAGCAGGCTTGTTAGGCGACAAGGCGCGCAGCATGATATTCGATAATTCAAAGATTAAAAAGTTTGTACCGGAATTTAAAGCAACCATTCCGTTCGAACAGGGTGCCAGAGAAATCATGGCATGGTTTGATGCCGATGCCTCTCGCAGAAAAATCGATCCGCACATGGATGCGTTAACTGAAAAAATGATCGCTGCCTGGCAAAAGGCCTGGCCGCGATAACGTTCACAATCGTTTCATATGAAATCCGCCGTCCACATTTATGACCTCGCCGGTGGAGAACGGAAAGGCACCTCCGGCAATGGCACGCACTGCCTTGCCAATGTCCTCGGGCTGACCCCAGCGCTGGATGGGGTACAATCCTTCACGAATAAGCTTGTCGTATTTTTCGTGAACACCGGCGGTCATGTCGGTTTGGATAATACCCGGACGAATTTCATAGACGTTAATATTGTATTCTGCCAGCCGGTCTGCAAACAGCAACGTCATCATGCTCATGCCGGCTTTGGACAGGCAGTACTCCCCGCGATTCGGAGACGATGTATACGCCGAGATCGATGAAATATTGATGATCATCGGTTCGAACGCACGGTCTTTTTTCTTTTCATCGATCATCCGGTTGGCAATACGCCTAGTGAGGAAAAAGGGACCGCGTAAATTGACGTTCATTACCCAGTCGTAACTCTCCTCAGATGTTTCCAAAATATCAAGCCGGTTTTTCGGGCCGACACCGGCATTGTTCACCAGCACATCCAGTCGGCCACATTCCTGTTGAATCTGGTCGCAGATGTCCGCATGCGCTGCTGTTTTGCTAATATCAGATTTTATAGCAATGGCACGCACGCCATTGTTCTTGCAAGCTTTTACAGTTTCTGTTGCCGCGTCGTCGGCGGATACGTACAAAATAGCGATATTGAAATGATCTTTTGCCAGCGCTTCGGCGATACCGCGACCAATACCGCGGGCGCCTCCGGTTATGAGTGCTGTTTTGTTCAAAAGTTCTCCTTTTCTTTCGAGGTTTTTTTTTTGAACACGGATGGAACCGGTCAGGCGGATTTTCACGGATAATTTTTTATGAAATCAAATTGTCCACTATCGATTTTGTTTTAATCTGCCTGCGGAATTAACGTACAAAACTTTTTAAAAAATGAACCTATTTTAATGCTCCAAACCTCAAAAGACCACCGCGATTAGCAGGTCAGGCTGAAAACGAGGTTAGCGCAACGACGATTGTAAATTGCATAGAAGTTAATTTTACAGGTATTTGAATGTAAAATTGATACATTTCAGGGAAAGCTAGTATGCCTTTTATCGCTATCTCGATGCAGTCAACAAATTCAAATCCAAGACCTCGTCTCTGCTTCTCATACCATTCGAATGCTAATGTCAAATCATTCTTAGCCCTCTGGGTATAGCGAAGCTTCATTTATGTTCTTTCCGTATTTCTTCATGAACCGATTTCCAATCATAAAGTATTAATTGCCCACTTTGATATTCTTTGTATCTCTTATTCAATTCTACTTTTTGCCACTCATGTAAAGGCAATTCTGAATTACTGCGAGCTATGGAATCCCAAACATCTTCTACGAGTAACAGTTTTTCAGACAAATCTAATTTATCTATTTCTTTAAAGATTTGATTTGTTTTCATATCACGACCTCAAAATAAATAGTTATAATTCTTAATAAAATTATAAAATCCACATAAAAGATTCAACCAAAAAGATGTCGTATATTATTTACTTTTATCAGAATGCGCTATCCGTTCATATCAGTCAAATCCGAGTCATCCGTGTTCCTGTTTTTATCCTGCCTGTCATCCACACGGCCATGACATTCCGGCACGCAAAACTCAACAGTCCGGACGCATTGGCCAATGCGTCATCCAGTGACATGGGGCTTTTACATATCGAAAACATGCCAGTCAATCCGTGTTTGTAGAGCTTTTCTGCCTGGTCGCCGATGGTTCCCGCCAGCGCAATGACCGGAATATTCGCTTTGTTGCAGCGCTGCAATACACCCATAATGGTTTTACCGTGCACGGACTGGCCATCAATTTGTCCCTCGCCGGTGATAACAAGATCGGCATGAGGGAGATAGTCGTCAAATCCGATGGCATCCAAAATGAGATCGATACCCGGGCTCAGTTCAGCGTGACAGAATGCCAGCAATCCCGCGCCCAGTCCGCCGGCCGCGCCGGCTCCGGGAATCTCCCTGACTTGCATGTTATACGTTTCTTCTACACGGTCAATGAAATGGCGCATGTTGGTTTCGAGCTCAGTCTGGATTTCAGCGTCAGCGCCTTTTTGCGGCGCGTACACAGCAGCCGCGCCATTATCACCTAATAACGGATTGGTAACGTCGCAAGCCACGTGAACGGTCACGCCGGATAACAGCGCATCGCACGCGCTGGTATCCAGCTCTGCCACGGATCCGAGCAGGTCCCCGCACATCGGTGTTTCGATCGTGCGGCCGTGGTGATCGGTAAAAACAACGCCCAGGGCTTGCGCCAGTCCGGCACCACCGTCGTTGGTGGCTGAACCGCCGATGCCGATGATGATATTTTGGCATCCCTGTTCAATGACTTTTTTGATCAGTTCGCCGGTGCCAAATGTCGTGGTATACAGAGGATTTCTCTTCTGATGCGGCACCAGACTCAGTCCCGAAGCCGCTGCCATTTCGATGACGGCTGTGGCGCCATTGTCAATAATTCCGTATTCAGCCGGTACAGGCTCGCCCAATGGTCCTGTCACTTTGGCAACGATAAGTTCTCCGCCAGCGGCCGTCACCAGCGCCCTGACCGTGCCTTCGCCGCCATCAGCTAACGGCAGGGCGATTATTTCCGCATGCGGCGCGATCTGCAGAATACCCGCTTTCATGGCGTTAGCGGCCTCAACCGCAGACAGGCTTTCTTTAAATGAATCCGGAGCTAAAATGATGGTCATGAGATATTCTTTTTAAAATTTTTAATAATGAAATTTTTTGATCAGACTTGGCCATATTTAACCAAGGAGATACTATCTTTATTAAAATCTCTACTTTTAAAATTTCGATGTGTTGCAAGGT
>CAZSMC010000020.1:53072-64861 GCA_964607755.1 uncultured Cytophagia bacterium | reverse complement strand
ACTAGTTTGAAAGTAAACCACCGTAATATAGTATTTCCCTTGCAATCTTTGGTGAAAATAAATAATAAAGCTTTCCTGATTTTTCATATATTGTTTTCCATTTTAATAAAGTATATTACTCTGTGCATCACAATTTCACAACCCCTTCAAACCAGATTTGTGAAATTTTCCCCATGACTCGTTGTTATAAAAAAAGAATGACAACTCAATTCATACAATATCGAAAAAAGGAGTGATTTGAATGTATACATTCATTATCCTGGTTCTTTTGGCATTTTCAGTTTTTCTTATCTATCGCGGTGTGAAAAATAAAAAAACGGTAACCGCCATAACCGGAGTTATGCTGGCGGCTATGACCATCCTTTTTTTCTCTGTTCTCAGTTTCTACGGAGAAGTGTTGTGGTTTTATGCTGTTGGCTATTCAGCTCGGTTTTGGAAAGAAATTATTGCCAAGGTTGGATTAGCCCTGGCCGGTGCTGTTTTGGGATGGCTTGTGGTCTCACTCTTTTCACGTTCCATTCCCAAAAATAACAAAGCGAATCGGTGGTTATCCAAGGCGCTTGCTGTGCTGGTTGGATTTATCTGGGGATTCTCAAACTGGGATGTGATTCTGAAATATGTTAACAAAGTCAATACCGGCGTTGTCGATCCCATTTTGGAAAAAGAAACCAGTTTTTATCTTTTTTCTTTGCCCTTTTACGACAGCATTTACACGTTGGCGCTGATGTTACTTTTTATTTCACTCATCTCCCTGCTGGCAGCCTTGTTTGTCCGGATTCAGGGCGAAACAATGGAATTCGGCACACAACAATTGGAAAGCGGGCAAAGAAAAAGGATACTCGATTGGTTGTATATCAATACGGCTGTTATCATCTTTGTTCTTGCTATTGATAAACTGCTGAGCCGTTATCATTTATTATTTTCCACATGGGGCGTCGTCACCGGGCCCGGATGGACTGACGTGCACATCCGCCTTCCAGGCTATACGATTTCCATCATTTTGACCGTAGCTTTAGGTGTCATCGTGCTCATTCCATCACTGCGTGACAAGGCACGGCAATTGATTAGTAGACGAAAGTCCCAAACAGAGTATGGTCCGATTAACACTATTATATCCTTTGGCGTGCTGGTCATCGTGTTATGGCTCATCATTCTCACCATTGCGCCGGGACTTGTTCAGTGGTTGCGCGTTGAACCAAACGAAATCACATTTGAACGTCCGTACATTAAAAATAATATTGAATTCACCCGCAAAGGTTTTGCTCTGGACAAGGTTGAGGAGCGTGAATTTCCGGCAACAGAAGAATTTAACAGGACTATGGTGGAAAACAATCAAAACCTGTTCGAAAATATTCGTTTATGGGATTACCGTGCTCTTGATGCTGTGTACAAGCAATTCCAGGAAATACGTCTTTATTACGAATTCGTCGATGTCGATATCGATCGATACACTTTTAATAAAAAGTACAAACAGGTTATGATTTCTGCCAGGGAAATGGAAATTGATAATCTACCGGAGCAAAGTCAGACGTTCGTCAACCGGCGGTTCAAGTACACCCATGGCAACGGAATTACGTTGACATCAGTGAGCGATTTTACCCCCGAAGGCCTGCCCAACCTGTTGGTGCAGGATATTCCACCAAAGAGCACATATCCGTCCCTAAACGTGGAGCAGCCGCAGATCTATTATGGTGAATTGACAGACAATCAGGTGTATGCGAATTCCAAAGAAAAAGAATTCGATTACCCCAGTGGTGAACAAAATGTCTACACGCACTATAATGGTACCGGAGGTGTGGAGTTGAAAAATTTATGGCGAAAGTTTTTATTCGGCTGGAAAATTGACGGCACCCGGTTTTTCCTGTCCAGCTATCCCACCCCGGAAACGCGGATTATGTTTCACCGGAATATCCGCGACAGGGTTCAAACGCTGGCCCCGTTTCTGCGATTTGATGAGGATCCTTATATTGTCCTTGCAGACGGAAAACTCTACTGGATCCTCGATTGCTACACAACGTCAAAGAATTTTCCCTACAGTGAACGCATTGGCGCGACCGAGAATATTCAATACCGGAACAATAACCTTGACAGAAATATCCATACGCCTGTGGGAGCACAGTTCCGCGGCATTAATTATATCCGCAATTCAGTCAAGGCAGTGGTTGATGCGTATAACGGCTCTGTCACTCTTTATATTTTTGATAAAGACGATCCAATCATTCGAGTCTGGGATAATATTTTCCCAGATCTTTTTGTTTCCCGAGATGAGATGCCTGAAAACTTGTTCAATCACGTTCGCTATCCATCTGATTTCATGCGAATCCAGGGAATGGTCTATACTAAATATCACATGACCGACCCGGATGTGTTTTATAATCAGGAAGATTTGTGGGTGCGTGCGACTGAAAAGTACTATAATCAGGTACAGCCGGTAGAGCCATATTACGTGATGTGGGAATCGCCAGATAAAGATAATCCCGAATATATTCTTATGTTACCGTTCACACCCAAAAACCGTCAGGTTCTTATCGGCTGGATAGCCGGCATGTGCGACGGCGAGAATTATGGCCGTTTCCTGGCTTATAAATTTCCGAAAGAAAAGCGAATTCTGGGGCCGCAGCAAGTCGAGACTAAAATTGATCAGGACAGCTATTTATCGGGACAGTTGAGTTTGTGGGATCAACGCGGCTCGAATGTGATACGCGGCAACATGCTGGCGATTCCTATCGAAGAAACAATTATTTATGTTGAACCTATTTATCTGCAGGCGGAAACTGCTGCTTATCCTGAGCTGCGATTAGTCGCCGTAATGCACGGCGACAATTTGAGCTATGCGGAAACCTTTGACAAGGCTCTGCAAGGACTATTCAAAGACGTCGCACCCGAATTGCCACAAGCAGAAGAAGGTGCTGTCTCAGCGACGCTGGACGAGCTCGTCCGGCGCGCAAACCAATATTTTAATGACTATTTGCAATACAGCGGACAAAAGCAGTTCAACCAGGCTGCCTCAGCGCTGGAAAATCTGCAATCAACTCTGCAACAATTACAGAATCGTGCGCAGCAGCCTTCACCACAACAACAGGAATAAATTCCAACCACGCCGGTATGCGTGTTTTTGCAACCTGCCGGCGTGGTTAAACAAACGTTAACTTTTCCTCGCCGATAAAAAGCTAAAAAGCAGTTTTAATTGCCAACAGGAATGGCTATCTTTTGAAACATATAAATAGTCATATCTCCTGCACAACTCAAATAGAGGAGGGAAATTCATGACAAATGCAACACGTGCATTTTTAGTCTTGTTTGTCTTTTTTACTGTCTCTGGCCTGGCGCAAGATAAAACCCGATTGATTATTGATGCAGATACGGCTAATGAAGTGGATGATCTTTATGCCATTGTCAGAGCGTTGATCGAACCGTCTTTTGAAATCGTTGGCTTGAATTCCACGCAATGGCAATGCAGTCACTGGGCAACAGACAATACGCTCGAAGACAGCCATCGATTAAATGTTTTACTACTTGGTTATTTGGACAAAATGAGCATACCGCACCCTCGCGGCGCTCACTTCCGGCTGTACGACTGGGGGCAGGATGTTGCTCAACACTCGGCTGCGGCGTATCATATTATTGAACAAGCGCACGAAACACCGGAAAATGAAAAACTCGTTGTCATCGCACTGGGCGCGACCACCAATGTCGCCTCTGCCCTGCTGATCGATCCGTCCATTGTTCCAAAAATCAACCTTTATCTTTTGGGAACCAGTTATGATTTTGATACAAAAATCTGGAAAAAAAGAGATTTCAATTGTATCAACGACATCCAGGCCATCAACGTGGTTTTGGATACGGAAGGACTTGAAACGCACATTATGCCGGTGAATGTGGCATCCGCTCTTTCTTTTGACATGCAAAAAGTTAGAAAAGAGTTCAAAGATAAACATCCGCTTTTGAATTATCTTTATCAGCGGTGGTACAATCATATCGACTCCGGCCGCTACCGACGCGTGATCTGGGATTTGTCTGTGATCGAAGTGTTAATTGATCCGAAATTAGCTGTTGAGCAAATGGTTACCACGCCCCCGGAAAATACAAACCGGAAGGTGTTCGTGTACTCGTCCATAAACGCCGATTCGATGAAAAGCGACTTTTATAAAAAGGTTGCAGATTATTTTTCTGAAAAGTAGATTTTTAATTTGGAGCCGGGAATTTTCTCACCCGGCTCCTGTGTGCGGCAAGCTCAAACTATGGGCTTGTGCTCGAACAGGCCTCATGAAAATCGCAGCAGCGCCGCTATATTTTCGCCGTTCGGCATAACATTTCCGTCAATGGAATAAACAGTCCCGCCATTATTGATCGTATTAACAGCTACGTATTCCACAAGCTCTTTATTTTCTCCGGTTGACCCGTCATCGATGACCAGTTCATCTTTTTCCTCATCATATGTTCCCCACTTTTCCATATTCGGATCAAGAAATAACGTATCGATCTGGCTGTGCAACGATGCCCTGATCAGACCTTTGAATTCTGTCAATGTATTCGATGTGTTCGACAAATCAGCATAACGGGACAACGCTTCCTGCTCTTTTTTCTTAAACACCGGTTCGACGATGTCCCATGTCCGGGAAGAAATTTCATCCACAGACATGTATTGTGGATCTTTATCAACTCCTTTATCCATTAAATGAGGATAAGAATTGGCTTCCCGGTACATAGGCAGCAGATATTCCACGCCAACCAGGACAAGAGGTACGCGTTCTTCATGCAGCTTTTCCATTACACCTTTGTTCAGTTTTTCGAAAAAACGACGGATTTGTTTTTTCTTGCCAGATTTGTCTTTGCCCACTCCCTGGCCATGATAAACCGCCGCATGAGCCCCGGCGCGGGCATCGCCAACATGGAACTGGAACGATTTTTCAGGATCATCATATTGCACGGCCTGGGCAAGATTTATCGGTGTATGAACTGGCAAGTTTACTTCACTTGTTGTGAATCGAGAACCCAGATAAAATTTTGTTTCTTCGAGATTAAGAGCAAGAACGAAATAGCGCCCATCGCCAGTCAGCAACGGCAGTAAAGGTTTTATATAATATCGATCGGAAATTTCTACTCTTTCATCAAATTCAATTGAAAGCCGGTAATAAAACAATTCATTTTTAGTGAAAAACATGGCCAAACCATTGCTCTGGTGTTGCCAAAAATCATTCACCGAGAGGTAAGACTCGGGTTGTTGGAGAAACGATTTTGCGGTTACTTCATCAAAGCCTTTTTCTTTTAATTTTGCTTTAATATCCTGCAATTTGTTCTTGAAGCGAATTTTATCCTGACTCATTTTATCCCATTCTTTGTGCGTCGGGATATAAATCGAAAAGCAGTGCTCATCCCGCGGCTTGACCAATTCCTTCAAGACGTGTGCACGAAACATTTCCATAATTATACTCCTCCTTCATGTACTCATTATCACTCATTTTTATAATAATTAAAAACTCCACGATTCCTTGTGGCAGGATAAAGCTATAGTCATATTTATTAACCGATTCAGCGGTTTGCTTAAAATTATAATTTGACCGGTTAAAGTGATTTTACAAACTTTTTATTAGCTAACTTTTAATCATCTTTATAAAAATAAAACACAATCCAGTGCCGGGAAAATCCCAAAATGAGAAGAGTCATTGTTAAAAATAATTTGATTTAATGCTTTTAAATTATTATGCTAATAGATTCTCTGGTTATTGAAAAAGTCATTAAATTTTTACTTTTAAAAAATAAGAAAAAATGAACGTCGTTGTTGTAGAAAATCTGAGAAAAGAATTCGATAGTCTTGTGGCTGTAGATTCGATCAGTTTTACAATTCAAGAAGGCGAAATATTCGGCTTTTTAGGACCAAACGGTGCCGGCAAAACCACCACGCTGGACATGTTGTCAACGCTGGCAACCCCAACCAGCGGTAAAGCTCTGGTGAATAATTTTGATGTCCGGACACAACAGTCCGATGTGCGAAAATCTATTGGCGTTGTGTTCCAGGATTCTACCCTGGACGATGAACTTACAGCTTATGAAAATATGGATTTTCATGGCCGTTTGTACGGGATGTCAAAGAAAACACGCCGAGAACGGATTGATGAATTGTTGAATATGGTCGAGCTGAATCAGAGGAAAAAAGATCTGGTCAAAACGTTTTCCGGCGGCATGAAACGACGCCTCGAAATTGCCAGAGGACTGCTGCATGAACCCGGTATCTTGTTTCTCGATGAACCCACATTGGGACTGGACCCGCAAACCCGGAATCGTTTATGGGATTACATCAAAGAGCTGAACAGACAAAAAAACGTATCTATTATTTTAACCACACATTACATGGACGAGGCCAATGCCCTGTCGGACAGAGTGGCGATTATTGATCAGGGAAAAATCATCGCTTCCGGCACACCGGACGAGCTCAAGCGTGGAATTGGGGGTAATATTATCAGAATCAATTCATCTGAACTGGAGAAGAGCAGAAAAAAGTTAGTGGATATCGAATGGATCATGAACGTGGAGCAACATAACGAACATTTGGATATCTCTGTTGAAAATCCGGAAAAGCGAGTACCCGAGTTGGTCGGCATGCTGCAATCCGCGGAAATACCGGTCGATGCGCTCATGATTCAAACACCGACCCTTGAAGATGTTTTTCTCCATTTCACCGGCAAGACAATTCGTGAACGGGAAGCCGGTGCCAAAGACCGCCTGCGAATGAGAAAGAAGAGGAGCGGACGATGAGCGCGATTTACACCGTTTGGTTCCGAAGCGTGCTGAAATATGTGCGTTCAAAAAGCCGCATCATCGGCAGTTTGGGCATGCCGTTCTTTTTTCTGGTCATTATGGGTTTTGGGTTGAACCGGACCGTTCAATCACCGATTACTGGTGTCAATTATATCGATTTTATCGCCGCAGGTATTGTCTCCATGAGCGTATTGTTCGCCAGTATGTTTTCCGGCGTGCAACTGGTTATTGACAAACAATTCGGTTTTCTGAAAGAAACGCTGGTCGCGCCGGTGTCCAGACTGCAGTTGATGATCGGCCAAACCCTGGGCGGGGCCACCACAGCAATGCTTCAGGGCCTGCTGGTCTTTTTCATCTCTTTTCTCGTCGGTGTGAAAATGCCGGGAATCGGCGGAATTTTAATCGGCATGGGATTTATGTTTCTCATCGGCATCGCTTTTACCGCTGTTGGTATTTCTTTTGCGTCCAGAATGGAAGACACCCAGGGATTTCAGCTCATTGTCAATTTTATTATCTTTCCGCTCTTTTTTCTCTCCGGCGCCCTTTTCCCTTTAGAAGGTCTGCCGAATTGGTTGTTGTTCTTTACCCGGCTCGATCCGTTAACCTACGGTGTCGAAGGTGTCCGGTATAGCATGCTGGGCAGCTCGCAAATTCCGCCGATGACAAGCTTTGCTGTTCTGGGCAGTTTTGCCGCGGCTATGATTTTAGTGGGGGCGTTTTTGTTTCGCAAGATAAAATTGTAAAGGTGAAACTTTTAACGAATTATTCTTTCTGAACAGAGATTGAACGGACTGTACTGATTTTCACAGATTCGTTTTTTGAAAAGTAAAATCCGTGAACATCCTTTACATCCGTTTCATCCGTGTCCAAACCTTGTACATAAATTTAAATATTCTATTGTGTCATCGTCAAGCTTAATATAAGCTGGTTCTATAAATTCAACATCCATTATTTGTACCTTTGAATGATTTCATCTAAAGGAATAGTTTTTACTTGACATTTAAGGAATATTTTGCAACCTTTATGTGTGCCTGTGAGTGGCGATTCGAATGAAAGAACCAACACCTTTCATTTGGGAACTTGGCTCTGGGTGTGTATTACATGCCTCCATCGAGTGGACGTAAAAAGCATTCAGGCGGTGCCCACCGTGTCAGCTGGGTTCTTTTCTGAGACGAAGCCGCTTACAGGCATTTCTATTTTTAAAAAGCTTGAATGCGGTCCAGACTGCGGTATTGAATCGCCTCGCTGACATATTCCGGCCGGATGTCATCCATACCTTCCAAATCCGCAATTGTGCGCGCGACTTTGAGAATCCGGTCATAAGCCCGCGCCGAGAGTCCCAGCTTGGTAATCGCCATTTTTAACAGTTCATCCCCTTCTTTGCTGACCTGACAATATTTTCTGATTTCCTTTGAATTCATTCGCGCATTGCAAAACAAATGCGGCACATCCGAAAATCGTTTGATTTGGCGTTCTCGCGCCGTCTCGACCCGCTCGCGAATCTTTTCAGAAGGTTCGCCTGTGGCATTGCTGCTCAGTTCCCTGTATTTAACAGCAGGCACATCAATGTGGATATCAATGCGGTCCAGCAGCGGCCCGGAAATGCGTGAGAGATATCGCTGCACCTGCGGCGCTGAACACCGGCACTCTTTGTTCGGGTCGGTGTAATAGCCGCACGGACACGGGTTCATGGCAGCGGCAAGCATAAATTCAGCCGGATACGTGAGCGATAGCATAGCTCTGGAAATCGTGACCACGCCGTCTTCCAGCGGCTGGCGCATCACTTCCAACACGTTCTTTTTAAACTCTGGCAATTCATCCAGGAACAACACGCCGTAATGCGCCAGACTGACTTCGCCGGGTCTCGGAATCGTGCCGCCGCCAATTAGTCCGGCATCACTGATGGTGTGGTGCGGGGACCGAAAAGGGCGTGTGGCAATGAGCGCTTCGCCGTCACGAAGTTGTCCGGCTACAGAATGAATTTTGGTTGTTTCCAGCGCTTCGGTGAGTGTGAGATCAGGAAGGATACTGGGAAACCGCTTGGCCAGCATAGTTTTACCGGATCCGGGCGGGCCAATCATGATGATATTATGTCCACCGGCAGCAGCCACCTCCAGCGCCCGCTTGACGTGCTCCTGGCCTTTGACATCCTGAAAATCTAGTTGATACAATCGTTTATTGGCAAACACGCTGTTCACATCCATGGTGAACGGTTTGAGGTCGTCATCGCCGTTCAGAAAAGCAACCGTATCGAACAATGAACGCGCCGGGATCACTTCGAGGTCACGTGCCATGGCAGCTTCTTTGGCATTTTCCGCCGGCACAATGATGCCGCGCATGTTTTTTTTCGCCACTTCGGCTGCTATGGGCAGCACACCTTTGACCGGTCGGAGAGTGCCGTCGAGACTCAATTCCCCAAGCAGGATATAATCGTTCAACTTTTCTTCTTCCACCTGACCGGTAGCACACAGAATGCCAATGGCGATGGGCAGGTCAAATGCAGCGCCTTCTTTTTTGATATCCGCCGGAGCCAGGTTAATGACAATTTTTTTAACCGGGAAGCGAAAACCGGAATTTTTAACAGCCGCCTGCACCCTGTAATTAGATTCCTTGACCGCGCCTTCCGGCAAGCCGACAGTAAAAAACTTTGGTTTGGCGCGCTCCAGGTGAGCTTCGACTTTGACAACGTACGCATCGATACCAAGAACAGCAGCACTTAAGATGGTGGCAATCATGGCCCCCTCCGGTAGTGGTGTGGTTTATATTCCGGGAACAATAAACCAGAATGAGCTTCTTTTCATTCAGAGCCCTCATTTTGGGGAGGGCTCTGAAAATCTTAGTTAAAAGACCTCAGTAACAATCCTAACAATGGGTCAAAAAACTAACAATTATCATAATAAAACGATTCATTTTATGTATTCTTATTACTTTCAAGTTTTTACCTCATTTAACAACACACAATTTATCAATGAGAGAAATAGATCACTCCTAATTTCAGACAAGTATATGCAACCTTTCATATAAAAATGATTATTTTTCAAATGCTGTTGATTTTAAGAATCTTTTAAATAGGAATCAGAACCCCTTTTCACTTTTAGAAAATGTAATATGAATACAGAAAGATGTTTTATCACAACAACAGCAAATTTTTTAAACGCTATGTTAAAATACTTAAAAAAATATAAATGTCAAGGATTTTTTAACAATATTTTGTGGCATGTTTTCAGATCATTTTAGAATGTGCCTTACCTGCAACCTCTGCAAATATTTTACTCGTTACTGAAAAAGAGGCTCAAAGTTGAGAAGAGCAGAATGAGTAACCACCTCGAGAAATTTGAAAAGGCTTTTTTTACAATTTTTGTTTATAGAACGACGATTAATTTTTTGGTCTTTGTAAATCCGGCAACTTTCAAACGATAGTAATAGACACCACTAGAAACATTCTCACTTTGCCAATGTACAGTATGAACACCCCTTCCTCTTTGTTCATCCAAAAGGATCTGCACCAATTTTCCGTTTATATTATAAATTGAAAGGCAGACATGAGCGGTCCTGGCAAGGGAAAATCTAATACAGGTTTCTGAATTTGCCGGATTGGGATAATTTTGATGCAATGTAAAACGTGAGACTTTATGATGATTCACATCTATTCCAGTCACCAGAGCGGTAGCCACTCCGATACCAGCATTTGATTTATACCACATTTTGTACTCATTTTCAATATAAAGAACACTCGGTGCCCAGGGACCACCGTCGTCTGTTTTGGGGTTATATGGTGTTGAATGGGTAGTTAATACAGGATTGCCGGCAAATTTAATCCAGTGAAGTCCATCGGCACTGTGGGCATAACCAATGTTAACCGTATCTATAGAATTGTCAACCATATCCTGTGCAGAAACTCCGCAATAGTACATTTCGTAAAGAGGACTGTTTTTGATGACCGTACACACGCCGGCTAAAAAACTCTCTCCTGATCCCGTGGCTCCAGTCCGCAGAACCGGATTTTTTGGTTCTTTATGCCATTCCACCCCATCTGTCGAAGTAGCATGGCCTACCTGTCCTTGCCACTGCTTAGACATGCCAGTGTACCACATTTCGTAACGCCCATTATTATAAATAACGCTGGGAGATTCGATCCAACGGCCGTCCCAGGACGTCGAGTGACCTGGCGTCAGGATTGGCTCTGGCACAACAGACCAGTGTGTGCCATCATCAGAAAAGGCGCACCCAATGGCCATGGAATCGCTGCCAAGTTGTACTGTACCTGTAAAATATAATTTGTAACCGGATGAATCTTTTATCACACTCGGCGTATCACAAGCTCGTGCGTTCCATGTCCCCGGTTCTCCCACATCCAACACCGGATTTTCGTGGTATGCCGTCCACTCAATCCCATCCGGTGAGGTAGCATAGCCAATAACAACTTTTACCCCGAGGCTGTCTTCCATCCCATAAGCGAACCACATTTTATAGATGCCTTCATCGAAAATGACAGTCGGGTCTGCTCCGTATGGCAGGACAGGATTGTTATTGTACTTTTTCCAATCGGTTTGAGCGAACATAGCCACAGAAAAGTAAAATATCACGAACAGCGCAACTGCACTTTTTGTCTTAATTTTTATCATACCTTTTGCTCCTGAGCAGTGAGCAAACAAAAAGATTTATAAATAAAATGTCGTCCATGCCGTCAATTTTCCCGACATGGCGTGGATTAGCAAAATGGTTCTGAGCGTGTTGTGTGTACTGCATGTCATTCACCCTGAGATTTCAAACTTCAGTTTCAAACCGACACCGCCCTGCACATAATTTGTGCCATAAAATTCTTCAAACTGCTGAATGGCAGCTTCTCCGGTGCAATGAGTGGGCGACACATTTTGAACGCCCAAATACGACATCCTTTCGATGATCTTTTTGACCTCTTTTTTAGAACAGCTTTTCAGATGAAAACCACCAATAGCAAGATAAAGCGGCTTGTCAGGGAATTGCGAGGCTGCTTTTTCAATGATATTGACAATGCCCGGATGCGCACA
>CAZSMC010000020.1:0-52972 GCA_964607755.1 uncultured Cytophagia bacterium | reverse complement strand
CAGGGAATTGCGAGGCTGCTTTTTCAATGATATTGACAATGCCCGGATGCGCACATCCAGTTACGACGACAATGCCGTCACTTGTTTTGATCGCAACACTCTGTTCATTGCGAACACCTTGCATGTCGCCAAGTGTGTACACGTAATCCGAGATCTGCCGAGGTTTATCCACCAAAATGACGTTCTGGCATTTTTCTGCAATATCTTGAACCGTTTTTTTACCGGCCGAACGGACGAGATACACATCGACATGTGGATTGCGCTCCAGCACAACGGACAGTCCGTTAATATGGTCCCAATCCATATGGGAAATGATGACTTTGGAAAATTGTATCGGATCAAATCCCAGGATGTCCATATTGTGCATCAGCACATCGCCATCGCCGCCGGTGTCGAAAAGAATGGTTTGGTCCGGGCATTCCAGCACGCAGGCAAATCCCCAGGCAGCTTTCAGATTGTCGTACAAACTTTTATTGTCATAAACGGTTGTCAGGGTGATGGTCCCCATGTTTATCCTTTTCAATATGAGATATTCTAAAGTCCCTGCTATTGGAACACTATGCCAAGCTGAAGAAATAGCTATGATGTTGAGTGTATATAATCTTTATTTTTTTGTTTCGATGGTTTTGATACAACTCGATCTGAGTATTTTTTTTGAATTATAAAAGCCTTTTGTAGTATCTCATTAAAATCATTGTTGCAGTTTTTTTCTATCCGTTTTCGTTGTTGGCGTATTTCTTTTACGATTGGATCTTGCCACATTTTTTTAAACCTCCATTAGTGCATAACAGATTTGTGACCCATTGTTTAGATAGAGCATATCAACCGGTGACTGAACTCATACCCTGCCAACATCATGCTCCAAACGATCCCGGCGAATATGCAGCCGCCGGCGGTGTGGTGACAGCACAGAACAGAGAAAAAAGAGAACCGTTGCCGTCAGCACGATTGTCGCGCCGGAGGGGATATCGAAAAGCGCGGACAGGAATAAACCGATCCATGATGCTGCAATGCCAAGCGAAACCGCAATCACCACCATGCGACGGAAATCATTTGTTAACTGATGAGCCGCAGCAGCCGGGGTGACAATCAACGCGGAGACCAGCACAATACCCACGGCTTTGATGGAAATGACGATAGTCAGTGCAATGAGCGTGAGCATCAGATAATTGAGCCGTCTGACTGGGAGCCCGGTGACACGCGCCATTTCGGAATCGAATGTGATAAAAAGAAATTCTTTAAAGAAAAAAATAATCGTCCCAACGACGATAGTCGCCAGCACAACGCCGGTCCACACGTCAAAAGACGTGACCGCTAAAATATTGCCGAAAATATAACCAAACAAATCCGTATTATAGCCCTTCATAAATCCGATGAGCAGCACCCCAAAAGCCATGGTAGAAGCGAAAAAAATTCCTACTGCTGTATCTTCGCTGATGTGAGTTCGCTCGCTCACAGCCCCGATAGCCCAGGCCGTGCCAGTGCAAAACACCACAGCCGTAAAAAACGGATTGATACCCGCCAGCATTCCCAAAGCCACACCCCCAAAACTGGCGTGAGCAATACCAGCGCCGATAAACGACATGCTGCGTAAAATCACGTAAACTCCAACCAGAGCACATAACGAACCGGTAAGAGTCGCCATGACAAAAGCGCGCTGCATAAAGGTGTACTGTAACAGCTCAATCATTTTTTTCCTCTGGCTTTTTTCCGCTGGCAACAACCATGTGTGGCACTTCACCGTGCCGGAAAAAGATGGCATCACAACCGTACATCTCTTCCAGCGTTTCCTTGCCCATCACTTCATTGGGAATGCCGTGGGCAACCAGTCGCTTGTTCAAACAGGCAACCGTATCAACATATTTGGAGATCACACCAACATCATGAGAAACGATAATCATGGTCAGGTTCATGGTGTTGTGCATCTTGTGCAGCCATTCGTAAAAGCTTTCGGTGGCATTGACATCCAATGCGGCGGTTGGCTCGTCTAAAATCAAAATTTCAGGATACGTCACCAGTGCCCGGGCAATCATCACACGTTGACGTTGTCCGCCGGAAAGTTGCCCGATTTGGCGGTCCGCGAAATCCAACAATTCCACACGTTGTAAAGCTTCTTGCACCGCCTCTTTATCTTCTTCAGCCGGTCGTTTCCCAAGCCCAATCATCCGGCTGCGTCCGAGCATCACTACATCGCGGACATTTATCGGAAAAGACAAGTCAATAGTTGGATGTTGAGGGACATAACCGATTCGGTCGCGTTTGCTGCCAAGCTGGCTGGGTTTTTGTCCCCAAATGCGAATGGTCCCGGAAAGAGGTTTCATTAATCCCAGCATCACTTTGAGCAACGTGGTTTTACCGGATCCGTTGGGACCGAGAATACCCCAAAATTCTCCTTCTTGTATTTGAAACGACACATCTTCGAGCGCCAGGTTATCCTGATACGCCGCATAAATATGTTCCGCCTCAATGATGTGAGCTCTATCTGTTGACATTTATTTTATTTCTTTAATCCTTTTGCCATTTGCGAGACATTATAACGCAAAATGTCAAAATAACCATTAACATGGTCCAATCCTCCGAGCGGATCAAGCGGAATGACCATGACGTTACTTTCGGCTGCAATCATCTCGCTAACTTTGCTCGGAAACTGGGCTTCGGTAAAGATCGCTCTGGCATTCATCGCTTTAACTTTTTTGATAATATCGGTGATGTCTTTGGGCGTGGGTTCAGAGCCGGGTCGTTTTTCAATGACCCCTGCCATTTCCAAACCAAAATGTTCGGCAAAATAGGCCCATGCCGGATGAAAACAGACAAATCGTTTGCGTTCCCAGGTCGCTATCTCCTGCCGGATTTTTTCTTCCAGTTGCCGGATTTGATAGACAAAAAACTGTGCCTGATTCTCATACTTTTCTGCATGGCCCGAATCCTGCTCTTTCAGCGCGTCGCGGATCTTTTTTATCTGATAAATAGCGTTGTCAGGATCGAGCCAGACATGCGGATTGACATGACCGTCAGGAGCATGAAGAGATTCTTTATTTGCAAACAGCCCTTCGCTGGTGTTGACAATCCGCGTTTTCGGCACGTTGTCGACGACCTTGTCAGCCCAGTATTCCAATTCAAGACCATTTATAACCAGCATATCCGCTTCGGCGATGCGCTGCATCAGCTTTGTTGTCAACTTAAAGGTGTGCGGATTGGCACCTGGCGGCACAACATTGAACACATCAACGAAATCACCGCCAACCTGGCGGGCAAAATCTGCAATAGGCGGAATGCTGGCAGCGATGACAATTTTCTCTGATGAGGGTTTTTGCTCATCGCAATGGTTGAAAACCAGCGCAATCAAAAAAATCAAAATGAGTGTCAAACGTTTCAAGATGATAAATTCTCCATTTTCGCATTATAGGTAAAATCTGATCCAGGCAGCGATGAGCTGTCCGATGTATTGCGCATCCTCCTCGGATGTTAAAAGATGGTCTGACCGGTTGAGTGTAACAATACTTTTAGGCTCAAGGGCCTGTTCATAAAGCTGCTCGCCATGTTCGACACCAACTATATTGTCATGCTGAGAATGAATGATGAGCAACGCCTGATCCATGGAAGCCACATCGCTTTCCTCACTGTGCATATCCAGATCTTCGAAAAAAGCTCTGGACAGAGTAAAATCCCGTCCACCAATTTCAACCGTTACAGTGTCCGATTCGTTCACGTCAGGATTTTTCGCTTTTAAAAGCTGCGTCAAATGATTCGGTTTTGACGGCGTCGACAGTGTGACCACCGCTTTGCAGTCCGGCAGGTTATGAGCAGCATTCAACACAGCAGAGCCGCCCATGGAGTGGCCGACCAGCAAGACCGGCGTTTCGTAATTATTTTTCATATAATCAACAGCGGCCTGAACATCTTTAATATTGGTGGTCAAATTGGTTTGTTCAAACTCACCTTTGCTCTCGCCAAGTCCAGTAAAATCAAATCGAAAAACACCAAAGCCCTGGTCAACGAGCGCTTTGGAAATATTGTGAATGGGTTTCAGATTTTTATTGCACGTAAAGCAGTGTGTAAACAAAGCATAAGCGACAGGCTCTTTCTGGTCCGGATTATCCAGTCGACCATGCAAATCGGGTCCCTGGCTACCGGGAAAAGTGATATTTTTAGATTTCATCGCACAATCCTGTGTCTCTGTTGGAATCTTGTTTGTATATCAAACGTTAACCGGTTCCACATTAATCCAGCATCTTTTCTTCCAGCTCTCCAGACCTTTTTCAGCAAGCTGCACTCCCTTGGCGCCTTCCAGAATCGACCACTTGAACGGTTCATCCAAAACCACATGGCGCAGAAACAATTCCCACTGCGCCTTGAAGGCATTGTCATAATTTTCCTGGTCCGGCACGCGCAGCCAGTTATCGAAAAAATTAATTGGCTGATCGACATCCGGATTCCACACCGGCCGTGGTGTGTTGCCGTAATGTTGTGTGTAACATTCACGCAGTCCTGCAACAGCAGAACCCTGGGTGCCGTCCACGTGTAGCGTCAACAAATCATCCCGGCGAACCCGGGTCACCCACGACGAATTGAAATGAGCGATGATGTCGTTTTCCAGCTCGAATGTCGCATAAGCCGCGTCATCAGCCGTGCATTGATAGGCCTGACCGCTTTCATCGATGCGTTCCGGAATATGGGTGGCGCCGAGACAGGACACAGCTTTGACATTACCAAACAGGTTATCCAACACATAACGCCAGTGGCACAACATATCCATGATAATGCCGCCGTCATCTTCTTTGCGGTAATTCCACGACGGACGTTGCGGCGGGACAGTGTGGCCCTCGAAAACCCAATAACCAAACTCGCCGCGCACACTGAGTATCTTGCCAAAAAAATCATTTTCTATCAGGCGGTTCAGTTTTCGCAAACCAGGCAGCCACAGCTTGTCCTGAACCACGCCATTTTTAACACCGTGTTCCTGGCACAATGCGTACAATTCAAGAGCTTCTTGGGAGGAGGTTGCCACGGGCTTTTCGCAATAAACATGTTTGCCGGCTTTGATAGCTTTGCTCACGCTTTTATACCGAAGTCCGGTGATCTGGGCATCGAAATAAACAGAATACCCGGAATCTTCCAGAACGCGGTCCAGATCAGTTGTATATTTTTTGATTCCGGACATCTCTGCAAGTTTTTGCAGCTTTGTCTCGTTTCGGCCGACGAGGATGGGGTCTGGCATAATGAATTCTTCGTTGCCGACCTGCACCCCGCCCTGTTTGATGATTTCAACGATGGAACGCATCAAATGCTGATTGGTCCCCATTCGGCCGGTTACGCCGTTCATAATAATGCCAACTCTATGCAGTTTGTTATGTTGTGTCATGAGTCTCCCAGCTTTCCGTTCTCAGTCAGGATGCCGCCAGATAGGCATCAATTATTTTTTGTAAAAATGTATCCTGGTCTTGTTGCCAGTATTGTGAAGAAAAAATCTCAACTTCATTAAACCCATCAAAACCGGTTTCCTCGACCCGCTGCCGGATTTGTGGCACATTGATGCAGCCTTCGCCCATCAGTCCGCGGTCCAGCAGCACATCTTCGGTAGGCGTTTTCCAGTCCGAGATATGAAACGCCAAAAGATTGTTTTGCTGGCCGCACCGGCGGATCTGCTCTCTCAATTCGGGGTCCCACCACAAATGATAGACATCAACAGCCACACCAACCATTGGCGATTGAATCGCCTCGGCCATTTCATTGCCCTGTCGCAACGTATTAATAGCGGAGCGGGTATCCGCGTACATCGGATGCAGCGGTTCAATAGCCAGTTTAACGTTCACATTTTCGGCATGAGGAATAACAGCTTCAATGCCCTTGCGAATCTGCTGTCTGGATTCATTGAGCGAAAGTCCCGGCACGGCGCCGCAAACCAGAACCACGTGCGGCGCTCCGAGCGCTGCCGCTTCATCCAGAATGCGGCGATTTTCATCGATCGCCTTTTGGCGCCCTGTTTCAGTTTCTGCCGGAAAAAAACCACCCCGGCACAGTGAGACGACTTTTAACTCGCGAATCTGCAACATTTCTTTGACGTGATTTATATCCCTGTTTTCAAGCGCGCTACGCCAGACTGTAATGCCGCTCACGCCGGCGGCAGCATATTTATCGGCAGCCTCCTCGATAGACCAGGGCTTAGTTGTAATAGTATGAATGCACAGTTTATCAATAGACGGTTTTTTATACATGGACGCACCCGAAAAACGTGTAATACGGTTCGTTGGAGATGAGTTTTTGTACATAAAGAGCGCATTCGCGAATATGATAATCGCCCCACATGCAGGATTCGCCGTTGGGAACGCGGCTCCCCGGCGGGATATAATCCCAGCCGTTTGGCTGATGATAAATGGTGTGCAAGAGCAATCCGTGATGTACCGGATCAACGCTCAAGTAAGGTTCCCGGAGAAGCGTGTTCAACACAGCAAGTCCGGCATGCCAGTACCGGTCACCTGCATTCTTTTCACCTTTGTTTTGCAGATAACGTCCGAGCCGCAACAGGCCCTGCGCTGCTATTGCCGCGGCGGAACTGTCCACTGGCTCGTAATCATTGAACGGCTCAGCCGGACGATCGAGATAATCGCCAAGTTTGTGTAAACTGGGCGCACCGGTATCCCAGTACGGAATGCCATTTGTGGGTGTGTTTTCGATATAGAAATCGCACACTGCACGCGCCGCATTCAGCATAAAATCCTCAATATTCTGGCGACCGCCGAGAGGTTCCAGTTCGTCATCAGACAATGTCTCGACAAACTCCAGTTCTTCAGGGAAACCGCACATAGCCCAGGACAATCCGCGCGTCCAGGTTGTATAGCCGGAAAAACCCTGTTGGGCGTTCGGGCATCGAAACTGGCCGTTCTTTGTATTAAAGATACATTCATGAGCCGTGCGTCCGCGCACGTCAAAAGCATCGCGGCCGGTGCCGTAAAAAACAGAGTACTCGGCCGTGGCTCTGGCGTGCTGAATCATGCGTTGCAGCAAATTGATGTGTTCGTCGTTTTCGCCCTGCAATGCATGGCCTAACGTATGAGCTACGCTCAAAATCCTACAGGACCGAATCGTATCAACAAACAAGGAATGCGGACCATTGAAGGAGTGAATAAAGCCGCCGTCCGGCAAGGACGTCCAGCGGCTGGCTTGCACAGCTCCGGAGATTTTTAACGCCAGTTCGTAAAAATTCTTTTCCCACTCGTCAAAAGCAATTTTCCCTTCCCGCAAAAGACGGAGGGCATTTCCATAGGTGCTGAGGTTGTTAAAGCCGTGGTCATGTACCCCGACATGACTGACATGCACCGCCATTTTATCCAACGTTCCCTGGCGGCCGATGTTTAAAAAATGTTCATTACCGTCTGCATCAAACTGCAGAAGAGCAGAACCGTATTGAAAACCCTGGGTCCATTCTGTCCAGCCGCGAGTGGTGTATTTGCCTTTGACTGTATAGACCGGTGAACCCTGCGAGTCATCGTACTCGTTTTGAATGGCGGTTATTTTTTCACCTGACAATGACCAGAACCGTTTCAGTTTGTCCTTCAAGTCATTAAGAGTTAACGAATAATCGATTTGTAGCATGAGATGTAATTATTTTTTGTGAGGCTTTTTCGATTAAATAAAAATATAAGCAATAAAATATCATTGTGCAAACACTTCGGCAGGATTCCAGGGCACATCCCCGGTAGCCCCGGGGTACTAAAAACCGCGGATGTTACTAGCCGCTAAACCATAGCCCGCCGCAATTTGCGTTTCAACGCATGAATTTTACGCCTGACGCGTTTCAGTTCGGTTTTATTGTTCTCTTCCAGAGCTTTGTCGCGCTCCATCTTGAGCTCGCGAATTCGTTTTTTGATTTTCCCCTTGTCAATGCCAACAACGCGATGATGTTCATGCGCCTCGATTCCAAGTGCTTCGCAAATGGCATTGATCAGGTCTTCCTTGTGCATGGTTGAATAGCCATGCACCGCATCGTGGTCGATTCCTGCGGCAATTTCTTTTAATTGTACCGCGGACATCTTTTTCAATTCATCAAAGGTATAAGCCATACGTCCTCCTTCAAATTTAAACTGAATATACATTTTTGTTAAAAATTGCAGTTAAAACAAAAGCAAGGGCAGAAGGAAGAGTCGTTCCAGAGTCGAAACACCAGAGTCAGTTTATATTTCGCATCTATAGCAGATTCATAATCAAAGCAGGTTTCCATACCACTGTATTCATTAAATGTAATATAGACTTTTATCTTTTTTTCGCAAGGATAAATTCTGACCAAATGTAAAAGCTCACTGACGGGAGAAAATCGTTGCAGCATTACAAAAGTGGGCTAAAGCCCGTTATGTTGAGAGGTCATCTTTAACCCCGAGCTAAAGCTCGGGGCAATATTATAGCCCCGACTTTCAAGTCGGGGTTATTATTGAGATTCTTTAATAGGCACTTTAGTGCCCAAATATTAAAACTTCCACCCAAGACCGAGCTTTTACGACCAAATTGGCAACAGGAACTTAAAAAAAGCCCGTACCGCCGAAGCGGCACGGGCTTTTGGTTTGAGGGAGGGGGGATTCTATGACGAGTTCATAACGTGTTCTATCGCCTTGATGACTTTTTCGTCTCTCGGCTCTACTTTTGATTCAAATCTATTTACTACCTTTCCCTCTCGGTTGATTAAAAACTTTGTGAAATTCCAGCCTATTTCACCGCCGTAATTATGCTTTTCTTTGCTGGTTAAATATTGGTATAGTGGATGTTGATCATCTCCTTTGACTGAGATCTTTGAAAACATCGGAAACGAGACATTGTAATTTGTGGTGCAAAATGCCTTGATCTCTTTATCGGTTCCCGGTTCTTGATTAGCAAAATTATTTGCCGGAAAACCCAATACCACAAAACCATCATCTTTGTATTTTTCGTAAAGCGCTTGCAAGCCTTTATATTGCGGTGTAAATCCGCATTTACTGGCAACGTTTACAACAAGAATAACAAGCCCCTTGAATTGTTGTAAATCGATTTCTTCACCATCAATTGATTCCACGGTGAACTGTAAAGGCGACGAGGTTTGTTGTAGATTCATATCTTTTGCCATCATGGTTTGGAATCCAAAAAGTAATAAAATGATAAAAGCTGTTCTCACTTTCATACACATTCCTTTCATTAATTACAACATTACGACTAAACACAGCAAGAAACGTGTTTATTTCAAAAGAAAAGCAATGATGCAAATGAAATAAAAAAGATAATTGTTTGGAGAATTTTTTAAAGGGGCGAATAAAAACGCCCGATCATGAGACCGGGCGTATGGTGAATCAAATCAATCAGTCGATGGCAACGTGCTTGTATCGATCGATAAATTCTTGTTTACTCATTTGAGCGATTTCAGCCATTCGAGCGAGCAATGCGTCATCGTCAAAATCGCGTTTTTCGAGACGGACCATATATTTTGTTGCCACTTTGTAATAATCGCTTTCAATGTCCACATACCGGACTTCGGTTTTTTTCGTTTTCGGATTGATCATATCTTCGAAATAAAGCGGATGAAAACGCCCTTTATCCACACAAATCATGGCGTTTCTTTGATATTCTTTTTTGTCGCTCATCAGATACTCGACAGCGTTATAGCCGAGGTCACGGGTATATTCCTGATCATAAGGAATTGGATCAGCGCAGCGAAGAACGTAACCGATGTTGATTTCGACCATTGTTTGCTTGTCATTGCGTTTTTGGAATCTTTCTTTAATTTTTTGCATAAGAATTTTGCCAAGCTCAACCTCAGCCAACCGAAGATGACCGTAGTTATCATATTCGACAATCACACCAGGAATGCTCTGAAGTTGTTCAGGACTGAACCGCTCGGCAACCCCTTCGGCGATGACCAAAACACCGTGAGGCGTGCCCATTGCCCGGCGTTTAATGATAGACGTTTCAAAGAGATCGAGAACTTGTTCGATATCAATATAGCCTTCTTTTTCAAACTCTTCCGGAATAATAGTCAGGGTTGAACCGGCTGATTTTCCGGTCCCGAGCGCAAGATGTCCGGCGTGCCGTCCCATAGCCACAGCGATGTACCAGCGCTGTGTTGTTTTGGCATCTTCCATCAGATTCTTAATCAAAGCAGCACCGTAATGGCGTGCGGTGTTGTAACCAAATGTCGGCAGCTCGTTTGGAAGGGGGAGATCATTGTCAATGGTTTTAGGCACATGCGCAAATTTGATTTCACCGCCAGCCGCTTCAGCGATTACGCTGGCGCCGTACGCGGTGTCATCACCGCCGATGGTCACCATGTACTTTATTCCAAGCTTGTGCAAATTTTTAACGGCATTTTCTACGCCGTTCTCAGTTTTGGCAGGATTTGTTCGCGATGTTCTTAAAATGGATCCGCCGTCAAAATGAATTCGGGATACATCTTTGATTTCCAGTTCCTGAACGTGTTGCATAAGCTCTTCTTCATCGGTCTGGACGAGCCATTTGTAGCCGTCATAAATACCATATACTTTGTATCTCCGCCGCCGCGCTTCAATGGTCACCGCGGCAATAACTCCGTTCACGCCCGGGGCAGGTCCTCCTCCAACTAGAATACCGAGGTTTCCTTTATTAGCCATATTATTTTCTCCCAAAATTATGTGCAGGTTTTTAATTTTATTTGTTCAATCCTTTTGATGGATAAGAACCAAGAACTCTTACAAAAGTGGTAATTTCTTCCAAATGCCGGATAGCGTTTTGGCAGCGTTCTTCTTGCATGTGTCCGGCAAAATCCAGATAGAAAATATATTCCCACGGCTTTCCTCGCAAGGGCCGGGATTCGATCTTTAAAAGATCAATATCGCGCAGTGCGAATACACTTAAACTTTTAAATAGCGCACCGGGAATACTTTTCATGGAAAAAACAATCGACGTTTTTGTTGGCGCGCCAAATTGAACAGGCCGATTCGCAAGGATATTAAACCGGGTATAATTCTCTGGAATATCTTCAATTTCTTCGCGCAGAACAGCCATGCCGTAATCAGTCGCCGCCCACTTGCTGCCAATTGCGGCTGCGTTAACCAGTTTTTTGTCGCGAATCATTTTAACACTGCCGGCGGTGTCATAGCTGGCAATAGACTCGACTTTGGAAAGAGAGGTCAAAAATTTCCGGCACTGCTCCAGCGCCTGCGGATGAGAATAAATGACCCGAATATCCTCCAAAGGTACTCCCGGATGAGCGATCAGATGCTGGACAATTCGCAGTGAAGTCTCGCCGACAATATAAAGTTCATGCTCCAGCAACAAATCAATATTGCGATGCACGCTTCCAGTGAGTGAATTTTCTACAGGGACAATGCCATAATCAACTGTGTTATCGTGCACAGATTCAAAGACAGTTTCAAAATCCTTGCATGGACGGCAATCTACATTATCGCCGAAAAATTTTCGCGCTGCAATCTCGCTAAAAGCGTAATGAGCGCCCTGAAATGCAACTGTTTTTTGTGTTCGAACCATTCTTTTCTCTTGTAATATAAAACAATAAGTTAATTAATTTCAAAAAAAGAATCAACCTTTTGCTCATATTTGTTTGTAAAGAGTCTTTTGTTCTTAACTGATTAATTTTGCAATATCTTTTCTGTTGATTTTAACGGGTTGATCTTTTATCTTTATAAGTTTTAGGTATAATGATAATAATGCGAAAATATGGGTACATCTTTTAAATACAACTTTTTGTTTCTTTTTATTCTATGGCTTTTGGTGATCACTCCTGTGCTCTCACAGCTTGGCATATCAGAGACAGAGCAGAAAGAAGAAGAGCTGATAGAGTTGCGCGAGAAAATCGATCAATATGAAGAACAGCTCTCTCATTCACAAGCCGAAGCAGCGACTGCCAGCAAACTGATTGCCAGCATGGATCGAGAGATTGATGTAGCGACGAGCTACTTGTCGAGTCTGCAGCGGCAAATTATATTAAAGAGTCAGCAAATCGAGAACCGCCGCAAAGAGATCGACAAGCTAACAAAAGAGATAAACGAACTTGGAAAGATAATCAAAAAACGGATTGTCAGTTATTACAAATTCGGCAAGCGACACGATTACAGACTCTTGTTCAACAGCGATAGTTGGCGGCAGATTCGCGTGTGGCTGAAATATCAAAAATTGATAGCTGAAAATGATCAGCGCAACTATACTGCTCTTTTAGAAAAAAAAGAAAAACTTGAACGCGAGCAGGATCAACTGAGCCGGGATATCAGCCAGCGCAAACATGCACTGTCTTCTCAGCAACGAGAGACACTTCGCTTGAAAGCGAGCCGTGCGAAACGGGAAAAGTATTTAAAATCTCTGCAAAAAGATGCGAATTATTTACGCCAGCACATTCAGGAACTGCAGGCAGCTCAACGTGAAATACGCACCGCCATAAAACGCAGCGAAGACCGGCGGATCATCCGTGAAAAATCTGGTCAGGTAAAACCCGAGCACATTGCCAAAAACCGTCCCTCAAAAGATTACGATTTTGCCTCGTTAAAAGGCCGCATGGAATGGCCAGTGCAGGGACAAATTGTCAGCCATTTCGGTACCTACAAGCACCCGACATTAAAGACAGTTACAGAAAACCTTGGCGTAGAAATCAAAGCCGGGCACGGTTCGCCGGTAAAAAGTGTTGACGCCGGTCAAGTGCAAACCATTACCTGGCAGCGAGGCCGTGGGAATATCGTCATTATCGCTCATGACCAGGGTTTCTACACTGTTTATACACATTTAGCAGAGATCAAAGTCAATGTCATGCAGGTGGTCAGTGCAGGACAAGTGATCGGTACTGTAGGCGATTCTGGTTCTCTTCACGGACCAGTGCTGCATTTTCAGATTTGGAAAAACACGGAAAACATTAATCCGGAACACTGGTTAAGGTAGAACTATGAGTTTTGATTTTGTCATCGGACAACATCGCCCCAAAAAAATAATACGTCATGCGCTGCAACAAAATCGTGTGCCGCACGCGTATCTGTTTCAAGGTCCGCCTGGTGTTGGCAAAGAAGCCCTGACGCTCGAGTTCACCAAAGCGCTCTTTTGTTCCGGCACTGGTGAAAAGCCTTGCGATACATGTTCTGCCTGCAAGCGCATTTCCAATCTTCAACATCCGGACGTCATGTATATTTTTCCAAGCTCGGGAGACAATTTTGACGAGCGCAAAGCTGTTCTTCAAAGCGTTGCAGCCGAGCCTTATGCCCGCCAGAAACCATGGGCAGCGCCGCTCATTACAATCGAGATGATTCGTGAGATTCGTCATAAAAGCAGCATCAAGCCGGTCGAAGGTAAATTAGTGGTGATCATTGCCGAGGCAGACCACATGAATGTTCAGGCTGCAAACGCACTGCTCAAGATTTTAGAAGAGCCACCATCATTTATGCATCTGGTTTTAACGGCTTCGCAGCCAAACGCGATGTTGCCGACGATCCTGTCGCGCTGCCAGGAAATTCGCCTTGGCCCCCTTAAAGATACAGATATCGAGCAGGCGTTGATTGAACGAAAACTTGTCGAGCCGGAAAAAGCCAAATTATTTGCAAAGGCAAGTCAGGGCAGTTACGGCCGCGCCTTAGAATGGCTGAATGAAAATTTTGCCGGCGTGCGCGATGAAGCTGTAGATTTCCTCAGAGTGTGTTTACGAAATCCTAAATCACAGATGGAAGAGGTAGAATCGATCATCAAAAAATATGACAAGGGCACTATCAAAAAAATGCTCAGTTTGCTGCTGCTCTGGTACCGGGATTCAATGATGTTGTCAACAATGACCGACACTGCAAACGCACACAGTACTATCGTCAATGCCGATTCGATGGATACGTTACAGAATTTCAATTCGGCTTTTGAGTCGATAAATTATCAGACCATATTTGAACAGATTGAACGCTCTATTTACATGATTGAACGCAATATTCAAATGAACTTAATCCTCATTGTTCTCTTTAACAAATTACGGCAGGCGATGAAACTCAAGCATTAGTCCGCTTGCTGTTTCAACAAATAAATATAAAAAGGTGTTTTTATGATAGAAATCGCTTTTAAAGGATCGCGAAAAGAAATATATAAAAATCCACAACAATTTCCGTTTAAAATAGGTGATTACGCCATTGTTGAAGCCGAAAAAGGCGAAGACCTGGGTGTGGTCAATCAGTTAGGTTCTCTTTTGGAACGTAAGAGAAAAGACGACCGGGAAATTCGCAATATCATCCGCAGGCCCACTGTTCAGGACCTTGACCGGTATTATAGCAATCGCCGCAAAGAAGCGGATGCTTATAAACTTTGCCGCCGGAAAATTGGTGAACATTCATTGAATATGAAACTGGTTGATGTTGAATATCAATTCGATGGCCAAAAAATCACTTTTTATTTCACAGCCGAGCGCCGTGTTGATTTCCGGGCACTGGTCAAAGACCTGGCTGGCATTTACAAAGTGCGCATTGAACTGCGGCAAATTGGCGTGCGCGATGAAGCAAAACGGGTTGGCGGATTTGGTTTGTGCGGACGCCAGTTGTGTTGCACCACGTTTTTAAAAGAATTCGATCCAATTACTACCCAGTGCGCCAAGGAGCAAAACTTGCCGCTGAATCCGCAAAAACTTTCTGGATTATGTGGCAGACTGTTGTGTTGTTTAATGTATGAACGCGATTTTTATCAACAACAGGCCGATAAAATGCCGCCTATTGCGTCAACATACAAGACACCGCGCGGCAAAGGCATGGTTGTGAATTATGATGTTTTTAAGGAAAAAGTGACACTGCAGTTCGAAAACAATGTCACAGAACACTATTCGCTCAAAGAACTTGAAAAATTTGAATACGAACCACCAAAAGACGGAGCTGATTGCAACAACAAGTACGATGAAACTTGATTTATGAAACTAAACTGTGCGGGGCACTATGTCTGATAATGTAAAGCGTGTTGGAATATTGAGCGGTGGCGGTGACTGTCCGGGTATCAATGCTGTCATTCGTGCGGTGAGCAAATCGCTTATGCGCGATTATAAAATTAAAGTTATTGGCCTGCAAGACGGTTTTCAGGGATTGATTGGTAAAAATTATCACCAACTGGATTGGGATTCTGTATCTGGCATTCTCCAACAAGGCGGAACGATTTTAGGCACGTCGAATAAAGCCAATCCGTTCCAGGTGCCGGTGAAAAAAGAAGGTGAAACCGTCTATGAAGATTTTTCAGAACAAACGATTAAAAACGCCGAAGCAATAGGTCTGGATGCTGTCGTCTGTATCGGCGGCGACGGCACCATGACCGTGGCTCATGGACTCATACAAAAAGGCTTGCGCGTGGTCGGTGTTCCAAAAACAATTGATAATGACTTGTACGGCACTGACGTGACATTTGGTCACGACACAGCCGTGTCTATTGCCGCGGACGCGATTGACCGGATTCACACCACTGCCATGTCTCATCACCGGGTTATGATCGTTGAAACGATGGGACGGTATACCGGATGGCTTACGCTTAATGCCGGACTGGCAAGCGGCGCGGATGTGATTATCATACCTGAGCTGGAATACGATCTTGATACGATCTGCGATATCGTCAAGGAACGCAGTTACCGCGGACGCAAGTTCAGTATTATAGCCGTAGCTGAGGGTGCGAAACCCAGAGGCGGTGAGCTCACCGTTGCCCGCACTGTGGAAGACAGTCCCGAAAAAGTCCGCCTAGGCGGCGTTTCCATAAAACTTGGCAACGATATTGAAGACCAGACCGGTCTTGAGACCCGGGCGACTGTGCTGGGTCATTTGCAGCGCGGCGGCTCGCCAACTGCGTATGACCGCGTTTTGGCAACGCGGTACGGTGTGGCTGCAGCCGAACTTGTTGCCACCCATCAGTTCGACCGCATGGTCGCTCTTCGGGGCACGAAAATTACCAGCGTGCCTATCGCAGAAGTTAGCGGAAAATCACGCAAAGTCGATAAAAAAAATCCCTTGTTGCGCACAGTGTACTCGACTGGTGCCAGCTTGGGTACAATGGATATTTCTTTTTAAATCATTTAAAAGATATTTGTCACGCTGCTAACTTACGGTGCTCAGGCAAATAAAGACATTAAACCCGATTTTTTAATAAAAACGTGTGGTCAAAGAAAGGATTAACAGACTCGTCATGGCACAACAGAATTCCTACAAACGCATACTGGTTACCAGCGCTCTTCCTTACGCCAACGGTCCCATTCACCTGGGACATTTAGCCGGAGCTTATCTCCCTGCTGATATTTACGTTCGCTACCAGCGCATGAAAAAACGCGATGTCGTTTATATTTGCGGCTCGGATGAACACGGCGTTCCCATCACCATCGCCGCTGAAAAGAGAGGCGTCTCTCCCACGGAAATTGTCGATGAATTTCACAAACGCAACAAAGCGGCATTTGAAAAATTCGGCATGTCTTTTGACTATTATGGCCGGACAAGTTCTCCTGTTCATCATAAAACCTCGCAGGATATTTTTCTTAGACTTTACGAAAAAGGCGTTTTTAAGAAAAAAACCGAAAAACAGCTTTTCGATCCAAAGACAGATATGTTTTTACCGGATCGCTACGTCAAAGGCACGTGTCCGGTGTGCGGTTATGAAGAGGCTTATGGCGATCAATGTGAGAAATGCGGTTCATCTCTCTCTCCCATCGAGTTGAAAAATCCGGTCAGCTCGCTTTCCGGTGAAAAACCTGAGCTTAAAGAAACAGAGCACTGGTACCTTCCGCTTGGCGAACTGCAGGACAAGATTGAAAAGTGGATTAACAGCCGGAAAAACTGGAAATCAAATGTGCTGGGCCAGGTAAAAACCTGGTTAAAAGAAGGTCTGTCCGACCGGGCAGTGACCCGTGATTTGAAATGGGGCGTTGAAGTGCCTTTGGAAGAGGCAAAGGGTAAAGTCCTTTACGTGTGGTTTGATGCGCCGATTGGCTACATATCGGCAACAAAAGAATGGGCTGAGCAACAGGGCGATCCCGGGTTGTGGAAAAAATACTGGCAGGATAAAGACTGCAAGCTTGTTCATTTCATTGGCAAAGATAATATCGTTTTCCATTGCATCATGTTTCCGGCAACGCTTATGATGCACGGCGATTATATTTTGCCAGACAATGTTCCAGCTAACGAATTTCTTAATCTTGAAGGCAATAAACTCAGCACCAGTAAAAACTATGCGGTGTGGCTTGAAGATTATTGTGAAAAATATCCGGTGGATCCGCTTCGTTACCATCTGGCTGCAACTGCGCCAGAAACCCGGGATTCTGATTTTACCTGGGAAGATTTTATGCAGCGCACAAACAGCGAACTGGCCGATATACTGGGAAATTTCATCAACCGGACCCTGGCTTTTGCCAACCGGCGTTTTGACGGCACAGCCCCGCAAAGAGGACCGTTGGACAAACTCGACGAACAGATGCTAGCCGCATTGACCGAAGCCCCGGCAATGGTGGGTAAAAATATTGAAGCGTACAGCATGCGCAGAGCCACTACATCGCTCATGGATGTTGCTCGCCAGGCGAATAAATATTTCAACGATCAGGAGCCGTGGAAAACGATCAAAGACGATCCAATTAAATGCGGCACTACGATAAATATTTGCTTGCAAGCATGTCAAGTTCTCACCATTCTGATGGAACCGGTCATGCCGTTTACTGCGGAAAAAGCGTGGCGCATGCTGGGTTACACTAACAGCGTTCGCGACCAATCATGGGACGATATTGCTAAAAACGATATGCAGGCCGGTCATAAACTCGGTAAAATTGATATTTTGTTTGTAAAGATGGAAGAAAAAGATATCCGGCCGGAAATCGAGCGGCTTCAGCGCATTCAGCAGGAGCTGCGAAAAGAAAAACAAACGGAAGAAAAAGAGAAAATGGAAGAAGAAAAAATTACCATCGACGAATTTGCCAAAGTAAAGCTGCGCGTAGCCAAAGTCATTGATGCTGAAAAAGTGGAAAAATCCGAAAAGTTATTAAAGCTTCATATTGACCTTGGCGATGAAAAGCGTCAAATTGTTGCCGGCGTAGCTCACCACTATGAACCCAAAGATATTGTAGATAAAAAAATCATTATCGTTGTCAACCTGGAGCCGGCGAAAATCCGTGGCATTGAATCGCAAGGCATGTTATTAGCGGCTGAAGATGATCAGGGTCGCATGAGCTTGCTCACACCAGATCAAGAGATAAATCCTGGTGCACCTGTTAAATAAACGGAACGTTGATTATGCCGAACAAAGAACCAGCGCTAATTGATACACATACTCATCTTTATTTTGAGCAATACGACTCGGACCGGGAAAAAGTCATCGCCAGGGCAATCGGCTCAGAAGTGCTGGCAATGGTAACTATTGGCATTGACAGTGCCTCATCACAGGCTTCGATTGACATTGCAGAAAGGCACGGCAATGTCTTTGCCAGTGTCGGTTATCATCCGCATGATGCCGCAAAAATGACGGATCAAGATTTTGAAGAATTGACCGAAATGCTGAACCATCCCAAAGTAGTTGCCATTGGCGAAGTTGGTCTGGACTATCATTACGATTATTCTCCCCGGGATGTCCAGCGAAAAGTGTTTCGCCGGTTTCTTGATCTGTCATTAGAAACCGGCAAACCGCTTATCATCCACACAAGAGAAGCCAACGAAGACATTCTGGACATCATCCGCAACCGTTCCCGCACCGGCTGGCGTGGCGTATTTCATTGTTTTGCCGGCGATGAAAAAATGGCCGGTGAAGTTATAGACATGGGCTTTCATCTTTCTTTTACCGGCAACGTGACATTCAAAAAATCGCGTTCTCTGCCCGTTGCTGTATCTGTGCCGGTTGAAAAACTCATGGTTGAAACGGATTGCCCTTTTATGGCGCCAGTCCCTCACCGCGGCAAACGTAACGAACCGGCTTTTGTTCATTATGTAGCTCAATATATTGCCGAACAAAAGAACATGGCTTTTCAAGAGTTTGCTGTGCAAACCACCCAAAACGCGATAGCACTGTTTGGGCTCTCGATCGGCGAGGAATCATGACCATTCCGGTAAGAGCCAAACAAAGTCTGGGACAAAATTTTCTCGTCGATCCGAATGTTGCTGACAAAATTGTCCAGGCCTTGAATCTAACAGAGAATGACATTGTCGTAGAAATCGGCCCTGGAACCGGCATTTTAACGGAACGGATTCAGCCCAAAGTAAAACATCTTTATGCAGTGGAAATCGACCAGCGTTTGACAGGAAAACTTACGTCGCAGATGGGCCACTGCGCGAATGTCACCATAATTCATAAGGATTTTTTACAATTTCCCCGCGAAACGCTGGAACTTGATCGCAAATGTGTCATTGTTGGAAATGTTCCATATAATATCACAAGTCCGATTTTTTTCAAAGTACTTGAGGAAAGGCAATCCGTTAAAAAACTGGTCATGCTTATTCAAAAAGAAGTGGCGCAACGCGTGGTGAGCCGGCCGAACACCAAAGATTATGGCATTCTGGCAGTCATGAGCCAGACGTTTGCGCAGGTAGAGCTATTATTCAATGTAAAACCAACAGTGTTCAAGCCAATGCCCAAAGTCGAGTCCTCGCTTGTACAATGGATATTCACAAAAGAACGTGCCCAAAAAATTATTGATGAAAAGTTGTTTCAAAAACTGGTCAAACAAGCTTTTGGATTGCGCCGAAAGATGCTGCGTAAATCAATTAAAAATATTTTACCGGAAAAAGAATTGTCATTTGACTTTACCCGGCGCCCGGAACATCTTTCAATAGACGAATGGATTTGGCTGGCCAATGCCTGTGCTCAGCACTAACGTTGGAGGCAAGAGGAGATGGACGTTATGACAGACTTTCAGGACCTGGAAGAAATTGTAGAAAATATTTCATTTTTCATCGAAAACAATGATCAAACAAAACTGAAAAATATCATCATTGACAGTCATCCGGCTGATCTTGCTGATATCCTTAAAGCTCTCGAAAAAGACAAACGCATCTATCTCTTTAAACTGATCCCTACAGAAACGGCTGCTGATGTCATCATTATGCTGGATGAAGTTTCTCGCCAGGAAATTGTAAAGTATGTCAAGCCCAGGCGGTTGGCGCAAATCATAGATAACATGCGCTCCGATGATGCTGCAGACCTCATTTCAGAGTTGCCCGATACAATAGCACGAAGCGTACTGTCCTTTATAGAACCACAAGAGCGCGCTGACGTTGAAAAACTGCTTCGTCACGGGGAAGAAACCGCCGGCGGTATTATGGAACTGGAATTCCTCACGGTGTACGAGGATCAAACTGTGGATGATGCCATCCAGGAAGTGCGGCAACGGGCGCAGGAAGTGGATCAAGTTTATTATATTTACGCGATTGACCGTGGCGGCCGTCTTGTCGGTGTTGTTCCTATAAAAAAACTTTTTCTGGAAAAACCGCGTAATCTGATCCGGGATATTATGAAATCCGAAGTGATATCTGTGCCAGTAGATATGGATCAGGAACAAGTCGCAAATATTGTCAGTAAATACGATTTGGTCGCTATTCCGGTCATCGACAAATATCAACGGCTGGTGGGCCGGATTACCATCGATGATATTGTCGATGTCCTCCAGGACGAAGCCAATGAAGACATCCAGTTGCTCGCCGGTATTTCTGATGAAGAAATCATCCAGGAAACATCCCCTTTACGGATTTCGAGAAACCGCCTGCCCTGGCTGATTATCGCGTTTGCCGGTCAACTTCTTGCCGCGTTTATCCTCCGGCAATTCGAAGTCACTCTTGCACAAATTGCTGCGTTGGCGTTTTTTATACCGGTAATCATGGCCATGGGCGGAAACGCCGGCATTCAGTCCAGCACCATCATTATCCGCGGTATGGCGCTCGGCGACAGCGCGTCAACTGAAAAGTGGAAATTATTTCTCAGAGAACTTCGCGTGGCCCTGCTGAACGGCTTTTTACTCGGGCTGATGATTTTTCTCTTTATCTGGTTTTGGCTCAAAGAGCCTTATTTTGGCCTGGTTGTCGGTGCATCGATGATTTTTGTCATTGTCAACTCGGCTGTTTTCGGCGCCCTGATTCCGTTCCTCCTTGGCAAGTTCGATATGGACCCGGCAATTGCCACTGGTCCGTTCATCACCACCACAAACGATGTGCTTGGATTGCTGATCTATTTATCGCTGTCCACAGCCTATGTGGCCTGGGCCGGAATTTAATCGAAGATTTTCGCCACCATTATGTCATTAAAAAAAGCACATGGTATCATTTTGTGGAGCCGCAAACAAGGAGAAACAAGCAAGATATTGTCCCTGTACACCCGGGAGTTTGGCAAGCTTCACGTCATGGCCAAAGGATCGCGGGGCATTAAATCCAAATACCTGGGCAGTCTGGAAACCTATTATTTTATCTCGATTGTTTTTTATCACAAAGAAAATCGTTCCATGCATTATCTGAGCGATGTGTCTCTGGAAGAAGCGTTTCCGCACTTGCATCAGCGGCTTGGGAAACTAGCACTGGCATCCGTTCCTTGTGAAATTATCGAAAAGAGTGAAATCGACGAACACGCACATCCTCAATTGTTTCAGCATGTGCTGGATACACTTTACGCTCTGGAAAAAGCGGAAAAGGGTTTGAAAAATATCATTCGTTCTTTTATGATTAAATTCTCAAGTTTAGCTGGCTTTGAACCGGATTTCTCGCAATGCATGTTTTGCCATAAACAAGAGATTCACAATGTTGCACATTTTTCATTGAAACATGGCGCTTATGCTTGCGCTGATTGCGCGCATGAATTAGAGGCTGTCCATCTTTTGAGCGCTGAAGCGCTTCGCCTCATGCGCTGGCTCAGTCAGGTGCCCATTTCGCGGGCGTGCGAAGCAAAAGTTTCAAAAACAGCCGGCGAGCAGGCCGAACAATTGCTTGTCAATTATATGCGTTATCACATTGAATCCATAAATAATTTAAAATCGTTAGAATATGTTAAACAATTGGAAAGCGCACTTTTGAACAGCACGAAGAGCCAGTCTGATTGAACAATCATATAGAATGAAAATATGTGATTTGATATGAACGAAACCTCGGTTGGAATTGTAGAGACAAAATATTTCACCTTTGCAGAACCGCCTCATAAAATGGAGCTGGAAAGCGGCGAAAAGCTCGGTCCAATTACTCTGGCTTTTGAAACGTACGGTAAGTTGAGCGAAAACAGAGACAATGCCATTTTAGTAGAGCATGCATTGTCCGGTGATGCCCATGTTGCTGGCCGGCATCACCCGAACGACCGAAAGCCAGGTTGGTGGGATTTTATGATTGGCCCCGGACGGTCACTTGATACGGACAAATTTTTTATCATCTGCTCGAACGTGATCGGCGGGTGTCAGGGCTCTACCGGTCCGTCGTCAATTAATCCTGCCACAGGAAAGCATTACAATCTGGATTTTCCGGTCATTACCATCGGCGATATGGTGAGAGCGCAAACTCATCTCATCGATCATCTGGGCATCGACCGGCTGCTCAGCGTAATCGGTGGCTCCATGGGCGGCATGCAGGCATTGGAATGGGGCATCGAATACCCGGACCGGGTCGCCTCGATGATCCCTATCGCCACAACTACGCGGTTGACTGCCCAGGGCATCGCCTTCGATGAAGTCGGCCGGCAAGCAATTTACGCCGACGCCAACTGGAAAAACGGCAATTACATTGAATACGGCATCATTCCCAAAGAAGGACTGGCTGTTGCCCGGATGCTGGCGCACATTACTTATTTGAGCGAAGAATCGATGCACGAAAAATTCGGCCGGCGGCTGCGCGAAAAAGAGCGTTACGGATATGATTTTTCCACGGATTTTGAAGTGGAGAGTTACCTGCGTTATCAGGGCGAGTCATTCACCCAGCGTTTCGATGCCAATTCGTATCTATACATCACCAAGGCCATCGATTATTTTGACATCTATCAAAAATACGGCTCGTTGGAAAAGGCATTTGAAAAAATGTCTGCCAAAGTGCTTGTGCTTTCTTTTTCGTCGGATTGGCTTTATCCCACTTCGCAAGCCAGGGAAATTGTTCACGCACTGAAAGTCAATGGTAAAAACGTCAGTTTTTGCGAGCTCTCAGCGCCCTATGGTCATGATGCTTTTTTGCTGCCCAATCCGGATATGGAAAAAATGATAGCTGACTTTATTTCTCATGCAAATGAGTAAAAGATTATGACACCACATAAAGCTTACACACGTCCCGATCTCGAGATCATTGCCAGTCTTGTCCCCAAGGACAGCCGGGTGCTGGATTTGGGGTGCGGCAATGGTGATTTATTATATAAACTTGTCCATGAAAAAAATGTTCGCGGTCACGGCATTGAAATCATGGACAACTATGTATTCGAATGCATAGCCAAAGGCGTACCGGTCATCCAACAGGACCTGGATGAAAGTCTGACCGAATACCCGGACAATTCATTTGATTTTATCATTCTCAGCCAGACCATTCAACAGGTAAAACGGCCGGACTTGACCTTGAAGAAAATGCTGCGAATCGGCGAAACCGGCATTGTCAGTCTGCTGAACTTTGGCTACTGGAGAGTTCGTCATTATCTTTTTTTCAAAGGTGAAATGCCAAAGACCAAAGCATTGCCCTATGAATGGTATAATACGCCAAATATCCATCTATCCACAATTCGCGATTTTCAAAATTTTTGCCGACAAAATAACATGGTCATTATAAAACAAATCAATCTGGTCAACCGGAAACAAGGCCGGTTTTTCGCCAATCTCGCACCAAACTACTTTGCAGACCTGGCCATTTTTGTTGTTCAATAAAAAACTCGTGGACGTGTTATTACCACCCAGTCTCCGTCCCAAACAGATTGAAGTCTGGTATGCTGGTTCTCTCGGTCACAGTATCAAGGAAAACGAGAACCGGCTGTGGTATCCAATATTGATGGATTCATGCACAACGTTCAAGGTGACTGCATTGACGCCACATAATTATCAAGTAAAGACTACAGCCACATGCTATCGGGAAGCCATTAACAACAAGTGGCGAATTAGCTTTTGGGAAGAAAAATCGCCGTGCCATTTACTGCCGCTTTATGTGGAACCTGCAACAGGAAATTCAAGTTTTAATAATATTAAAAAGAGTTAGGCTCAACAAAAGCACACCTGACAGGGAGCAATTATGCGTCACCTCCTTTTTTTTCTTGTCATTCTGTCACTCTCATCAGCATTTTCTCAAACAACCCCAATCATTGATCTTCACATCAACGATAGTCAGGGTGTGCCAGCAGCGCCTTACGGTGTGGGAACTGCTGTAACGATCGAAGGTATTGTCACCGCCAGCACTGGTATTTTCAGTGCCACCAATTTTGAAATATATGTTCAGGATGAGACCGCCGGTATCAACTGCTTTGAGTACGGCAGAATTCCGGCTGAGGTAAATCTCGGCGACCGCGTCCGCGTGTCCGGCAAAATTCAGCATTATTGCGGATTGACTGAAATCAGCGACATCAGCTCGGTTGAGATTCTGAGCACAGATAATCCGGTTCCCGATCCAATTGTGCTCACGTGTTCCGCGTTGGCTTTTACATTTCAGGACGATTACTCCGAACCTAATGAAGGCCGGCTTGTGCGTATCAATAATGTTGAAATCGTAGAGGGCGATCCGCCGGTCTGGACTATTGCTGACCAGAGCGGAACATGTTTGCTGTTTATCGATCCGGATACTGACCTGACACTGCCCCGGGGCAAATTCGATGTTATTGGCATTTTAAAACAATACGACACGACAAAACCTTTTACCTCGGGATATGAAATCTCACCACGCTTTGCCTCAGACCTCCTGCAGCTCGCCGGACCGAAATTCTTATCCCAACCTGTTGAAACAAAAATCCAGCCCACGTTCATCGAATTTCACTGGACCACAGATAAACCGTCGTCTACAATTCTGCAATATGGCAAAACAAGCGACCTTGAACTGGGAAGCGCCGGTGATTCCGCCCGGGTGACCGAACACACGATTCGAGTCGATAAACTTGCACCGGCAACCATTTACCACGGCCTGGCACTTTCTTCCAGCGAAACCGGAACAACCCAATCGGATCCGTTTATTTTCAGCACCGCTTCTGATGAATCTTCCGGGGAAATATCTGTCTTTTTTACCCGTTCTGTCAATTCAGATTTAGCCATGAGCCAGCCGGCGCAAGGCAATATAAATTTGGCGGATGTGATCATCAACCGCATTCAAAAAGCGCAAAAGTCACTTGATGCCTGTTTTTATTCCATCACCAGGGATGATATCATTCAGGCGCTTGTGGATGCTTACAATCGCGGTGTTTCTGTGAGATTTATCGGTGAGAATGAAAATAAAAAAGATGATATGCTCAAACTGGAACAAGCCGGTATTCCGGTCATTACGGATGACTTTGGCAGAAACGATGGTAACGGCTATATGCACAACAAATTCATCATTGCCGATTACCGGGGTACGGATACCGGTGCTGACGACTGGCTGCTCACCGGTTCCGCCAACGCCACTTACAGCGGCACAGAGAACAATGCGGAAAATTTGATTGTAATCAACGATCAAGCTCTGTGCGCTGCTTATACAAAAGAATTTAATGAAATGTGGGGCTCGAACGATAGCTCCCCTGATCCGGTAAAATCGCGATTTGGCGACCGCAAAGAAAATAATACGCCACACCGGTTTCAGATCAACGGTATCCTGTTCGAACAATATATGAGTCCTTCTGACAATACCGAAAAATATATTATTGCGGCGGCGCAAACTGCAAACCGGTCAATTGATTTTTGTATTTATTCTTTTACAAGCAACGCGATTGAAAAAATTATGAGAGACAAGTTTTATAATGTTTCAGGTTTTCTTTTGCGCGGCGTTTTTGACCAGGGAGCTATATCCCACTTTGGTGCTGCCTATGAAAGCATGGCCGGTTTAGGCAATTATGCCTGGACCCAACCAGCGGATGTACATACCGATAATTTTGTCGGATTACTTCATCACAAATACATGATCATAGATGCCCCGTTCCCGCAGAGCTCTCCGGTTGTTGTAACAGGTTCGCACAACTGGTCGATATCAGCAAACACTAGAAACGACGAAAACACGCTCATTATTCATAATGCAAATATTGCCAATCAGTTTTATCAGGAATTTGCGGCGCGTTATCAAAATGCCGGCGGCAACAGCGATATTACTGTTGACGTCAAACAAACCACAGAGTCTTGTTGCTCTTTCAGATTGAAACGTAATTATCCCAATCCTTTCAACAACGGCACCGTACTCTCTGTGAGCATATCGCAAGAAAATATCGATCACAATCGAACCTTTACAATAGTGATTAATGACCTGTTAGGACGAACGGTCCGGGAGATTCGTTTTATGCCAAAACGTGCCGGAATTCATAAAATACTCTGGGATGGCAAGAACTCAAGTGGTTCCACTGTATCCTCCGGAATTTATTTCGCCCGCATCCGGGGTGCAGAACAAATAGTTGCTTTGAAAATGGTTTTAATCCGCTAAGTGGTGAATGTATTATGAAAAAATTTATAACATTTTTAATTTTATCGATCACATCGTCCAGTTTTTCAAGTGGCAATCTTTTGGATCAATTGGAAAAGGATATTGAAAACTACCGGCTGGAACGGTTCTCAAAAATTGAAGCGGCTTTTATCCTATCCGGTGCTGAAACCCGTGACAGCTTGCGCTTTTACACAGATTGGTATTACGATCTGGTTCGGACAGTCAAGGGATTCGATCTCGATATGTTCGACCGGCCCGGTTCGGCCGGTAAAGTTTTTTCTTATCTTCACACCAAATGGCTTGTTAAGTACGAAGAAAAGGCGACGACTCTGGTGGATGTGGTCAAATATCAGCGATTCAACTGCGTGGCAGGCACGATTCTGTTTAATCTCATTTGCGAAGAATTGGGTTGGACAACAGAAGCGTTTGAAACCCCATCGCATACATATACTGTATTTTCCAATTTCACAGAACAGATCCGCGTGGAAAACACGATAGCTCATGGATTCGACATTATGAAAAATCTGCGAGCCTACTCGCGGTACCTGCTGCAATTCTATCCCAGAGAAAGACAATTGCAAATTGGCCTTGATCAAATATACGCGTACGAAAATTCCAACGGCCGGCCCATCGACAACACCGAACTCCTTGGACTGCTGGCTTATAACCGGGCTTATTTTGCCAGACAAGAAGGTGATTATAAAAAAGCTTACGAGTTTGTCCTCTTGGCGCAAAAATTTAATCGCGATTCCAGGTCTAATATAAATTTTGAAAAGAATTTGTATAATACATGGGGGAAAAAACTTTTCGATCAGCAGCGCTACCGGGAATCATTTTCTGTATTTGCTGACGCAGCATACCGGTACTGGGATGATAACCATTTTGCCAATAATTGCCGGTTCGCATATTACAAGGCCCAGGAAGAGCATTGGCAGCAAAAGGACTGGTCATCTTTTCGTCAACTTGTTGAGGAAATCAGCGAACTGGATGTCCTGAATGACAAAGACTGGCAAAATATGCAGCACCATCAAAAAGCCTGGACAGCTTATGCCCGCGAACACTTTTCCCAACAACAATTTAACAACATGCAACAATTCTGGCAGGATATCTTTTAATTTTGAGGGCAGAATATAAAAAAGCGGATAACCTTGTCAGACGCCTAGGGGGGGTCAGCGCCCGACGGGGAAGGGTTACCCGCTTTTTAAAAGGATTTGAGGGATGGTGTGAATTCTTTAACTCATCTTTAATTCACAAGATGAATTTAAACATTTTGCGCAAATATGCAACACGACAAAAACTCACATTTACAAATTCACCAGAAAGGAATAAATTGATTTATTTCGTGGAATTTGTAGTTTTTTACGAATCCGGTACCGATGTTGTTCCACACTTTTTGGCGTAATCACCATAAAATCGGCAATTTCTTTCGAGTTGAAATTCATTCTCAAATATCCGCAAATCTTGATTTCGGTTGGTGTTAATTTCGAACAATTTAAAGTGAGTTTTTCTTCCAAAGTTTGGAACCTTTTATCCAACATCAACTGGGTACCCGCACCATTTTCAGTATTTTTCATTCGAAACCGGGCCAGGCGTTCATATTTTTTTAGCCGGGCATTTACAGCACCGATCAATTCTTTTTGAGTAAAAGGTTTTGTGATATAATCATCAGCGCCCAGATTCATTCCGTGACGAACGTCGTCTCGGGTTGTTTTTGCTGTGATAAAAATAAAAGGGATAGCCATGGTTTCTGTTTCCTGAGACAGTTTTTTTAAAACCTGGTAACCATCCATTTCCGGCATCATAATATCAGATAAAATGAGATCCGGGTTTTCCATTCTTGCTACCTCTAATCCATCTTTACCGTTATAAGCAGAAAGGGTTTGGAATCCTTCCATTTCTAACATCTGCACGATATTTTCAAGTAAAACCTTATCGTCTTCTATGATTAAAATCGTTCTCATAATTTCTTTTGCTTTTATTTTTCTGATTTTAACTGGATGGGGTTGCTCTCTTGTTTGCTGAAAAAGATCGAAATCAAGATGAACAGTATCCATAACACATCTCTAACTTTTTCTCAAATAACAGTTATCTTGCAATGCTTTTGCGCGCAACACAAGCCCTTTTTTCAATGATCAGACCAGGTGCTTATAATGAATTCCACGGCATGATGACATATATTTATCTATCTGCATTTGGGGTGATCAAATCATAATTGATCACTCCCAAACATGCATTAAATAAAATCGTACGAACAGGTTATTTCACACCTTTTGTCATACCCGGCCAATCATCCGTCCGGAAAGGTGCGGCCGGCAAGCCTTTTGCGTTATACAGATTGCACACCGGATTATCGGCCCAGGCATAACGAACAGCCAGCGGATTTTCTACATCCGGACTGGATACCACCACTGTGCCGTTGTCAATCACAGCATCCGCCCAGACAAATGTGCTATCCGAACCGGCGATAGAGAATCCCTTCAGCTCGTCGCCGCCTTTGGCAACGAGTCCGCCATTGACATGATTGAATGCAATGTGAACTTTGCTGTTCTTTACAGTCATAGACTTGTAACGGGGGCCAGCGTAAACAATATCTTCGCCATAAACCAGAGCGCGCGCTTTTAGGGCCAGGCGTTTGCCAACATCCTGCTTGTTTTTCGGATGAATATCATCAGCCTCGCCGATATCAATGATAACGGCCATGGCTGTATTGGGCAAGGACAGTGCCATTGCCTGTGCTTCGCGAAGCTCTGCCCATTCGCTTTCAACGGGTTCTGGAAGCACTTGTTTAAAATTGGCCAATTGTACAAAGTAAAATGAGAAATCACCACGATCCCATGCCGAGCGCCAGGATTCGATCATTGCCGGAAATAATGACCTGTATTGATAGGCACGGCTGGCATTGGATTCGCCCTGGTACCAGATCACTCCCCGCATTCCATAAGGGATGAGAGGATGGACCATGGCATTGTACAGAACCGTGGGCCGGTGCGGACTCTCAGGCGACTGAGGCCTGGGCGGCAAATCCTTGAAATCAACACCGACCTTATAGCGCCAGTCACCGCTGAGTGACACCGATTCTTCTTCAAAGTTCAATGCCATCTGTTCAGCCGTTCCCCAGATACCGCCGCCACCGCCAGTATCGACAACCTTGACAGCAATAATATTTTCTCCAGCTTGCAAAATATCCGCGGAAATTTCATATTCTCGCGGCTCGTTGTACTGTTCGGTCGTACCGACTTTTTCGCCGTTAACAAAAGTCACATCAATGTCATCGATTGGCCCCAGGGTCAAAGTGCCGGCCTGGTTTGCAAAATTTTCCGGCAAAGTAAATGTTCTTCTAAACCAGACAATGCCATCAAATCCGGGCAGTCCGGCCTGTTCCCACAACACTGGAAGCTGCATGGACTTCCAGTTTGCGTGGTCAACCTCTGGCATGTGCCAGGCGGTTTTCTGCTCAAGCGCTTCAGCCATTTTTTCATCGACCAGTTTTTGCCATTCATGCATTTTTTGCTCATACGCTTCGATCGAACTTGCAGCAGAGTCGCTTTGTAGTTCCTCGACCCGCTCGGCAAAATCGGGTAATTGTTTGGCAAATTCAGGAGAGGTCCATGCCTCTGCCGGGGTGCCTCCCCATGTCGTTTGGATCAGGCCAACAGGCATATTTTGGGTTCGGTGTATTTCCCTGCCAAAAAAGTAAGCTACAGCGGAAAAATTGGCAACGCTTTTGGGCGAACATTCCTGCCAGGTCACCGCATTCAAAGTATCTAGCGGATGGACGCTCATGTTATGATTGACCTGAAACAATCTGATATTTGGAAAATGTGCTTTTTCAATTTCTTCCTCATAATCATTAATTTTCCCCCAGCCACCAATCGGCATTTCCATATTCGATTGACCGGAACAGACCCATACTTCGCCGATCATCACATTCGAAAACGCTGTTGTATCTGCTCCGATTACTTTTAACTCATACGGTCCACCAGGATCCAGATCCTTGAGCTGAACCTGCCAGTTGCCGTTTTCACTGGCTACTGTTCCGGCTTTGTTATCGCCAATGTGAACGGCAACCTTTCCCCCGGGTGTTGCCGTTCCCCAAATAGCCACTTTTTCTTCCTGCTGCAATACCATATTGTCCGCAAAAATTGACGGCATACTAATCTCTTTTGCCGGTTTGGCAAAATAGGAGCACTGTAAACTGGTAATTAGCACCACAGATACAACAAGCATCGAAAAACGCATGGCTCACTCCCTCTTGTTATTGAATGTTTGGATTAAGATTCTGTAAAATAATAAAAATAAAAACATCTTGCAAATGTCTAAAATCTTTTTAAATTAATATTCAAATAACAGTAAAGATTTCGGTTCCCAAACTGGGATGAAATGGGAAGACGGTGCAAGTCCGTCGCAGCCCCGCTACTGTAACGGGTTACAAAAACCGCAAAGTGAGCCACTGGATATCTGGGAAGGCGCGGTTTGAGGCTTGAAACCCGAAGCCAGGAGACCTGCCGAAATGAGAACAAAGCAGCCTTCGAGGGCGAGGTAAGCTTGTCTGATCTCATGACAACATATCCCCAACCCCTGGATGGTTGGGGATTTTTATTTCCCCCTATCCTGACTTTTGATTTTCGCCTGCCGGTTCTGCTGGCAAAATCAGAACAAGCCCAAAGTCAACTCCGCATCGAAGGCTCCAAATCAGGAGGCCTGATGACAACTCATTTTCAAAATCGTGGTTACGTTCATGTGTATACCGGAAATGGCAAAGGCAAAACCACGGCCGCATTCGGACTTGCGCTGCGCGCAGCCAGCGCAGGTTTTTCGGTTTACATTTGTCAGTTTCTCAAAGGCATGGCGAACGGCGAATGCGAAACGCTCAACTTTTTGCCTGACAATATCACCCTGAAACAGTGCGGGCACAGCAGTTTTGTCGATCCTGTGTGTCCCAAACAATCGGACAGCGAACGGGCCGTATCTGCACTGCTGGAAGCGCATTCGGTCATGACCAGCGGTCTGTATGACATGATCATTCTTGACGAAATTAACGTGGCCATGCTTTTCCAGCTCATCGACGTTCAGAATGTTCTGAACATGATAGCTGAAAAGCCAGCACACATGGAATTAGTGCTCACTGGTCTGGGTGCCCCCCCGGAAATCATTGAAGTCGCAGATCTGGTCACAGACATGCGCGAGGTAAAACATTATTATCATGATGGCGTTACAGCGCGGAAAGGAATCGAGCATTAAAACAAGCATTTTACATATCGCTGGATTATTGCTTTTTACTTTTTCGTTTGGCTTTGGACAATCTTCAGTCAAGATTGAAGGTGAGGTTGTCGACGCATCGACCGGTGCTCCTTTGAACGGCGCCAACGTCTCGGTCGAAAATTCTACATTTGGTGCTGCGTCAAACGAGTCAGGCCACTTTCAGATTGATAATTTGTTAACTGGTTCTTACACCGTCACCGCAAGCCATATCGGATACCAGTCTCAGAACCGGGAAATAAGAGTCCGGCACGACCAGCCTGCGGAAGTGACTTTTCAATTGCAGCCAGTTACTCTGAGTATGCCAGCAATAGAGGTCACAGCCCGGGCTGAACAAAACCAATCCGCTGATGTTGTTATCACGGCACAGCAGATCAGGGAATCCCGTGCCGGGCATCTGGGACACGTTCTGCAACATCTGGGCGGGATTAATATTCAATATCAAAGTAGAAACGGCGCCAGGCAAACCATATCTATTCGCGGCAGCCAAAGCAACCAGGTTGTGGTGGTACTGGATGGTGTTCAGCTAAACGACGAATTAACCGGTGAAGTTGATTTAACTCAGATTCCGTTGCATAATGTTAAACGTATCGAAATCCGCAAAGGCAGCGCCTCAGCAGAATATGGCAGCGGCGCTATTGGCGGCGTGATTCACATTTTCACCGGACAGCAAAACGATGAAAAACTGTCTGTGGGATCGACACTCGGGGCGTACCAATATTTCAGTACCGAGCCGTCTTTGTCCGGGCATTGGCGCGGAATAAATTTCACAGCATCTTATCAGCACACGCAATCGCAAAATGATTACCCGTTTACGTACAAAAAACCGGATGGTGAGGTGATGCGTGAGCACCGCATAAACTCTGATTGCCGTTCTGACAACCTGTTTTTGCAGCTCAAGATTCAGCACGTTTCACATCAGTTTTCGCTAAAATGGCAAAATTATCACGCTAACCGGGGACTGCCGGGCAAAGTTCATAATTTGACTGCTTATGCCCGGTCAGAGCTGTATAGAAATCTTTTAAATACAGGCTATTGCTATCGCGGCTCGACATGGCAGATATGCGGTCACCTCGATTACAGTACTCATCAAACGAACGATAAAAACATGTGGCCGCAGGATGCAGAGTTGCGTTTCCGGCTCAATCCTCAATATCACGTTGTTAACAAGCTGCAAAAAGTATCCGGGCGAATTCAGGCACGTTACGACGGCACAGAGTGGTGGACGGTTGATTCCGGGCTGGAAGGAAAATTTATAGATTATCGTGATGAGAACCTTCTTGTTCCCGGGAATAAAACCATTGGTACGGCTAACGACTTTTCCCAGGCTTTATATTTAAAACAAAAATTCTCATGGCACAACTCTTTAATATCGCTGCGAATCGTCCCGGCTCTACGTTATGACATGGCAACACTTGACAGCGAAAAAAAGACTCGCGTTGAACGACAATGGAGTCCTTCGTTTTCCGGATTTTTATCAGCCGGAATGACCAATCAGTTCTGTTTGAAAACATCAATTAGCCGCGGATTTCGCATCCCGACTTTTGCCGATCTGTTTTATCAGGATTTCCGTGTACAGGGCAAACCAGATTTGCTGCCGGAAAAAAGTGTCAATACCGAAATTGGACTCGGCTGGCATCATCACAATCACTGGGAATGGAAAATGGATGCAACATATTTTCACAACAAAGTGAATGATATGATCGTTTGGCGACTGGGTAGTTTTGAAGTCTTTCGCCCGTTCAACACCGACGTCACTTTGCTCGGACAAGAACTTTCTTTTAATATAAAAACGCCGAAACAGAGAATCAACGTGCAAACCAGTTATACGCACCTGTGCACGTACAACAAGGACCCAAACATCACGCTACATAACAACCAGTTACCTTATCGGCCGGAACATTCGTGGAAGGCAAATCTGCTTGTCAATCTGGGTTCATGGCACGCTGATGTCAAATACCGCAATATCAGTTCCCGGTTTATAAACCAGGCCAATACCAAAAAAATGCCGGCTTATGATATTCTGGACTTTCGGATGAGTTATAAATTCAAGTATCGTAAATTAAAAGGAAAACTTTTTATTGCTGTGCTCAATGCGTTGAACGAAAATTACCAAATCATCCGCGACATGCCGCTTCCGCCGCGTGAATGGCAATTGGGAGTGGATATCTCTTATTAAGGTGTATCAGGTCAAAGCGTGCGTTCGCGAGTAGAAAAAAAGCATTAACAGCTCAGTTTTAACAAAACAACAGATATTCATTTTTACAACAAACCTTTGGAGGCTCGATGAATCTCAAACAACAGATTTTTTATGTATTGTTTCTTTTTTCAAGCTTTAACCTGTTTGCCGACATCCCAAGGACAATATACGTCCTGAACGGCACAGCCGAAACAATTTCCAAAATGAATATGGACACCAAAGCTATTCATCAAGATGTAGCCAAGACCGGTCAATGGCCGAATGACATCTTATCGCATAACCAGAGAATCTACGTGCTTAATTCCGGAAACAGTTCGATTCAAGTCATTGATCCGAAAACGGATAATGTCAGCAAAACAATTAACCTGGCAGAAGGAGCCAATCCCTGGGCCATGGAGTTCGTCGGTTCGAACAGAGCGTATGTGACAAATTACGTAGCCCACACTGTCTCTGTGGTGGATATGAAAGAGGGAAAAACAATCAAGGATATTCCTGTGGGCCAGTCCCCGGAAGGAATACTCGTGGTTAAAAACACAGCATTTGTAACCAATACTGGCTTCACCGGCCCCGGTCTGCCCTATGAATCACCGTCGGTCTCGATCATCGACATTTTAGCTGATTCTGTGACTCACACGCTCGATGTTCCTGTCAATCCTCAGGTTGCCGCGCTGGCGTCGGATGGTAAAATTCACGTATTGTGCACCGGAAACTATAATGACAAAACCGGCAAAATTGCTGTCATAGACTTATACACCGGACCGAGCTATGATATGCCTGCCGTCGTGGATACAATAGACATTGGTGGATCTCCCGGTGAACTTGCAATCACACCGTATGGCAAAGGCTACGCCATGGCGTGGGGCGATGGCAACCATGGCTTCCTTTACAGCTATGACGTCCTGGGCAACTCGGTTATGCGCGGTGATGAAAATCCCATACACATCGGTCCGAATGCCGGTGACATGGTCTACGACGATCGCAAAGATTGTTTGTGGCTGACAACCATGACCCAATGGGGTGGTGACGGTTTCGTACAGCGATACAATATTCAAGCGGATTCTGTGGTCTGGACATCCGGTGTTTTGGGCAGCGGTACGCAAAAACTTGCCATTCTGGAACCCATTTACGATGTCACGCCGTGGGCAGATGCTGTGGCGTCGTTCACACCGGGAGAAGGTGCGGGATTTGGTGCAAATTATTTTCCCAACAATGTTCTCGGTCCTCCCGATCCGGATCCGACAATCAATGAATACAAAGGCAGCAACAAGCCTCAGGAAGTGCTCTCTCTGGGACACGGTGGTGAAATTGTTTTAGAATTCACAGATAATTTTATTGTTGACAAAAACGGCCCGGATTTTACTGTATTTGAAAATGTATTTTTATCATCCTGGACAGACGAACCGTTTATTGAAGCTGGCATTGTTTCTGTAAGCCAGGATGGCGAGGACTTTATTACGTTTCCTTATGATACGGCAACCTGGAACGGATTAGCTGGTGTCACTCCCACCAGGAATTCTCAACAATTCATGGACCCCACCAGGTCTGGTGGAGATCAATTCGACCTCGCAGATGTTGGTTTGGAATGGGTTCAATTTGTAAAGATTACAGATTTAGGAGACATCAAAAAAGAAGGCCAGTGGAATGGTGACTTTGATCTTGATGCCATAGTTGCCATTAACAGCCAGGCTGGAAAACCAGGTATCGTACAAAAAGGCGGTGACCAGTTGCCAGGTGAATTTGTTCTCAGGCAAAATTATCCAAATCCGTTTAATCCGGAAACCACAATTGAATTTGAGATGTTTCAATGGACTCGCGTATCAGTCAACATTTATTCTATTGATGGAACGTTAGTAACAAAACTCACTGAAACAGAAATGAACCCGGGAATTCATCGCATTCAATGGGATGGCACAAACTCGGCGGGTATGCAAGCAAGTAGTGGAATTTATATCGCGCAGGTAAAAGCCGGCAAGAGCAGTCGTCATATTAAAATGACGCTGGTTCGATAGATGAGATTTCAAATCTCGTTTTCATTGCCACGCGCTTCAGCGCGTGGGCTCAGGACAGCCTATAAGCTTCCGGGGCTTTAGCCCCCAGGTTTGAATCTATATTTTTTGATAAAAGATCATGTTCTTCCTTAAAGATTTTTTTTCGATGATGCTCTTCCTGGTTTTTAATATACTGCCGCACTCTTGGCATCATCGATTCACTTAGCGATCCGGCAAGATATTCATCCTGCCACTCAAAATAATCATTGATCACTTTGTTGGCATTTACCTAGTTTGAAGATTCGCCTTTTAATAAAAAAGCAACTTTACTTATCGATTGAGTGGCGCCTAATGAAACCAGAGCATGACAATGATCCTGAACGCAGTTTATGTAGTCCAGGTATATTTTTTTCTTTGAAGCGTTTTTCAGAATATGTGACAAAAGTACAGGTTTCAGTTGTCTGTTAATCAGCTTTTCACGATTTTTCGTCGCCCAAATTAAGTGAATCCAGATTCTCACATAAGGCATGTGGCCCCTATTCATATTTGAATATTTGCACTTTATGATATAGATAGACTTGCCTCGAGAAAAAATAGTAAAGATTCGGGGCTAAAGCCCCTAAAAGGTGAGGTTTTATTTTAACCACGCGCTAAAGCGCGTGGCTATGAAAAAACCATACTATAAACACAAACTAAAATTGCTTACCCCGAAACAAGATTCCACTTTTTCACGCCTATCTTGTCCCCAGTCTTTGACTGAGGACAAGATGACCTGATTTTATGCTATTCTTCCTTTGCCTTTTCTTCTGTCTTTCTCTCAAGAAACGGTTTCAGCAAATCGATAGGGAGAGGAAAAATAGTGGTCGAGTTGTTTTCCGCGGCGATTTCATTGAGTGTCTGCAGGTATCGAAGCTGAAGTGCCTGTGGATCGACAGACATATTTTTAGCAGCTCTGGCCAGTGTTTTTGAAGCCTGGAGTTCTCCTTCGGCGTGAATGACCTTGGCGCGGCGGTCACGTTCAGCCTCAGCCTGCCGAGCCATGGCGCGCTGCATTTCTGTCGGCAAGTCCACATGCTTGACTTCAACCAGGGATACTTTGATGCCCCACGGATCGGTTTGAGCATCGATAATCCGCTGTAATTCCGCATTGATTTTATCGCGTTCCGATAGCAAGTCATCCAGTTCTACCTGACCTAAAATACTTCGCAAAGTGGTTTGTGAAAGTTGAGACGTGGCAAACAGGTATTCCTCCACTTCAATGATAGCCTTGGCAGGGTCAATGACGCGAAAATAAAGCACAGCGTTGACTTTGATGGAAACGTTATCTTTGGTGATAACATCCTGCGGTGGCACATCCATGGCAATTGTTCGAAGTGATACTTTGACCATACGGTCGATGATCGGGATAATAAGAATAATGCCAGGGCCTTTAGAGCCAACAAGACGGCCAAGCCGAAACACAACCCCGCGCTCATACTCGCGAAGTACCTTGATGGCGCTGATAAGTAGTAATACAGCGATAACAACAATTACACTCAAAATAGTACTCATGTCATAACCTCCGAATTATTTAAGACTTTTGCGTAAATTTTTTAACTTTCAATTCAAGTCCTTCTATTTCTATGACTTTGATTTTATCACCCTTGCGAATTTTGTCATCACTAATGGCTTTCCATATTTCGCCGTGCAATTTGACCTCTCCCTCTGGTGCAATTTTAGTGATAGCTATGCCTTTTTCTCCGACAAGTCCTTCACGCCCTGTTTTCGGTTTAGTAAAACGGGTTTTCAAAGCCATTCCCAGAGCGAACACAAAAAATGCGCCGGTCACAATAGCCACAGTCAATGCAATACGCCAGTCAACCTGAAACGGAAAGCCAGGTGCTTCCTCAAAAAGCATAATTGCGCCTAAAAACATGGCTATTATGCCTCCAATGGTCAAAATACCAAAGCTGGTCACATTCACCTCCAATATAAAAAGTATAATCGCAAAAATGATCAGTAAAATACCGGCTGCGCGTACCGGCAATGTTTGCAATGCCATAAAAGCAAGGATGAGGAAAATACCGCCCACAACGCCTGGTATAATCGCCCCCGGATTGGAAAGTTCAAAGATAATACCATAAATACCAAGCATAAGCAGGATATAAGCAATTGTCGGATTCGCAATTTTGTAAAGAATCTGTTTAGTCCAGCTCATTTCATTCATGACAATAACAGCTCCTTTGGTGTTTAATATAGTCTTTCCACTGGCAATTTCAACCTCTTTACCATCGATGGCAGCGAGGAGACTGTCCTGAGCGGGCGCAACGAGATCGACAACATTTTTTTCAACAGCTTCTTTTTCATTAATTGACACACTGCGCCGCACAGCTTGTTCAGCCCAGTCAGCATTCCGGCCTGTTTTCTCAGCGATACCTCTGGCCCAGGACGCGGCATAATTTTCGACTTTTTCTTTCATCACTGCGGATGTATCCTGCTGGCCGCCCACGCCGACCGGATGTGCTGCGCCGATGTTTGTCCCCTCTGCCATGGCAGCAATATGACACGACATGGTGATAAACACCCCTGCCGATACAGCACCAGCCCCGCTGGGAGCAACATACATAATCACCGGAACATCTGCCTTAAGAATAGATTGGACAATATCTTTTGTGGATTGAAGCAGACCTCCGGGTGTATCCATTTGAATTAGCAATGCTTCAAATTTCCCGTTTTCTGCTTTTTCGATATTTTTGATAATGTATTCAGCGGAAATCGGATTAATATCGCCATTGATCTCAATTTTAAGAATCTCCCCGGTAGCTGCTAAAATAGGCGCGGTACAAAAGATGATGAGGCAAAACGCAACATACGTCAATTTTTTCATACATATCCCCATATTATTTTTATTCTTGTTTTCTCAGTGTTTATAAAAATGGAACCGTAAAGTCTCATGTAATCAATTACTTTTTAATCCGAAAGTTTCATAATAAATTCTTAAATATGACCAAGAAACATACAAAAAAAATATTAAAGAGAAAACAGAAAAAAATCATCAACTGCAAAATTCTTTTTACAGATTCATCTTTTCCTAAAGATCGAAAAATAGTAAAATCACAGTTATGGGTTGAAATATGAGCATATATAGCAAACCATTTCAATTTTCAGGTTGACCAGCCGAAACGTAAAAATCAGATGCATGGAATTTTTTAGAATGAATATTCAGCGGATTAAATTTTTTAATTAATTTGAAATATTATTCTTGATTTCATAAATATGATTTTGTATCTTGAGATAAATACGCAAATAATCATTTTTATAATGTAAAAAGGGCAATATGCGTAATATAGATAACATTGATTTAAAGATAATGTCGTACCTCGGTGAAAACAGCCGCCTCTCCAACCGCGAATTAGGTCGGCGAATAGGTGTCACTGAGGGAACAGTACGCAACCGACTCGACCGCCTCATTGATGAGGATGTTTTGCACACTACGGCGCTGGTTAATATTGAAAAATTCCCCGAGATATATCTAGCGTTTGTGGGTGTCAAAATCGATGGTCGTCACCTGACAGAATGTGCCGCAAGTATTGAAAAACTACCTTCAGTATTCACTACAATGATAGTTACCGGCCGATATGATTTGTTCGCTGTAGTATTGGCACATTCTCATAAAACACTTGTTGATTTTGTGACTGATCAATTATCAAAAATTCCCGGAATCAGAGACAGTGAAACCTATATGGTTCTTAAAAACTATGGGCAATGGATACCTGCCAACAAGCTCTCATTTTTAATCGAGTAACAGGTAAGAGTTGACAGGCAAGTGTCTGAAAAAGTTTACTAAAAAAAGGAGTGCAAAATGAATTTCCAGGGTCTCATTTTTGGTATTCCCAAAGAAATACTGGCTGGTGAAAAACGGGTGGCAGCCACCCCGGAGACCGTGAAAAAACTGGTAAATGAGAATGCAGGGGTTCTCATTGAAAAAAGCGCAGGCGACGGCTCACATTATACGGATGAGGCGTACCGGTCAGCAGGCGCAGAGATAATTGAGAATATCGAGGAGCTGTTCCAACAATCGGATATCATACTGAAAGTGAAAGAACCGCGTTACGATGAAACGGTGGGAAAACACGAAGTGGATATGATGAAAAAGGATCAATATCTCATCTGTTTTATGCACCCTGCGAATCCCCATAATCATGACATGATCAAGTCCCTTGCCGCCAAGGGAGTTACAGCATTAACACTTGATTCAATCCCGCGAATTTCCCGGGCACAATCCATGGATGCTCTGACATCAATGAGTATTATTGCCGGATACAAAGGCGTCCTCATGGCAGCCAATGAACTGCCGCGGTTTATTCCGGTTATGGCTACAGCATCCGGTGTTTTACCGCCGGCTAATGTGCTGGTGATTGGCGCCGGGGTTGCCGGACTGCAAGCGCTTACAACAGCAAAGAGTTTGGGAGCGGTCGTATACGGGTTTGATATTCGAGAAGAAGCCTGTCAGCAAGTAAAAAGCGTTGGCGCCAAATTGATTGATTTCGATGTGCCACAGAATTTGGCTGTGGGCGAAGGCGGTTATGCCAAAAAATTACCTGACAAATGGCTGAAAAAGGAACACGAGGCCTTGCAGGAACACGTTCAAAAAGCGGATATTCTCATTTTATCAGCGCTCATACCAGGAAAACTGGCGCCCCTACTGGTGACCGAAGATATGGTAAAAACCATGAAATCGGGTTCGGTAATCGTAGATATTGCCGTGGATCAGGGCGGAAATTGCGAGATCACCCAGGCCGGAAAGGTTCATAAACAACACGATGTCAGCATTATGGGAATACAAAACATCCCGGGTACCGTGCCCAATAGCTCGACATGGATGTTTGCCAACAATATTTACAATTTTATCGATAATCTGGTGCAAAAAGGCACTGTGTTGTTTGACATGAACGATGAAATCATTGCCAATTGTCTGGTGACCCGGGACGGAGAAATTGTACACGCCGGAGCCAGAGAGGCGATGGGCATATAATCCAAAGAGGTCATTATTATGATATTCCAGTTGCTTGTATTTGTCGTCGCATCCGCCATCGGATATAAACTCATCAGTGATGTCCCGAAAATGCTGCATACTCCTCTAATGTCCGGTATGAACGCCCTGTCTGGAATTACCGTCATTGGATCCATTGTCATTGCGGCAACGGCCGTAAAACTGGACAGCCAAATATTAGGTTCAGTGGCGATCATCATGGCTACTGTAAATATCGTGGCGGGTTTTCTGGTAACACACAGGATGCTAAGAAAATTCAAAGATGAGCGGACAGGAGAAAAATCATGATTCACTCTTTTTCAGAACTTTTTGTTTCGGTACTGTTTGTCCTGGGCTTTTTATTCGGCATAAGACTGATGAACAGGCCCCAGACCGCTTTGAAAGGGAATTTGCTTGTTGCATTCAGTATGCTGGGTGTAATGTGCCTGACGCTTATCAGTAACAGCATTCTGAACAATAAAGTAGTCTGGATTTCCATTGCAATCGGCGGGCTCATCGGATATTTTCTCGCGGTCAAAGTGTCAATGATGCAAATGCCGCAATTGGTGGCGTTTCTCAACGGGTCCGGCGGCGGCGCGTCGGCTTTAACCGCATTGATCGTGCTTTACAGAGCCGAAACCCTGTCCTGGGGCACTCTTTCAACAGGTTATCTTGCCCTGGCGATCGGCGGTGTCACCTTGAGCGGCAGTTTGATTGCTGCCGGCAAACTGCATCGCCTCCTGAAACAAAAACCCGTTATTCTCTGGAATCATTCTTTACTTTCGCTGGCAAGTCTGATATTGTTTGCGGTCCTGGTTATGATTTCGGCTATCTCTCACAATTACCTGACGATTTCATTTCTACTTATCCTCAATGCGTTAATTTTCGGCATACTGCTCACGATCCGTATCGGAGGCGCCGATATGCCGATTACCATATCGTTGTTGAATTCACTGTCAGGACTTGCGGCTTCGGTTACGGGTTTTGTCATCGGCAACGCCTTGCTAATAGCCGGAGGCGCGGTTGTCGGTTCCGCCGGACTCATTTTAACCCGGGTGATGTGCAATGCAATGAACCGCTCGTTATCGGATATCATTTTGGGCACCACCACCACTCGCGATAAAAAAGAGACAACCCAGGAAAATAGTGAAAACGCAGAAATAGCAACCCAAACATCGCAGAAAAAAGAAAACATGGATGTCCAGCAAAAAAGTTCCCCTGCTTTGCTTTTACAAAAAGCCAACAGTGTGGTCATTGTTCCCGGTTACGGGATGGGTGTGTCGCAGGCGCAGCATCAAGTAAAGCAATTATATAAAACACTTCTCGAACATGATAAAGAGGTGCTTTTCGGCATTCATCCTGTGGCTGGCCGCATGCCCGGACATATGTATGTTTTATTGACCGAAGTCGATATTCCTTATGAAAAACTTTTGGATATCGAGACTATTAATCCAAAATTCAAAGATACGGATGTTGTTATCGTGATCGGTGCCAATGATGTTATCAATCCTTCTGCGAGGACTGCTGAAGGAACACCGATATACGGCATGCCTATACTGAATGTAAGTGATGCCAAACACATTATTATCTGCAATCTTGACACCAAACCCGGATATGCCGGTGTTGACAATCCTCTTTATACACAGGATAATGTGGTGCTACTATTGGGAGACGCAGCGGAAACAGTGGAACAATTGACAAAATTATTAAAAGAGGCATAAGGGATCTTTATAATCAAAAAAAAAATAAAATTAATGTAACAAAAACCACATTCAATAATGCATTTCGGTAACAGCACATTTTAAAACCCCGTTGCCTGCGAAACGTTTTTTCGTGTACCCTACACAACAGCCTGACTTTCCGGCGCTGTCGAGTTGACTGGATACACAGTCAGGATCAGGATAATAAACTTTGATATCCGTATTGAATTCCTTCATCCATACGTGCATACGTCCAGGGTCTTTTTATTCAGCCCTGTTAATTAGTCAATGATTTTGTACAACCAGCCACATCTTGTTGTTTTCATTTGTCCCCGGCCCGCGAAATACACGGAATACCGCGAAAGAAAAAAGTGTATTTTCGCGTCTTTTCGCGTGTTCCGTGGGGATTTTTTTGATTTTCGACCTGTCATTTATCAACTATCATAAAATTCAATCAAACAAACTCCACATCCTTTGACGTATGGTGGATGAACCTCGTCGACATAAGGATATAAAATCAAAACGAAATCAGATAAAATACAAGGATTTTTGTCTAACCGGAACCGAAGAATGCGATGTCAGCATTTTTTCCTGCAGGATTTTTGTGAGCACCTCTGCACGCGTGCAGTTGTATTTTTTCGAAAAAAGGATTAAATTTTGAGTTGATTTTGAAAATTATCCAGCTTTTGAATTTCATCCAGGAATACATATATTTTGGCTGTTTTAAAATCGATATATGGGTTTGTATAGAAAATGCTTTTATCAAGTCATCAAGATGCGGTTGCTATTAATCGAATGTGAAATACCACACTGAAAACGGATTTTATTTTGTCGAGATCAAATGATTGATGAGTTGAAAAAACAGCGTTGTTTTCATTTGTCCCCGGCCCGCGAAATACACGGAATACCGCGAAAGAAAAAAGTATATTTTCGCGTCTTTTCGCGTGTTCCGCGGGCATTTATTTGATTACTGGGGTACCCAAACAAAGCAGGAACTCGTTCTAGTTCGTATCGTTCGTTTCGTTCGCTGCTTTCATTTTAGCAGCATGTCCAATTTTCTCTGCAGCTTTTTCAGTTCTTTCAGCATCTTTTTGTTGCCATCCTGTCTCCGGCTGGAACAAAATGAATCAAATATCCAGATACTGCAGAGATATTATGCTTACCAGTTCTATAAAAACTGCGCTCGATGGATGATTGCGAAAAGACATTTATATTTCTTGGGCATTTTGAGGGAATCTTGATTAAAAGTCTTGCGTTAATTCTAACTCTTTAAAAACAGTCGGGGCGGCCGGATTTGAACCGGCGACCCCTACACCCCCAGTGTAGTGCGCTAACCGGACTGCGCTACGCCCCGATCTATGAGTTGAGTATTTTGAGGCACTCTTTGAGTCCCTCACGAATTTCGTTCAAGAGTTTTTGATTTGACGGTAATTCTAGCAGTGACATCTGGCCAAAGCCTTGTTTTTCATCTTTTAACTGCTCCAGTTTTTGGCGCGCCCCTTCAATGGTGTATTTGTCCTGGTAAAGTAATCGTTTTATCGTAAAAATAAACTGAATGTCACTCTTGCGATAAATTCTGTTTCCGGCCCGGTTTTTCCCAGGACTTAATTCAGGGAACTCTGTTTCCCAATAACGCAAAACGTATGGCTTGAGGCCGGTAATTTCACTGACCTCTGCAATAGAGTAATATAATCTTTTTATCGCCTTGTTTCCCATGCGTTTTGATCCGGGATTCGGAAACAATTCAGTTTGTGAAAATAATAATAATTGTCGCAATAATCAAGTTTTATTTCATTTTAGTTGATTGACTGCTGATGACGTTTTACGAACACTGTGGCATTTGAACAGCGCCCTATCATCTTTTGTATCAAATTATGAAAAGTTTTATTTTTTGCAAGCATTTTATTGCGACAGCTATGCACTGTGTCAAAACTGTAAATACCGAGCCTCTGAACTAAAAATGGGTTGTGCGCAAGATGTCCCGGTAAATTCATGACCGTCCCTGCTGTGTACCCGCACTCCCGTGCCAATGCAGCAATTGTAGTATTGGCGTTACCAAACGGAAATGAAAAAACCGGACTGCATACGCCAAGCCGCTGATGGATAATCGCCCGGGAAGCCTTTAATTCCCACATTGCAATGTTTTTCGGCAGCACTGTTAAATCTTTATGCGTCATTCCGTGCGAGCCAATTTCCCACCCCATATCAGAGAGATGCTGCAACTGCTGCCAATTCATCAGCAACTTGCGCTTGCCCAAAAAATTGACATCCCAGGTATTGAATTGGCCAACATAGCCCGGATTGACAAAAACTGTTGCAGTTGCATTGTATCGTTTTATTATGGGGGCAGCATATTGGAAAACAGAATCATATCCGTCATCAAATGTTATGGCCAGTCTTTTAGTATATTGTTGCTGCGACGACAAATAGTCCGAAATGGTTTGAAAGATAAAACCCTTTTCAGCAGCCATTTTAACGTGTCTTTCAAATTGTCCGGGGCTAATTCGTGTTGCAACACAATGTAGCGCCGGATCGACTCTATGATACGCGAGAATACTCACGATAACTGCCCGTTGAGTGCCTCCTGCAAGGGCACGTTTGGCTTGATTTCTTTTGGTACGCCAATAATTATGGATACCTCTAATTTTTTATAGAGTGATAACAGTTATGCTTTTATTGTCATCTGTAAATAAATCGTTTGCCAGATTCAACAAATCATCGATACGAATTTGCTCCACTTTATCGACGATTTCCTGGATTGTTTTATGCGGCCGGCCGTAAGTTTCTGATTCGCCGATCTTTCTCATCCGCCTGCTGCTGCTTTCCAATCCTAAAATTAAATTTCCTTTAACCTGCGACTTTGCATCTGATAACTCAGCATCCTCGATACTGCCGTTTCTAAGAGCATCAAATTCGTTTTCAAGTAGTTCCAATGATTTATTCACTTTGAACGGATGGCAGGCCATGTAGGCGCCAAACACCCCGGTCTCTTCCATGGTATCGGCAAAAGAAAATACATTATAAGCAAATCCGTACTTTTCCCGAATATTCTGGAATAATCTTGAGCTCATACCGCCGCCTAACAACACATCCAGCAGCGCCAGAACAGTACGACGTTTATCGCGCTGCCCGAATATTTTGTATCCAAAACAAATATGAGCTTGATGCAGCTGAGGCAATTGCAGCGTGTTTTCAGGTTGCGGCGGTCTGAGAGGAGGATTCAATAATTCATGCGACGGGATGTGCTGGGTAAAATGTTGCTCAACCAGCCGCACAAATTCATCGTGATTCACGTTTCCGGCAGCAGCGCACACAAACCGGTCCGGTGTGTAATGATGCTGATGGAACTCACAAAGATCGTCCCGGCTGAACCTTTTCACATTGTCTTCATTGCCGAGGATAAAAAACCCAAGTGGATGACCGGGAAAAGCGTTCTGAAAAAAATAATCAAAGGCTAATTCTTGCGGATCTTCTTTGGAATGCACAATTTCCGAAAGGATAACTTGTTTCTCGTGCTCTACATCTTTTAGTTCAAATTTGGGATATTGGACAAGGTCAGCCAGTACATCAATAGCAATGTCCATATTTTCGTCCAAAACATGGGCATTATAAATGCAAATCTCTTTGCCGGTCGAGCCGTTGACCAGCCCGCCCAGAGATTCCAGACTTGCAGCAATTTCTTTTGCACTTCGTTTTTTTGACCCCTTAAACAGCATGTGCTCGACAAAATGAGCAATGCCATTATTTTCTTGCGTTTCCTGTCCCGAGCCGGTTTTAACCCAGACGCCAATTGATGCGGATCGCATGTATGGCATCCGCTCGGTTACGATGCGAATGCCATTTTTTAAAACTGTCCTTTCCACTCTGGTGGTTAAAGGACTGAAATCATCGACTTTATTCATATAATGTCTTTTTCTTATAGCAAGGCTTTTCTGCTCAAGTCCATTTTACCGCTGGAATCGATGTCTAAAAGTTTGACTTTGACTTTATCACCCACCTTTAACACATCCTCGACTTTGGCTATTCGTTTTTTATCGATATTGGAAATATGCAATAAACCTTCCTTGCCGGGCAGTATTTCCACAAAAGCGCCGTAATTGGTGATCTTTTTCACCGTGCCTTCATAAACTTTGCCGACCTCGGGTTTCTCGACCAATTGTCTGACGTTTTCCATGGCTTCTTCCCCGCCCTCGGCATCCAGACAGGCAATGGTTACGGTACCGTCTTCTTCGATATTGATGGTGGCACCTGTGCGTTCCTGAATCTCCCGTATCGTTTTACCGCCAGGACCAATCACAGTGCCTATGTCTTCCTGGTTGACTTTAAAAGTCAGAATACGCGGGGCGTACTCGGAAATTTCTGTTCGGGGCTTACTGATGGTTGTCTCCATTTTATCCAGAATGAATAGTCGCGCCTTTCTGGCGCGTTCCAGCGCCTCGCGCATAATTTCTGTGGAAATACCTTTGATTTTGATATCCATTTGAAAGGCGGTAATGCCATTATGGTTACCAGCAACCTTGAAATCCATATCGCCCATGTGGTCTTCGTCGCCCAAAATATCCGTCAATACCGCGACATTATCGTCTTCCTTGATTAATCCCATCGCAATGCCGGCAATGTGCGATTTCACCGGCACACCGGCATCCATCAGAGACAGCGAACCGGCGCACACCGTAGCCATGGATGAAGAACCATTGGATTCCAAAATATCCGACACAATTCGTATGGTGTACGGAAACAGTGAATCAGCGGGAATGACAGGCTTTATAGCGCGTTCGGCTAAATTGCCGTGCCCGATTTCCCGGCGACTGGTGCCGCGTATTGGTTTGACTTCGCCTGTTGAAAACGGCGGGAAATTATAGTGCAGCATGTAATTTTTAAAGAAATCGCCTTCCAGGCCTTCGACACGCTGCTCGTCAATTTTCGTCCCCAATGTTGTGGCGGCCAGAGACTGGGTTTGTCCGCGAGTGAATAAAGCCGAGCCATGGGCACGGGGCAACAAACCGACTTCGATGTAAATATCGCGGATATCGTCCAGACCGCGGCCATCGAGCCGTCGACCTTTGTTCAAAATGCGGTCCCGGACAATCTCTTTTTCCATCTCATGAATCACATCACTGATTTCAGATTCTCTTTCCGGATATTCTTCTTCAAGTTCCTCGACAATTCGCTCAATCAATGATTTAATTGCTTGTTGGCGGTCTTTTTTCTCAGTGATATTCAATGCGTCCATCAACTCATCTTTTGCCATAGAACGGACTTTATCATTCAAGTCAGACAGGGCTTCCGGTTCCGGAAGTTCCATCTTTGGCTTGGCCACCTCGATGAGCAGCTCTTTTTGCGCCGCGATGAGCTCGCGAATTCGATCATGCCCGAACTCGAGCGCCTTGAGCATATCTTCTTCTGTAACCTCAATTGCTTCGCCTTCGACCATGAGAATCGAATCTTCCGAAGCAGCAATCACCAAATCGATATCGCCTTCTTCGCGTTGCGAATACGTTGGATTGGCAATCAGTTCGCCGTTCAATCGTCCGACTCGAACGCCGGCAATCGGTCCTTCAAAAGGTAGTTCAGACATGTTGAGTGCCAGACTCGTCGCAGTAATTCCGAGCACATCCGCATCATTTTCACGGTCAGATGACAGCACATGAACAAAGACCTGAACTTCATTTTTATACTCTTTGGGGAAAAGCGGACGAATCGGGCGATCAATCAGCCGAGCAGCTAACACTTCGGTTGTGGTTGGCCTGCCTTCTCTTTTGAAAAAACCGCCTGGAATTTTACCTGCCGCATAGGCACGCTCACGGTATTCGACCTGCAGCGGGAAAAAATCGATACCTTCCCGCGGGCTATCGGACCCGACAACCGTTGTCAATACGATAGTATCGCCAAATTCAACCCAGGCAGATCCGCTCGCCTGTTTGGCTACTTTGCCGGTTTCAAAAACAAATTTTTGACCGGCAAATTCTATTTCTTTTCTACGAACCATTTGTCCTCCAGTTGTTAAGCATTATGATATTCCCCCTGTCCGATTCGTCAAAGCAGTGGAAATAACGCAATGCGGATTGCATCGGGCAATCCGCATTTTTTTCTAATTATCAACAGCCGTTGTATCCGGCTGTTCTTGTTCTTTGACCAGTTCATTAACATCCGGGGTAAATTCTTCGAGTACACTTTTTTCTACCAAAACCACAGAGTTTTGATCTGCCTTTTTGGCATAGACATTATCACCCACGGTATTGCCAAGAAGGATATCAAGCAAAACTTGTCCCTGCTGAAAAAAGATAGCTCGAACCTGAGGGTCCTCCAGTCCATAAGAAGTTAGCATAGAAGGATCATCATCCACAAATTCTACCACCTCAAGCTGAGCAGCTTTTCTGGTAATGGAAGAAATTTTCCAGCTTCGGGCTTGTTGTTTAAGAGGTTCGGTAATAATCCACGTCCCGGATGTATCTTTACTCCAAGTCACAGTTTGCCCGGAATATTCCAGGGAAATTTGATCCACGTCACCGGACATGAAATCGGCAAGATCTTTATTTCGCAGCTTGTAGAGGTCAGCATTTAACACGCTAACAAAAGCCGAATCGACCAGAAAAACCGGGGTACGTGATTCATCTTTTGCGTAATATCTTTCATTTTTCAAGTCGCCGATAAATAACGTTTTTTTCGCCATATTCGGCCCCAGCATCAAATCGACTTGAATAGCCGGATTTGTGAGACCGTAGCGTGCCAAACTGGCTGGGTTTTCATCGACAAACTCTTTAACATTTTCACTATTCAGGCGATTCAGAATTTTATTGACCTCGGAATTGTCAGCTTCAAAATCGCCCGGCGCGGTCAGCTTCCATTCGCCGGCTGACTTTTCTAGTGAAAAAGTACCATTCGCATTGCCGAGTGTTAACGACCGGACAGCGTTTTTTTCAAAACCGAGCACATCTTTGTTCCGCATATCGAACAATTCCTTTTCAACATTTCGTTGAAGTGTGGTCGATGTTAAAAACACATCAGGACTGCCAGACATGCGGGCAAAGACAAACGAACCGGTCGGGCTTTTTTCACCGACAAATATAGTATCAGTGCCCTGTTTATGGACCACGATCAAGCGCTGCTCCGGATTTTCCAGACCAAACTTGTTATATTCTGTTGAATCCGAAGAGATTGTGCGTTCTTTTTTGAGCTGGCCGAACATTCTGACAATGGAATTAATTGCGTTTTTGTCGCCACCGGTTTCTATCGGAGAAATGATTTTCCACTCTACACTGTCTCTGATACAATGAAGTCCACTTGGTTGAAAAATAATTTCCTGAACATCGTTCTGTTCTATATTTAAAAGTTTACTTGCCCGTTCTTGCGCCTTTTCTTTCTTTTCTTCTTGCTTGTTAAGAATGACAACGGACACAATACCAACCGCTAAAATAAGGGCCAATATGAGCGTTGTTCGAAATTTCATAGTCTTCTCCTCTTGTCCGAAAGTATTTACTTTATATCTTTCAAACAAACAAGGGCTTTCAAATTTTTAAAATGAAAGCCCTGTAATTCTTACTTGCGTCTGCGATAAACAATTGCACCCAACATAAACACGGCAAGCGGAAGTAGAATAACCCCGACATAAAGCATAAGTTTTGATTGTTTTTGGGTAATATTCAACCGTCGGTCTTCCGGACTACGCGGCCGCACCGAAATCAGGTCTTCTTCTTCCGCTAACCAGCTAAGTGCATTCATAAACAGGTCTTTATTACCCTGAACTTTAAAGTACTGATTCGATGCAAAATCAGAATCACCAAACACAGCAAGCCGGGTTTTTAGTGTACCAGAGCCTGTTATTTCTTCATCTTCATTCTGTTCCGGTTGATTTTCCGCGTCTTTTTCTGCGATTGAAAAAACAGAAATAGGTCCTCGGATATCCATGCCTTCATTGAATGCGATTTCCTCGGTCGTTAACGGACTTTTTTCTGCCCAGCTCCGGCCCGATGTTTTGGCAATCTCTTCAACAGTAATATCAGCAGGCGCGTCATCAGCTTTCATCACCGGACGCGCTTCCGGGAAGAACGTCATGACACTGAAATTTTTAGTGATCACATGACTTGCATACTGGGACACGATCGGGATTGTCGGACCAGCACCAAAAAGCTGCCCAACGCCAGAAGCATCGACAACAATGCCGTCCTCCACATTCAATCCCCAGTCATTCAAAAAGCTCGCATAACTGGCAGGACTTTCAGGGTCCAAAAGCATCATAACCTTTCCGCCGCGCTGCAGGTAGTTTTTGATTTTCTCCTGCTCGTGTGCAAAGAGATCTGTCTGTGGCCTGGCTATGACCAATACCGAGCAATCGTCCGGAATATCGCTATCCGCTTCGGCCAGCATGATTGTGTCCAGCTCGTAATTTTCATCACGGATAAATTCTTTTGCCGTACTCATGCCATCAGGTTCAGTCGCATCATAATCGCGCTCCCCATGACCCTTGGTAAAGTAAACTTTTTTAACGCCTTCGCGAGTTACGCTGATGATAGCGTTAGTTAAATCTTCTTCTGTGACATTGTTGACACGCTCGCGCTTGCCCTGGCTCTCAACAACGACAGTACCATAAGTTTGAATATTGTAACTCTTGGCAAGCCCGGGATTTTTGTCCGGGTCATGAAATTCGTAATCAAGTCGTTCTGTGAAATGTTTGTATTCAGTCAACAGCTCCCTAGCCTGGCCTTCGTTACCGGATTTGAAAAAGCCGATAACTTTGACATCTTTATCCATATTTTTCAGCACTTTTTCAGTTTGAGCTGCCAGGCTGTAAAGTTTCGAAGCTGTCGTATCCACGCGTGCGGAAAATTTTGAAGCCAAAATATTAATGACAATTAAAATACCCAGCACAAAGATAACTACCAGCGCCGCATTCGAACCAAACCTGGCTGAGCGGCTCGACAGACTCACTTTGAGCTCGTTGAATTTAAGAACGACATACGCAATGATGAAAGCCACTCCGGCACTCATGCAAATGATGGCCGATGTGGTCAATAATGAATTGATTGAATATATAACAAGTCCGATTATAATCAGGGCTAATCCAGCCCATCCGCCTATGTTTGCATATTTTTTCATCATCTACCTCTCCATTTTGATGATTCGATTGACACATATGACAAAAAAATACCCATAAAAATGAAACTCAGGTAGAAAACCACATGTCCGGTATCGAGCACACCTTTGGCAAAATCATCAAAATGCTCGATGAGAGAAAAATTTGATAGCGTTTGTCCTAATTGCGGACTCACCATCCCAGATACCCAGCCGATTGCCCAAAAGAACAGAATAAACACCACTGTACTCATGGCAGCAATGATCTGGTTATCGGTAAGGGTTGAAAAAAAGATTCCAAAAGAGATGTAACTCAATCCCAATAAAAACACCCCTAAATAGCCGACAAAAATCGGTGCAATTTCGGGATCACCATAGGCAATGGTAAAAATAATGTACACAAACGTGCCGGCAAGCATAAACAAAAACAACATGGCTGCTGCCGCGAATTTGCCCAAAATTGTCTCTGTATTTGTCAGGGGTGAGGTCATTAACAATTCAATGGTTCCTGTCTTTTTCTCATCAGAGAACAGCCGCATGGTGATTAACGGCAAAAAGAACAAGGCAAACAGACTCATATTGTGTAAAATAGGCCGGATTGCCATGACGTTCACGTTCAGATTCGGTGGTGCCATACGCTGATATTGAGCTTGCATATCGGCACGCATACACAACTGAACAAAATTGGATAAAATGAGATAAAAGAACAAACCAGCTAAAAGCAAAAACAAACCAATGACCACATAGGCAACTGGTGAAGCGAAATAAGATTTCAGTTCCCGATTAAAAACAGCCTGGAAATTTTTCATTGTTCTGCGCCCTCCTCTGTTGTCGTCACATTCTTAAAAACATCCTCGAGGCTGATATCTTCGCCCTTCATTTCATAAAGTGACCAATCGTTATCGATAATGGTTTTGGCGACTAACGGGCGGATCTCTTCCTCGTTTTTGCTATGCACATAACAGGATGTGTAATCCGAAACGACGTCGCTCGCATCAGAAACGAGGTCGACACCAGAGATTTGCGATAATCGATCTTTGGCCTTGTCAGCAGGGCCGTCAAATGACACCAACAGCCTGCTGCTGGCGTGTTTCCTGGTCAAATCTTTTGTTGTATCCTGTGCCACGATTCGGCCTTTATGGATAATGATCACCCGTTCGCACGTCATACTGACTTCAGGCAGGATGTGGGTACTCAGGATAATAGTATGATCTCCGGCAAGCCCTTTGATCAGTTCGCGAACTTCGATAATCTGATTCGGGTCCAAACCC
>CAZSMC010000019.1:66242-68506 GCA_964607755.1 uncultured Cytophagia bacterium | reverse complement strand
TTTTCTTTTATCCGCCGGTAGTAAATCCGGGATAAAGCATCATACCGCCATCGACGTAAATACTGGTGCCGTGAATATAATCCGCCTGATCCGATGCCAGCCAGACAGCCACTCGGCCGATATCAGCCGGTTCACCAATTCGATTGTAGGGGATGAGAGTCATCAGCGAGTCGTACGCTTCCTGAGTTTCCCAGGCGGCGCGATTGATCGGCGTGCGGACGGCCCCTGGCGCAATGGCATTGACGCGAATCCGATCATGACCAACTTCCTGAGCAATGCTTTTCATCATCAACATAATGCCGCCTTTGGATGCGGCATAATTTACATGCCCGGCCCAGGGAATCTCCTGATGAACAGAACTCATGCAAATGATTTTCCCGGCTGCACAGGAAACTTCTTTCACAACCCCTCGTCGCTTGAATTCCTTGACAGCTTCCCGTGCACACAAAAATTGTCCGGTGAGATTCACATTAATGACTTTGTTCCATTGCTTTAGCGTCATGTCTTCAAAAGGCGTATCCTGCTGCAAACCAGCATTGTTGACCAAAATGTCGACAGTGCCGAACGTCTCTTTGGCCGCCTGGAACATGCCTTTGACCTGGTCCTCTTGCGAAACGTCTGTTTGGTGCGCAAACGCATTGACGCCATAACTTTTTATGTTCTCCACTACCTGATTGGCAGCATCGGTTTTTGACAGATAATTGATACAGACATCGGCGCCGGCTCTGCCCAGCGCAATGGCCACGTCCCTGCCAATCCCGGATGCTGCTCCGGTTACCAGCGCTTTTTGCCCTTTGAGCAGTGGCGGAATGGTGTCATTGGGCAATGGCACATCGTTTTTATTATTTTGCATGATGAATCTCCGAATTTTATGAAAAACTTACAGTGATTAACCCAGAGAACGATCCAGATTGAACGCTGAACTGATGAGAGCGAGATGTGTAAATGCCTGCGGAAAATTGCCCAGCGCTTCGCCGCACGGGCCGATTTCTTCAGAGAACAATCCAAGGTGATTGCTGTAACCGAGCATTTTCTCAAACATAAACCGTGCCTGCGACGGTCTGTGTTTATCGTACCGTCCGGCCCGGGTGAGCGCTTCGACCAGCCAAAATGTGCAAATGTTAAAAGTGCCTTCCTGGCCTTTCAGGCCGTCACGGGTTTCTGCAGCATTGTATCGGTAAACAAGACTGTCGGAAACGAGTCCGCCTTTTTGAGGTGACATATTGACAGCGTCCAGCGTTTGCAGCATACGCGGATCGGTGGGAGAAACAAAGAAAACGAGGGGCATCATCAGATTGGAAGCATCCAGCGTTTTGCTGCCAATGTACTGGATAAATGCCTTGCGCTCTTCACTCCATCCTTTTTCCATCACTGTTTGGTAAATCATGTCGCGGTTCTGAAGCCATTTATCATGATTGGCGGGAAACGAGCGTTTGGACGCCAGACGGAGACCGCGATCTAACGCCACCCAGCACATCAATAACGAATAAATGAATCGCTGCCGGCCGCTGCGAACTTCCCAGATGCCTTCGTCTTCCTGATTCCAGTTCTTGCAAACATAATCCAGGAGACGGGTGATTTGAATCCATAAATCATAAGAAATCGGACTGCCGTATTTGTTGTAAAGATAAACGGTGTCGAGGAGTTCGCCGTAAATGTCGAGTTGAAGTTGATTGTAGGCCGCATTGCCGATGCGGACCGGACGCGAACCCCGGTAACCGTCAAGATGGTCGAGAATCTCCTCATCCAGTTTGTGGCGCCCGTCAATGCCGTACATGATTTGCAGTGAACCGTCGGGATTGAGTTCGTGACAGCGCGCTTCGATCCATTTCATAAACGCAGCCGCTTCTTCTGAAAATCCGATTCGCATGAGCGCATACAATGTAAAAGCGGCATCGCGGATCCAGGCGTATCTGTAATCCCAGTTGCGCTCACCGCCGATTCCCTCCGGCAAACCGGTGGTCGGCGCGGCAACAATAGCTCCTGTTGGTTTGAAAGTGAGCAGTTTGAGAGTCAGCGCGGAGCGGTAAACCATTTCCCGCCACCGGCCTTTATAATTGCAATGTGATAACCAGTTTTGCCAATAACCGATGGTCTCGTTTAACAGCTTTTGTGTCAATTGCGGCGTGATCTGTTCCGGCTCTGCTCGACTGCTTTTAATGTCCTGAAATAAAAAGACAGCCGTTTCATCTTCATTTAGAGTAAATTCGGCGACGGCTGCACCGTTTTGTGCATTCATTTCGATATCCGAAAGCAGAGCGAGC
>CAZSMC010000019.1:0-66142 GCA_964607755.1 uncultured Cytophagia bacterium | reverse complement strand
TAACAAAACCAGTCGATAGAACCATCAACACCAACTAATGCCACTGTATGCATGTCGCCGATAATGCCGTAATTTTCGATAGGCTTGTACGCCATAACTGCCTCCGCCTTTTAGGAATGTTTCGAGTGTCATTGAATTATTATAAAAAAACAACAAACTCGAGATTCAGAACGATTTTTGTTTAACCTGAAACAGGCACAGTTGCTCCGGCTATGGCTCTGCTCTGGTCAGATAGCAGGAATAAAATAGTGTCGGCAATAGCTTCTGGCGACGTCCATTTGGAAAAATCCGCATTGGGCATGGATTCGCGGTTTTCCGGTGTGTCTATGATTGCCGGCACTACTGTGTTGATGCGAATATTGCTATCTTTAACCTCGGCAGCTATGCTTTCGGTGAGTCGAATGAGAGCGCCTTTTGCCGTGCTATAAGCGGAAAATTTGCCGCTGCCTTTTAATCCCTGCTGACTTGAGACGGTGACTATTCCGCCGCTGTCTTGCTCGAGAAAGAATGGGAGCACGGCCCGGCAGCTCAGCACTGCACTGCGAAAATTAATGTTAAAAACCTTGTCCCAGGATTCCAGCGATTCTTCGTGCAAGGGATTGCCGCCCTTAAACATACCTACCGCATGCACCAGTGCATCGATCCGGCCAAAGTGATTCATTACATTTTTAAAAGCTTTATCAACCTGATCCGCATCGGTCAAATCAACATTCGGAAGAATAAGTTGATCATCTTTTTCGAAATGTTCTCCATACAATGTTTTTAACTTTGATTCAGATCGGGCAATTAACGCCCGTTTCCCGCCGGCTGTTTTCACTTTCTCAGCTATGGAAGGACCCAGGTTCCCAGAGGCGCCGGTAATGATAACCACTTTATTGGTCATGTCGAACATGTTTTGCTCCATATTTATATTTGTTTATTTTCTGTTTCAACAGGATGGGACTGGTGAATATTTCTTTGGGATGGATGTTATATTCAAGTTAGAATTGCAAATTCTAAAAAGGATCTAATTCCCCCATTTAGGCAACAGACAAAATAACAAATATCAGTCCGCTGCTTTTTGCGGAAAGGTGCACTTGAATCATTGCGTTTTACTTGTAGTTTATAAAAAACGAAACGTTGGTCAGGCAATGGTTCGCTTATAGATACTTTTTGATCCGGTAACTCTTTGCCAGCTCGATTCTCTTCTCATCGGGGAGAGAAGTCATGTAAGATTTCCAGCCGGGACACCAATTAATATGCCACCGCCAAAATCGACCTAAAAGAGATTTTGGTTTGGAATCGTACTTTGCTCGAAGTGTACAATTCTCACAATTTGGTTCAGACATGATTCATTTCTCCACTTTTTGAATTATGAATGGGCAATGTCATTTATTTTTATTTGCAGTAAAGATGGGTTTGCCGTATATCTTTAAGTTAAAATAGTAATACTTGATTTTCAATTATTTTTTCAAGATATTAAAGATTACTGAAAAATAAACATGCATTTCAAAACCCCCTAAATATAGAATGAACAGAGGCTCTTTTCCCAGAAGAACAGTGCTTATTGATTGAAATATTCTGTTAAAAATTATCTGTCACCGGAATTTGTAAATGACCAGTTTACGTCGCAAAGTCATAGATAACGTCACTCGCATTTTGGATGTAACAGTGATGTTGGTCACATTTGTGATTACACTTTACATCCATTCACCAGCCAACGTGCCTTCCGATATTGTTGGCTTTTTTTCCTTCAAGATTAATGTCATTAATTTTGTGGCTGTGCTGCTTTTGATTTACATCTGGCTGAAAATTTTTAACAGTTTTGGCCTGTATGATAACCGCGGTTTTAATAATTTTTTCAAAGAGAGCTTTAATATTTTTAAAGCGGTGACACTGGGAACGATTCTGATCGGCGCGGTGGCTATTTTCCTTGTCCGCGAAAATATAACAAAACAAATGTTGGTTAATTTTTGGCCGCTTTGTTTTATAGTTACTATCTTTGAACGCTTGCTAGTCCGGCGATATCTTGTCTGGTTGCGACAAAGCGGACGAAACTTGCGACATGTGGTTTTTGTGGGTGCAAACCGAAATGCAATCGATTTGGCGCAGCGCATTATGAGCCGGAAAGAACTCGGTTACAAACTGATGGGATTCATTGACAACAAAGCGCCGGAAAACCCGGACAAGCAACCCAAAGCAAACACTGTCTGCACAATTGACGAGCTGCCAAACTACCTCAGCACCCACATTGTGGATGAAGTTTTTATTGTCTTACCATTTGAGAGCCGATACCAGGAAATCAAAAAAGTGATTACTTATTGCCAGGAAATCGGCATTATTTGCCGAATGCCGTCCAATTGGTTTGAGATCAAGACAGCCCGGACTTCTTCTTTCGAACTGGACGGTGAAAATATACTCACTGTCTATTCCGGATCAAAATATCAACTCGAATATTTATGGTTAAAGCGGCTCATCGATGTTGCCATTTCAGCTTTTGCGCTTTTGATCCTGTCACCGCTGTTACTGATTATTTCTTTTCTCATCAAAGTTACCTCAAAGGGGCCGGTCTTTTTCCGCCAGGAGCGCATTGGTTTTCATCGCCGCTCGTTCAATATGTTAAAATTTCGAACCATGGTCAAAGGCGCTGAAGGTTTAATAAAAGACCTTGAGCATTTGAATCAGGCCGATGGGCCAGCTTTTAAAATCTACAATGATCCCAGGATTACCGCGATTGGCAAATGGCTGCGCAAAACCAGTCTGGATGAATTGCCGCAGCTTATCAACGTGCTCAAGGGCGATATGAGTTTGGTGGGCCCGCGTCCTTTGCCGGTCCGGGATGTGAACGGCATTATCGAAACCTGGCAGAAAAGACGATTCAGTATGAGGCCAGGGTTGACGTGTTTGTGGCAGATTGGTGAGCGTAATAATATGCCCTTTACAGACTGGATGAAACTGGATCTGGAATATATTGACAACTGGTCAATCCGGCTTGATTTTAAAATAATGGCCAAAACCTTGCCGGCTGTGGTCAAAGGAACCGGATATTAATAGTACAAAAGTAAAAGCGTTTTATTTGCGCAATTTTGAATTTATAAAGGAGTATAGTCTATCGTGATGGTCTCTGTTGTCATGCCGTGCTTGAATGAAAGCGAAACTATTGGTATATGCATCGATCAGGCAAAGGAAACCCTGCAAAAACACAACATCGACGGTGAGATTGTAGTTGCGGACAATGGCTCAACAGACAATTCCGTCGAGATTGCAGAATCAAAAGGCGCACGGGTGGTGCACGAAGCTGCGCGAGGTTATGGTAACGCTTACCGGACTGGCATTGCCGCTGCCAGGGGAAAGTACATCATTATTGGTGATTCGGACGAATCTTATGATTTTCGGGAAATAAACCGGTTCCTGGAAAAGTTAAATGAAGGCTACGATGTGGTTATGGGCACGCGAATGAAAGGCAATATTGAAAAAAATGCCATGCCCTGGCTCCATCGTTATATCGGCAATCCGTTGCTAACCGGTATTTTAAATATCTTTTTCAATTCCGGCATTTCGGATGCACATTGCGGTATGCGCGCTTTTACCAAAGACGCGTTTCATAAAATGGAACTGAAAACGAGCGGAATGGAATTCGCCTCAGAAATCGTCATAAAGTCAGCGCTGACAAATTTGAAAATGACAGAAATCCCCATTACCCTGCACAAAGACGGTCGCAGCCGTCCGCCACATTTACGTTCGTTCCGTGACGGCTGGCGCCATCTACGGTTTATGTTGATGCACAGTCCGACGTATCTATACTTATGGCCAGGCCTGACACTTTTTTTCTTCGGAATGCTGGCTTTGGTGTTACTATTACCAGGACCTTTTTATATTGCGGGCAGAATGATCGACATTCATGTCATGGTTTTAGGCAGCTTGTGCGCTATTCTTGGATTGCAAATCACAAGCACCGGCATGTTTGCCCGGGTTTATGCACTTGTCCATCGATTTATACCGGCTGACAAGCCTTTGCAAAAAGCGTTCAAATATTTTAATCTTGAGCGCGGCATTCTCGCAGGCGCATTGGTATTTTTGACTGGATTTGTGATGGACCTTTTTATTCTTGTGAAATGGATTGTCAAAGATTTTGGCGCGCTCGATCAGGTTCGCCTTGCACTGTTTGCTTCAACATTAATCATTTTAGGTGTGCAGATTATCTTTTCATCATTTTTTCTCAGTATGATCGGCCTGTCCGCTGATAATAGAACTGAGAAATGAAATAAGAACGAAAAAGAAAAAAAAGTATTGGAGTTTGGCTAATGATCATTATAGGTTTGAATGATGTTGCTGGAGCCCATCATAATAGCAGTGTTGCTTTGATTGAGGATGGCAAAGTACTGTTTGGTGCTTCAGAAGAACGGTTCTCGCGTATAAAATACGATATGAACTTTCCTCAAAAATCGTTGGAAAATGCCCTTGAATTCCGAAATATATCTATCAATGATGTTGACTATTTTGCCGTTGGCTATCCGCCGTCGTCTTTCTACACTGATCTGTTCTGCCGCAAGTTTTGGGATTTGCCGCGCTCACTAATTGGTTTGATGGGGCACAATTTTTCCGGGATGCTCAAGTATCTGGCCCCAAATTTTAAAAAAATGTACAAACCAGCAGCCTTTAAAAACGGGTTGCAAAAAATGGGTGTTCCAGATGAAAAAATTATTTTCATCGATCATCATTTGTCACACGCTTCAAGCGCCTACCGGTGCTCCGGATTTGAAAAATGCCTGACAATCAGCATGGACGGTTTCGGTCCGAATGGTGAAGGCAAAAATATTGCCGGTCAGGTATACAAGAGTGAAAACGGCGTTTTGGAATTGTTGGAGGAAATTCCTCTTTTTGCCACAGCATTATGGTATTCTGCTTTTACAGTTTGTTTGGGTTTGCGCTACATGGATGGCGAAGGCAAAACCATGGGGCTGGCAGCATACGGCGATCCCGAGGTGTGCTATGATGATATCAAAGACATGGTCTTTCAATATAATGACGGAGAATGGCTTGGCTATCCGTACTGGGTAGATTATATCATGGTGCCGAGAGATACAGTGCTGATAAATACAAAGTCCGGCCGGCGGATTATGAACTTGATCGACCTGCACGGCAAAGAGCACGTTGCGGCGGCAGCACAACGGCTGTTAGAAGAGCGGATCCTTGGCTACATAAAAGCGCTTCGCGAAAAATACGAGTTCAGCAACATTGCTCTTGCCGGTGGAACTTTTCTTAACGTCAAGGTAAACAAACTTATCCGTGAATTGCCATTTGTAGATGAGATTTTTATTCACCCTCATGCCAGTGATGGAGGGACAGCCATTGGCGCTGCGCTTCAACTTTATCACGAAAAAACCAATGAACCTGCGGTTATAAAGCTGACGGATTCTGACCTGGGTAGGGAATACAAGGATGAAGAAATCGAGCAGGATCTGCAAAGATTCCAGGATAAAATCGAATGGGAACGCCTTGACGGCAAGCTGCCGAAATATGTTGCCAATGCATTAACTGAAGGTAAAGTTGTCGGCTGGTTTCAGGGCCGGGAAGAATGGGGTCCCAGAGCATTGGGCCGGCGAAGCGTGCTGGCTGATCCCCGCGATCCAAAAACACGTGACGTGATTAACAGTCAGATGAAAAACCGCGACTGGTTCATGCCCTTTGCACCGAGCTGTCTGGAGGACAAGGGACATTCTCACTTTGAAAATTTTTGTTCCACACCGTTCATGACCCTGGCGTTTGATGTGGTTAAAGGCAAAGAAGGAGATGTCGCTTCCGCCATTCACGTGGATAACACCGCCCGGGTTCATAGTGTGCGGCCAGATAATAAAAAATATTATGAAATGATTCATCACTTTTATGAGAAAACCGGGGTACCGGTGATTCTCAACACAAGTTTTAACAAACACGGCCTTCCTATTGTCCACCGGCCTTTTGAGGCGATCGAGCATTTGATATGGGGCTGTGTGCACGAACTCGCAATCGGCAATTATATTGTCCGGTTGAAAAATGGTAAAGGTAAAAAATAACACGGACGAATTATGTCAGTTTTTCAAAAAAAGATAAAATTAGCACTCAAGAATCCGCGATTAGCCTGGCATAAAGCCAAAGTGACATTGCTTGATGAGAACCTGGCTAAATGGAACTATAATTTTCGAGATGGATATGCTTCGCCGCCAAATGTCATTGCCGCCCGGTTGACAAATCTGTGTAACTGCAATTGCAAAATGTGCGGCCAGCCCAAAGTCGGAGATAAAGGCATACCGGACAGTTTCTTTCGCGATCATTTGAATACAGATCAATGGAAAGACCTCATCGACCAGGTGGCAGGCTATAAACCCAATTTTTATCTCTGGGGCGGAGAACCGCTCATTTATAAAGGGATTTGGGATATTGTTGAACACGCCAAAAGCCGCGGCCTTACAGTACAGATGAACACGAATGCCCAGTTTCTGCAACGCAGCGCAGAACAAATTGTTAGCCTGGGCATGGATGATTTAATTATCTCAATCGACGGCCCGGAAAAAGTTCATGATGAGATCCGCGGTGTGCCCGGACTTTATCAGCAAATAAAAGCGGGCATACAAAAAGTTCAGGAGCTTAAAAAACAGCAGAAAAAGCGCCATCCGGTCATTCGAATCCGGGGTGTAATTAATCCGGACTATTACGATCACTTGCACGATCTCATCAATATTACCAGGGATTTGGAAGGAGATACTCTCAGTTTTAATCACTTTTGGTTCACGTCCAATGAAAAAGGACAGTTGTATGAAAAGGTGATGCAAAAGTGTCTCGGCACTAAAGCCACGTCATGGAAAGGTTTTGTTTATGAACCAAACGGCCTGGCGCTCGATGAGCTCCGCAAAGAGTTGATCAAATTAAAAAACAATAATGCGGATTTTCCCATCACGGTTTCACCCGGTATTTACGATGAAGGACTGGAAAAATATTATTACGATCTTGATGAAACCTTTGGTGCAAAAACATGCTACACTATCTATTTCAAAACCTATCTGATGCCGAATGGTGATGTGACACCATGTCCTGATTTTCCGGATTATATTGCCGGAAATGTCCGCGAAGAACGGTTTGCTGACATTTGGAATGGTGAACGATACCGAAATTTCCGGCGGCATTTGAAGGAACACAAATTATTGCCAATCTGTGCGCGTTGTTGTGATTTGCACGTCGGAAATGTCGCGTTCTTTTAAAATATGAGAAGCCAATGTTAAAGATCTCGGTTGTCGTGGTTTGTTATAATGCCAAAGCGACCATTGAACCTTGCATCATATCCCTTGCTCAGCAGGATTATCCGAATGATTATTATGAAATTGTATTTGTAGATAACAACTCTACGGACGGCACCAGGCAGGTGATTGAAGAATATGCTCAAAACCAATCCAACATTCGAATCGTTATAAATCCGGTATTAGGTATTGCTGGCAGCCGGAATATTGGTCTGGAACAGGCACAATACGATTATGTCGCATTCACCGACGCTGATTGCCGCGCTCCGAGAAATTGGCTTGCCCGGCTTTCCGCCGGATTCGAGCGTCATCGGCAAAAACATGAAAATCTTGTCGCAGTTGGCGGGTCCAATGTGCCTCCCCAGGATCATTCTGTTTTTTATCGCACGCTGCATGTTTTTCTTAATACCTTCCTCGGAAGCCATGGCTCTGTGCAAGGAAAAAGATTTCACACCGACAGGCCGGTTCCTCACTTGCCAACCGTCAATGTGATGTATCACAGAGAGAGCGTTCTCGACATCGGCGGGTTTGACGAGAAACTGGGTAACATTGGGGAAGATCAGGACATGAGTTTTCGGTTAAAAGTTGCGGGTTACGAAATGGTTTATCTTGCCGATACTGCGGTGGAACATCACATGCGCAGCACATTCCGTTCATGGATAAAAAATATGTTCGTTTACGGCAAAGGCCGTTTGTGGCTGATGCGAAAACATCCCGGTCGCAGTGAACTTATTCTGTTCTTTCCCATGTTGCTGGTACTTGCATTTTTAGGCGCGATTATTGGGTTTGTGTATCCGGTTTTTTTTATTCCTCTCCTTTTATATCTAATACTTGTCTTGTTGTCAAGCTGCATGGCAGTGATTCGCGAGAAACAGTACTCACTTTGGGCAAACCTGATTTTTATTTTCATCGCAACTCACCTGGCTTATGGTTTGGGAGAGTGGTACGGATTATTCAAGAACAGAAAAATCTGATACTTTGAAAAGAATTAATTTGAATTTGGTTAAAAATTCCTATATTTTTTGCAATTAATTATTTTCAAATACGGCTCTCTATAGGGGATTTGAAAATGATTGTGCGTATATGAATATTTCTTTGTATTAACGACTTTTAAATCAATTTCCAGGCGGTAAAAAATGAACAATATTCGATTTCGTCTCACCAAGTGGTATCGATCTAATCCAAAGAATCAGTTGGTTACCATTCTCCTGCTGGCTTTGGTGATACGCTTTGCGTTTGTTCTGGTTTTAAATCCGGAGGGCATTTATTTTTCCGATACCCGGCACTATGACGGGGCAGCAAGAAGCTTGCTGCAGGGAGAAGGATTCGGCGAAAAATATGACCGGTCGCCCATGTATCCGTTATTTATGGCCGGCGTTTATGGGCTTTTTGGCGCATCCTTTACCGCAATGCGGATCGTTGAAGCGTTTTTAAGTGTACTGTTGTGTTACCTGATTTATAGGATCGGTAAAAAATTGTTTCATCGCAAGGTAGCGTTGGTAGCGACAGGCATTGCTGCAATTTATCCGCATTTTTTGCTCATTGTGGGAATATTATATCCAACAAATCTTTTTACTGTTTTGACAGCAGCGTCTGTTTTTTTTCTGCTGCTCGCGGATGAACAGCAATCTCTCGGATATTATGCGCTGAGCGGCGGATTGGCCGGAGCAGCAACACTCACCACGCCGGCACTGTTTTTCGCGTTACCGTTCTGGATTCTTTGGCTGCTTATCGGAACAAGAAAAAAGTTCGGCTACAAACTTGCTTCGGCCGCGTTATTTTTGATACTTTTCGCCGCGGTATTAACACCCTGGACTTTGAGAAATTTTCAGAAATATGATCGGTTCGTTCTGGTGCGACCAGTGCCGCACACCGTGTTTCCTGATATGGAAAATGTTAAAGATCATAGAGATCAAATTGAGAATGGATTTTCAGAAACAACTGAATATTTAAAAGCACATCCCGCTGGCACAAAACAGGATGCGCTGCCCAATATTATGCAAAAATACTTGAAACATCCTGTGGAATCCATTCAATATTTAATCACTGAACTCGGACATTTCTGGTCGCTTTATCCGGACCGCCTGGATACAAAAAATAAAAGTTACGTGAAAAAGGTAAAGGAACAAGATTCACGCATCGTTTCTGCCAAACCTTCAGGATTCTGGAGATTGGTCAAAGTAGGAAGCATTTCTGTCATGCTGCCAACATTTCTCTTTGCGGTGATTGGTGTTGTGTCGACAAATCCTTTTCGGCGAAAAAAAATATTGATTTTACTCACCATTGCTGCCATTTCTTTTGGCTATTCTCTCATCGTTGCAGAAGTGAGGTACCGGATTCCCCTGGAACCCTATATTTTGATGTTTACCGCTGCCGGAATGATTTCGATGTTTGAAAAACTGACCGCCCGGCGACAGGTTGAGTAATCCAGTAACGAACCGGAATAAAAATTTGTCTTTCGTTTCTTAATAGTATAAAACTGGGTTTTGATGATAGAGCTCGTTAAAAAATCAAAAGCAATTCAGATAATACTATTCGTTTCGTTAAGTGCCGCTCTCGGACTTTTATTTTTCGTGCTGGCTGAATTGCCAATAGAAGTGTGGTGGCTCGTTATTCTTGGAATATTTTTCCCGTTTACTTTACTCATAGCCGGCAATGTTCGCCATCTGTTAATGTCCGGACTCGTGTTGTTGATGCCATTGCACATCGATATGAATTTTTATCACACTTTTGAAGAGCAAGCTGGCGCCCATACCATGGGTGTTTCAGCAGTCGATATTTTCGCTCTGATGCTTTTTTTCCTGTTAATACTTGAGCTGGCAGGAAAACGAAAAACCACCTTTTATTTTTATCCCCGTCTCGCCATACCAACTATCCTTTACATTGAGGTTTGTGTGCTGACCTTGCTCTGGGCACCTCGAATGGACCTGGCTGTTATGCAAATCTATACTATGTTAAAACTTTTTTTCCTCTTTCTCGTTTTGGCTAACCATATCCGTGACGTGCAGGATATTCGATTGCTGGCATGGGCTTTGGCTTTCATTGTAGGATTACAGAGCTTTATCGGAGTATTGCAAATGATAAAAGGCGGTACGCTGGGACTTGCCTTTTTTGGCGAACCGGTTATCCGGGAAGAGGGGGCCGGACCATGGCGTGTTATGGGGACTTTGGGCCATCCTAACCGATTGGGCATGTTTCTGGAAATTTTGTTACCAATGTGTTTTGCCTTGTTCCTTATCGAAAAACAAAAGTTGATGCGCTTTTTTGCAATTTCTGTTTTTGGCCTGGGAATCGTCGCTCTAATTATGACCGGCTCTCGCGGCGCCTGGGTTAGCTTTACCTTTGCTCTGGCTATTCTGTTCTATTTTGCTATTAAATCAAAAGCAATGAGATTCAGTTCGCTCATTGGACCAGGGATCGCTGCTCTTATTCTTATTACGATTATGACTTTTGCGTTCTCGGATATGATTGAAGAACGTCTTTACGGTGAAGACCATGGCTCAGCTATGAGCCGCATCCCGATGATGCAAATTGCTTTTAATTTGATTCAAGATCATCCCATAGGCGGAGTCGGGATTAATAATTACGCCGAAGTCATGCAGCAATACAATGATACCATTCTCGGCCGGCGATTTGGCACCATTCCACGTCCTGTGCACAATATGTATCTGCTCGTAATCGGAGAAACCGGACTTTTAGGTTTTGGCATGTTGTTAAGCATGATGATCATGTTTGGCGCGACGCTTTTAAAATCAATAAAATCAGAAAATCGAACCATTTCCCTGATCAATATTGCGCTTTTGGCAGGGCTTGGTGCCATGTGTGTGCATGGCATGGTCGACAAGCATCCGCCTGGCGGCTATATTTATTTTTATGTGATGATGGCTATAGCTGCAAGTTCGTATTATATAGTTTACAAAAATAACACCGGAAAATTGATGACTGAAAATCCGGATAACCTGCGACAATGATGAATTCGAACGCTCTTTATGCTGCGTAAAATGATTATGAACATCGGCGGCGTGTCTTTTGTACTCGCTGTCATTATGGTTTTTGCATCTCTGTCGTCAATTATTTTAGGCCGATTGCTGACCAAAAATGATTTTGGTGAATTCACCTTGATGCGTACTTTGATACTCTTTATTCCTCCACTGGCAGTATGGGGGCAAGATTTGGCAACTGCCCGGTTTTTTAGCCGGAATGATCCGCGCAATTACAAATGGTCTATAGCTTTTATCAATGTCTTGGCTGGCGCGTTTTTGCTTATTTGCATTGGTGCAGCAATTTCTTATTTTGTTTATGGTTTGAATATAGCCAAGCTCACAGGACTTGTTCTTGCCGCTGTTTTTTACAGTGCAATTTTGTTCTTTTCCAATCTGGTGCGCAGCCAGGCCCGTTACAACCAGGCAATCATTATCCTAAACGCGTTTCGGGGCTTGTTTTTCCTTGTGCTTGTTGCGGCTTATTTCACACTGGCGATCGATAAAACCAGCGCTATCTTTGGATATATCTTTATTATATTTTTAGTCTCTGCTTTTTCTGGCGCTTATACTTTTCGGACAATTCCCCAGGGACAAGAAAAGGTACCGTCCGAATACTACAAATCCGGTGTGGTTTTATTTGCATCCCAGGCTGCAGTAGCGATTATGAATTCGTTTGACAGACTGATTATTCCGAATTTTTTAGGTTACGAAGCGCTGGGCCTGTACGCTGCTTGTCTGGTGCCAGTACAAGCTTTTAATATTCTAGGACGCGCATCAAAATATGTCTGGGTGCCAGAATTTGGCCGCCAGCAAATAATTCGGCTCAAACGAATTGTTATAGGACTGGCTTTGCTCACCTTTTTGCTTTTGCTCGCATTTCTGGTCGGTGCTAAATTTATTCTGCACATTTTGTATGCCGGAAAATACGATTACGGCGCTTATTTGCTCCAGTTGCTGGCCCTGGTCGGCGCACTCCGGCTAATGTATAATCTAAGCGCAAGTTTAACAGTGGGCCGCCTGGACAGTTTTGCTCTGAATTGGCATACGCGAATCAATGTGATATCAATGATTTTTTACATCGGCTTGTTGTATTTTATGGTGCAAAAAATGGGCGTGACCGGAGTTGCTCTTTCCTTGCTCATTATGACCCTGTTGCGTATGATAGCCAGCTATGCTCTTGTTTATCGGTTTCGCGGACAATTTAAAGGATGATATGAAATTTCTCTACCTGACAAATGAACGATTCCCTAACCGGGATGCAGTGAGCATTCAACAGATGCACATGGTTGAGTCATTTGCCCGGTTGGGTTTGGATGTGACTTTTATCCGGCCGTACTATCATGATATGTCGCAATATAATGATACAGATATACGCCATTTTTATGGCGTGGAAAATAATTTCAAAATGAAAACCATTCCGAGTTTATTGAGTCTGAGCAAGCCACGGTACGGCATTGACATCGGTTATGGTATGGATGGAAAAAAGAATCCGAAAATTCCTGTAATTGGCGGAACCTCGATTCTGGCTTCAACAGCCGCCTATGTCATTAAAAATGTGCTTACAGGTCAATTTAATAAACCGGTTATTATTTATTCCAGGAACTTGAATTCTGCTTATATTTTTTGCCGCTACCGTCGCAGTTGGCTGAAGAACAAGCCGGTCAAAATTTTCGTCGAGGCGCATGCATTAATCCAACGCCCTCAGCGATTGTTTAAATATATTATTACTCATTGCGATGGAATTGTCAGTATTACCAATGCTCTAAAAGATGATCTGGTGCGCACATATAACATTCCACCGGAGCATATCTATGTGGCACCGGACGGTGTAAGAGACTTTCGGAACCGGGATGCCAACATTCCCATTGCGCAGTTGCGAAAACAGCTTGATTTACCAATGGATAAAAAAATTGTCATGTATTCCGGCGGATTTGCCCACGGTAAAGGTGTGGAAAATGCTATTCGTGCTGCTGCTCATTTTAAGGATAATGTCCATTTTTATCTGTTAGGCGGTACACCTAAAACAATTGCTGAAGTGAAAAAAATGACCCATGCCGAGCAAATGGCAAATGTCCACTTTGCTGGATTTATTATGCCGCGGGAAATAGCTTCATATCAAGCGGCTGCCGATGTGCTGATATTGCCAAACACGTATAATTATTCTTTACGCGAGTACACGTCACCGTTGAAATTATTTGAATATATGGCAGCCGGCCGTCCGGTGGTTGCCAGCGATCTACCGGTGTTCCGGGAAGTGCTGCAGCATAAAAAAAATGGTTACCTTGTGACTGCCAAGCCTGAGGATCTGGCTGACGGCATTCGCACGGTTCTGAATAATCCAGAGCTGGCAGAACACATGAGCTCGAACGCTTTTAAGGCGGTGCAAAAGTTCACCTATACTCAACGGGCCAAAAATATTGCCAGTTTTTTAAAAGCTAAAACCGGCTGGACAATACTCTAATAACAGGTCCGAGAACAAGAAACACAAAAGCTGACATGCGAAAAACAATAAACAACAAAAAACCGAATATATTAATCATTAGCCTGGACAGTGTGCGCGCTGACCGTTTGTCAAGTTACGGCTGTCCACGTGAGACAACCCCGAATCTGGATATGTTTTCCACAGAAGGCGTTCTTTTTGAAAACGCTTTCACAGCCGCAAATTGGACAGGTGCATCTCTGGCATCCATCTTAACCGGTCTCTATCCCACTGTTCACGGCTATACTAATCAACGGTATTATCTCGATCCGGATATTATTTCTCTGCCTTCAATTTTACGCCGGAACGGCTATTCCACAATTTGCTTTTCAAACAATATGTACCTGAGCAGTAAAACCGGTCTTTCTCAGGGTTTTGACACATTTCTATATAAAGGAAATGAGGAAAACCAAAACAATAATGTAGTCAAGGATAACGAAAACGAATTTTATAAAAAAATACGTAATGCTTTGCCCATGCAAACCCGGTTTCTGATCAAAGATGCGCTGGATCAATTCAATAAGCCCCGTATGCTTACCCGGGATGATGGTGCTTATGCCACTGAAATTGCATTTAAGAAATGGATAAAATCACAAGATAAGGATCGTCCCTTTTTCGCTTACATCCATTACCAGGAACCGCATTCTATTTATTTTCCTCCATATCCCTATCGCCGCCGGTTTTTTTCAGGATCTATCTTGCAGGAAGGTGCTTATTTGCAATTCGATCACATGGGGTATTTTGCCGGCCACAAAATTTTTACCGAAACTGATGTGCAGCACTATCTGGAATTGTATGATGGTGAAATTGCTTACATTGACTGGCGACTGGGTTGCATTTTCGAAACGCTTCGACAGCTTGATATAATGGACGACACCGTGATTTTTGTCACTTCAGATCACGGTGAGAACATGGGAGAGAAAGGATTTTTCTGGCACGCTTTTTGTATCTATGATAAACTGATTCGTGTTCCGCTGATCGTTCGCTATCCGCAGTGGTTTGAGGCAGGCCAGCACAGCACGGATCTCGTACAAACGGTTGATATTGTGCCAACCATTTTAGACGGTATCGGCGTTGAGTGGCACTGCAAAGAGGACAAACAAGGCTTGTCATTCCTGAACACCATGCCCCGCAAAGCTGCTCTTACCGAAACCTATAATCCCGAAATGATGATCGACCGTTGGCTTAAAAGACGCAAAGACCTGGCAAAACACGAGCTTGCGCACTATTGCCGGGATCTGAGAGCCTACCAGACAAAAGAACACAAATTCATCTGGGCTTCGGACGGTTGGCATGAGTTCTTTGACATGCAGAACGATCCTCAAGAACGTGACGATCTTTATTCATCACAGAGTGAGCACGTTTTAGAGTGCAAAAGCGCGCTGGAAAAATGGACTGGGACATTTAAGCCTCATGTGGCAGACACGACGCAACCGGCTTTCGACAAGGAGACATGGAACAAGATGCGTGAATTGGGCTACGCCTGATGTTATTACGAAAATGAAATCCAAAAGCCAGAGAATTAAAATTTTGTATCTGATTCCGTCTTTTCGAACCGGGGGTGCTGAATTGCAGCTCCTGTCGCTGGTAAAGGGAATCGATCAATCACGTTTTCAAATAACGGTCGCTGTTTTTTACCGCGGCTATGATCTGGATGACGAATTTTGCGCTGTTCCCGGCATTCACGTTGTTTTTCTGGATAAAAAAAACGCGTTCGATGTCAGGTGGATTCGATCGTTATACCGCCTTTTACAAACGAAACATTTTGATATTCTCCAGGCTTATAATGTATCTGCCAGATTCTATGGTATTGTTTTAGGAACGCTGACGAACGTGCCTTATCTGATTGTAACGGAACGCACCGCACGGTTGCTGTTTTCTTCTGTTGGAGCACGCTTGCATTTGTGGTTTGAGAAATATGCCATACGACGAGCTGATTTTGTGGTTGCTAATAGTGAGGCCGGACGCAGATTTTCAATTTCCCGGGGTGTGCGAGCGGACAGGTTAAAGGTCATTTATAATGGCATTGATCCTGACCGGCTGCAAATTAAAACGCCAGCCCGGATAATCCGCCAACGATTCAATATCCAAAAAAATGCTTTTTGCGTTGGCATGATTGCCAGGGCCGAAACGCATAAAGATCCGTTCACTTTTATGCAGGTGGCAAAAACTGTGACCGGGCAAATAAATCTGTGTCGCTTTATGTTTGTAGGCGATGGACCTATGCTTGCTGAAATGAAAAGATTGGCTGCTTCTTCCGGTGTGAACGTCATTTTCACCGGGCGGCAAAATAACATCGCCGATTTCCTCAATGCAATGGATGTTGTTATCCTCACGTCCAACAAGGTTGAAGGTTGTTCCAATTTTTTATTAGAAGCAATGGCGTGCGGAAAACCGGTTGTAGCAACCGATGTCGGTGGTAATCGCGAACTCATTCGGCATGGCGAAAATGGATTCCTTGTCCCGCCACAAAATGCTGCACAAATGAGCAACGCTATCATTCAGCTTTATAACGACAAAAAGCTTTGCACGCATTTTTCAAAAAAAGCATTAAAAGTGGCAAAAAATAAATATTCTCAACGTTCCATGACGCGTGCATTTGAAGCACTCTATTTCCGTGCATGGGCAATGATTAGGAAGAGGTATCTAGATTATGAATGAGGACACGGTGCCCGTTAAAAACTCTGTTTTTAAACGTTCAAATGTGTTCGGTTGCCCTGTGGATCAGATGACATTGGATCAGTGCATTGATATTATGGAAGCTTCGATCAAACAACAAAAAAGATGTCATTTGATTGTGGTCAATGCGGCCAAAGTAGTGAAATCCCGTTCCGATAGAGAGCTAAAGAGCATTATCAGCGAAGCTGACATTATCGGTGCAGACGGTGTTCCGGTCGTATGGGCTTCAAAAATACTTGGCCAGCCGTTACCGGGCAGGGTGAACGGAACAGATGTTATGGAAAGATTAATTGAATTATCTGATAAAAGAGGATATACTATTTATCTTCTGGGAGCTAAAGAGACCGTCATCAGGACAGCAGTGGATCGTCTGCATCAATTGTATCCGTCGGTTAACATTGCCGGGTATAGAAATGGCTATTTCGATACCATTCAAGATGAGGAGGTAGCTGTCCGGGAGATCAACAAGGTGAAACCGGATATCTTGCTTATTGGAATGGGAACCCCCATGAAAGAGCAATGGGTCAAACGTCACAAACACAATCTCGATGTGGGCGTGATACACGGCGTGGGCGGCAGTTTCGATATCCTGGGAGGCGTAACCAAACGCGCTCCTCGATGGATGCAAAAATCCGGTTTGGAGTGGTTCTATCGGTTGCTGCAGGAACCGCGACGCATGTGGAAACGGTATTTATTCACCAATATTCTTTTTTTAAAATTTATGTTAAAGGCGAGTTTAAAACGGTACTTTTTACCAAAGAACTAAATTGGTTGTTTTTTAAAGATTTTTTTCACTCTGAATTTTCGCCACCGCAAAAGAGGATATTATTAGTTTTATTAGAGCACGTGAATCAAAGTTAGTGGCACGGTAATTGTTATATTAATCATTAAGCATTGTTTCAGAAGGTGCAAGGTAATTGATACCTATTTTAAACTTTTTTGCGCCGATGCGGATAAGCTATTAAATTGTCATACCATAATTGTTGTAATGAAGTTTGGAGAGAGCGAAATGAAGTTGATGAAAATTCTTTATTTTATAATTAACCTTTTTGTTTTAACTGGTTTTATAAATGTTCAGGCAAGTGGAATAATCAGTGATGAGATAATTATCCCCCCAAATTTGCATACTTTTAATCCGCCATCCGGTGCGGGAAGTACATATTTTGATCCGGCTTTTGGGACAAAGATTCATCGAGTAACAGATTGTGCACGATTTGGTGAGTTCGTATTAGGTGGATATTTTGCCAACAGTGAGATTTGCTATTTTAATAAAGATGGATCTTTTTTCATAGCCGCCCAAAATGACATCATAGATGGACGTAATCTTATTGGGACCTATTTGTATGATGGGCAAACTGGAGAGAGAGTTAAATATCTTGGTTTATATGGTTCGGAATTAGGTCCTTACTGGATTCGATGGGCATTGGCTGATCGCTATAAAAAGAATGGCGAGTATATTCAATTTGATCCAAAATACCATTTTTATAAATATGAAGGTAACAAGGTCGTTCTTTACGACTTTCGGGATATGGAAAATCCTCAGGTCATTCGTACTTTTTCAGAGTATGGGGCGATTGGACCCGCTGGCGGGGAAGGCGATATTTCTAATAATGGACGTTACTGGTGTATTGATGGTGATGGCAAAGAATTGTTTGTCTACGATTTGATTGATGATATCAAGTATCCGCCATCGAACTTTGATTTAGGTAGCCTGGGTTCTAAAGGAGGCAATGTTGGTGTGGATTATGCCGCCGTCTCACCAAGTGGCAAGTATGTCATAGTGTCATGGGGAACCAATCCCGGGTTGAATAAACGATATGCCGGTATTGAATTATATGATAAAAACTGGAAATTTATCAGACAATTACATCCGAGTATTATTCATTGGGAAACAGGCGTCGATGCTTTTGGAGACGAGGTGGTATATACTGTGGTCCCGTTTGACTATCCGGAACCTTTTCAGTCTGCTGGCGCTTCTCCAGGAGATATTGTTTCAATCCGTTTATCGGATGGCCATGTTCGCTTGTTAAAAGATATTCCAAAATGGGCTCAAATTGTTATGACAGCGTGTAATTCCGTAACAAGTGGAAAGTATATTTACGTTTCGTATGAGTATCGCTCCGATAATCCCAACGTATTATGGTCACCTTTTTGGGGAGAAATTATTGAAGTCCCTACAGACGGTTCACAAAAAGTACGCCGTTTTGTCCATACTCGTTCTCATAAAGTTGAAAAAAGTCACAAGTATTATCAACCTGATGCTATGGTTAATCGTCAAGGTACAAGAATTATTTATCGCAGTACATATAATACTGGTATTGGCGATATTTATATGTTTTCTATTGAACCACGTGATGAAGATAATGGCGGAGGCGGAGGCTCAACCTCAGATGACACACCACCTAACCCGCCTACGAATCTCTCATATTCGTCAGCAACAAGCTCTTCAATTCAACTGCAATGGGATGCCCCGGCCCCGGCTTCTGACGGAGATGTGGCGGTGTATTATCATGTTTATCGTGACAATCAGAAAATCGCCGATGTTTATGATACTCAGTATAAAGATGCCAATATTCAGGAAGGTCTGGCATATTTCTACGAGATCTATTCTGTAGATGACGCAGGCCTGGTTTCAGAAAGCGCAGCCAGCGGGACTTTTGCTGCAGCAAAGGATAACATGTTTCCACAGATATCAGATGTGTCTGTGCGGACCAGATCGTCTGTCCGATTGCAGTTCTCCGAACCGCTTGAATATTCCTCTGCACAACTCGCAGACAATTATCAATTAAATAACGGGCAGGTTTATTCTGCCACGCTTTCTTCTGATAATAAAACAGTGGTCCTGGAAACCGATGCCCTGGATTTGGGTTTGTCATACTATGTGATAGCCCGCAATATTCGTGATGCGTCGGAGCAGAATAACATGGCGGAACAATTGTTATCACCAAGATTCCGGTTGTTAGCTGACTATTTTGATGATTTTGAAATGGCAACAATTGACCGCTATCAGTTGCGCACAGCTTCACGTTGGGAAATTGCCAGTGATGACGATGATTCAGCTTTGTACTTGAACACCACTGATTATGAAAGTCCCGGCGGAAAAATGCTCGGTGAATATGCACTTGTCAGCTCTAATGATTTCTTTGAGCAGAACTTCCATATCCGTTGTGAAGCGCGCTCAACCGAGGATGTGTTATCTAACGATCATGCGGATTATGCCATCATCTTTGCTTATCAGGACGCACAAAACTATTGTTATGTCCAGTTTCATCCCTATGATGTCACTTTTCAACGTATAGAAAACGGGCAACGGGTCATTTTTGAAGAATATCCAACGACTATCAATCTGGATAGTTATCAGCAAATAGATCTGGCATACTCTGACGGCCAACTCTGGCTTGCTATAAATCGAAAACTGGTTACAGAGTGGTCTGTCAATATTAATGTTATCGGTCAGGTAGGGTTTGGTTCCTACAACGATGCCGTTTGTTTTGATAACATTAACATCGAAGCCAATTCAATATTCGATCTAATTTCTCCGCATCCTCCAACAGGATTGAGGGCTACGGAATAAAAAAAAGAGTGGAATGAGAGTACTCTTATTAACTATGGATATTACCAATATTGGGGGAATTGGTAATTACTATAATATTCTGAAGAACAATTTCCGCGTACCTGTTGATTATCTCATCACCGGCAAGCGTACTGGCGAGTCTGGCTTTTTTTCTTATCTGAAACGGTTTATTGCCGATTATCTTGCATTCCAAAAAAAAGTTGCTCATTATGACCTGGTGCACATCAACACATCGATGCGCTTCAAGTCTTTTATCAGAGATGCAATGTTTTTATGGCTCGGGAAAAGAGCCGGGAAAACATGTCTCGTTTTTATCCATGGATGGAATTGGCATTTTGTGAAGTTTCTTCAGAAATTCTTTCCTAATTTGTATCCAAAGCTGTTTTTTAGGACGGATGCTTTTATTGTTTTAGCAAATGGCTTTAAAAATGAGCTTCGGTCCTGGGGTTATCAAAAAAGCATTTACCTTTTATCTACTCTGGTCGATGATGAACTGGTAGCTGATTTCAATGAAAAGGATATTCAAAATCGCATTGATGCGGATCATTTTAATATTCTTTTTTTGGCACGGATTGAATCAGAAAAAGGCATTTACACCTCTTTGGATGCTGTAAAGCTTTTCTTTGACCAATATGATGAGAATGTTCACCTCTCGGTAGCCGGAACCGGCAAGGAACTTGAAAAAGCCAGAACGTATGCCCGGTCTATTGGATGTCCTGCTGAATTCCTCGGTTTTGTGAAGAATGAAGAACGGCGTCCGGTTTTTCAACAAGCTGATGTCTATTTGTTTCCCACAGAATATGGCGAAGGCATGCCAACGTCACTTTTGGAAGCCATGAGTTTTGGCTTGCCGGTTATTACAGCAGCGGTGGGCGGAGTAAAAGATTTTTTTGAACACGGCGCTATGGGATTTTTGTGTGAGCCGGTATCCCCTGCAAAGTGTGCGGAATATCTTGCTCTGCTACATAGGGATAAAAACCTCAGAAAAGAACAAAGTTTGTATAATTACCATTGGGTTAAAGAAAATGTCATGGCTCAGACGGTATTGCAAAAGTTGGAAGACATCTACCACGATTGCCTCGGGATGAAAATCAAATAATCCTTCAAAACCGGAACAATCGATTATGTAATGATTGAGCAGATATTTACATCTATTTTAGTCGTTTTTGAAAAGTTTCCTCCAGCCTTTAATTCACATTTTGATTTAACTATTATTGTGATCAATGAAAATAAATTGAAAATTGCCGCATAAATTTCTATTTTATAGAATGGTCGTTAAAAATATAAAAAAGATCCTTATGGGACTCTGTGGGGGAGTAGCAGTTATACTTGCTTATTGTGCATCCCAGGCACCGCCGCCAGGCGGCCCGGTCGATGAAACCGCTCCTTTTGTGGTAGAGACCTTTCCGCCAGCGGATACCACAAACATTTCTCGTGATATTGATGTAAAGATCGTTTTTAGCGAACCGGTTAAACCATCAACATGTGAGAGCTCATTGTTCATTACGCCGTTTCCCGGTGAAAATGTAAAGTACAGGTGGAAAAGGGATAGAAAACTGACCATCGAATTTAGCGACTCGCTGCTGGACGACCGCACCTATGTGATCACAATTGGCGCCGGAACCCGCGACCGCCGGAATAATATGATGAAAGAATCATATACTCTTGCTTTTTCCACAGGCCCGCAACTGGATCGAGGCGAGATAAACGGACATGTCTTTGGCAATGGCGAAATCAGCGGCACGCAAATGTGGGCTTACGATCTTGATGTTCATTCGTCTCCAAATCCCGCCAGAGAGTCACCGATATACATAACTCAATGCGGGGAAACTGGTGCGTTCTCTTTCACTCACATGGCGTTCGGATTGTATCGTTTGTTTGCGGTGCAGGACCGGGATATGAATACGCTGTACAACGCGGAATTTGATCAGCTCGGCGTTGCGTTCTCAGATGTGCGTCTGGATTCGTTACAACGTCAGAAAAGTGGCATGACCTTTCGTATAGCCAGACGGGACACGACTCCGCCTGTACTCGTGGATGTTGTTGCTCCGGATCAGCGCCATGTGAATGTGCGTTTTTCTGAACCGATGGATACCACCGCATTGGAGAATCCGGACAACTTTACAATTGTTTCTGAAACAGGTGACTCCCTGCCTGTCCTGGATGCAGCGCTCGATTTCAGAAATTTAGCTCTGGTGCACCTGGCTACGGTGGCCCAGACTGCTGAAATGTCCTATAATCTTTGTGTTCAACGCGCTATGGATGCAAACTTTCTTTCCATACCGGCTGATTCCGGCCTCGCGACTTTTACCGGTAGTGGTGTGCCGGATACTACCAGGCCTCGCTATCTTGCCATGCAGCCTCATGACAGCTCGACGCTCGTGCCGCTGCAGAGTAAATTCCGCATTTATTTTACAAAAGCCATGAATCAGGAAACTGTAAACCGGCATTTTATGGTGGCGGATACGCTGGGCAATACCATTCCCGGAACCGTGGCCTGGCCGAATCTGACAAAGTGCCTTTTTACTCCGTCTGAAGCGTTCAAGCCGGAAACGTATTATGAAATCGCTCTTCCGGTTGATTCGGTATTCGACATTGCCGGAAATGCTCTTGCAGATACACTTTTTAAAAAATATTTCATCACAATGGATCCTGACACACTTTCGGAAATAGGCGGGACAGTCATCGATCCGGATACTAACGCGACCGGCCCCATTTTTTTAAAAGCTGAATTGTTAGATGATAAAGAATCGAGAGAAAAAAAGTTGTGGTTGGAATCAGCCGGTACATACCGGTTCCGTGATTTGTTACCTGGTGAGTACCGGATTCGAGGATATCGCGATCGTGATGAGAATGGCCGTTATAGCTGGGGAGAGGCTTTTCTGTTTCAACCGGCTGAGCGGTATTTCGTTTATCCGGATACGATAAAGATTCGGGCTCAATGGCCGAATGAGGGGAACAATATTATTCTGCCTTCCGGCAGTGAATAAAAAAGCCCGAACCGTTTGGCCCGGGCATCAAGCTTAATTTTCGCTTTCTATCTCTTGCTTGGTTTTTTTAGATTGATTATTTTTCTTCGTTGATTTCATTTCACGGAAACCAAGTTCATCGCCTTTACGCTGAACACGAATCCGGCTGCCGTCCGAGAATTTGCCTTTGAGCAGCTCTTCGGCTAACGGATCTTCAATATATTTTTGAACCATGCGTTTTAGCGGTCGAGCGCCATAAATCGGGTCAAATCCACGGTCTGCGATAAACTCCTTGGCACCGCGGGTGAGCTCGAGCTCTATTTCCTGACTGGCAACTTTGTTGAGCATCTCCTTGATCACAATGTCAACTATTTTTACCATATCTTCACGAGATAACTGGCGGAAAACCACTTGCTCATCAAGACGGTTGAGAAACTCGGGATTGAATGTGTTGCGCACTTGTTCAAGAATCCGGTCCCGCATAGACTCGTATGTAGACTGGTCATCCTGCTTGGCAAAACCAATGTTACTGCTTTTTCGCACTTCTCTGGCGCCAATGTTACTTGTCATGATTAGTACTGTGTTTTTGAAATCAATTTTTCTGCCAAGGCCATCTGTGATATGACCTTCATCAAGGATTTGCAGCAAGATGTTGTACAGGTCCGGATGAGCTTTTTCGATTTCATCGAACAAAACTACCGAGTAGGGGTGACTGCGCACCCGTTCCGTTAATTGACCGCCTTCTTCATAGCCGACATAGCCCGGGGGAGCACCTGTAAGACGTGATACGGAAAATTTTTCCATATATTCGGACATATCGATGCGAATCAACGCATCTGTATCATTAAACAGATACTTTGCCAATTCTTTTGCCAGATATGTCTTACCCACGCCTGTAGGGCCAAGAAAGATAAAGGATCCAATCGGTCGGTTGGGGTCTTTGAGGCCGGCCCGTGTCCTTTGAATGGCACGACTGAGCATATCGATCACCGGATCCTGGCCGATAACGCGGTTCTTTAATTCCGCTGACATTTTAAGCAGTTTCTGAGATTCAGATTGAGCGACGCGAGTTACCGGAATTTTGGTCATCATCGATACCACTTCTGCCACATCTTCTGCTGTGGCTGTGGCGTAATGCTCGTCCTGCTCTTCGTTCCATCGCGCGCGCGCATTGTCGAGCTCGATGTTCAGTGATTTTTCACGATCGCGCAAAATAGCAGCTTTTTCGAAATTTTGCGAACGAACAACCGAGTCTTTCTCAAATTGAACTTGTTTTATCTTTTCTTCAATCTCGGCAAATTCTTTTGGTACCACCAGATTGTTCAGATGAACCCTGGCACCGGTTTCATCAAGCACATCGATTGCTTTATCCGGTTGATAGCGGTCAGTTATGTACCGCTCCGACAGATTGATAATCTCGTTGATCGCATCCGGTGTATAATGAACACGATGGTGTTTTTCGTATCTGACCTGAAGTCCTTTAACAATGGCGTCTGTCTCTTCAAGTGAAGGAGGATCTACCATCACCTTTTGGAATCGGCGTTCCAGCGCCCCGTCTTTTTCAATATATTGGCGGTATTCATCCAGGGTTGTAGCGCCTATACATTGCAGTTCACCCCGGGCCAGTGCTGGTTTGAACATATTTGAAGCATCCAGCGAACCGGATGCACCCCCGGCGCCAACAATAGTATGCAATTCATCGATAAATAGAATGATATTGGGTACTTTATCCAGCTCATTCATAATCGCTTTCATGCGCTCCTCGAATTGTCCCCGGTATTTTGTACCGGCAACAATAGCGCCTAAATCCAGGGTAACCAGACGTTTGTCATGCAGAATCCGGGGTACTTTTTTCTCGACAATGCGAAGTGCCAATCCTTCGGCAATCGCTGTTTTACCCACACCTGGCTCGCCAATTAATACTGGATTGTTCTTTTTACGGCGGCTAAGAATTTGTGCCACGCGTTGTATTTCGTTATCCCGGCCTATGATAGGATCGAGTTTGTTTTCTTTAGCCAGCTTTGTTAAATCTCGACCGAAATGGTCAAGTGCCGGTGTCTGGGACTTTCCCTGTGCTGCTTCTGTGGGCGTCCCGCTAGGATGTGATGCATTATCCATAATACGTCCCAACTCCGCAGATATTGCATTATAAGTTACATCGAAACTATTTAAGATTTGAGCAGCCAGGCCCTCACGCTCTTTAACAAGAGCGAGCAAAAGATGTTCCGTTCCGATTATATCTGATTTGTGTCGCTCCGCTTCAACATAAGCACTTTTTAATATTTTTTCTGCCCGTTTAGTGAATGGTATATTGCCGATGGTCATAGTGTCATTCGACACCCGACCTGCATCTTCGATGGCCTGTCTTATTTCTTCCAAGTCGCATCCCAAAGAACGTAATATCTCTATAGCTACTCCTTCGCCTTCCCGGATGAGTCCCAGGAGCAGATGTTCTGTCCCGATATAATCGTGTCCGAGTCGCAAAGCCTCATCGCGGGCGAACTGGATAACCATTTGTACTCGACTGGAAAAATTATTTTTCATATAAAACACCTCTTACCGCGAATCTCTGTGTATTATCTGTCATTATGTTGTTCTGTCCTATGACATATTTTCTACGTATTAAATATACAAATTAATAAAAAACAAGCTATGTTATTGTCATTTCAATTAATATAACAACTAAAATACAATAATTATGCCACCTGGCTATTTTTAATTTGCAGCTCTGATATTCACCACCCGGCCGTCAAATAATTCGATAATGCGATCTGTCTGCTCCGCCAGATTTCGATTATGTGTAACAATAATCAATGTTTGATTTTCCTCTCGATTCAACTGCCAGAGCAAATCGTGCAATGATTCTGCTGCGTGAACATCGAGGTTTCCAGTTGGTTCGTCTGCCAATAAGAGCCGGGGTCGGTTGATGAGAGCGCGGGCAACAGCAATGCGTTGTTGTTCACCACCGGATAATTCGCGTGGCCTATGGTCAGCCCGGTCTTCTAATCCCACTCTTGCTAGCAGAGATTGAGCCGATTCTTTCAATTCTTTTCGTTCACGGTCAGCAATCATGCCGGGCATCATAATGTTTTCAAGCGCTGTAAACTCTGATAAAAGATAATGAGCTTGAAAGACAAATCCAACAGTTTTATTTCGTAATCCGGCACATTTTATGTCTTCAAACGAAAAAACATCGACGCCATCTATTTCAACAGTGCCTTTATCCGGCCGGTCCAAAATACCAATGATGTGCAACAAAGTGCTTTTACCCACTCCGGATGGCCCGACAATGGAAATGATTTCGCCTTCTTTTATCTGCAAATCAATGCCTTTGAGCACATGCAGCGATGATGCTTTCATCCTGTACGTTTTGTGGACATCACGTACATCGAGCAACGTTGTTTTGTTTTCTTTTCTATTCATAGCGTATCGATTGCACAGGGTCCAGTTTCGAGGCTCTTACAGCCGGATAGACTGAAGCGCCGTATGTAATGAGTATGGCAGCAACAGAAATAAATATAGCATCTGTCCACTTCATCAAGATGGGCAGCCAGTCAATGATGTAAACATCCATGGGCAAGGAAAAGAAACGGTATTTGTATTGTGCCCAACACAACGCGTAACCGATAATATTCCCGCATAAGGTACCGAAAAATCCCACAATCAATCCTTGATAGGTGAAAATATTGCGGATGCTTTTCGGTGTGGCGCCCATTGAGCGCAAGATGCCAATTTCTCTCGTTTTTTCCATAGTGATCATAATCATGGTACTGACAATATTAAATGCAGCCACCATAATAATCAAACACAATATAATAAATGCTGCCCATTTTTCAATGCGCATCCAGGCAAAAAGGTTTCGATTCAGATCAAAGTAAGTGATGACCCGGTACGGATATCCTAACTGATTCTGGAGAATATTAGCGACTTTTTCCGCATTCTGATAATCATCGACTCGAATGCCAATGCCGGAGACTTTATCAGGCATGGTGAACAGTTTTTGAGCCGATTCGATGGATATATAAGCCATGGTATCGTCAAACTCGAAAAGGCCGGTTTCAAAATATCCGGTGACCACAAACTGCAGCATATTTGGCATCTGGCCAAGCTGTTGAATGCCTTTAAAGCTGGCAATGGTTACTTTATCGCCAAGGGTAACCATAAGCCGGTCTGCCAGGTTAAAGCCAAGGACAATGCCGGGCAATTTTTTGCCTTCCGATGTTGTCTGCATGTCCAGGTCCAGGCTGCCGTAATTGATACTTTCTTTGATATTAGTAACATCAGGTGCTGTTTTTTCATCAATGCCGCGTACCAGAATACCTGTGCTTTCTTTTTTGGAAAGAACAAGCCCCTTCTGATGAATGTAGGGCGACATAGCGACCAGGTGCGGGGTGTCTTTAATTTGCTCCATTATAGTTTGATGGTTTTCCACGCCCTGATCGTGAAAGGTACGCACCTTGATATGCGTGTCAACGCCAATAAACCGGGAACGCACTTCGGATTCGAATCCGTTCATGACCGAAAGCACAATAATAAGCGCTGCCACACCAATTGCCACGCCGGTAACCGAAATGTAGGAAATTAGCGAAATAAAACCAGTGCGGCGCTTGGATTTTAGATACCGCAGTGCAATGAAAAATTCGTAGCGCATGTTATTTTTCCGGTCTCATAGTTGGGAAAAAGATGACATCACGAATTGAAGGTTGATTGGTGAGCAGCATCACCAAACGGTCAATGCCCATACCTAATCCGGCCGTAGGGGGCATGCCGTATTCCAGAGCGCGCAAAAAATCCTCGTCCAGCATTTGCGCTTCTTCGTCACCGGCTTCACGCAATGCCATCTGCGATTCGAATCGCTCGCGCTGATCATCAGGATCGTTCAGCTCAGAAAACGCATTGCCGATTTCCCGTCCCGCCACAAACGGTTCAAAACGCTCGACCAGATTCGGATCATCGCGGTGCCGCTTGGCCAGAGGCGAAAGTTCTACCGGATAATCGCAAATGAAAACCGGCTGGATGAGATGGGGCTCCACTTTCTCGCTAAAAATTTCATCTAAAATTTTACCAGCGCCCCAATCCTTTTCTATATGAACACCGATTTCATCTGATATGGCTTTGAGCTCGTCTTTATTTTTACCATAAAGATTTTTCCCGGTATGCTTTTCTATCGCATCAAAAAGCGACAGACGCGGCCAGGGGCCGGTCAGATCGATTTCATGACCCTGATAGGTGATTTTTGTCGAACCCAACACTTGCTTTGCAATGTCGTTCATCATGTCTTCCACAAGATCCATCATAAAATAGTAATCCTTATAAGCGACATATAGCTCCATCATGGTGAATTCGGGATTATGAGTTCGATCGATGCCTTCGTTGCGGAAATCTTTGGAAATCTCGTAAACGCCGGCGTAGCCGCCAACAATCAACCGCTTCAGATAAAGCTCATCGGCAATGCGCATGTAAAGTTGCATGTCCAAGGTATTGTGATGCGTGACAAACGGACGCGCTGCCGCACCGCCGTAAATTGGCTGCAGTACTGGCGTCTCGACTTCGAGATAGTCGCGCGCATCCAGGTATTGCCGCATGGCTTTGATGATTTGTGAACGTTTGATAAAGACATCGTTCACTTCCCGGTTGACAATTAAATCCACATACCGCTGGCGATACCGGTTTTCGGTGTCAGAAAAAGCATCAAAAGTTACTTTTTCACCGGTGTCATTTTCTTTCTCCTTAACAATCGGCAGCGGCCGTAAGTTCTTGCTTAGCAGGCTCAATTCTTCGGCAACAACAGTGATTTCGCCTGTGCGCGTTTTCATGACCTGTCCGGAAAGCCCGATAATATCGCCGATGTCCAGCAGTTTGAAAACATCGTACATTTCTTCGCCGATCTGATCTTTTCGCACATAGATTTGAATGCGGTCTGATTCATCCATAACGTGCGCAAATGAAGCTTTACCCATCCGGCGGATGGACATCAACCGGCCGGCTATACTGACATTTTTATTTTCATAGGATTCAAAATCATTGAGAATTTCCGTAGCTATATTGGTGCGCGGAAATTGATATGTAAACGGATTGATGCCTTTCTCTTTTATCTGCGCCAGTTTTTCCCGGCGCGCTTTCATGACGTTATTTAATTCCTGTAGATTCTCCTCGATCATGTCACCTCACGGATTGGCTTTGATTTTTTCAGTCGTTTGCATGAGATAGTGTTCGATAAACTCGTCGATTTCACCGTCCATGACAGCTTGCACATTGCTCGTCTCATAATTTGTCCGGTGATCTTTGACCATATTGTATGGATGGAAAACGTACGAACGAATTTGATTGCCCCATCCGATGTCTTTTTTTGAATTTTCCAGTTCCGATTTTTTCGCCTCTTCTTCTTCCAGTTTTAATTTATATAAATGGGATAAAAGAATTTTCATAGCCGCATCTTTGTTGCGGTGCTGGGAACGTTCGTTCTGACATTGCGCCACAATCCCTGTTGGGATGTGAGTAATTCGCACAGCCGAGCTGGTTTTATTGACATGCTGACCTCCGGCTCCACTGGCACGATAAGTGTCGATGCGAAGGTCTTTATCGTCAACGTCAACTTCAATGCTGTTATCAATTTCAGGGTAGACAAAAACCGAAGCAAAGGATGTGTGCCGGCGCTTGTTGGCGTCGAACGGCGAAATGCGAACCAGCCGGTGAACGCCGGCCTCGGCTTTTAAATAGCCATACGCATAATTGCCAGTGACCTCGATGGACACGCTTTTGAGACCGGCTTCATCACCAGCCTGGAAATCCAGGATCTCGCTCTTGAAACCCTGGCGTTCGATCCAGCGGGTGTACATGCGCATCAACATTTCAGCCCAGTCCTGAGACTCGGTGCCGCCAGCTCCGGGATGAATGGTGAGAATGGCGTTTTTCGAATCCTCAGGATTACCAAGCATTTTTTGAAATTCCAGTTTTTCAATGTTTTTTTCAAGTTGCTGCACTTCAGATTGAATGTCAGTGACCACGCTTTCGTCTTTTTCAGCATCTGCCATGTCCACGAGTTCGCTCATTTGCTTGCACGTGTCATCGATGTTTTGCCAGGCTTGTATCCATTCGCGATGCGAACTGATATCGCGCATGACTTTTTGCGCGTGTTCTGGATTATCCCAGAAATCCGGTTGCCGGGATTCGCGTTCAAGTTCTTTTACTTCTTCTTGCCTGGTGTCAATGTCAAAGATACCTCCATAAATTATCAATGCGTTCACGCAGGTCAGACAGTTTTTCCTTTAATTCTTCTACCATAGATATCCCATTGTTCTCCTATAATTTAACTAACAAATATACGATGAATTTCACAAAGAATCAAGTTTGTTGAAATTAGATAAAAAAACACATTTTTACGAATCATTCTCGATAATCGAATTTTAACTTTGAGCATAAAAATGAAATATGGACGAAAAAATCATTGATTCTAAATGTAAATTGTGTATTTTCAAAAAAGTTATTTTAACGCTTGTTGCGCGGCAAAGTTCAGATTTCAGGTTGTGTCTTTTTAATTACAAAAACCGAATAATTTACTTGTGAGATGGACATGAAAAAGGTTGTGATTTTATCCGGCACCTCTTGTGTGGGAAAAACGCCCATGCTGAAGGCTTTGAAGCGTACACATCCAGAGATCGCTTTTGGACAGCCTGTGCTTTTTACCAGCCGGAAAAAACGGCCGGCAGAAAAGGAAGGAGAAGATTATTTTTTTCGATCTAAAAAAGAAATAAAGTCATTGCCGCCTGAACGATATGCCATTGCCAAGGCGCGCAATATGTGGCAAGCTGTGGATACTGAACAGCTTTGCCAATTGCTTGAACAAAATGATCTGGTGATTTTTGATATTTATCCCAAAGTCGCGAAAATACTCTTGCAGCATCCCCGAATCAAGGAGCGTCAACAGCCTATTACCTGGGTGACTGTTTTTATGCAGCCGGTTTCGGATAAAGAAATATTAGACGTGCGGGATTTAATGGATAACGATATCAGCATGCAGGAGGCTCTGGCTTCGATTCAGGTGACTAAACTCATCCGGCGCGCACAAAATCAGGGAGTTGAATTAACCTCGGCAGTGATGAAAGATATTCATATCCGGGCAAACGCTGCCTGGGAAGAAATCATGTTGGGCACGACTTTTGACCATCTTATCATCAATCATGATGGTGAAGAGTCATCGCACTGGAACGAAACGCCACCTGCTGGTGAGGCCCTCAAGACGCTCGAAAAATTCGTCGAAATTATTACAAATTAGAGAAAGGACCAAAATGAAGATCAAAGTTGAACAACCTGATGAACAAAAGCTGGAAAAGTTAGGTGTTAAAAGCTGGCCGATATGGGAAAAAGAGGCTTCTGAATTTCCCTGGCATTATGACGAAAAAGAAACTTGTTACTTGCTCAAAGGCAAAGTTGTGGTCACTCCGGATGACGGCGAGCCAGTGGAAATCAAAGCTGGCGATCTGGTGGAATTTCCCAAAGGCATGGACTGCACCTGGGACATTATTGAAGACGTGCGCAAGCATTTTGCGTTGGGAGAGAAATAAAAATTTTGATGATCGATTAAAAGATTCCTTAATTATAGATCAGATTTTATACACAATAAAAAACCATAAGTCATTGCATTTGAGTAAAAAAGCGATAGCCAGCGATACCCCCTAATACGAATTAACCAGGTCAGGGTCAAGAAATTGCAAGGCGCTCTGGTAATTCTCGCGAGACGTGTCCAGGTCCAAAAACTCGGTCAATTCCTGAATGTGTCGTTCCGGTTTTTGTAAAAGACTTTCCAGTTGAATAAATATATGCTTTTTCTTTTTTCTCAAAAAATGCTCTATCCGCCGGTGGCCCCTTTCAATGACCTGTTCAAAAACTTGTTGTTCATTGTAATCCTTTTGTTTGGTGAAAAGTAGGTTGGCCGTTCGCAAAATGATCCGCATCCGGTTACGCGGTTTGAACAGGGGGAACTTTTCCTTCATTTCCGGAATCCAGTACGACGGCCGGAATGTTTTATAAAGCGATCCGGCTGAATCGCGGGTGTTTCGTTTCAAATGAATATAGTAAGGATTTTTAAACAGGTTGTGAAAATACGGTAAACTGTAAATCAGCGCCGGGTCCTTAAATCCCCAGGTTTGCTGTTCGTTTTCGTTGACAAACTCTTCGATTTCAGCTTTATAGTTCTGCACCACGTTTTTAATTCGCTCTTCGTCCATGTTGAGCCGTTTTGTCAGGTCTAATAATAAGCGCGATTCAAAAAGGATATTCAAACTAATCGACTGGAACCATTGATCTTCATAACAGCCGTATCTATTTAAATGTTGGCCTTTTTCCAAATCCGACGAATTTCCCATAGGAACACCGAGGTGATGCAAGATTCCGGCTAAAAGAGATGAACCGCTTCTCGGCATGGTGAGAATAATGACAGTTTTCGTCTCAGAGTTTTCCATAATCAATTTTTATTTATGCTCTTTAACTGTTTTTTGTTCTGCACAAGTCCGTGAATGACAAGTATGCCAATAAGAGAATATGTCACGATTTTACCTACAGGGCCTGTGATGATAAGCAGACTGTGAAATCCGTATGTCCATGATATAATGCCAACTAGCATGGAGCCGATGACGATAACAAGCAATCTGGCAAGGGGGATTCCCATTAAAAATCCAATGATTGCTCCGGCAAAAGACCCGGTAAATGGAAATGGCAGCCAGATAAAAACAGGCAGAGCCCACGAGCCCCAGGTTGCTACTTTTAATTTTTGCAATTCAGCGCGTTCTTTGGTCGATTCTAAAAATTTTCCCACATATTTAATTTCAGTTACGTGATGGAAAAAGGCAATGAGCAGGGCAAAGAACGTCAACAACCATGCCAGATTGATGGCGAAAACAATCAAACTGATGACAAGATTGTGTAATTTTAGTTCAAGTCCGGTGAGAATAGCAGCGGAACGCCCGCCAGCAAGGGACGCGATCATGATACTTATAACTTTAAAAAAATCAACTTTTTGAAAAACGAACAAATAAGCAAGGGAAATAAAAATTGCAGCAAATAAAGAGATGCCACAGAAAAACATCCGGCGATTATTGCCAGTTAACTGACTCTGATAGCTCATAATTTTTTGGCCGCTCTTTATGGTTAATGTTTTGCAGGATGAAATCGGAAATCTCGTCTGCTCTAAATGAAGACATACATTTTGCGGCATCGCATGTTTTGATAATTCGCTGAATTGAGCAGGTGATGTCTTTGCAGCTTAAATCCAGTTCAAAGGCGCGAGCCGGCGCCGATTGACTGGAGTCGATTATCAAATTCGAAAACGAATCATAACCATAGATTGCCGGTTCGGTTGCCTTGAACAGGCTGACAATGACCGTGTTGTTGTTAAAGGAATAACCAGGCCAGGTAGAAACTCTTTTAGCAGCCGCAATGTGCAACGGACCCGTATCTCCGGTCACATAACCGTCGCACACATCGACCATAGCCGCATAAAAAGCTAAAGATGAATGGCGAGGCAACATTGTTACATGGTTTTTCAACGGCGTTGAAAGGCTGTTGAAAATCTCGGTTGAAGTACCCTTGAATTTGTAACTGCGGCCCAAAAGAATGTGGTCAATCTCTCCGGATTGCAGCAAGGAATGAATAAGTTTAACATAAAAGTCGGGTTGGATAAATGTATAAATGTTCGACGTATCCGGATTGATAAAAATAATCCTTTTCTCTGAAGAAAGGTTGTGTTCGTGAACAAATTCTTCGCGTTGATGAATGATATCCCTGTCAAGATAAACAAATGTGCCTCGAAATTGAAGATGATTCTTTTGCGGCCGTAGACTTGCTGGCAGATGAAAAACAAGATTGTTAATATAATCCACAATATGAAATGGTAAACTTGCCATTTCACTGCGTTTATGAGAATTGAGAATACGCAATAAAAGGTTAATTACCGTAATAACCATTCTGTTGTATTTTTTTAAATCTTGATGCGTGACAAGAGGACACATGTTTAAAATTAAATCATATTTCTTTTGCTGCAGAACGGTGTGAATTTTCTGCAGATTTTTTTTATTTTGGTTATAATCTGTACTGCTGTGAAATAATGGAAAAGTGGTGGAAATGGAAGGGTTATGGCTGATTAATTGATCTACCTTGGCATTGTACATATAATCGATTTCAGCATCCGGGAAATAATACCGGAATGCCTCGACAGCCGTTTGCAGCATCACCGAGTCGCCAATATTCACGTCCGAGATAACCAGGATTTTGTCAAGTTTTTTAAGAAACTGTAATTTGAGATAATCTTTGTACCTGAGCCAGAATCCGAGAGGCTTGTTGTAAATAAGTCCCAGGACAACTTTGTCGAATGGAATTTTATTGGATTTCGAGAGTTTCTGGATGAATTGTTTCATCTATTATTTGCCTGGGTCAGTTTGCCGTTTTGCTAATAGCCGAAATAACTGTGCGCATAAAACAATTTTCATTCTTAGGTATCAAGTACCATCAATTTTGCCGACGATTTTTTTACTTTAACAAAAGATCATTACCTCATATTTCCATATTTTTAATCCTGTGTTTTGATTATATTTTTCTCTTTGGCAGTCTATGTTGCAGTTACAAAAATAATATTATTCTTTTATCAACAGAGTTATTTTATTGGAATAATAAAATAAATTTTTAATTTTTATTATGTTAAATAATTGGTCGAGAAAAAAACGGGGTCTTTTATGATCGGACGTCGAAAAAGCGCTGTCAAAGTTGGTTTGCCGCCAGGCTCTATGGTTTATACTGGCGAACAAAAATTATTTCCCGTTACCATTGAACTGACAACATACAATACAGAGACGATTTCGCATCTGGAGAATATTCAACCTGAACAGCTTTCCCGCAAACCAACCCGGGGCAAAGTCCAATGGTATCGTATCCTGGGCATTCACGATGTGCATTTGCTTAGACAACTCGGCGAGCGCCTAAAAATTGATTCACTGGTGCTGGAAGATATCATTAACACCAGCCAGCGACCAAAGCTGGAGGATTATGAGGACTATATTTTCATTACCTTTAAATCAATTACCGTGGAAAATACCAGCGGGGAATTTAAAATGGAGCAGTTGAGCATGTTATTGTTTAATGATGTGCTCTTGACTTTTCATGAAGGTGACCGGTCCCTGGTTAATCCGATGCTGAAGCGACTGGAGCAGCTGAAAAGTCGCGCGCGACAAAGAAATGCGGATTATCTTTTTTATGCCCTTCTGGACCTTACTGTCGATCATTACCTGGCATCCCTGGAAATGTTCGAGGAGAAATATGAACAGCTCGAGTACGAAGTGTCTGTTGAGCCGGAACAAAAGCAGGTGGAACATATACAGAATTTAAAGCGTGAGCTGTTTAACATACGTCGTGTTATTCGTCCTTTTCGGGAAGCGATCAACGCACTCTATAAGGAAGAATTCGATCAGATTGAAGAATCAACCAAGATTTTTATCCGCGATTTGAATGATCATATGTTACAGGTGACAGATTCTCTGGAACATCAGCGCGAGTTGGTCTCCGGGCTCATGGACACATATCTATCCAATGTCAGCAATCGAATGAATGAGGTCATGAAAGTGCTGACCATTATTGCGACGCTTTTCATCCCGGTCACTTTTTTTGCCGGAATTTATGGCATGAATTTCGAGTATATGCCGGAACTTGGCTGGAAATATTCCTATCCGGTTTTTTGGCTGATCGTGCTGGTCGTCTTTGGCGGTTTGATCACGTTTTTCAAACGCAGGAAATGGCTGTAGGGCAGCAGTGAACTGTTCAGAGAGATGCTGGTCCCGGCGAATTATCACCTGCACGTTAAGCAATATTTTCTCCTCTTCACGGGGCGAGAGCACTTTCGCATTCTTGGATTTAGTCAGACGAGATACTCTATGACGCGATGATGGAAAAACGGCAAGGCTTTTCATTTTATGCCAGGACAGAGCTGAAAGGACAGTTTCTGCAAGACCGTTATGGCCGATGATGAGCGCATTTCGCTATTTACAGAAATGTCTGAAAGCAACGCATTGATTATAGGACGTGAATTGTGCGAATCAATAATATATTCCCGGGACTCGGGAACCACAGGTTTATGTAAACCAAAAGCAATAATGTGCATTTTATAGATACAGATGTTTTTGAGTAAAATAGACAGAGATAATCAGAAAGCTAAAGAGAATAAACGCAAAGCCCACGATCGAGACCCAGGCGGAGCGTTTGCCCTGCCAGCCCAACCGGATTCTGGCAATAAGGAGAAAAAGATAAATCGCCCAAATCAGAACGAATGAAATAAACTTGGCATCCAATGGAAAGGTAACTTGCCAGACATGCAAAGCCATCAGAAAACCCCACAGCATACCGGCTGTGGCAAAAAGAAAACCGAGCGCCACGGCTGTGAGATTCATTTTATCGAGCAATTCCAGGGACGGCAATCGCGAAAAGAAAAAGCCTAATTTTTTCAGGCGAATTTCTTTGTCCAGAAGAACATGAAAAAGACTGGCAATAAAGGCGATGGTAAAACTGGCATAGGCAATGATCATGAGCAAGACATGACCGTGAAAAGGGAGATTGTTGAGAATAGGAGAGACGCTTTTTGCCGGTTCCAGCCCGGTAGAGGCAATGCCCTGGAAAATAATCAGCAGCGGTGAAATAATTATGCCCATGGAAGCATCGTGAATGTTGAGCTCCAATGCAAAATAAATGATGGCAAATATAAAAGTCAGAACGGTAAGAACCTCGAACAAACTTGTTAGCGGCAGGCGTTGCGCTATACGGATGAACATGCCAAGATAAAGTCCGTGAACCAGGATTGAAAGCCCAAGAGCTATTTTTGCGGCAAAAGCTGTTTTTGGACTTTGATTGATAAAATAACAAACGTAAATGATTGTAGTAACAGAATATAAAATTAACACAAGCGTATGCAAAATATTCATGATGTTAACTCGACGGGTTTCCCCTGTTTTTCTTTTGTTGAATATTTTTAAAAAATCCATTTATTCGTGTCCAGTTAATAAAAGTGGTTTCATAGATCGCATGAAACACGAGGTAGATTCCGGCCGCGCCACACAAAACGTTGGCAATCCACATAGACAGCACAGGTGAGATGATCTGGTTGTTCGCCAGCTCTTCGCCGCCGATAAGGCAAGACCAGTAGATGAGAAAAAATGCAAAGGCGATGCCACCGGCCACAGCCATGTTGCCGCGTCGTGCCATGATGCCTAATGGTGCGCCCACCAGAATGAAAATAATGCACGCCACCGGAATTGAATATTTTTTATGAACTTCCACCATCAGTCCGTAATTGGCGCGGTTCAGGCGTTTTATCGCCATCATTTCCGATTTGACGAGCTGTTTCAGGCGGATATTATCGCTGTGCACGCCTTGAAGCGAATATTTTTGGTGCTGGCCGTTGGCGCTGCTGGCGTCAAATACGACACGCGCTGCAGGATAGTCAAAAGGTGACGGTAAATATTTTGCGAAATATCCACGAATGAGTTTTGACGCGCGGTCCTGGCGTTGCTTCATACTTTTTTTATTCTCGCGTACCTCAGTTCGCATCATCTGGGCGCTTTTTTCCCTGTCGCCGCGCTGTCCTTCCTTGCTGCGGGTCATCACCATGTCCGGAACATGGATTTTCTGCAGTTGTCTGGGAAACTCGACTTTTTTGTATTCTTTCATCTCTTTTAAATCGAGTTCATGCATCTCACCGTCATACAATAACAGATTAAGCATGCCAGTTTTCTGGTTCAAAAATATTTTTCCGCGCTGTGCAAAAATAAATGTGCTGGTGTTTGGTTCGCTGTTATCTTCGATATAAATGTCCTTTACAAAAGAAGTATCCGGGGTTTCACGCAGACCTTTTACGAGAATCGAATAGCCTTCAATATCCTTGTAAACCACACCGGGTTCTAGCCGCAACGTGGGGCGTTTATGAGCGATATCCGACCATAACAATTTGGTTCTTAAATTCGCATCCGGCAGCACATTGTTGTTAAACCATACCAGGAAAAAAGCCATTGCAATAGCCAAAATCAACACCGGTGTGATGATGAACGGAATGCTCACGCCGCCTGCTTTCATGGCAGTGATTTCTCCGTCTCCGGAAAGACGTCCAAAAGCCATGAGCGTGGCAATAAGCACGGCCATGGGAATGGCCAGGGCGAGAATCCAGGCGAGATTCAAGGCGAAAAACTCGAGGATAACGCCAATGCTCAATCCGCGGCTGAGAATCCGGCCAAGGTCACGAAAAATGAGATTCAGCAAAAAGACCATGGTGAGGATGCCAAGACCGAAGAAAAATGGACTGATGTGTTCTTTAACGATGTATTTCCAGAGGATGAACACGTGATTTTCTCAATGACTCATAGTTTGGTATATTATTTGTACTTTTATTGTTGAGATAAATTTTCCAAAAAATGGAACTTTTGTAAAACAAGAAAATATAAAAAACAAGTATCATACGAACAATGAAAATCTATCGGGTTTTTTATGGAACTTTCTCCGGTGCTGAATTTATAATATTTGTATTTCAACGTGGATATGATGCCATTCTGTTAAATCTGTTAGCATTATACTCTTGAAAACAAAAAGTGATCCATAAATGTAAATGGACTGTACGAAATGCTACAGAGATTATCTTAAAATGCATATATAGACGTCTCACATCAGGTGCGTCATAGCTCAATCTGCCAAAACATTTTTGTTGAAATTTATCAATAAAATTCTAAATTTTAAAAATTTTTAACGTTCGAGCTTGAGTGTTTATTGTTACCCCCAATCCCGGAGAAGCCTATAGAGACTTTATTCGCTACGATTTTTCAACAACGCCAGAGATAAATTCAACTTGGAGAGGTATAATACAAGTCTTTATGGCTTTAAATCCAAAACACACATGTCCCCCAAAGCTCCCGTTTACTCTCTCTTTATTCATTTTCCTCATGTTATCTATTGCAGGGTATGCGCAGGAAGATCAGATTGAGAGCAGTAACAAGTCCTATATCGGGATGAAAATACCCACAACGACCGGTGACCCGCGAGTGCCCATTAAAAAGGAACAGTATTATCTTGGTCTTTACATGGGAGGAATGCGTTCCCCGTATTTACGCAATTCACTGTCCATGCTTCGGCGAACGGTGGAAATTGATTCGACAGGTAATTATATCAATTTTGTGGAAAAAATTGGCGAGTTCGATTACCGGCTTCCCCGGTACATGAATTTGTTCGATTACGTTGAAGCCCGACGTAAAAGCTATCCTCACGAAACCCTGGTGCAAAATACCCTTTCCCGGCTCGGTGAATCCGGCACAGGCGGCCGCGGCGGCGCGATACGTATCGATATCCCGGTGGAAATCAAGAGCAAGGCGTTTCAGGCGATATTTGGCGGCAGCAAAGTTGGCCTGGACGTGTCCGGGCAAATTAATATCAAGGGCGGATTCCGTAATGAAAAGCGCAGTCAGGTTCGCACCGCCATGAACCGGGGTTCGAACAACTCGTTCAAAATGGAACAAACCCAGAGATTCAATGTGTCCGGTCACGTGGGTGAAAAAGTGAAAATCAAGGTGGACCAGGATTCAGAGCGGGCGTTTGATTTTGAAAACCGCATCGGCCTGACGTATGAGGGCTATGAAGACGAGATCATCAAACATATCGAGGCTGGCAATATTTCCATTAATTTGCCAGGCACCCGTTTTGTCACTGCCAGCATGCGAAGCAGCGGTTTGTTCGGCATCAAGACAGATGCCCAGCTCGGTCCGTTGAGTCTCACCACCGTAGTCAGCCAGGAAAAAGGGCAAAAGAAAAAGTTGAGCCTGACCGGCGGCGCCTCGGATGAAAAAAAAGAAATCGACATTTCCCGCTACAAAAGAGGTTCCTACTTTTTCATCGATGAATATTACCGCACACAATACATCAACCGAACGGATTACGGTGAATTTCTCGTCGATCCTGGCCGTGGTATTGCGCATATCGATGTCTACGTTTCTGAAGCGAATTATCAGCAAAAATATCCGGATTCTCAGCGCGGCTGGGCATGGGTGCCGGATGAATCGCGAAAAAACGAACAGATCGTAATGGAGGGTGATACATCCCAGGTCGATCCCGAACATTACCGTGGCTATTTCCGCCGGCTGGAAAAAGATGAGTATTATATCCAGGATCAACTCGGTTACATCCGCTTGAACCAGCAGCTCATGGACGGCTCTGTGCTTGCTGTGGCTTATGAAGACAGCTCGGGCCGTATCCGCGGCGATATTGAATATGATCCTTCTAAAGATAAAACTTTGCAGGTTCGCTTGTTGAAAACCAAAGACCCCAGGCCAAGCGACACGACCTGGCCGCTGGAGTGGAAAAACGTCTACAGCCTTGGCGGCCGCAATATTCCACAAGATGGTTTTGAATGCCGTATTTATTACCAGCCACCTTCCGGCGATCCGCAAGAAACGGTAAAGGATAAAGACGGCAACAAAATGACCTGGCTCACGGCGTTCGGCCTGGACAGGTTTAATTTGAGCGGTGAGCCTAAACCGGACGGCATTATCGATGACAATCCCAATATCATTAATTTTGCCAGGGGTGAACTGTTTTTTCCCCACCTCCGCCCTTTTGATCCCCAGGATAAAAAACTGCGCAATTTGCTGTACTCGGAAAACAAGAAAGACAACAAACTGGCACCGGCGATTTATGACACGACCGTTCAAAGCGTGATTAACGAACAAACCGATTTTTATATCGAAGTGAAATCCGAAACAAAGAGCTCGGAATATCATTTGGGGATGAACGTCATTGAAAATTCGGAAGAAGTGACGCTGAACGGACGTACGTTGACCCGGGGTGTGGATTATACGATCGATTATTTTACCGGTACGCTTCGATTGCTGAACGAACAAGCCACGGCCGCCAATGCCAATCTCGATATCACCTACGAAAGCAATCAGCTTTTCCAGATCGATAAAAAGACAGTGATGGGCGCACGCGCAGAATACGGATTGTGGGACAACAGCTTTATAGGCGCTACTTTTATGTATCTGAACGAAAAAACCCTGGATCAGAAAATTCGGGTAGGTAAAGGGCCCATGCAAAATATGATATGGGATGTGAATACACTGCTGGAAGTTAAACCGTTTTTCCTCACCAAAATGGCGAACTGGATTCCTTTTGTCGATACGCGGTCCCCGACCTCACTAAAGTTTGAGGGCGAGATTGCTCAGATCATTCCAAATCCCAATACCCGGAATAACGAGGATACCGGCGACAACAGCGGTGTGGCTTATATCGATGACTTTGAAGCGTCCAAACGTGTGACACCGATTCAGATTATTCGAAGCGGCTGGAACTATTGTTCTCCTCCACCCCGAAAATTTGACTATGGCGCGCCTGATCTCAGCAGCCGGGCAAGATTGAATTTCTGGAATCCCTATGACCAGTATCCAATTAAATACATCTGGCCTAACAAGGACTTGAACGCAAACGTGGCACAGACCACCAATATTATTAAACTGGAATTCCAGGCGCCGGACAGTCTGGCGAATTTTGCTGACGCCTGGAATGGTATTCAAAAGGCGCTGTCTTCCGGTTACAATAATCAAACTGAAGCTAAGTATCTGGAAATATGGGTTTTAAATTCACCTGATCTCGATGCGAATTTACACATCGAACTGGGCCAGATTTCCGAAGACATTATCCCAAACATGAAATTAGACACTGAAGACAAACTGAACAATGGCATCCGAAACGGCTTGCTGGACGATGATGAGGATGTTGGTCTTGATGGCATGGCAGATGATGATCCAAGGGCTATCGCTGCCGGAGGTGACTTTTGGGATTTGAACGGCAATGGCAAAAAGGACTATGGCGAACCCTACAGTTTTGACAACTGGAGATATGATCCGCAAGGAAAAGACCGTACAGGTACCCCGACCATGGCCAATGGAACGGAAAACAATGAAAAGGATTCCCGTGGCCGGTTCCCGGATACTGAAGATATGAACGGCAACGGCGATGTTGATCTTCGCAACGACTATTTCGAATACACAATCAATCTGAATCATAATAGCGACGATTATAAGAATTATGTGGTTGGGGAAAGTATCGATGAAAAAACCGGCGACGATTACGGGTGGCGTTTGTATCAAATACCGCTCAATGCTCCAAAACCAACAATGCAGATCCAGGGCTCGCCGGATTTGTCACTGGTCGAGTATATGCGTGTCTGGATTGATGGCATCCAGGATACAAAGCCCCATCAAATCTGGATTGCTGAAATGAACCTGGTCGGCAGTGACTGGAAAGAACAGGGTATAGCCCCGCCAGAACAGCCGGATAATTATATGGCCAAAGACGATTCAACAATTACCATTTCAGTAGTTAATACGCACGATAATCCCTCTTACCGTCCGCCGCCCGGCGTTGAGGGTGAGGTTGACCGGATTACCCGTGTCCAGGCAAAGGAACAGTCACTGGTGCTTAAAGTGAATAGTCTACTGCCCGGCTATAATGGCAAAGTGCAAAAAACATTTTTCGATGCCCAGGATTATATCAATTACAACAGAATGAAAATGTTCGTTTATGGCCGGGATGAAACCGGCATCCATATTAACCGGGATTCCAGTAAAGTTGAGTTCTATTTGCGATTTGGTGCGGATGAAAATAACTATTATGAAATTCGAAAACCTGTTTACCAGGGCTGGACAAAAAACAGTATTGATGTTGATCTCATCGAGTTATCGCAAGTAAAACTGACAGTTCAGCCGGAAATTGATTCGGTGGGAACCAAGATTTTCACCAAGCACAAAGGTCAAGGTGAGCGCTGGATCATTCATGGTGAACCCGCTTTACGAAACGTCAAAATGCTTGAAGCCGGTGTGCTAAACAAGCATAAAAATATGCCATTTAACGGCGAGATCTATATGAACGAGCTGCGGTTATCCGATGTCAAAAAGGAAAAGGGCATTGCCATGCGGGCCCGGGTCGATTTTTCCTGGGCCGATCTCGTTCGTTTTAACGGTGAGATTAACCGCAAAGATGCCGAGTTCCACAATGTCAGTGAACGTTTCGGGACTGGCGATAATCAATTTAGCGGAAATTTCAGTACCAGTATTTCCGTGGACAAGTTTTTGCCGTCCAAGCTCGGTGTTTCAATCCCGGTTTCTTTGAACTATTCGAGAAGTGAATCGACGCCAAAATATATTCCCGGGGAAGACGTTGAAGTCACTGAAGACTTGCCGGATTCAACCCTGGAGAAAATTCGCACGTTTAATGAGAAAAAGGGCATGAGTGTGTCTTTTGGCATCAATTCGCAATCGCAAAACTTTTTTGTCAAGCATCTGCTGTCCAGATTAAAAGCGAGTTACAGCCGTAACGAAGGCAATGGCAGCAATTCACGAACGGAATATCAACACAACAAAACCGAGTCCGGCAATGTCAGTTGGGGCATCTCGTTCGGCCGGGACAATTATATTTTCCCTTTTGGCTGGTTAGAGAATACTACTTTTCTTAACAAACTGAGTGACATGAAATTGTTCTATACGCCGCAAAGTTTCAATACCCAAATGAGCGGCACGCGCAGCAAAAACGAGTCAATGACCCGGAGTGGTGTGTACAATGAGAATAGCGCGTTCAAGATCAATCGTGGCGCCTCTCTGAACATGAATATCTTTGAGAAATTATCTTTTGATATCAGCCGCGATTACACCAACGACCTTCGCGATATGCCGTCTGACTCGCTGTGGGATGAGTTTAAAAGCCTCCGGTTTGGTTTGCTCACGAATGTCAATCAAAACATCAGCACGAAATATAATCCAAAATTTTTCTCGTGGCTCACTACGAATCTGAGTTATTCGATTTCGTTCAAATACGGTTATAACCGGCAACAACGTGTGGCTGCGCACAGTACCTCGCAAAACAGGTCACTTATGGCTAACGGCTCTGTTAATTTGAGCACATTTGCCAAATCGATTTACCGGCCTGGTCGCCAGGGCGGCAGGCCGCAGTCACGGCGTCCGCGGGGAGGAGATGAAGATTCTGACAAGGGCGGCGGCTTTTCGATATTGGGCACGCTGGTCAAGGCATTCGATGTTTTTGATCCCATTAGTGTGAACTATTCATCGCGTAATAATCGCACTGTATTTGGCATTGCTGGCATGCCGGTCACAGCATATCAATTTGGCCTGTCCGGTGATCCTGGCGTGCCGTTTGAAGAGCTAGAAGAAGGTGCTGGAACTACATCCAATCGCGGTTCAAGCAGTGAGAATGAAACGTTCGGGGTGAAATCCGGTTTAAAAATCAGCCGGAATGTGACGTTGAGCTTTGGCTATGACAAGAATTTTTCTTTTAACAAAAGCACACAGACCACGGGTCAGCGCTCGGAAAGCTGGCTTGTGTGGGGCGAGGATTTCAGTCAACCTTTTCCTACATGGTCACTGCGCGTTAACGGCATTGAGAAACTGCCGTTTATAAAAGAATATGTGCAGCGGTTTACGGTCGAACACACCCGTTCCGGTCGGGCCAATGAAACGTTCAATATGGAAAATGGCAAAGAGGTCATTACTAAAAAAGATAAAGACACCCAGTTCCGCCCGATGATTGGCATGAACATTCAGATGAAAAATGGCATCTCTGTTTCCGTTCGATATAACAAATCGAGCAAGGAAACGCTGACACTGACTTCCGGCAAAGCGAGAACAATTCGCGATAGCGAGGATTTGTCTGTTACAGCGAATTATTCCAAAAAAGGCAATTTTCGCCTGCCGTTGCCGTTTATGGGAAGCCGGCGGTTGAAAAATAACATTGATTTTTCATTGACTTTTACGCTGGGAAATTCAGTCACCTATCAGGACCGCGGACAGGGCGCAGAAGTCAGTGCTGAAACCGGCAAATGGCTGCTTAAACCGAGTGTAAACTATAGTTTCAGTTCCCGTGTAACTGGTGGCGCCTATTTTGAAATTGGCAAGAACCATAACAAAATGATTGGCGATACCTCGTTCAAGGAATTGGGCATCGATGTGAGCATAGCGATTCGCGGAAATTGATCGCCAGACCGGGAATTAATAAAATCGTCGTATGAGCTCAGTTAACAGTGGATATGCTCTATCTAATCTAACAATGGGTCACAAATCTTTTCTGCAATAGTATTGTATCATTCTATAAATTTTGAAATTATAATGTGCTATTTATTAGTTTTGTGACCCATTGTTGGAATCGTAACTGAGGTATTTCAAATCACTTACGATAATTGTTAATTATTTGCCTCATATTATGTATATTTAAAAACATTATATTAACTGAAATGGTCATCCATGCTTAAGAACTGTTCGTTATTTTTAATAATTTTGTTCAGCCTGACGGCAACAACGAACCAGGCCGCTCCCACATTTGATGGAGAACGGGCTTTTTATTTTCTGGAAAAACAATGCGAATTTGGTCCGAGGGCTCCCGGCTTGCCAGGTCATAAAAAGTGTCTCGATTATCTTGTAGAAACACTCAAAAAACATGCTGACGAGGTCACCACACAACAGTTCATGTTTTCTTTCGGACAGCCGCAACGGACTGTAACGGCCACCAATGTGATTTCCCGCTTTCAGCCGTTCAAAAGCAAACGCATCTTGCTGTGCGCCCACTGGGATACCCGGCCCTGGGCAGACAGCGATCCAAATCCCGAAAATCACGACAGGCCGATCTTGGGAGCAAACGATGGTGCTTCGGGTGTAGCTGTGTTGCTCCATTTAGCAGAGCTGATCGCTGCTGATCCACCAGACGTGGGAATTGATATTGTCCTGTTCGATGCTGAAGATGCCGGCATGCAAGGACAGGATCGTACATGGGCGCGCGGTTCTGCCGCTTTTGCCAGAGAATTTGGTTCGCGCATGGCACCCAATTATGCCATTCTTTTAGACATGATCGGCGATAATGACCTAAAAATATATCAGGAAGAGTTTTCCGTGGTTTACGCGCGGCAGGTGGTCGATTTGATCTGGGATAAAGCTGCTGCGCTCGGCGTATCCGAATTTATCCCAACGGTAGGTTATGCAGTTTATGATGACCACGTGCCATTGCTGCAAGCGGGAATTCAATGCGCAAACGTGATTGATTTTAATTATCCGGAATGGCACACCATGAAAGACACGCCAGAAGCTTGCAGCGCGACAAGTCTGGGCAAAGTTGGCCGGGTGATCACCGCGGTTATTTATGATGAAAATTAAATGAACGCGCCGACGTTTTATAAACAAGTGACCGTAAAGGTTGTCCCCAGCATAAGCGAGGCGATATGCAATTTTTTATTCGAACTTGGAGCCACCGGGCTTGCTGAACATAAAGACCGAATTGTAGCGTATTTTTCAGGTGATACATCTACAGCGCTGTTGAAAAAGTCACTGAATTCTTTCTTGCATTCGTTGCAGGAACTCTTTGAAACAGACTTTGAAATTGATATTGACATTCAGGACATTCCTTCACGGGACTGGCGGGAAGAATGGAAAAAAGATCTTACATCTATTCCGGTGAGCGAAAAGATAATCATAAAACCAAGTTGGGCCGAGCTTCCGGTTGATGTTCCGCCGTGTGTGATTGAACTCGATCCTGAAATGGCTTTTGGCTCCGGTACTCACGCGACAACCCAGTTAATGCTGATTTCAATTGAAACGCATGTTGCCCCCGGTCAGATGGTTTTCGACGTTGGCACAGGCACCGGCATTCTGGCGATCGCTGCTCTAAAACTGGGAGCAGGCCGGGTGATTGGCTGCGATGTAGACCCGGTAGCAGCGCAGACTGCAAAACGAAATGTCGAGAAAAATGATGTGGCAGACCGGTTCTCTGTTTATGCCGGACCGATTAACGCGGTAAAAGCAGAATTCGATTTGATACTTGCCAATGTTAATCGCAAGGTCATTCTCGATATTCTTTTTGAAATCAGCGAGAGAACTAAACCAGGCGGCACTTGCCTTTTATCCGGCATCCTGAACACCGAAGAAATGATGATACGGGATGCCTGCGAACGGCAAAATCTTCCGGTTTTATCAGTTCATTATAAAGATGAATGGCTGACGCTCGAAACTATAAAAATATAAAACCGTATACATTTTTCTGTGGGGCTAATTCAATTGAAAATTTTTTGCAAGATGATGAATATCATGAACGTTCAAAGGATTTTCACATATCTGTTACTCATGACATTATTTTTTATCAAAACAGCGATGGCGGAAACCATCGTTTTGGACAGCTTGTCAACAAATGACAACGAGGTCTTTCCTATCATATTAACGGTATGCTCAATCTTTTGGGATTCGGAGATAAAAAATACTCGTTTAAATCCCATGATTATGTTTTTGAAAACGGGACACTAGGAAAAATAAAATAGCGTAACTTTCGGCTTTCAAGGAAATACAGCTCTCCTCAGGCAAATCGATCAACAGTTTTGCTCGTTATAAAAGTATGGTTTGTTCGGCAGGTTTTTTTTCGCTCATTGCGTTTTTATTACCAGACACTTTTTAAATGGGAAATGCCAGAAAGAGAATATGTCACTCCCGACGGAGTTTAGGGGGATTTTATCTGCTATCATACTAAAAATATCCAACCCCTATTGGGGTCCATTGTTGAAAAATGAATAAATTGACACAAATAAACCGCATAGCGGTTAAATATTTATAGCCTATGTTAATCTCATTTTTATAAAGCCACGTAGTGGCGACATATTCATCTAAAATTTTGCAATTTCGATAATAATGAAAAGTGTCCGGTGACAAACAAGAGGTAAAAAATATTATCCGGTCAGAATCGATTTCTTTTGTTATTTCATTATTTTTTTGTATAATAAAAGTTTGATTTGAACGGTATTTTGAGTGAGGTATACCATGAAAAAAGATGCAAATGATATGAAATTAAAAGTCGGATTGGCGGAAATGCTCAAAGGCGGCGTCATCATGGATGTAACCACGCCCGAGCAGGCCAAAATTGCCGAGGATGCCGGAGCGGTTGCAGTGATGGCGCTCGAGCGGATTCCGGCTGATATTCGCGAACACGGCGGCATCGCCCGTATGTCTGATCCGACAGTTATACGCGCGATTCAGGATGCTGTGTCCATACCAGTGATGGCAAAGTGCCGTATCGGACATTTTGCCGAAGCGCAAGTACTGCAGGCCCTTGGCGTTGATTTCATCGACGAGAGCGAAGTACTCACTCCGGCGGACGAGCAATATCATGTCAACAAGTGGGCGTTCAAGGTGCCTTTTGTCTGCGGCTGTCGCGACCTGGGCGAAGCTCTGCGGCGCATCGCCGAAGGCGCAGCCATGATCCGCACCAAAGGTGAAGCCGGTTCCGGAAATGTGGTGGAAGCTGTCCGGCACATGCGAAATGTACAAACCGGCATCCGGCGCATTACCCGTTTGGGTGATGAAGAACTGGTCACTGAAGCGAAAAACCTTGGTGCACCGGTTGAAATTGTCCGCCAGATTAAAAAACTTGAAAAACTGCCAGTACCCAACTTTTCAGCCGGCGGTATTGCCACACCGGCTGATGCTTCGCTGATGATGCAATTGGGCGCAGAAACCGTGTTTGTTGGTAGCGGTATTTTTAAATCCGGTGATCCTGAAAAACGCGCCAAAGCGATCGTATCGGCTACCACCAATTACATGGACTTTGATCTGATTGCTCAGGTATCCGAAGGTTTGGGCGAAGCCATGGTCGGCATCGATGTTTCAACAATGCCGGAAGAAGAACGAATGGCCAATCGCGGATGGTAATTTAATATGAAAACCATTGGTGTGTTAGCGGTTCAGGGTGATTTTGAAAAACATTCTGAGGTGTTGCTCGCAATGGGACGCACCGCCATAATGGTGCGAACAAGAGCTGATCTTGAACAATGTGACGCACTCATCATCCCCGGCGGTGAGTCAACAACATTAACGACCGTGATGAAAAAACACCTCTTGTGGGAACCAACAAAAGAATTCGTACAATCTCATCCAATCATGGGAACATGCGCTGGCTGTATTATTCTTGCTACTGCGGTCATTGATATGCAACAGGAAACATTGCGCGCCATTGATATTGATATTCAACGCAATGCTTACGGCCGGCAAGTTGACTCGTTTATCGATGACGTTCAGTTGGATCTGAACGGTGAAAAAGGAAATTTTGAAGGTGTATTTATACGAGCGCCCAAAATTGTCCGGTTGGGAAAAAATGTGATGCCCCTGGCACAACACGGAGACAATATTGTTTTGGTTGAACAAAAACATTTGTTGGCGGCGACATTCCATCCCGAGCTGACCGGTGACAACACAATACATAAATATTTTCTGGATAAAGTAGACAGGATGTGATACATGTTTTTATATGACCGTCGAGGAATTAAACTTTACGCACACGATTTTTGGCTGGATGCACGACGAAAGGTTCCGTTTTCATTTGTTTCCCACGGTCATTCAGATCATCTGAAAAATCATGATAAAATATTAGCTACACCACCAACAGTGCAAATCCACGCACTGCGTGCTCGCCAGCGCGAGGTGATAGAGCTCGAACTCGGCTGCGTTTACGAGTTGGAAGAAAGCACAGTCGAGCTCTTTCCGGCCGGGCATATACTGGGTTCTGCGATGATTCGCATACAGCGCGATGACGTGACATTGCTTTATACAGGCGATTTTAAAATCAAACCGGGCTGGACCACACAGCCTATCGACATTCCGCACGCTGATATTCTGATCATGGAATCCACATTTGGCAGTCCCGATTATGTCTATAATCAATCATCGGATTTTTTAGTATCCGAACTATTTAGCTTCATCTATGATTGTCATCAAGAATCCATTACGCCGATTGTCATGGGCTATACGCTCGGTAAGGCACAGGAAGCGATGAAGATTCTTGGTGATGCCGGTTACAAGACCTGGGTCCACCGCTCAGCCTGGGAAATTGCTGCCATTTATAGACAAAACGGTGTTGAATTTAGCAACTGTTCCCTTTGGAATGGCCAGCTTGTACGCCACGGAGAAGTGCTTATTATTCCCCCACATCTTTTTCGCTATCGCAAGATCAATTCTTTGCCCTCCCGCTTTCGCACTGTGCTGCTGTCCGGCTGGGCAGACAGCCCCACCGGAAGCAGATTTGGCTGCGATCATTCGATCCCACTCAGTGATCATGCCGATTTTGAAGAACTGCTGCAATTTGTCAAAACTGTGAATCCCCACAAAGTTTACACAACTCACGGTTTTAAAGATTTTCCGCAACACATCAAAAATATCGGTTATGACGCTGAAATTCTTTCCTATACCAATCAATCCGAGTTGTTTTAAAAACTGTTATGAGCAGGGCGTCCACATATTTAACAAAAAAAGTGTGCGATCGAATTCGCCAGGAAATCCGTGCTGCAGAGGGCAACGAGGTTTTTTTTGTTGGGTATGTCGATGATGATCTGATTGTCCAGGATGTACAAGTCGTTGCCCGGGGGCATGATACAGCCGTACCCGTGGTTCGCAGCGAGGCCGAAGATGCGGATGTGGTCATCCACAACCATCCGAACGGCGTGCTAAAACCTTCCGATGCGGACCTGGCCATTGCTGCCCAACTCGATGATTTTAGCACAGCTTTTTTTATCGTCGACAATAACGTCGAAAATATCTATGCTGTTCTCGAACCGCGTCACCGGGAAGAAACGACTTTTCTGGATATCAAAGCCATGGAAAAGCTTTTGCAGCCCGGTGGACTGATTGCCAAAAATCTACCCAGTTACGAGGATCGGCCTCAACAAATCGACATGATCGAGCAAGTGATTCAGGCATTCAATCGGGGCACGGTGGCAACGATTGAAGCCGGCACCGGTACCGGCAAAACCATGGCGTACCTTTTACCGGCCATTCACTGGGCTGTCCATAACAAAGAACGCGTCGTTGTTTCAACCAACACAATTAATTTGCAGGAACAGCTCATTAATAAAGATATACCGTTTTTACAAAAAGTACTCGATGTGGAGTTTGATGCTGTTTTGATTAAAGGCCGTTCCAATTACGTCTGCCTGCGCAAAGTCGATGATGTTCAATCCGAGTTAATATTGCAGTCAGACGACCAGGACCGGGATGAATTGCTGGCACTCATCCAATGGGCGAAAAAGACAAAAGACGGCAGCAAGGCAGATCTTTCGTTCATTCCCAAATGGAATGTGTGGGAAAAGATCGCAGCCGAGAGTGACACGTGTCCCAGAAGCCGTTGTCTGCATTTTAAGGAATGTTTTGTGAACCGGGCGCGCCGGCAGGCGGCAAAATCCCACATTCTTGTGGTCAATCATCATCTGCTTTTTGCTGATCTGGCAGTCCGCCATCAAACCGGCAGTATGAAAAGCACAGCCGTTCTACCGCCGTATCAGAGCATTATCTTTGACGAAGCGCATCACATCGAAGGCGTGGCTACGAATTATTTTGGCAGCCAAATTACCCGCGGTGGCGTCATTCGTATTCTTCACCGACTGCATCGCCGCACCAAAGAAACGGATAAAGGTTATCTTCATTTGCTGCGTTTGAAAGCGCTTCGTTATAGAGAAGATATTACTGACGAAAAGGCCATACAGATTGTCCGGTTTGTTCAGGAAGAACTGGTACCGTCTGTGGACAATCTCATCGAATCTACCGATGTTTTGATGGACAAATTTTACCAGGTGATCGAAGCCAGCCAAGGGGTGCAGGAATTAAAGGGCGAGACAAAAATACGATTAATCCCGCAGGTGGTCAATGAATTGATTCATCAGCGAGCTTTGAAAGAACCGTTCGATGAGTATTTGCACGAAATTCACACTTTTACCAGCGAACTTGCAGAGCTGGTGAATGTTGCTAAACCGTGCACTAAATTTGTCGACGATCCAGGTTGGGATTCTGTACTCATCGAGCTGAACGCCCAGATGGAGCGGCTGAACGCTGCTCACGATATCATCAAAGATGTGCTGTTCAATCACGATGACGACCACATCCGTTGGATAGAAGCCAAACCAAGCTGGCGGGGCCGCAATATCGTTCGCTTCAAAAGCTCGCCACTCGAAGTGGGCGAGATGATGAACATGGCTGTTTACGACAATTTTAACACCATTATCATGACTTCGGCCACCTTGACAGTGGACAAAAAGTTTGACTTTTTGGCCGACCGGATTGGTTTAGATGAACTGCAAAACGGGCGCCGTTCCGAATTGCTTTTAGATGCGCCGTTCGATTATGAAAGCCAGGTGCTTTTGACAGTTCCAACCGATATGCCTGATCCCCGAGAACAGCAATTTGCACAAAAATTAAGTGCTGCCATTTTCAAAGCGTTAAGCATTTCCAAAGGGCGCGCATTTGTGTTGTTTACGTCCTATGGTTTGCTAAACATGATTTACAGGGAGCTGGTTGAATCGCTTGAGAAAATCGGCATCCATACGCTCAAACAGGGCGAAGAAAACCGCGACCGGTTAATCACCCGGTTCAGGCGTGACACCTCGTCTGTGCTGTTTGCCACAGACAGTTTCTGGGAAGGCGTGGACGTCGAAGGCAAAGCACTGGAATCAGTGATTATCACTAAATTACCTTTTCAGGTGCCGAGCGAGCCGGTCATTGAAGCGCGCTATGAAGCGATCCAGAAACGCGGCGGTAATGCGTTTATGGAATATGCTGTACCGCTGGCTGTGCTCAAGTTCAAGCAGGGATTTGGCCGGCTTATCCGAAGGAAAAGCGATCGCGGTTCAGTAATTATTTTCGACAAACGCGTTATTCAAAAAAGTTATGGCAAACGCTTCATCAATTCCCTGCCAAAATGCCGGCTCGTCACCGGTTCCCGTGACCAGATTTTCAACGAGCTGAAACATTTCTTTTCTTGACCTGCCGGGTATGTGCACAATTATTCCCTGAACGAAAGTAATACTTTTCTGTTTTCCTCTTGAATGTTTAAAAAGAAAATGAATTTTTCACACAATATATTGGCATATCAAACGTTTACTGTATTGAACTGATCAAAACCAGAAACTATGAGACAGACAGATTTGATAAGCGATGCCGACCTGGTCCGGAACTATCAACATGGTGATGTCAAGGCATTTGACATCCTGGTTACACGCTATCGCCGGCAACTTGCTTCTTATTTGCAACGTATGGTGAGCGATCCAGGTGCAGCGGATGATCTTTTTCAGGATACATTTTTTAAAGTGATCAAAGCGTTGCCCCGGTATAAAGAGCAAGGCAAGTTTTCAAGCTGGCTTTTCGGCATCGCCAATCGGTTAGCTATCGATTACCTTCGCAAACACAAGAGGCAGACAAAAATCATGGAACCCGTTTCACAGGAAAATAACGGCATGCCGTCACCGGACATTCTCGATACCCATTCACCGTCACCAGAAGAGGATGTCAAACAACGCGAGCTGCAAAGTTATCTCAAAAAAGCCATAAAGCGTTTACCTGTGGAACAGCGCCAGGTTTTGCTGCTCAGAGAGCATAGCGGATTGTCCTTCAAAGAAATTGCAGTCATGCTGGACTGTCCGATAAATACCGTGCTTGGCAGAATGCGCTACGCGCTGCTGAATTTGCGAAAAATGGCAACAAACGATTTCGGAGAATTGGATAATGTGTTGTGAAAAATATAAAGACATTGCGCTGCTTTATCTTTATAATGAATTGGAAGAGCAGATCGGAAAAGAATTTTTAGAACATCTCTCATCGTGTCAAAAGTGCCAGCAAGAGTTGGCTTTGCTGAAAAAGACACAAGAAGCTGTGCACTCTATTCCGCTTGATGATGTGGATCCGTCATTGATTGAAGATATCTTGGAACAGGCGCAATCCAGTGGTTGCTGGTTAGAAAAACTAAAGTCTCTGCTAGCTCATGCACGACAGATGATTCACCCAATGCCCCGAATCGCCTGGATCGGCACTGCTGTTGTTTCAGTGATTTTTCTTCTGTTGTTTTGGTATATTTCTCCCTTTGAATCCGGAACAAGGATTAATAAAACACATGTCTTGCAATGGAACGCCAGTCTGGATGAAGAATTCGATGCGATAGAAAAGGAGATCACTCTTCTCATGGCTGACGGAGATCACCTGTACGGCAATGATCCCGATGCCGAATTATTCGAGAATTCGATAAAAGTCCGGCTACAGGAAATTGAAAATGATATTTTGTCTCTTTTACAGCAAACTGATGAACAAACATTTTAGCTCACGGAGGTTAGGATGAAGAAGCTATTTATTTTGATAATTTTCATTGTCTCAACCCTCACTCTGGCACAGAGTGGTCAGAACATGTTGCCGCCAGGCGCTAACAGACGCGATAATTTAAAAAATCAGCCAAAAACTCCGGCTCGATTAGACCAGATCGTGGATAGAGCTTTTGAAAAAATTGTAGAAAAAGATATTATTAGCCAGGATGTCCTGGAGAATATGGAAAAAGAAAATCCTGCTTTTTATCGCCGCATGTTGATAAAAACGTGGGCAGAACTGGAAAAATTCGATTTTCTGGAAAACAAAGATCCTGATTTGTATGAATCCAGCAAAGAACGCATTCAGTTGGAAATCCAAACCTGGCAATTGGCCATGGAATACCGGCAATCGGAAGATGAGGCCGAGAAGGAAAACATCAAAGCGGAATTACGAGAAAAACTGGATACACTTTTTGATTTGCGCGAACTCGAAAAAAAGCGACGAATTGAAAAACTGGAAAAAGAACTGGCCAAACTCAAAGAAGCGGTTCAATTACGCCAGGAAAAGAAAGAGGATATTATTTCCAACCGGTTGAATGACATGATTGGTAAAAAAGACGAACTGGAATGGTAAAATGAAAAAGTGGCCCCGGTCAAAATATTCGGGGCCATTTTATTTTATTGCGCCACGCTGTTCAGCCACTCAACAGCGGCTTCGCGTTTGGCATCCATTGACGATGCATCAGACGGCAATTTGTGCAATCGCCATTTTATCGTGTAATTCAGGCTTTCATCTATTCTCAGTTTCTTGAATGGGCTGAGAAGTTCGAGTTCAGTATACTCGGGACTGGTGTACACCTCGGCGCTCAAACCGCTGTCCGGATATTCTTCCCCGGGCTGATAGGTGAAAAATTCCCCGATCACTGTATTATCCACGATTGCTGCTAACCACTTGTCCGAATCCGCCCCGGCTTTTTGGGCCCTGCTTGGGTCCGGCAGAAAGGCACCGACATTGCCGTAAACATTAAAATTGGTTGCCGCTTCATCTTGCCACAAATAATAACCGTTTTCCAGAGCGCTGTTCGGATTCAGGTTGAACAGCGTCATGACCGGGGAACGGATTTGAGTGACATTCCACACCGTAAAACTGATCGGCTCGACGGCATTGTTTTGCGCCCGTTTTTCTTTGGTAATAGTCTGGTTTATGGTCAATTCAGACGTCTCTTGATCAAGAATGATTTCACGACTGATCCTGGCGCCGCAATAATCACTGACCTGGCCGGTGATGACGACTCCGTTTTCCAGCAGCTCATAATCGTGTTTACCGCCATCGAACCAGTGGTCCGGCGGCCAGCCGCGGCCGTTAATTTCAGGAAACTGGCTTTGCTCTGTCGGCCACACTTTATCGCCGCCAAAGTTCGCCCAGACTATGCTGCCGTTTTGTTTATACGGCTTGCCTTCCGGCAGTGTTTTGCCGAAAAACTGCGGATTATTCCACAGCACATTATTACCGTCCTGGAGACCATAATACATGATCCGGCCTATAGCCGGAACCACAATCACTTTGGTTGTTGCGTTATTGATTTCAACAGAATTTTGCCAGCCATGCCATGTCATCGTTCGCACACCTTTCTCGACCGTGGGATCTGTGCCGTTATCGGAATCTTTGGAGCACACAGATATTGTGAGTAAAACGCACATCCCGATAAAGATCAGGGTGATCTTTGTCATAAAACCCTCCTGCTTTATGATTTCGTATCGTCAAATTATTCACCGAAAATTAAAACAAAATGTACAAAGGATTTGGCAGGATTCAAAGAGGAAGATGCGTTGAGATATTGATTGTCAAAATTATAGAACTTAAAGCCGGGTAGAATAACGACATTACCCGGCTTTTAAATTACTTGATGAGCATCATTTTTTGTGCTTGAGTTTCTTCACCATAACTCAAGACAGAGAGGTAAACACCGCTTGGAAGATGAGACATATCTACAGTACAGGCATGTATTCCAGCATTAAGAAATGAATGCGATAACACATTTTTAACAACTTCACCGCGCGCGTTATAAATGGAAAGGTCTACTGTTCCATCCCGGGGCAGGGTAAATTCAATTGTTGTCACCGGATTAAACGGGTTTGGGTAATTCGGCTTTAAAAGAAAAGTTGAGGATTTTACTGGTTGGGAGCCGTCTGCGACAAATGTGTATGTTTCCCACAAGTGGTCGAGATTTTCGTAAAGACAGGTGGGAACAATTTTCACACCTTCCCAGCCGCCTGCTCCGGGGCCATTAAAAGGCGCAGCAGCATCGGATACGTATTGGTATCCTTGAAAATCATCCTCGGTCCAGTCATCACGGTCATAGAGAGCATAAGTGCACGGAAATATGGCTCCGACATTGCCGACAAAGTCGAATGTGCGCTGCCCAAGTTCTTCATCAACCATATCGGCCAGTTCCTGAAGGGAAACGCGTGCCTCATAATCATAACCAAGTCCATTATCCCATATCTTTGCGGCAGCTTGCGTATCGTTGGATGGCAGAAAGCCAGCCTTGTCACTTGGATTCCATAAATATATATCAACAGAATCGAGATCCGCGTCATAGTAAAACCCAAGCTGGACATCAAGCATGTCATCTGAATTGGCATAACCGCTGTGGTCTGGCACAACACCCATCTCGCCAATATCATAGTTTCCCAGATAGATTTCAATGGCATCAGCAGACCAATGGGCGTGCTGGGGAATGACTCCTGGTAAGTCATCGGCAATATGTGAGCCGATGTATAAATAGTTTTCATCGTACATGAATTTGAGTGGTCCGCTCAGATCGATATTATCCATTGGCCACCAATTATAAGCGCGTGAATAGTCGGGGATACTTGTTTGATTCATGTTTACAGGAAAACAGTAATTCCATTCATTGAGATTACCGTCAATCGTTACTGGTCCCTTTGCCTTTTTGAGATAGGGTGAGGAATCTTTGTAATAGGGTGTTTCCCGTTCCGGCATCACTTTCATCACCTGCCAGCCACGTCCGGGACCCTGATAGGGGGGATGGTCGCGTTCGGCAAACTGATAACCCTGAAAGTCATCAGAATCCGGGTCCCAGTCGTCCACGTCATAAAGTGAAAACGTGCACGGAGTAATTTCACCGCCTTTAAAGGCAAACACATTATCGTTCGGGGAGCGGAAATCTTCCCAGGCGACTTTGGCTTCGATATTATAACCTTCGAAATTATCCCACAAGAGACCTTTCATGACTGATTTATTAGATTTAAGAGAGCGTTGTATTGGTGTGTATTGCACAATGTCGCAGGTATCGTTATCAGAGTCAAAATAAAAAGAGATTTGGCAGGCGTATTTTTCCTCGGTATCCGGGGTTGTTCCGTCGCCGTTTGGGTCCCAGGGTACATTGCCGACATCATAGTTGCCAAAATAAACTTCCACAGCATCTGCGCGCCAGCCTGGAGCGGGTAGAACGCCTGGTAAATCATCGCGGATTTCTGCTGAAATGTAAAAGTACTCTTCGTCCCACATTACCTTGATCGTTCCGCTCAGGTCGATGTTATCGACCGGCATCCAGTCCTGGCAACGTGAATTGGCTGGCGCTGTCTCCTGATTCATGTCAATCGGAAAGCAAAAATTCCATTCATCGAGGACACCATCGACTGTCACCGGTTCTGTCGCTTTGTGCATGAATGGAATAAAATAATTATCCTGTGTCCAGCTTGTACTCACAATCAGACACATGAGCATCACTGTAACAACCATTTTTTGGACCATTTTTTCCTCCTTTTTTTTAAAAATTAAACTGAATTAACGGGCGTTTGAATTCGCAGATCACCTCCTCACAAAGTAAGTTCATTCAATGATTGAAATATAAAACTCAAACCGGATTCACTGATTGATGTTATTTACAAGAACAGAAATGAATATGGAAAAATGACTGACATACGAGGATAAAAACAAATATATGTCATAATTGTGATGTAAAATATTATCAAAAGTTAAATATATAAACAAAATCATAATACAATTATTTATTGATTTTGTCAAGAAAATTTTTCGGAATTGAGGTACTTTTTCCTCCAATGCTCATTTAATTTTAATATCTGGCCACTGCAATACATACATAAATACAATAAAATGAATATAATATAATAATAATTACAAGAACAAAAGTTACAAAGATAAAAAGAAAAAGAATTAGTGGATTAAAAAAACCTTGTGTTTTCAAAATCAAATTTGTATTCTCTTGGTGTCTTAATTGTTAAATGCCTAAACAAAATAATAGGATGCCTGTGGAGACAATAGTCCAGAAATTAAATACAAATGAACTTTCCATTTTGAGGGCTGTGTATGAATCTGGTCCCATTTCAAGAGTCCGCCTGGCACAAAGGTTGAGACTCACTCGTGCGACTGTCACCAATAACGTTAATAAATTGAAATCCTTGAATTTAGTAACGATTGTCGGAAAAGGTAATACCCGGGCTGGTCGTGGACGAAAAGAAGTTTTGCTGGCTTTCAATGCCGATGCCGGCTTTGTGATTTCAATTCATATTGCTTTAGATTATGTGTCTTATGGGATTGTTAATTTGCACGGCAAAATATTGCAAAAAAAGATCACTTTTTTTCAACAAGGAGAACAACCAGAAAAAATATTAGATTCTGTGTGTCAAGACGTTTTAGTTATGGTTTCTGGGTTGAATGTTTCTTCCCGGGTCGTTGGCGTGGGTGTTGCTTTACCTGGCATCGTGGACTATAAACAAGGCCTCGTCCGGGAACGCACCGCTCCGGGATGGCAAAATTTTGCCGTTCAAGAATATATCCAACATCAACTGGGATATACGGTTTATGTGGAGAATGATGTAAAAACATTGACACTTGGTGAATATCAATTCGGCACCGGTCGTGATGTGAAAGATTTGATCTGTTTGTGGCTGGAAAACGGCATCGGGGCTGGCATTATGTTGAACGGACTATTAATCCGCGGCACGACGGCAAGTGCCGGAGAGATCGGCTTTAGCGAATTTTTCCCGGAAGCCTCGCTGCAAAAGTCTATTCTCATAAATGACCAACCCAGATTTTGGGGAGACGTGCTATCATTTACTAACATTAAAAAATCAATCCAGCGCGGCCTGGAAGAAGGCTGGACATCTATTCTCTCAGAACACGCTACTATCGAGGACTTTATCACCGCTGTAAAAGAGGGAGACCCGCTCGGACTTTATATTTTTAAACTGTTTAGCCGAATTGTCGGGACGGTCTGTTGTAATTTGATTTATGCTTTTAATCCCAAAGTCCTTGTGCTGAGCGGGCCATTGTTTCGCCAATTACCCAAAATGTCCGATGAAGTGAATCGTCATTTGGAAAGAGCGCCTCTTCGAACACCTGTCGAGGCGGTGGAGCTCAAAACTAGCATCCTCGGAGAAGATGGAATCAGTGTCGGGTGTGCGGCTCTGGTCCTGGAAAAATTGTTCCACAATGTAGAAACCGATGTATATTGGCCGGTCAAGTCATCCGCATGAAGAGGTATGCAAGGGTATCAAAAAAGATACTCTTTTCAAATATTACTACCAATATAAATCGAAATATGTATAAGCTCAGTTATCGGTTGATATGCTCTATCTAAATTAAACAATGGGTCACAAATCTTTTCTGCATCAATGTTGTATCATTCTATAAATTTGGAAATTATAATATGTTATTAACTAGTTTTGTGACCCATTGTTGGAATTGTAACTGAGGTATTTCCGAAATATTTTGCTAAAAATAATTGAATAAAAATTGAGAAATGCTTAAATAGTAGCTGTAAAAAAAGTCAAAACCAGGAGGACGAAAAAATGCGAGTGATGCTATTGTGTGCTGTTCTGTTCGGTGGCTTTATGAGCTGCGAACAGGTTTCTCAAACCAAATGGACCGTACAATCACCTGATGAACAGATCAGGATGATTGTCGAATTGTCCCGGAGCAAAGCAGAAGCGGACAATGCGGCTGATTCATTAACTTATTCGGTCATATTGAATGAATTCACAGTTGTTGCCCGTTCGCCATTAGGGCTCGAACGCGATGACACGTCTTTTTTAACAGGATTCCAGTTCACTGGCAAGACTGAAAGAGTGATTGACGAGCAGTACACATTGCATAACGGCAAACGCCGTCAATGCCGCAATCATGCTAATGAAATGACGCTGTCGTTCATCAACCGGGACAGTGCCCGTCTCGATCTCAAAGTCCGCGCTTATAACGATGGCGTGGCGTTTAAATACGTGTTTCCGGATTCGGATTCAAATCCCAAAACGATTCTACAAGAAGCCACCGGTTTTCACATCCCGGACGGCAAAGCGGTTATCATGCCATGCGATGATCCCGGACAGTGGTGGCCGGCGTATGAAAATTTTTATGAGACCTACGATGTGGGGTCGACCTCGCCGACTGAATCCGGCTGGGCGTTTCCGGCTTTATTCAAGGTAAACAATGGCGAGCATTTCCTGCTGCTAACGGAATCTGGTTTAAACGGCAGCTATTGCGGTACACATTTGCAGCCGGAGGCCACCGACGGCATGTACCGCGTTCGTCTGCCCGAGGCGTCCGATGCCGAGGGCATGGCAGATCCGCAGCCAACGTCCACATTGCCGTGGGAAACGTCATGGAAAGTGATCATTGTTGGAAGCGAGCCGGCCGATATTGTGGAATCTTCTTTGGTCACGCATGTAGCTGATCCGCCGGCTTACGATGTTGGCGATTATGTCGAGCCGGGCATTGCCGCATGGAGCTGGTGGTCGGATAGTGACAGTCCGCGGGATTTCGAAAAACAGAAAAAGTTCGTCGATATGGCAAAAACAATGAACTGGGATTATTATCTGGTCGATGCCAACTGGAATTACGAACCGGTATCTGATTTGAAGGATTTCATAAAGTATGCCGATTCACAAGGCATCGGTGTGTTGATATGGTATAATTCCGGTGGGCCGAATAACGTGGTGACCGAAGCGCCTCGTGACCGGCTGTACGAACGCGAGCGCCGGCGACAGGAATTTCGGTGGCTGCAGGAGCTCGGCGTCCGCGGCATCAAAGTGGATTTCTGGCACAGTGACAAGCAGGAAATCATTCAGTACTATATCGATCTGTTTAAAGACGCCCACGATTTCGGCTTGATGGTGAACTGTCACGGATGTACCATCCCGCGCGGCTGGCATCGCACCTATCCGAATCTGCTCACTTTAGAATCTGTGAGCGGGGCAGAATGTTACAAATTTGATGACACCTATCCGGATAAAGCGCCGTGGCACAATGTCAATCTGGTGTTTACCCGCAATGTCATTGGCCCCATGGATTTCACGCCGGTCACATTTACGGATGTGACCTACCCGCACAAAACCACCCATGCGCACGAGCTGGCATTGTCCGTCGTATTCCAGTCAGGCATACAGCATTTTGCCGACCGGGTGAGCGGTTATCTTGAATTACCTGAGGAAGCACAGACATTCCTGTCCAATGTGCCGGTCACCTGGGACGATACCCGCTGCATCGCTGGCAGTCCGTCTGAATTTGTGGTTTTGGCGCGACAAAAGCAGGATGAATGGTATGTTGCCGGAATCAATGGTTTGTCAGAAAAGCAACAAGTCGAGATTAATCTTTTGGATTTTGGCGACCAGTTGGATATCTTGTTCATTGGCGACGGTGAGACTCCGGATTCGTTCAAAATTGAAAGTCTTGCCGGCGCCGAAAAAACAAAAACCGTTACCATGCAGCCCTACGGTGGTTTTGTGCTGCGTGCGATTCCGATCAAACTGTAAAATAGCAGTTATTTAACACAAAATATTGGACAGGATGATCAGGATTTTCAATATAGAAAATTCATCCGGTTTATCTTGTTGATCCTGTCAAATATGAGCAATACGAAAAAGTATCGTAAAATTTATATGTCCCCTGCCATGTCGGCGCAGTTGAGTGATGCACACCGGCACATGGCAGGGATTTTTAAGAGAAAATTACGCTGAGGAGGTCATATGCGTTACATTCTGATTTTTTTATTTCTATTCAGCCTGGTGGTTGTTGTTAGTGCAAAAGAACAGCCAAAAACACTTAACCTCATGCCCGTTCCCGGGATTATAGAATTGGGTGATGGATTTTATGAGTTGGAAGAAGATTTTCGCGTTGCTGTACAAGGTGTGGATGACGAGCGGGTTTACCGCGCAGCAACACGAATGCTGCGGCGACTGTCAAATCGCACCGGTCTGTTCTTCCCGCAGGATTTTCTCACGCCAGAGAGTCCCAAGGAAGGGGATATGATGATCACTGTCGAGCGTGTGGCTGATGTCGAGCTGGGCATGGATGAAAGCTATGTTTTGGAAGTTTCACAGGATGACGTCACATTGTCGGCAGAAACCGATGTTGGTGCGCTGCGGGGCATGGAAACGTTCCTCCAGCTTTTGACGGTAAATGACGGTGCGTATGTGTTTCCGCTCATTCGCGTTCAGGATGAACCGCGTTTTCCGTGGCGCGGCTTGCTCATCGATGTGTGCCGACACTGGGAGCCTGTCGCTGTGATAAAACGCAATCTCGATGCCATGGCCGCAATGAAACTCAATGTACTGCACTGGCATCTGAGCGAAGATCAGGGTTTTCGTGTGGAGTGCAAAACGTTTCCGAAACTGCATGAGTTTGGCTCGGACGGTTTTTACTATACCCACGAACAGATCAAGGACGTCATCGATTACGCGGCTGACCACGGCATCCGGGTGATGCCTGAGTTTGATATCCCCGGTCATTCAACCAGTTGGTTTGTGGGCTATTCGGAATTGGCCAGTCAGCCCGGCCCGTACACCATCGAGCGCCACTTTGGCATCATGGACCCGACATTCAATCCGACCATCGAGGAAACGTACACGTTTTTCGATGCTTTTTTCCGGGAAATGAGCGCGCTGTTTCCGGACGAGTACATGCACATTGGCGGCGATGAGAATAGCGGTGTACAGTGGGATGCCAACGAGCAAGTCCAGGAGTTTATGCGGGAACACGACATCGAATCCAACCATGAACTGCAGAGCTATTTCAATCAACGGATTCTGAAAATCCTGACCAAATATGACAAGAAAATGGTGGGCTGGGATGAAATTCTGCAGCCGGACATGCCGACGAATATTGTCATTCAGTCGTGGCGCGGCAAAGAGGCGCTGTACGAGGCGGCAAAAAAAGGTTATCAATCCATGCTGTCGAACGGCTATTACATCGATCTCATTCGACCGACCGATCATCATTATTTGAACGATCCGCTGCCAAAAGATGTGCCGGTGAACGAAGAACAGGCCGAACGCATCCTCGGCGGCGAGGCGACCATGTGGGGCGAGTTTGTCACGCCGGAAACCATCGATTCGCGCATCTGGCCGCGATTGGCTGCTATTGCTGAACGGTTCTGGTCGCCGCGGGAGATAAACGACGTCCGAGATATGTATCGCCGGTTGGAAGCGATCAGTTACCGTCTGGAAGAGCACGGCCTGACGCACAAGAAAAACGTGCCCATGATGCTGAGACGGCTCACCAACAATCACGAGATCAGCTCGCTGCGAACGCTGGTCGAAATCATCGAGCCGTTGAAAGGCTATCAGCGGCCGGCGCAGCGGGAATACACCACTTATTCGCCCTTGACGCGTGTGGTAGATGCGGCGCGCCCCGATGCCAAAGTGGCACGCGAATTCCGCTGGACGGTCGATGCATTCCTCGCCGGTGAAGGTCAGTCCGATTCGCTGCGAAAAGTTCTGCTCGGCCAGTTAACAGTTTGGCGGGACAATCACGACAAACTGGCTAAAATCATTGCCGTCTCCCCGATACTCGATGAAATTTCCAGCCTCTCCTGGGACCTGTCCGAGTGCGCTGCGATTAGCATCGAATTGGTAAACAGCATTAACTCCGGCAACCGGCTCTCGAACGAAAAGATAGAGCGATTTTCAAACACTCTCAAAAAAGCTGAAAAACCACGCGGCCAAACCGAACTGATGATTTTACCGGCTCTGGAACAGATGCTGAATTATGTGAAAAATATGTAGAATCGTTTTGGCCGGGAAAAATGCACATTTTGGAGTGCCGCCTCTGCGTGGCGGCTGCGAGCGAGAGACGGCTCACGGTGCTGAGATGGTTTAAACGGCATTGCGGACTGTCGCCCGTGGCGCCAACATAGACGGTGCGCGTGGACAAGATATGTTATTGTGACAGGATTCGAGTAATCTAAGAAAAGTTTTACCCCCGTGCGCTCACACAGAGAGCGCACTCCAAAGCGCACTCCAAAGGTAGATTTATTTTTGTCGAATTTCCATAGCGGTTATTTTTAAGTGTCAGACAAAAACCAAGGAGCTTCTATGATCCCCCCGTCCCAGCGAATCTACTCTCTCGATGTCTTTCGTGGCCTGACCATGGCTTGTATGATTGTGGTGAATAATCCCGGAAGCTGGTCGTACGTTTATCCGCCGCTGCAGCACGCCGAGTGGCACGGCTGGACGCCCACGGATATGGTGTTCCCGTTCTTTTTGTTTGCCGTGGGTGTTGCCATCAAACTGTCCATGGACAAATACCTGCAAACCGCAGCCCGGCGGCAAATGTTCGCCCGCATTGTCCGGAGAACGCTCATCTTGTTTGCTGTCGGGCTTTTTCTGAACGGGACATTCGAGTTCGATCTGTCGACGTGGCGAATCCCCGGGGTTTTGCAGCGCATTGCGATGTGTTACTTTTTTGCGTCATTGCTGTACATCGCTGTGAGCAACCGCCGGGATGGCAACGTGGTAACCCGGGTAGCACCCATTGCCTGGACCTTTGCCGGATTGCTGGTGCTCTATTTTGTGCTGATGACATTCGTACCCGTCCCGGGATGCGGCGCCGGGCAGTTGAGTTCGCCAGAAGGAAATCTGGCGGGTTACATTGACCGGCATGTGTTTGGCGAGCACGTGTGGGAAGAAGCCAAAACCTGGGACCCGGAAGGCATTCTGAGCACCCTGCCGGCCATTGCTACGGTGCTGAGCGGTGTGCTGTGCGGCTGGTGGCTGCGCAGCAACGATAACCGCACCCATGTGTTTCGCGGCTTGTTGATCGCCGGCGTGATTGGCGTAGCGCTGGCTTATCTTGTCAATCCGGTTTTTCCCATCAATAAAAAAATCTGGACCAGCTCGTATGTGCTGCTCAGCTCCGGCCTGGCCATGATTGTCCTCGGCCTGATTTATTATTATGCCGATATCAAAGGCAAGCGCACCGGCACCACGCCGTTTGTGATTTTCGGGTCCAACGCCATCACCGCTTATGTGTTGTCATCGTTTTTCGGCAATCTTTTCAGCACTATAACGTTTTCAGCTGGCGGAACACCTTTTAGCATAAAAAGCTATGTTTACGCTGTGCTATTAAAACCGGTATTTGGCAATGATTTGGCATCGTTAATGTTTGCCCTGTTGTTCGTCGCCTTGTGGCTGGGTGTTATATCGATCCTGTACAAAAAACGGATTTTTATCAAAGTGTAACTGCAAAGAACGGCTATTTTGGAGTTCTTTTGGAGTGCCGTCACTGTGTGACGGCATTGCAGCACATACATCTCAATGAGAGGATGCAACGAGTTTTTTGACTTTTTCAAAAAATAGTTGCATTTTTCAACATAAATTTGTAACTAATTTATATCCGACAATTAAAAAGAACTTTAGAGGGGCAAATGGGGACTTGTTTTCAAGTTACTCACAAAAACAAATTCAGAAACCATGTGCGCAGTAATTTGCGGGCGCGATACCATAATCTGCGTATGGAAAATGCCTATAGTATCTCAATCCTAAAATGTATCCGATTTCACAGAGTAAAATCCACGCATGAAACAGTGGACGTAACAACCGATAGAATTATGGGAGCTGATGTATCGTCAAGCTCAAACCTCGGATCCGACTCACCTCGTATTTCGGTCATATGGTTAAATATAGAAAAAATAAAAGAGCTCCCTGAACGAAAAATGGGCAAATATATGAAAACAAAGTATCCGCTCAATAACTTATGGTAAAAAGTTCTTTGACAATTTATTTTTTC
>CAZSMC010000018.1:65773-68828 GCA_964607755.1 uncultured Cytophagia bacterium | reverse complement strand
CCTGTACCAACGTTTGTTCAGACACGTAACTCTCCTTTATGTTTTGGTTCTGCATTTTTTCATTTTTAATTTAAAAATCTATGATATTATTTTTGAAATGCAATCAGAAATTCGGGTTTTTGATAAATATTTGGTTAATATAAAATTGAGTAAAAAAACGCTTTCGAACCAAATAAGATAAGGTCTGTGCCATGATGTGATTGGTATAACTTTTAAGATATAGTTTTTAGCTGAAAATCCTTTTTATAGTTACCTTTATAATCAATTCTAAACTTTTTTACTTTCATTTTTGCATTTTCTGAAGAAGTAAAAATTTCGAATTCAAAATACGAATTTTCATATTTTGGACAAGGTACCTTTTTAAAATAATGTGGGCGTCTAGAAAAACTGAATGTTATTTCTTCAGGGTATGCTTTTCTTATAAAACATAAACTATAAGAGAATTCCATTTGAGGAGGAATATCTACAGTTGGAGTATTCCAATTCGGTTTTGGATCTAAAAATTCTCTCCTCAATTGTAAATGCTTATAACTTTTAATATTAGTTATTCTATTTGATTCTATTCCTCTAAAATAAACCCCAACATTTCTTGCCATATTTTTACCCTTATTTTTTATCACAACTGTGAGCCAATATTGAAGTTTTTTGGGGTTTTTAGATTCGTCTGGTACTTCTTTAAAGTATTCTTTTTCAGTAGATGAGTAAATTTCCAGATTGGGTGGCAATAATATATTATGAAGATTCTCTCTGAAAAGCGCAACCAAAACAGCACTAAATGTAGATATGGCCAATGCTATATCCAAACGATGATTAAAGAGAAGACAAATTATAAACAATCCCCAAATGAAAACGAGTATTCTGGTTATCCAAGTAATAAACATATGGCAAGTCCGATTTAACTAAAATATTTTTTAACTTAAGCCCTAACCTTCATATTAATTTTACCTTAGTTCTTCCGGACGTGCATTTTCAAATTTGTCCAGTTGTGCTTTCAGAAAAGCTCGAATCTTTTTTTGCCTGGCATTCAGCTCGTCTTTTTTTAGATCATTCTTTTCATGCACATCATTTTTGATATCGTAAAATTCGCCGGACTGGTACAGTTTGTAGCGCTTGCTGCGCACAAACTCTTTTGCCTTTCCTGATTCACCGCTGCGGGAATACCAGCAGTAAATCCAGTCCCGGGGATTGCCCTTTTTGCCTTTGAGCTGCGGTAAAAAACTGCGGCCATCGATTTTTAGCTCGTCAGGCAACTCAACTCCTGCTGCTTCACAAAGCGTTGGCAGGAAATCACTGAAATCGATCAGGTCATCAGAAACAGAATTTTTCGGAATAGCCCGGGGCCAGTTCGCGATGAGCGGAACGCGGGTTCCGGCGTTTGTCATTTTGCCTTTGCCGCCTACCACTTTGCGGCCATTCATTAAAGAAACCACAGGCTGATCCGTGCCATTGTCCCCGGTGAACAGCAGCAGCGTGTTCTCACGAATACCGAGTGATTCCAGCTTGTCGACAATCTTGCCGACTATGCTATCCATATACGAAACCATATCGGCGAAATATACAGGATTTCCTTTGTATTCAAGAGAACCGTGGTTGTTCGGATCCCACTCTTCAGAAGCAGGGGTAGGCACAAACGGACAATGCGTCAAGATCATGGGATAATAAACGAAAAACGGCTGGTCCTGGTGGCGCTCGATGAAATCACACCCGTAATCACTAACCACATCCGGACCGTATTCGCCATTGTTGTATTCCACTTTTTCACCATTGACTTCGAGGTGGGGATTGGGATACCGTGTGTCGTGGCCTTTTTCATCTGTCCGGCCGCGGAGATGCTGCCAGAGGATGTATTCATCAAATCCAAAATGATCCGGACTATCCGGTCCGCCGCCAAGCTGCCACTTGCCGGTCACACAAGTCGCATAACCGTTTTGTCTGAGCAAATTAGCAAACGTGGTTTCATTCTTGTCAAGAATTCCGAATTTGACGTAATTGCGCACGTTATAAATACCTGTCATTATTTTGACTCGCGAGGGCGTGCACAACGGTTGGGCATAACAGTGCTCAAATCGCATACCTTCACGTGCAAGGCGATTTAGAACCGGCGTTTGGTAGGATGTGCCGCCGTTGCAGCCGAGGCATTCATAGCCCAGGTCATCTGCCATGATGAGTATGATATTGGGTTTCTGCGATGCTGATTTTTCTCTGCCGGAATTACAAGTTAATGCAGGCAGGGCGGCCAGAGCAGTAGTTGCTTTTAAAAAACGGCGTCTGTTTATTGGATTATTCATATTCTGCTCCAATTTTTAAGAAAACTCCATTGTTCCATTCAGACCGATACTCAACAAACTACGGGATTTTCAATTAAAGAGCAAAGCAAAATTAAGTAAAATGTTGAAAGTCAGTATGCTTAATTATAAAAACACCTAAAAACTGAATAATTTTTCAGAAAAATGTTAATAATTCGAAACTTTTGGATGAATATCTGAGTTACATTTAAATTTTATAAATTCGTCGACGCCTATACCGGCTTGTCTAATAATAGCCCTTAGAGTACCTGTATCAAGTTCTTTGTGATCAGGAACCACTAATTGAGAAAAAGGATTATCTCTACGAATTATAATGTGACTTGCATGTTTTCTTTTCACATAAAAACCATTCTTTTTTAAAGCTTTTATACATTTCTGACCGGAAATCCGAGGTAGTCTGCTCATACGGCAACTACCATTGCGTCAAAATGTTCTTCTGGAATGGGCAAGTCATCGTCTTGTAATGCTAAAATATAACCCTCAATAGCTTCTTTAATGTTTTTAATTGTTTCTTCTTTTGTATTTCCCTGGCTGATACAGCCAGGCAAGCTGGGGCATTCGGCAACCCAATATTCATTTTCACCCCGATAGATAATTACTTCTCTCATTGCTTATTCTCCAATAGTTAAATATTACAATTTATTACTCTATCAACAGCACTGCATCTTCAAACGTACCCGGTGTCTCGACCTCTACCGGTTTTCTCGGCAACCTGAGGTAATCTGCCAGAACAAACGGGTAAATTTTAA